>NZ_JAKSYG010000021.1 GCF_022829725.1 Methylobacterium sp. E-005 | reverse complement strand
CAACGTTGAGGCTATCGATGATCGGACGGGCCGATTGAGGGTGTCGGTGGACATCTTCGGGCGCAGAACCATTGTGGATCTGGACGAAACTCAGGTAGAGGCTGCTTAATAGCTTGACATTCAATTCGGCGGCCCCATAATCACCGACCAACGCACGGTTCGAGTTCGCGGCGACAGCTTCGCGCAGTCTGGCCCCGATCGGATAGCCTTGGAAGTCCGCATACGTGTCGGCCGAGGCCGCGTAATTGTTGCACCCTAAATTCCGTCCCATAGCGCTTAGCGCCCGGGTTCACAGTTCGACGCGGGTCTTGGGTTGCCGTTAGGGCAGCCGCCTAGACAAGGGTTGGCGATAGGCCGGCCGCCCGCATCGAAGCCATCTCAGGGCCCTGCATGCCGGACCCCGACACCCTCCCCTTCGATAGCGTTCACCTCCTCCCCGAAGACTGGGACGGGGTTGAAGACGGAGAGGTCGAGATCCCCGGCGTTCGTCGGGACGCGATCGGTGAGGAGACGGCGTGATGTACGACATCGACGCCTTCCTGACTTGGCTGTTCCTCCCGTTTCATTTCGCCTGCGGCTGGGTCGCGGCCGGCGCTGATCTGATGATGGGAGCGCGGTGATGGGCTCATTCACGATCAACGGCTTTACGATGCCGATGGCTGTAGCGCTGGCCTTCTTCGCTGGCGTTTGCTTCTGCGGCGGCTGGACGTCGGGCTGGGCGGCCGGGTTTCTAGTGGGTCTTGGAACGCGACTGGCGAGTAAGGTCGCCGTGCTGCTGCCGAGGCGCTGATCATGTTCGCCTCCGATTTTCCCACCCCGACCTTCCGCACCATCCAAGAGGCCGTGACCTACTTCAACAAGACGGGTCGACGGTCGGCTTCCGTCGTTTCTTCCCTTCCGTCAGAGGAAACCGCAGGATCTCGCCCGCATTCCGATGATCCTGCTGTTTGCAAAACGGACATTGAACCAGAAGCGGGGCGTCGGCCGTAAACTCCAGCGCGACTGCGCTTGGCTCTTCGACAGCGAAGGCGAAAAATTCGCCGCAATGCTGGCAGTAGAGCCCCACGTTGGTCTTGTTCAGTTCGCGTTTGACCGTCGCCAGCGGAAAGCCCGGCGCCGTCGTCACGTGGATGCGCTGGGTTGTGAACGGGGTCTGTGCCATGCTGCCCTCTACCGCTGTGATCGTGCAGCGTAGCGGCGCCCACAAGGGTCGGCAATCATGTACGACATCGACCCGCCCAGCCCCATCCTTCGCCTCAACGCACCCCGCAAGGGCGATGGTGGCACTGTGCTCAACCCCGAGCCCGCAGCCCCGATCCCATTCCCCGCCCAGCTCGATCGCTACCTCGCCAAGAGAGACGCAGACGCCGCCATCCTCAGGGTCAAGGCCCTCCGTAAAGCGGATGAGAGCTTGGCGCGCTGGATTGATCGGTTGTAGCCCCTAAGGGCTGTTCATTCGCACCTCATGCCTGTTCTCTCCAATTCAAAACACGAACGGTTCGCTCAGGCCGTAGCTGAAGGCCAATCAGCCTCTCAGGCTTATGTCACAGCGGGTTATGCCGCCAATGAGGGCAACGCCGGGCGGCTGAACAGGAATGAACGGGTTCGCGCTCGCATTGAGGAGATCCTTCAAGCTGGCGCCGAAAAGGCAGGCGTTACTGTCGCCCGCATCGTGGAGGAACTGGCCAAGGTCGGGTTCGCCAACATGCAGGATTACATGCGAGCAAGCCCAGCGGGTGATCCCTACCTTGACTTCTCCGGTCTCACTCGGGACCAAGCGGCTGCACTGGGTGAAGTTACCGTTGAGGATTTCAAGGATGGTCGCGGCGAAGATGCCCGTGACGTTCGCCGGGTAAAGTTCAAGCTCCACGACAAGCTCTCAGCCCTCGAAAAACTTGGCAAACACTTGGGCATGTTCAAAGACCCGGACGTGAATGCCAATATCACGGTTAACCTCGCTCCGAGTGACGCCGACCTTTGAGCCGAACCCTGGGCAAATGAAAGCAACGGCGCTTCTTCAGGGCGAGCAGCGGCATACGCTTATCGCGGGCGGCGCTCGGTCAGGTAAGACGTTCCTTTTGACTCGTGCAGTTGTCGTAAGGGCGTTGCGCGGGTCTGGCTCTCGACACGCTATCCTAAGGTTCAGGGCGAACGCAGTCCGATCCTCCATCGCGCTTGATACGCTGCCGAAGGTCGTAGGCGCCTGCTTCCCGGGCTTGAAATTGACAGAGCACCGGCAAGACGGGTTCTTCTCGTTGCCGAACGAGTCTCAGATCTGGCTCGGCGGCTTGGATGACAAGGATCGCGTCGAGAAAATCCTCGGACAGGAGTTCGCGACCATCTATTTTAACGAGTGCTCCCAGATCCCGTACTCGTCGGTTCTGGTGGCTCGTACTCGGTTGGCGCAGCAGGTTGCCGGTCTTCGGCAGCGCGCCTATTACGACATGAACCCGTCAGGAACGGGCCATTGGACGTATCACGAGTTCTCCGAAGGCCGCGACCCGACTAGCCGGAAGCCGCTGGCGGATCCTGAGAACTACCGCCGGACGTTCATCAACCCGAACGACAACAGCGCCAATCTAAGCCCCGAATTTCTGGCGTCGCTTGCCAACCTCCCAGACAAGCAGCGACGCCGGTTTTATGAGGGCCAATACGTTGCCGAGGTCGATGGCGCCCTCTGGACCTATGATCTAATCGAGCGCTGCCGCGACGAGCCCCCGAAGGGTGAAGCGCCCGCGGTTACGCTGGCGCGTCTCGGTATCGCGCGCGTCGTCGTCGCCGTGGACCCATCCGGCGCCACGGGCGAAGAGAGTAGCCGCTCGGACGAAATCGGCATCAGCGTCGTCGGAAAGGCCGGCGATCGAGCCTACGTTCTGGCGGATCGGACGTTGCGATCTGGACCCGAAGAATGGGCACGCGCTGCGCTCAAGGCTTTCGACGACTGGGATGCGGATAGCATCGTCGCGGAAAAGAACTACGGCGGCGGCATGGTTGCGGCCGTCATCCGCACGGCCCGACAGACCCTCCCGGTCAAGCTGATCACGGCCTCTCGCGGAAAGCATGTGAGGGCTGAGCCAGTGTCGGCGCTCTACGAGGCGGGGAAAGTCACGCACGTCGGACGGTTCCCCGACCTCGAAGACCAACTCGTGAACTTCTCCACGTCCGGCTACGCGGGCGAGCGCAGCCCAGACCGCGCTGATGCGCTGGTATGGGCGGTGTCTGACCTAATGCTTGGCGAACCGACCTATGACACCGCCGCCCTCGTCAGCCGCTACTCCGTAAGGCGCTAGATGGCTGACGACCCCTCGCAAACCTCAGCAGAATATCAGCGCATGGATAAGCGCTGGCAGCTCGTGAGAGACATTCTCGGCGGCGTTGAGACGATCCGTAGGGCTGGCGACAAGTACCTGCCCAAGTACGAAGGCGAGTCCAGTGAGGAGTACCGGCGGCGGTCTCAGTCGGCCCCTTGGCGTCCTGAATTCGTCGATATCCTACAGGCGCTTGCAACCAAGCCGTTTGGGCGGGATGTGGCTGTCAAAGGTGTTCCTCCCGACGAGATCATTGGGCAACCTGATCAGGCCACTAAGAGTCGCCGCGGTGGCCTCGTAGACGATATCGATGGTCGAGGATCAAGCCTCACCACGTTCGCTGCTGAGTCCTTTTGGCAGAGCGTAGCTCGGGGAGCGCACGCTTTCCTCGTCGACTACCCCGAGATGGCTCCGAACGCCTCTCGGGCCGATGAGATCAAAGCGGGCGCTCGTCCCTATTGGGTCCAGGTGCCGTTCGATAGCATCATCGCGCTCTACACCGATGTGGTGGGCGGGCGCGAGGTTGTTACCCACGTTCGGATCCGAGAGAGCCGGATTGAACGAGACGGGTTCGGAGAACGCACCATAGAACAGGTGCGCGTTCTGGAGCCCGGAACCTCCCAAATTTGGGAGAAGACCGACAAGGGTGATTGGACGCCGGGGCCGATTAAGCCGCACCTGCGAGGTGGGGAATTCTCAGCCGTTCCTCTGGTGCTGATGTACTTCGGTCGGCGCATTGGCGCGCTGGAGGTCATGCCGCCGCTTCAAGCCGTAGCCGACATGCAGATCGAGTTGTATCAGGCCCTCTCCCGACAGGAAGAGATCCTGACGTTTGCAGGCTCGCCGATGCTGTGTGGTCAAGGGATCGCCCCGCCCGCACCCGGCAGCAACGACAAGATCGAGGTCGGGCCGAAGACGGTTCTGTTCGCGCCGCGCAATGGCGATGGGCCACCCCCTAAGTGGGACTTCGTGCAACCCGCAGCGGCAAATATCGCCGAGGTTCGCAAGAGCGTGGAGGCGATCCAGGCTGATATGCGGCGGATTGGGCTTCAGCCGCTTACTGAGCAGCCTGGGAACCCGACAGCCACCGGCAAGGCTATCGACGCTGCGAAGGCTCATAGCGCGGTGAAAAGCTGGGCACTGACACTGAACGATGCCCTGGAACAAGGCCTCGTTTTCACATGCGAGTACCTGCGCAAGCCGACGACGGTGCAAACCGAGGTGTCAACGGATTTCAGTGTCCTGCCGTATGCGGCCGAGCCGCTGAAAGCGCTTGCCGAGGCTCGCGCGACCAAGGAAATCAGCCACGACGCCTACATCGCTGGATTGAAGCGTTTCGACGCGCTGCCTGGTGACTTCGACGCCGAGGCTGACAAAGTGCTGCTTGCCGCCGAGCCGCCAGTGCCGGCGCAGACAGAGGTTCAAGTTCGAACGTAGTTTGGGAATGTTGCCTGTCCAGTGCTTTCGCTTGAAAGCAAATCGCGCCGCTTGATGGTGCGCTCTTTGGCTTTTTGCAGATCTCGGTTGAGGTGCTTGATCACAGCAATCAGTTCTTCGCGGGTCATGTCCTCAAGAAATTGTGGCCCATCTTTGCCGACATAAGTGTCCCGAGCGCCGGGTACGATTTCGCGGGTCATCACGAACTCCCGTGTAAATCAGCAGCGTAACAGATTTGGGCCTCAAGCCCAATCGCCCCGTCTCGCCTGAGGCGGATTTCAGTGCCCTGCGCGCGGTGGATGCCGAACGCGGGTGCACAGGCCGGATGGCCTTCACACCGATGGGTGGATGCCCAGAGGATCACCATGAAACTCAAGACTTTGGAACTCGACGGCCGCACCTATGCGGAGGTCGAGGACGGCAAGCCTGTGTTCCTCGCGGACGACGGCAAGGCCATCGCCTTTGATGCCCCCCACACCGTTGCGACGATCGCTCGCTTGAACGGCGAGACGAAAGCGCATCGTGAAGCTCGCGAGGCTGCCGAAGGGCGCCTGAAGGGTTTTGAGGGCATCGAAGACCCCGATGCGGCCCGGTCTGCCTTGGAGACTATCCGAAACTTGAAGGATGGCGATCTCGTCAAGGCGGGCGAGGTTGAAGTCATCAAGAACCAAGCCAAGAAGACCGCTGAAGAGCAGGTCGCGGCTGAAGCTCGTCGAAGCGCTGAGCGGATCAAGAACGCCGAGAAGGAACGCGACCACTTCAAGGGCATGTTCACGTCCGAGAAGATCGGGCGCGTGTTCAGCGGGTCTAAATTCATCGCGGATAAGTGCACGCTCCCTGCGCCGATTATGCAGGCGCAGTTCGGCAACAACTTTCGCGTCGAAGATGGCCGAGTAGTCGCTTACGACGGAGATCAGAAAATCTTTAGTCGGACCAAGCCCGGCGACATCGCTGAGCCGGATGAGGCTCTAGAAATCCTCGTTGATGGCTTCGCTTACCGCGACTCCATTCTCAAAGGTACGGGCTCCAGCGGATCCGGCGCTAAACCCGGCACGAATGCCGCTGGCCAGCGGCAAATGAGCCGTCAAGAATTCAATGCGCTGTCACCTGCGCAGAAGTCCAAGCTCGCCCGAGAAGTAACTCTCTACGACTGACACGCCAATGGGCGGGATGACGAGCCAAGTCCCTGATGAAGGGCGGCGCTTCGTGTCGGTCTGACCCCAGCACCTCCCTTCATCACTGAGGAAGTACGATGGCCAATACCCTGACGGGGCTGATCCCCACCCTCTATGAGTCGCTTGACCTTGTTTCGCGCGAGTTCGTTGGCTTCATTCCCGCTGTTCAGCGCGACAACGGCAATTTCGCCCGCGCTGCTGTTGGTCAGGTCGTATCTGTTCCGATCGTGCCGGCGGTTACGGCGGCTAACATTGTTCCTGGTGTAACCGCGCCGAACGATGGCGATCAGGTACTGACCACGGTCAACATGCAGCTCAACAACGCCAAGTACGTCCCCATTCGGTGGAACGGCGAAGAGCAGCTTGGGCTGAACAACGGTGGACCCGGAGTTTCGCCGATCCTACGCAACCAGTTTGCTCAGGCCTTCCGCACCCTGACGAACGCCGTTGAGGCTAGTGTTTCAGCGGCGGCAATCGTTGCGGCTTCGCGCGCTGTCGGTACCGCTGGTACTACACCGTTCGCCACCGCGGCCAATCTGAACGACACCGCTGGTGTCGCGCGGATCTTGGACGAGAACGGCGCGCCGATGACGGATCGGCATCTCGTGTTGTCGTCCCCGGCGATGTCCAATATTCGCGGCACGCAGGCCAACCTGTTCAAAGTCAATGAGGCTGGGACCGACGACCTCCTGCGTCGGGGCTCTATCGGCGAACTGGAGGGCTTCGCGCTCCACTACTCCCCGACTGCCAACAAGCTCGTGACCGGCGGCACCGGCACGGGCTTCGTCACTGGCGCAGCCTACCCGATCGGTACGACTGTGATTGCGGTCGGCACCGGCACCGGTACGATCAATGCCGGCGATATCGTGCGCTTCGCGGGCGATACCAACCAGTACGTCGTCGTGACCGGAACCACCGGACCTGGCTCGATCACCATCGGCGTCCCTGGCCTCAAGGTTGCTGCCGCTTCGGGCGCCGCAATCACCATCGTTGGTTCGTACACGCCGAACGTGGCGTTTACCCGCGACGCTATCGTTCTCGCGACCCGCGCACCCGCTGAGCCGCAGTTCAACGGCATCACGGGCGACATGGCCGATGACGCGGAACTGATCACCGATGAGTTCTCCGGTCTGACCTTCGAAGTCCGCGTCTACCGTCAGTATCGTCAGATCAAGTTCGAAGTCGGTCTTGTTTGGGGATCCGCGGTCATCAAGCAGGATCACGTCGCCATCCTTGAGGGCTGATCGGCTCTCGTTCTCTCGTTCATAGGAGGCCAATATGGCCGATCAGGCAAAGCCCACGGACGCGGAAAAGGCACAGGTTACCGCACAGGATGCTCGCGCGAAGGCGATCGACGCGCAGGCCAAGGCCGACGATGCCAGCAAGTCGCCAGAGCAGCGCAAGGCAGATGCTGCGCGTGCGGATGCCGACAAGGCGGCGGCGGTTGCGGCCGAAACCGAGGCCGCGGTAAATCCTCTTGAGCCCATGTCCGCTGTAGAGGCCAAGGTTATGGCCCCTCACATCAATGAGGACATGAGCGCTGGCGATCACTTCGCCCAGAAGTTCGGCAATGACCCTGCGAACCCGAAGCCTGCGACGGGCGAGATGGTCGAGCCGGACCGGATGACCGTGAAGTTGACGCGGATCACGCCAGATTTGGCCGAACCAGCCGTCACTATGGTTGCGCCAGAGATGGTTGGCGACTACCTGCGGGCGGGCTGGTCGCAGGACTAACGCCATGATAGTCCCCACCGTCGCAATTCAGCACCCGTTGGCTCCTGACGTTCGCATGGTCATCAATGCCAGCGATTTCGTTGAGGGCCAGCACGTCCTCTGGACGGAGCCGAAGACCGAGACGGGTGAGCTTCGCGTTCAGCGCGGCGCCCGCGGCTTGTGGTTCGTGAAGCGCGACGGTGAGGCGATCGGCTCGGGTTACAAGACCGAAGCTGAGGCGGAAGCGGCTATGGCTGGACTGGCTGTCTGACGTGGCGCTGGTTGTCGAGACGGGCGCAGGGATCCTCGGGGCCGACAGCTACGTGGCGATTGCAGACTGCGTGCAGTACGCTACTGCGCGAGGCCTTGACTTCGGGTCTGATGATCTCGGTGACGCAGCGCTACGGCGGGCCACGTCCTACATTGACAACACGTATCGGGTTCAGTTTCCCGGGTATCGCACGTTCCGGCGTGCGCAGACGTTGGAATGGCCGCGGACGAACGCTTATTACACCTACGCAGAGCCGCGTGGTGACACACCGTACTTCGTTGATCCGAGGATGCTCTACCCGTTCGATCTGATCGGGGCGAACACCATCCCGCCAGAGATCATCGCGGCGACGTGTGAGGCGGCGGTTCGCGAATATGCGGAGCCGGGCGCGCTTCTGCCGGATCTTGAGCGCGGTGGGCTCATCAGTTCGCTCAAGGCCAGTTCGGTCGAGATTAGGTACGCTGGTGGGGCCCCAGGGCAGGCGGCGTTTCAGGCCATTGAGGCGGCGCTGTCGGGTCTCATAGGTGCTCGCAACGTCTATACCGCTCGTGCGCAAAGAGTCTGATGACGACGATCGCCTACCGCGACGGTGTTATGGCCGCAGACACCGGCGCCAAGTTCGGAGATGCCAAGCATCCTTGGGCGCAAAAGCTGGCTCGTGGCCCGGATGGGACGCTCTATGGCGCATCGGGCACCGCTTCCGAGTGGGAGACCTTCCTTGAATGGGTGCGTGGTGGCTGTAAGGGCGATCATCCGCAGCCGCGCGACTGCAACGGCGACAACTCGTTCGTTGTGCTCTGCGTCGCCCCGAACGGTCCAGTGGAGACCATCACAGCCTTCGGGCGCGAGCGATTTGAGCCGCCCTACTACGCGCTCGGATATGATGCCTGTGTGGCCTTCGGGGCTATGCATGCCGGGGCATGCGCTGAGGATGCCGTAGAAGCTGCCATCGTGCATGGGACTGGCACGTTCGGCGCGGTCACCGTCATCAGGCATGGGCTATGACCACGCCGCTCGCAGGCAGCCTCGCCAAGACCGTTGGCCGAGCCTTCGCCTCCACCTTCTTTCCCGCTGTGCTCACGCGGGGCCAGACCACCTACCGCTGCAAGGCGATCTTCACCGAGTACAGCACCGGCCAAGCCGCCGAAGGCGTGCTCACCGGCAACGACTGCACCGTGCTAATCCTCGCCACGACGCTCGCAGTTGAGCCGATCTCGGGCGATGTGGTCAGCATCACGGGTGCCCGGTTCGCTCAAGGGCAAAGTTTTGTCGTCCTGTCGCTCACGCCCGGGAAGGCGGCTGTCGTCGGGGATCCGGCCGGGGCGACTTGGACTCTGCGTGGCCGCACGGTCCCGCTCAATGGCCCTGGCAGCAGCGTGACGGCATCCTACGCTGCTCTAGCACAAGCCCTTGGCGTGCCTCATCAGGTGTACCGCACCACCGGGTCCCATCCGCTATCGCCGGCCAATCTCATCGGCGCGCTGCCTGCGCTGTTCGTCGATGGCGGTGGGGCGGGGTTCAACCTCAACCGAGCCCTCCACCCCGACGACGTACTGCAGAACGCACTTCTCGACGCGACAGGTCTGGCCCTCGGCGATTTCCTGGCGCGGCCGGGCACTTGGGGCGACGGCTTCCAGCAGGTGTACTTCATCGCCTCGCTGGAGCCGATGCGCCCAATCAATGCGATCCTATGCAACCGGCTGATCACGCATCTGCGAGGCAACTCGCAGATTGATGCCGATGGTGGCCAAGGCGAAGGCCTGCCGTCGCAGACCGGTGGAGCCGGGCGTTACTTCGGATACAGCGCGACGCCCGACACCGACGATGTCGGGCCGGGCGAGCGCACCTTAGCGGCGAACGTACCCGTGGCCCTCGTGCCGTTGGCTGGCGCCGCGAGAGGGCAGGGCGAGGTTCCGACCGACGCTCCTGGCCCCGGCCGGTGGCGGATGCATCTGCCGGTCAGCGTGTTCCCTCTAGGCACGGTGGCAAACGGCGACATCTTCTCGGACGAGGGCGGCTCCCGCTACCAGGTCGCCACCAACGGTTGGACGCCGCTCGGCTACAAGGTCGAGATGATCCGCCTGGAGAACTAGCCTTGGCGGATCTCAGCGACGTAATGGACGCGCTGGAGCAGATCGCGCTTCAGGCCGTCTTCCCGAACGGGACCAATCAGCCGAGCGTTCTACCCACAAAACCTCCGCAGGTCGCGCAGGGCTGGCCGCTAGCCCGAGACATCGACAAGGCCATGGCCGCTGGCCGGTCCATCGTCTCTATCTTCGCGGTGCCGTCGTCATCCAGTGACGCTGGGCAGCCGTTTCTGACGACCGATGCGGTGTATGTCGCCCCGGTTCACGGGATGGCAGCGACCGTTTCGGGGTCGAGGGTCACCCTGACGGGCGCGCCTGGACTGGGCGAGTACATCACGGCGGTCGTGGACGGCATCGGCTACTCCTACCTGACGCAGACCGGCGATACGGCATCCTCAACTGCCACGGGGCTCGCCAGCGCATTGCAGGCGGCGTTCCCCGGCACGGCAGCCAGTGGCGCCACGGTCCAGATCGCCACCAATCAGGATTTCGACATCCGGATCGGCGCGCCGGCCACCATGGCGACGCGCATCCATCGGCAGCGGATCCAGTTTCGTATCTGCGTCTGGTCTCCGAACCCTGCCGACCGCGCCGCTCTCTCTCGTGCCGTCGATGTCGCCTTGAAGCGCAACGTCACGATCCGGCTTGAGGACCAGACCCAAGCCATGGTGGTGTTCCAAGGCACCAACCTCGACGACAAGTACGAGAACGAGGGCGCTTACCGCCGCGACCTCATCTTCAACGTCACCTTCGACACGCTGGACACCTATCCGGCCTTTGAGGTGACCGTCGTGCAGACGCCAGTCTCGTCGCTCCCGTAGCAGACGCGCTTTCCCGCCATCCCATCCAATCCGCTCTCAGGAGAACGCCGATGCGCGCGCTCACGGTCACGCATGCCTTCGGCGACTACGCGCCGGGCGACCAGATCACCGACAAGGCCGCGATGAAGGCCGCACTGGACACGAACCCCGGCCACGTCGTGGCGGTGAACATGCCCAAGCCCGATGCGCCCGCGGATGCGCCCAAGAAGGGCAGCAAGGCCGACGACGCGAAACCCGCGACAGACCCCGCCGATCCGGCCTCGTCGCCGTCCACGGCCTCCTGAAGCCAATTCCAGCCACATCTTGAGGACCGGCGATGCCTAGCTTTCGCGACGGGACGGCCAATCTGCTCGGCCTGACCAGCCCCGGCGTTTACGTTGATCAGATCCTGCCGACCGCGTTCATCGCGGGCCTGCCCACCAACGTCGAGGCCATGATCGGCGTCGGCTCCTGGGGGCCGGTCAATGCCGTGACCGCGTTCAGCGATCCGACGAGCTGCCCCTACGGCCCGCCGCAGAACCGGCTCTACGACATCGCCAAGCACGTCTCGGTGGCGTGCCAGCAGGGCAGCGTCATCAACTTCCGTGGCGTGCGCGTCACGGACGGGACCGATGTCGCCGCTACCGGAATGGTAGTCGGAACCGGCGGCGGCACCTTCACCGCCAAGTACACCGGTACGCTCGGCAATCAGATCACCATCACGTTTCAGCCGACCGCCGCCATCGGCGCCTACGCCTGCATCGTCAACTTCCCGGGTCGGACGCCCGAGCGGTTCGACAACATCGGCGGCACGGGCGCGGCCTTCTGGCAGAACCTCGCCACGGCGATCAACGTCGGCACCAGCCAGCGGGGGCCGTCGAATTATGTCGTGTTCACTGCGAGCACGATGACCGCGGCGCCTACCGTCAACACCGCCTTGGCACTGACCGGCGGCACGGATGGCGCGACCACGATCACGAGTTCGGTCCTCCTCGGGCAGCAGGCGACCCTGCCGCGCACCGGAATGTACGCGCTTGCCGGCCTGCGGGCGGACGCCTCCGGCTATCCCGACACCTTCCAGCTCTGCGACTGCACCGATACGTCGATCTGGAATGCGATGCTGTCCTTCGCGATCCAGAACGCCATGATGGCGGTGGTGACGCTGCCCTCCGGCGGCTCCATCAGCAGTGCGGTCGCCTCGCGGGTGTCGGTCGCCATCGACGACCCGTCCATCAAGATCATCGCGGGCGACTGGCCGACCGTCTACGTGCCGGGGCTCGGATCCATCCTGGCTTCGCCGGCCACGGTCTATCAGGGCCTCGTCGGCAACCTGTCGCCGGAGCAGTCGCCGATCAACAAGGCGCTGATCGCCGTCTCGGCCACGCAGACCTCACAGACCGGCGTGCTCACGTCGGACGCGGAGGAAAGTATCGCCCAGACCGGCGGCATCGACTTCATCGGGCGGTCCTCGGCGCTGAACCAGGATTTCTTCTCGTTCATGACCGGGCGCAACGCCAGCAGCAACACCGCTGCGAACGGCGACGAGTACACGCGCCTGACCAATTCCATCATCCGGGGGCTGGAGGGCGCCGCCACGCGCAGCATCGTCGGTCGCCTCCAGTCGGTACGCCCCGACGATCCGACCCGCCTGCAGGCTGCTGCGGTGCTGAACAGCTACTTCGCTGACCTCGCCAACCCCGACTTCGGATCGGGCGGCTATGGTCAGATCGACAACTGGGCCGTCACCTGCGACCTGACCAACAACACGCCCAGCACCATCGCCCGCGGCTTCCTGTTCGCGTTCTGCGCGGTCCGTTACCTCGCGACGGTCCGGTTCTTCGTGATCAAGCTGGCCGGCGGCAACAATGTCACGGTCTCGGTTCAGAACACCGCACCGACCATCAGCACGTCTCTGCAACTCGCGGCCTAACAGGTTCCCAACCTTCAGACATAGGAGGGCGGAATGCCCGTTAACAACATGAATGTGGGCAAGGATTACAGCCTTGTCTTCTACGACAGCAACAGCGGTCAGGTGCTTGATTTGGGGGACGTTCAGTCCTTCCGCATCAGCGCGGTCAAGCACGACATCAAGTCGATGCCGTACAATGGCCCGCCTCGGTTCGGCTACATCCCTGACGGTTACAGGTTCTCCTTCACCATCACGCGTGTCGGTTCGGCGCTAGAGAATTTCCAGCTTGCTCAGACGGCCGCGTTTGAGGCCGGCCAGCACGTCACATCTGGCTACCTCAACGAGACCGTCTACAATCCTGACGGAACCACTAGCCGATATCAGTACACTGGCTTCGTGTTTTGGGTCGGCGACATCGGTGATGTGTCTCGCGATCAGAACGTAAAGCTGAGCGCTGAAGGCATGGCCTCGCAGAAGGTTCAACTGGCTTGAGCACAGCTTCAGAAGAGATCCTCGCTCGTTATAAAAAGCGTGAGATCGAGACCGATGAATTTGGCCGCGCCATCACGGTTAGGCGCCTGCGCCCGGCAGAACAAGTGACGCTGATGCGCATGGCCGACACTGAGGTAGCGCAGGCGATCAACGCTATGACGGTCGGCGCGGCGGTCTGTAAAATCGATGACCTTGACTACACTTTCCCGCGCTCTGTCGGCGAACTTGATGCCGTGCTGAACGTGCTGGACGAGGAAGGTCTCGCTGCGGCGACCAAGGCCTACATCCGCATCCAGGGCCTCAACAAGGATGCCCCTGAGAGCGTGACGGAAGCGGCAAAAAACTCGCAAGCGACGGCCAGCTAAGACAGGCGCTCTGGCTGGTCCGGAACAATGTTCCGTTTGATGTCGCTTTCGCATTGAGCTTTGAAGAAGCGCTCGCTTACAGTGTAATATTCGGCCAAATGGAAAATCCAAAAGCCGAGTATGACTTCGATATGAACGAATGGGTGACGCGGGATTGAAAAAGGCAAGTCAGCGATTGCCGACTTGCCTCTTGCGCCCCTAGGGGCGCCCCTACCTGACCCTATCGTACCAAACCAAGCCGGAGCATGCCCCGCCTTAGCGAATGGATATCAAAGGGACAAAAGAACCCCTGCCTTGTCCAACCTTGCCAAGCCGCGCGGCGCCATGCCGTACCCCACCGTTGCTCAAGGCATATCAACCTTGAACCGTCCGAACCTCGGACGCCAATCGCCGAGACCGACGATTTCGCCTGCGACCCGAACCATCTCCGCAACCTCTGCCCGGTTTAGTTGGCCCGGCAGGAAGTCCACGAAGATTTCCGCAGACCAATCTCGGAAGATCGGTCGTGTTCTCATCACGCGAGCCTGACCGACCCGCACGCCGGCTGTGAGCCGGTAATTCTCATCGCACCAGAGCGCATCAGGTTCACGCGGCCCAGCGTAGTCGAGTCGATGGTTCGCGTCCGACAGAAGGCCGGACTTGGCCTGCGGACCGCGCTTTGACTTCTTGGCCGCCGCGATCAGTGCCGCCTCAATCAACTCGCCGGGGATGCACGGCCCATCGTCGCCGACGTAGAGTCCGCCTAGGAACTCGACACGGGCCATCTCCTCGTGATCGGCATCTGTCTTAGCTCTCTTGCTACTGACGGCCTTAAGCGCCTTCGCCATCGGATCTAGCGGGTTCGCCAGCCTCCCGTTGTGCATGAGCAGGGGTGAGACGCCGGTGAGGCGAAATTTCATACGCTGGTAGGACATAAGGTGCCTCATGTTTGCCGGGCGTAAGCCGGCTGACTGCGGCGGCGACCTGGCGGCGTCCCCCGTAGCGGCGGCGCCGAATGGTTTCAGTGATGGCGTGGTGGCAACCATCAGGGCCGCCGCACAAAGTGGTTAGATCTTCGACGGTCTCGGTGCCTAGCGGGTCGCCGTAGCGGACATGGTGGACCTCCAGACGTTTGATCGCTCCACAGCCTCGGCACCGAAAGCCGTCTCGGGCCAAGGCTTTGCCGCGCAATTCGCGCCACTGCGGCGAAGCGATGTACTCCTCATAGGTCACGCCCCGTCCTCGACATAGGTGGCGACCGTCTCAATTCTCTCTCGTGCCTCGCGCATGATCCTGGCAAGGTGTTCAAAGTGGGCGATGCGCTCGCCTAAATCCCGAGACATTTCCCGAGCGTAGTCTGGGTTACGGGCCATGGCCTCGCGCTGAACCGCGATCAACTCGCCACCGGTCTGCGAGACGATGCCGATGGCGGCGCGCACCACCGGTAGGTTATCGGTTGACCAGTCGTGGTCGCAGGCAGGGAAGGCCCACAACACAGGCTTGATGCGCTTGCCCTTCTGTAAGTCCCTAGGAAAGGCCGTGGCGGGCACGGCGACCTGAAAGGCTCGGAAGCCGCGTCGAGCGGCGCCGGTTCTCACGCAGCCAGTCCCATGTTGAAGCGATGAGCGCCATTGCCAACCCACTCTATCGCAGAGGCTTCGGGTTCCTCCTGTTCGTAGTCGGAGTCGCCGTCCAAGGCGTCGAGGTAGGCAATCAGTCCCTCAATGAGTTCTTCGGCCTCGCGGCGCGAGGGAGCGCGCATCGTGTTCGGCCAGGGGTAGAGCGGTAAAGCCGGAAGTGTGCTAATCTGGCCGGTAGCCATAGCCTGCTCTCCAGAAGCGGTTGTGGTTTTGGCCGGAGGGTTGATTGAGCCCTTCCCTCCGGCCTACCGTTCTGGTAAAGCAGAAATATGCTGATGTCAATTCCGGTAAATGCGAAAAAGGCCGGTAGGCCTGCAGGGCGCGACTTCCCGGTCGCCGTTCAGCTCCGGCTAACGGACGTTCAAGCTTCTGCGATTGATGAATGGCGACGGGAGCAGGTTGACCTACCCTCCCGTTCTGAGGCCATCCGAAGGCTGATTGAAAACGCCTTGAACATCTCCCCTTCTCGAACCTAGAATGGGTCTGGGTAAGGGACGAGGTTTATATGCTGTCGCGCAGCGCCATGGTTGCTTGTTGCCTGCTGGTACCCTTGGGTTGTCACGCCGCCGAAGACGCGGATCAGGCGAAAATGATGCAATCCATGCTGGAGGGCATGGGCTTCAAGCAGACGACAGACATCAAGGGTGGCAATTGCAAAATTGTCGTTGATGCAACGCAGAACAAGGTGATTGACTCAGTTCCGTTGCTGCAAAAATTCGGCATTTTGAATGATGAGATGTCAAAATCCGAACTTACGCGGACGCCAACAAAAACGACTATGGTGATTGCCCTGCAGTTCGCGCCCGTTGAGATAAAAGGGATCTACGACAGCTTTCCTGACGCAGATAAATGTTCATTCACACATAATATCATATCAAACGATGAATATGGAAACTCTCGCAAAGAAACCATGTTCACCTACGGGTTTGATAGGGCGACATATAGCAAGGTCAATTGGGACAACTTTAAAAGCCAAAACCTGATTAAGATCGGCCGGGGCTTTGCATTCAATCCAGCCATAGCTCGGCGGACTAGCGAAGAGTGATGTCAGTGGATCACTATCGTCGCCAGCACTAACGCGATGCCGGAAAGGATGCTTCCTGCGAAGATAGGCAGCGCCGTTTTCGCAGGCGGGCGTTCGCGCAGCATCAGAAGCACTAAGAAGACTAAAGCAATCCAAAGATAGGCCAGCGCTGAGAATGGCCGATCGGCGGCGCTCAAAGCCCAGAACGGCGACGAGATCAGGGCTGCTCCCGCAAGCCACCTCGTCCCGACGTAGGGTGGGGCGTCTGGGATCGCGAAGGCCAGCCCGCCCGTGCTGAGCGGAACTCGGAGACTGTGCGCGGCTGCAGCGATAGTCGCCACTGCGACCTCTACCGAGACGGCAAACCATTCGCCGTTGAGCCGGTAGCGATCCAGCATCGCGTGGGCTTCTAACTCAACAGGAAGTGCCGGCCCTAGCGTCGCTGCGACGTGTTCAACCCATAGCTGAACGGGCGAACCTGTTTGAAGCTCGGCACAGCGCTGTTCAGGGTTGATGCTGCTGCCAATCTTCACTCGGCCGTGCTCACCCTTGATGACGTAGACGTGGTCGCCGATCCGCACCCTATCCTCCAGAGGCGCCGATGCTCAGCCCAGGCGAACTCGCTCTCTTCCTTGAAGCTAGTGCGTTTCGCACGCGCAGCCAACTGGTCCGTACGACCAAGCGCCTCATGGACGAAGGTGCCGAGACCGCCAAAGAGATGATAGGTCGCGAGGACAATGGCTGGCCTGCGCTCGCCCCATCTACGGTCGCAGAGAAGACGCGGTTAGGCATGATCGGGCGCATCAGCGCGACCGACCCGCTCTACCGCAAGGGCACCATGCGCGAGTCGTTCGGCTCATCGGCTGGCGCGACCGGCGACGGCGCTGAAGGGGCGATTGGTTCAACCAGCGGTATCGCGGCTTTTCACGAGAACGGCACCTCTCGCATGCCGCCTCGTCCGATTTTCATGCCGACGATGATCAAGATCGCCAAGCGCAGCGAGGACGAGTTCGGCCACATGGCAATTGAACAGCTCACGCCTGGCATCCGGTAGCTCTCGCGCATGATCACCTCCTATGAGGTCGGTTCGGTCTATCGCATTGTTGATCAGGCCACCCCGACTCTTCTCAAGATCGCGACTGAGCTATCGCGCATTGAAAGGCTGACGAAGGCTGTCACGGCGGAGTTCGCGGCTTTCGGCAAGCTCAATATCAGCGGCATCAACCGAAGCCTCCTGACGCTCAACGAGCGCTTGGGCAGGATTGAGAAGGCGGCCACGACGACCGGTCGCGCTCTGTCGGGAGATTTCGTCAAAGCCGACGCCTCCATAAACGCCGCTGCGGCTGCCGCAGCCCGACTGACGGCCGAACTGAACGCCGCCAAGGCGGCAGGCGCGGGATTGCGTATCCCGCACATTCGGCCCGGCGGCGGTGGCGGCTCTGGGCCTAACACGCCCGGCGCTGGCGGTGCCGGCGGGGGCCACCGGGGCAACGGTAATTGGCAGCATGTCGGCATCGGCCTCGGCATGGGGGGCATGATCGGCCTCCATGAGGTTGGCGAGGGGCTGCGCTCAATTCTGGATGCCGGCGGCGAACGTCAGCACGTCCTGACCGCTATCCGGAAACAGAACGCGACCGACTCCGAAATCCTAGCGGCCGTCACGGCCTCTCGGAAGTTGTCGCAGCAGATCCAAGGCGTCACTGAGACGGAGGCGCTTGAGGCTTACGGCGCCAATCGTGGCATTTTTGGCCACAAAGACGCGCTGGCCATGATGAAGCCACTACTTGAGTACACTCAGGTGGTCGGTGGCACGACCGGCGACTACGCCGGGGCTTCGAAAAAAGTCTACGACATGACCCGCGCTGCGGATTTGATGGGCAAGCTCGTCAATCCAGAGACGCACGAGGTGGATACCGACAAGTTCAAGCACTTCCTTGAACTCGGCAGCAAGGTCACGCTGGGCACCCACGGCAAGGTAGATGCCGCGACGTGGCTCGGCCTCGCTCAGCAGGGCGGTCCCGCGCTCTCGGGCATGTCCGACAAGGGCCTCGTGACCATGGGCATGGTCTCGCAGATCATGGGCGGCCAGCGCGGCGGTACGGCGCTGACCTCCATGTATCAGCAGATGGTCGGCGGGAAGATGACCAAGTCGGCTGCCGAGCAGCTTAGGGAGCTTGGGCTGGTCGGTGATTTCACGGTCGGCCGCGGTGGGCACGTCTCCTTTGCCAAGGATGCGCTCAACACCGAGTTCACTAAGACGCTGAAGGATGATCCCCTTGCTGCCGTCGAAGTGTTGCGGAAGGCTATGGCTAACCGTGGCATCACTGACATTGAGCAGCAGGTTCCGAAGCTGTTTGAGATCCTAGGGCGGCAGACGACGCAGCGGCTCGTTCACGACCTCTTGCGCAACGCTCCGCAGATGTTGGGCGAGCGCGAGCGCATCCTTGGGTCGAAAGGCATCGACGAGAGCCGCAATCTCCAGAACGATCAGGACTACAAGCAGGCCGAACACAACCTGTCGGCTTCTTGGAAGAACCTGATGACTGCCCTCGGTCAGACCGGTGTTCAGACCGCAGTTGATGCGATGAACGGGCTGGCCAAGGGGATCAACACCATCGCTGGCGTCGCCAACGCCAACCCGACCGCAACCAAGATCGTCCTTGAGGGCCTCGCCGGTCTTGGGGTCGCCTTCGCCGCACTCTCTGTCGCGGGCGTCATAGCCGGTGCAGCAATGTTAATACCGGGCGGCGGCGTAGCGCTCGCCATCACCGGCCTGATAAGCGTTTTTGGAACCCTTGCGGCATTCAATTGGAAGATCATTGACGACGTGGTCGGGAAGGTTGCGCCGTTTGCTGCGCAATGGGAGGAAACTAAGACTAAGTTCTATTCCGGTGTCGCTAGCTTCGTGTCGGAGCTTGGAACATACGCCAGCAAGCTTGCTGACGAGATCAAATCCTGGCCCGGCCGCCTCGCCACCGCTATCGCCGAGATGGGCGCCTCGCTCGTCACGGCGATCGGCGATATGCTCAAGAACCTGTTCAGCAAGCTCAACCCGTTCAGCAAGACGGCGTTTGAGGGTGGCGAGGGTATCGGCGGCCTCATTCAGAAAGCGTCTTTCGGCGGCGGCGCCAACGACAACTTCGGCGGCATCGGCAGTGGTCTCAGTCGCGATGGCCTTGGTGGTTCCGGCAGCGGGTTGGGCAGCGGTCTAGGTGGTTCTGGCGGCGGCGCCGGTCTCGCTCACGCCCGTGGCGTACTTAGCCGTGCCAATCCCGAAATGGTCGCCTACATTCGTGCTTCCGCCATCCGGAACGGTATCAACCCCGACATCGCGCTCCGCATCGCGGCGAGCGAGGGGCTGGGCGGCTCAATCCCCGGCGTTCGCATGACGCCCGGCGACAAGGGCACCAGCTTCGGACCCTATCAGCTCCACTACGGTGGGCGGGGGTCGCTCGGCACCGAGTACAGCCGCGCGACCGGCCACCACGCGGGCGATCCCCGCTACTGGCAGGAACAGATCGACTTCGCGCTGCGCTACGCCGGCAAGAACCGGACGTGGGCACCGTGGTTCGGGCGTGGGCCCGCTGGCGTCGGAACGCACGAGGGGTTCGGGTACAAAGGGCAGGCTGCTCCGACTGCTGGGGCGCCGCCGAAGCCGGTGGAGAAGCGCCCAATCATGGTCGACCTTCACATGGACGGCAAAAAGATGGGTCGCGCTATCGCCATGCATCAGGCCGATGATCACCTGTTCCCGAAGAAGGCCGGCGCGACCGACAACCACGGCGAGTGGCGCGCTCCTGGCACGCCTGTGATGGACGCCGCCTGAGGGTCTCATGGCTTCAGGCATCGGAGGTGGCTCCAGCGTCCGCTACCCGCGGATCTGGCTAGAGATCAACGGGGCGCGCATGCCCTGCATCTCCGGCAGCGTGCATAGGTCGGGCAAGCGGCACTCGGACTCGTTCGATTGCGAGTTGGCGATCACCGAGACCGAGCAGTACGGCTTCGGGCTCGCCGAGTGGACCGACTTCGACCCGCAGGACGCCACCGTGATCATGTCGTCTGCCGCTGACGGCAGCGACGAGCGCGAGATGATCACTGGCTCAATCGACATGCCGGCAGTCAATCTGCGCGAGATGACGGTGAGCGTGCAGGGTCGGGACAAATCGGCGTCGCTCGGCGAGAAGCAGCGCCAAGAGAAGTTTTCCAACCAGAAGACGACCGACATCGTCCAGAAAGTCGCCAAGGACCACAAGCTCACGGCGCAGGTGCAGTTGCCGGACGAGGGCGGCGAATACGCCGGCAAGCAGTATGACGAGGACACGGCTCACCTTATCCTCAATCGCACCGATTGGGAGTTGCTGGACGATCTGGCAGAACGCGAGGGCTGCCGCTGGTACGTGGACGGCAAGACGCTCTACTTTGAGCCTGACGACCAGAACAACGGCTCCTACGATGTGGTTTGGCAGCCGCCGGGCACGGCCGAAGCCTACACGGTCGCCAATGTTCTCGACATTGCCCTGAAGCGAAACATGGGCGCGGCGCGGCCGATCAAACACAGCGTGTCTTCGGTCCACCATCGGCTGCGCAAGGTTTTCAAAGCCGAGGCATCAATTCCTGGCGTCGGCGACGTGCTCGCTTATCAGGATAACCACCCCGGCCGAAACCAAAAGCAGGTCGAGCGACTTGCCAAAGCTCGCGCCAAGAGCATTGCCCGGCACGAACTTGGCGTCGTGATCAAGGCGGTAGGCGATCTCTCGGTGGACGTTCGCCAGAAGCTGAACCTGTCCGGCACCGGCACGATCTACGATCAGAGCTATGACATCGACGGCGTGGACTGGGTAATCGACTGGGGCGAGGGCTTCGGAATGACGATCCAGGGTAAGAGCGCCAAGCAGGGTCGCGATGTCACCGCGACCACGCAATCGTGGGGCGGCAAGTCGGTCAATCAGAATGGCCCGGCGACCAAAACCGTGCCTCTCCCGCCGCAACGCCCGGCCAGCCTCGACGGCGGCTCTGGTGGTGTCAGCGTTTAGGCCATCGCATGTCGCTTGATCACATCTATCGCCGCGAGGCGCAGCGCGCGACCGGCGGCAGGCAGCACAAAGGCACGATGGCGGTTACCGCCTACAATCCTCAGATCCACGCGGCGAAGGGCGTCCTGCTGCCGTCCATGGTCGAGACCGGATGGGTGCCGCTCGCCTCTCACCATGCCGGCGATGGCTATGGGGTCATGGTCGGCCCGAACGCCGGATCTGCAACTGACCTCGACGGCGATTGGATGGATGTCGAGTTCGAGAACGGCGACCCGAATACGCCGATCGCCAAGCACAAGCACTTCACGCAGGCCGATAATCCGCCGGTAGTTCAGTCCGGTGAGATCTTGGTGAAGCACCAGACTGGCGGATCGACCCTTCACAAGGCGGACGGGTCCATCGTTACGACGCACAAGGATGGCGGTCAGCACATGTTCGATGCTGACGGCAATCACAGCCTTGTGACGAAGGACAAGAATGTCACCATCGACGCAGGTCAGGGCTCGCAGACTTTCACCGCCAAGAGTCACAGCTTCACGGCCGACAACATCAGCCTCAAGGGTGCAGTCACGGTGAATGGTCAGATCATTCAGCAGAACGGCGGACTGAGTAGCACTGGCACGATCGCTGGCCAGACGGTCATGTCGGCCGGCAAGACTGTCCAGACGGCGTAGTGCATGCCCACAGATGTCGTCATTTTGGGCCCCGTCGAATTCGACGCGTGGTCCTCACCCGAAAAGCTCCCCTTCGGCGGGCGGCAACAGATTAGCGCCAAGAAACTGCCAGGCGGTGACCGCGTCATTGACGCGATGGGCCCGGATGACATCGACCGCGCTTGGACCGGCAAGTTCTGGGGCGATGATGCCATCGACCAGGCTCTATTACTCGACAGCCTCCGCAAAAGTGGCACGCCACTGCCCTATTCGAACGGCGTCGAAGCTCGCACGGTCATCATCCTCGAATTCCTGCCCCTGGTCTGCAAGGCTACCTACGTCGAGTTCAGCATCATCCTCATGCCGGTCGATAGTTCGGCTGCTGGCGGCGGTGGTTTCGGTGCTGGCATCGGCGGCCCCGGGATCGGCCTTGGCATTGGGGGCATCGGCCTGCCGACCTTGGATGTGACGGTTGGCGCTGATCTGTCCGTGTCCGTGGGACTGATTCTATGATCCCGGCTGCGATCCCGGTCGCGCTGATCGCATTCCAGGCGGCTGTGACGGCAAACAAGCCGATCGCCGCGGCCACGCCATACCAGATTGCTACGCTGGTCGCACAAGGGCAGGCCGTGCTCGCGATGATCGACTCCGCCTTGATCGCCGCGGGCACCTCCTTAGACGCCCCTGACCCATCTGGGCACCCATTGGCGCTGATCGCGGACCTGAGTGGCCGCGTCACCGCCGTGTCAGATCAAGAAACGCTCTCTGATCTGCGCGGCTTCGTCGGACGCGCCGTCTTCAACCTCGCACAGGCGGTCGCATGAGTGCTGGTCTCGTTCCCCTCGCCATCCCCGCCAAGATCATCCGCGTGAGCGGCACGACGCTGTTCGCCGTCGCGGCAAAAGAGCTTGGCAATGCCATGCTTTGGGAGACTATCGCTGACCTAAACGGTATCGTTGACCCCTTTATCGGCCCCTTGACCGAACTGAAGATCCCGGCTCGGGCGAAGGCAGCCTGACGTGGCAGACATATTTCTAAATTGGAACGATGATTTTCAGATCACCGCCGACGGCGATCTGATGCTCGTCGATGGCTCTGACGAGACGCGGCAGAGCATCATCCGGCGCCTGTTGACCCAGGCCGGATCCTACATCTGGGCGGTTGAGTACGGGGCCAGCCTCCCAGAACGCATCGGCCGCGTGGCCCGCGAGAAGACCATCGCCGCCATCGTGCGGGGGCAGATCGCGCTGGAGACGACCGTGGCGTCCGTGCCGGTGCCCAAAACTACCGTGACGGCCTCGACGGTCACGCAGGGCCTGTTCGCCATCGACATCCAGTACACCGACGCCGTGACGGGGGCTGCTATCGCTGTCAGCCTTGAGACACCGGGCAGCCGATGACTGTTCTCGACACCCGCAGCCAGAGCACGATCGTCGGCACCATCGCGGCCGGCATCCAGAGCCGGCTGACTAGCGTTTTTCTGAATTTCGCCAAGGGCAAGGTGCTCCGGGCGCTGGCTGAGACCTACGCCGGTAACGGGCTGTGGCTCCAGAAGGAGAACCTGCAGATCGCCATGCTGACCCGGCTGGCGACCTCCTACGGCTCTGACATCGACACCTTCATCGCGGACTTCCCGCTGTCCGGCGTCACGCGGCTCGGTGCGCAGGCGGCTACCGGCCTCTGCACCTTCTCCCGGTACACAGCCGGGCCGACCATCGCATACGTTCCGGTCGGCGGTACTGTCAGGACCACGGACGGAAGCCAGACGTTTCAGGTCTACGCGGATGCGACGAACCCCGCCTATGTGGCGACCTACGTGAACACTGATGGCAGTCTCGGCGCTTATGCCATCGCTGCTCAGGTGAACAGCGTCACCGCTCCCGTCATCGGCGCGACGGCTGGCAGTTCAGGTCAGCCCGGCAGCAATGGCAACGTGGGCGCATCAACCATCGGCCTGATCTCCTCCACCATGCCGGGCGTCGACACCGTCACCAATCCGGCCGCGTTCACCAACGGCTTCGACGTTGAAAGCGATGCCAGTGTGATGGCTCGGTTCGCTCTCGCGGTCGCCGGCCGGGGAGGCGGCACGATTGCGGCGATCCAATCGGCGGTGGCCAATCTCAAAGTCGGCATGACCTCGGTCGTCTTGCCGAATTCCGACATCAACGGCAATTTCACTCCTGGCGTCGTCTCCGTGATCGTGGACGACGGCTCCGGCAACATCTCGGCGGCACTCCTTGCCGCCGCGCAGACTGCAGTCTACTCGGTTATCGCCGAGGGCATTCGGCCGGGCATCTATGCCGCGGCGCTGTTGCCGATCAACGTCGTGATGCAGATCACTACCGCCGCTGGCTACGTGCACCAGAACGTGGTGGCGCAGGTCTCAGCGGCGCTTGCCCTCTACCTCAATGGCCTCGGTCAAGGCGCGACGGTCGGCTACTTCGAGCTGTCGACCGTCGCCTGCAATGTGTCGGGGGTCGCGGGCATCGTGCCGACCTCCTACACGCTCAACGGCGGTACCTCCGACATCACCGGCACGGCGCAGAACACGCCCAAAGCCAACAACCTCGTGATCTCGTGAGCATCAGGGGCAGCGCGACCGATCTCCTGCGGCGGCTTAAGAGCCTGTTCCCGCGGCGTTGGACCAGCGACACGGCTCCTGTCCGAGACGCGGTGTTCGGCGGCATCGGAGACAGTCTCGCGTGGCTCTACGCGCAGCAGCAGACCGTCAAAGCCGGCACCCGACGCGCCGGCACGATCGGGTACCTGCTGGATATCGACGCTTGGGGGTTCTTCCAAGGCCGGATCCTTCGACGCGCGGGCGAGGCCGATGCAGCTTGGCGCAAGCGCTACACCGACGAGATCTTCCGGCCGCGGGCAACACGCGCGGCCATCGACAAGGCGGTCTACGATCTGACCGGCAAGCACCCGATCATCGTCGACCCCTGGAACCCGAACGATACCGCCGCCTACCGCTACAGCTACTACGGACAGGCCAAGTACGGCTCGCTCGGACTGCCTTACCAGTTCTTCGTCACGGCCTATCGGCCTTGCCCGCCCGGTATCCCGAACATCGCCGGATACCGGTCAGGCTATTACGGCGCTCCAACCACTTCATACATCAGCCTGTCTCAGATCACGTCTCCGGTCCCCGACAGTGAGATCTACGCGACCATCGCGCGGACCGCTGCGGCCGGCGTCGTCTCCTGGACTCGCATTCAGTGAGCCGAAGCATGCGCGTCGCAGTTCACAATCACACGAACGCTCGTAAGCTGTGCGAGGTGGAGATTTCCGACGAGGCCGCCGCTTCGCTCGCCCGGCCACCGGCGCTCAGGGACAACTGGGTGCAGATGGCCGACGGCCAGATGGCTAATCTGCCGAGGCCAGAGGACCATGTCGTCACGATCGGTTCCGGCACTAACGTTCTGCGCCTCTTCCCGGCGACGGTGAACGGTGTCGACATGATCATGACGAACACGCCCGAAGCTGCGCTCGCCCGCGCCGCAGGCTGAACTTCGCGACACCCATTCTCAAGCCCTGCCGGCACGCGTCGGTGGGGTCTCTAGACGTGAGACCGGCATGGACCGAGTTACCGCATACGCGGGCGCCCTGATCGCCGAGACGGACCCGCTGAAGGCGCAGCAGAACGCGATGATCGCGCTCGGCTGGGCGGCTCAGTCGACGCTCGGAACCGCGACGGCTGTCGATGGCTTCGCGATGACGCCGACGACGCCAGCGAGCCTCGTTGCGAATTTGGCGCCGGGCGCGATTTATCAAGCGGCGTCTACCGAGGCGACAGTTTGGTCATCGCTCCCGGCCGACAGCACAACCTTGGTCAAGCAGGGGCTGATGAGGGCGGTCGATCCGATTACCTTCACCCCGCCGAGCACGAACGGCTACAGCCAAGCGTTTCTCGTCGAAGTGCAGTACGCCGACCTCGATACGAACCCCGTCCTGCTGCCCTACTACAACGCCGCGAACCCTGCTCAGCCCTACAGCGGGCCTGGCGGCAACGGCCAGTCGCAGAACACCGCCCGACTGGGCATCGTCGCCGTTCAGGTGAAATCTGGCGCAGCGGTCAGCGGCACGCCCACAATCCCGACGCCTGATGCAGGCTGGGTTGGGCTGTACGTCGTGACGCTCGCTGCAGGCGCCACCACGATCACGTCGGGCAACATCGCCGTTTACACAGGTGCCCCATTTATTCCGGTAAAGCTACCTGCCGTTCCAGCCGGGGTGCAGTCGGGGCAGTGGATCTATGCCGTCGACCAGGGCACGTCTGGTGCGCTCATCGCAGCCCTAGCGCCCACACCAACATCGCTGCCTGATGGCATGGAGATCCATGTCAAGACCGCCAACCCGGCGGCCGGCTCCGATGTGATCAATGTCTCGGGTCTCGGGGCGCTGCCAATTCGGCGCTTGGGAGGGGCGGGCCTCCCGCTAATCGGCGACTGGGCCGCTGGCGACATCCTTACGCTGCGTAAGATCGGTTCAAATTGGCAGGTGGCGAGCCTGTTGCGCTCCGATGTGCTTTCGCTTGTCACCGGAAGCGGCCAAGTCCCCGTCATCGTCGCCAACCCGACCCTCTACGTCCGCTCGGACGGCAGCGACAGCAACACCGGCATGGCCAACACCGCGGCGGGGGCTCTTCTAACCCTGAATGCCGCCCTGACCAAGCTGCGCGTCTACTACCTGACGGGGCAGACGGCGACGATCCAGATCGGGCTTGCAGGCACTTATGCCCTCCCGAGCAACATACCTGCGGGCTCTGGCACCATCTTGATCCAGGGCAACGCAAGTTCTCCGGGGTCCTACACGCTTTCCGGCGCGGGCACCGGCTCAGGGTCCGCCGTCCTCGGCATCGCGAATGCGACCGTCTCGTTTGTCGGCGTCAGGCTCTACAACACCGGTTCGAACAATCACACGATCCTCTCGACCAACAACGCGCTAGTTAGGTTCGACAACTGCCAGTTCAGCTCGGTCGGCGGCAGTTCGGTCGCGCATATCATTGCATCCCAAGGTGGGTCGATGATCATCGGCACGAACAATATCTGCGACGGAAACAACGGCTATTTCGGGTATGCTCTATCGGGCACAATTTCGATGGGCGGTTCGGCGTTAACGTTTAATAGCGGTCCGACGTTTTCGGTTGCCACCTTTGCGGCTTCGACCAATGGCAGTGTCACTTTCGCTACCGGATCGTCCTTCGGCGGCGCGGTGAGCGGTCCCCGGTACACAGTCAACCTGAACGGGGTGATCAACACTTTCGGCGCGGGTGCGAATTTCATCCCCGGCTCATCGGCCGGCACGACCTACACCGGAGGCCAGTATGCCTGAGACCACTGATCCGTTCGCGGGGCTTCTGCCGTCGCTCGCTCCGGCCGTCACCTTCAACCCGCACGATTGGTACTGGCAGGCAGACGACGGCAGAGTGTTCTCCTCCGCCCGGTTCGCAACCGTAGCGACGGGTGACGCCGAGTTCGCGGCGTGGAGTTCCGATAATCGCAAACCCACCCGCTGGCCTACCGATGACAGCGGCGCTCAGACTGATGCCGCGCTGTCGGACGTGCTGACGCCCTATGGGATTGCCATTTCGGGCTACACTCCCGTTCCGGTCAGCGTCAGCAGCGCTCAGGCCAAGATCCAGTGCCAGCGCACACCGGGATCTGCGAGTGGCAAGACGCTTCTTGACGACATCACCGCTGCCGTTCAGGCGGCCGGCGGTGAGGCCCAGATCTGGTTCACGGAAGCTCGTGCCTGGGAGCGAACAAATCCCTACGTCGCTAGCCTGAGCAGCGGTCTCAAGCTGACCTCGGCGCAGGTGGATCAGCTCTTTATCGCGGCCGCTCAGATCGCAGCCTGAAGCGCTTCTAGCCCCCCTTCTCCTCACCCTTCCCCCTGACCCTGCTCGCCGGGAGCCTTCTCCATGCTTGACGTATCCAACGGTATTTCTCACGAGGCGGCGAGCGTCGCCGTCCCGATGAACCACTGTGATGACGAGCGCGGTCTCGGCGGGATCTACACCGTCACGGCTCGCGCCCCGGATGGCTCGCTCATTCACGAAGAGACGTTCCACAACCTCATCACGACGCAGGGCAAGAACGCCATGCTCGACAAGTTCCTCGGGCTTGGCACGGCGTATGCGAACGTGCTCTTCGGCCTGATCACGGCCGGCACCCCGGTCGCGGGCGATACCTACGCCTCGCACGCGTTCACCGAGGCCGGAACGAGCATCATCGCCGCTCGGCTCGCGCCCACCTATGGCGCCGCGTCGGCTGGCACGAAGGCCACGTCGGCCGGGACGACCTTCACGGTGACGAACGCTGCCGGCGCGACCATCACCGGCCTGTGTCAGGTGCTTGGCCCTACAGGTGTGGCGACGCCCGCGGACACCGCGACCTCTGGCGCCGTGCTGTTCTCGGCAGGCCTATTCTCTTCCTCCATCACTGTCCCGCAGAACAGCACCATCACGGTCTCGTACAGCTATTCCCCGTGAGACTAGTCTGATGCCCCGCTTCTACATCTTCTCCGATCAGGCGAGCGCGCAGGCTTGTGTCGATGGCGTCGATGCGCGAGCGCGGCAGATCTACGCCGAGCGCAAGTTCACAGAAGATCCGGCGACAGGTGGCTTTGTCAGCAAGGACGTGAATGGCAACGATATCCCGGGGGCGGTAACGACCTCGTTTGCGGTCCCGTGGCAACGCGCGGATGGCAATTGGGTCGTGGCGCACTGTGAGACCGTACCCTACGCCGCTGTGAACTTAGACGCGACCCAGACCCCGTCCCTGACGGTCACGGCCTTCGTGGCGCAGGACATACCGGCTGGAACCCCGGTCGAAACGTTCGATCTGACCTGGCTGCCGCCATCACCCGTGCTGCCGGACGCAGCCTTATGACGACGCGCCCCTGGATCCCCGCCGATTACGCGACAACGGGCTCGGCCGGGTCGGGCACGCTCGCCGCGCAGCACGACCCGTCGAACACGAGCGTCAATCCCGTCCCCGCGTCGGGCTACGTCGCCATGGACGCGGATAGCTCGGGTAATGGGTACGATGAGACACAGGCCACGACGGCGGCGCAGCCAGCCTACGTTGCGAATGCGATCAACGGGCTCGCGGCCGAGCGGTTCGGGGGTTCGCAGTCCTTCAAAACAAACCTGTCCGCCGCCCCGCAGATCCGCACTTTCATCGCGGTTATCAGCCTTGCGCAACTCGGGCAAACACACACCCTATACGGCGCAGCAGGCCAAGGCGGTCTGCAATTTCGTATTGAAAGTAACGGGTCAATTGGGCTCGTAAATCAGTATATAGCCAACATAGGCACCTCTCAAGGCCAGGTCGCGGCCAACACGCCGGTTCTGGTTGTTGCCACGTACAATCAGAGTACAGGTGCCTACAGTTTCCGCATCAATGGAGCGGACGCAGGCGGCGGCGGGACGAACAAACAGGGCCTAAACGCACAGGGCTCAACGGTCGGCGTCAACGGCTTCGGACAAAACGAGTTCCTCAACGGTTTGTTAGGCGAGCGATGGGCGCTCAACACCAATAATCTGTCCGATATCCAGTACGCGGAAGGCTTTCTCGGCCATAAGTGGGGCATCACCCTCGACGCCTCGAACCCCTACGCGGCCGCTGCCCCGACAGTCACGACGGGAGGGACGGACTACCCCGTTTCATTCACGGATACCGGGAGTGGGTCCGATACCGCAACCGCTCTCGCGGTCGTTGCGGGCTCAGCATCGGACACCGGCACCGGTTCGGACGCGCAGTCGACGAGCGCCGCGGCTACTGCTTCATCGACTGATAGCGGGACAGCCACCGATACATCCAGTTCGTCGGCGGCAGCCACGGTCACGGCGTCGGACAGCGGCGTAGGAACCGACGCTGCTTCTTCCATTTCTGCGAACACGGGCAGTGCGGCCGACACCGGAACCGGGTCAGACGCATCTGCAGCTACGACGGCTTCCTCTGCCAGCTTCTCGGATCTGGGCGCTGGGTCGGATGCATCCAGCGCCCGAGCCACGGCCAGCGCCAGTCAGGCGGACACGGGCACTGGGTCGGATGCTGCGACGGCCAGCGCCGCTGCTCAGACGACCCTTACGGAAACCGGAACGGGGTCGGATACATCGACCGCGTCGGCGAGCGCGCAGGCATCTGCCAGCGACCAAGGAACCGGCTCCGACGCTGCCAACGGATCATCAGCCAACACCGGTTCGGCCACTGATCAAGGCACCGGGTCAGACGCTAGCACCGGCTCGGCGCAGGTATCCGCTACCCTCGCGGACTCTGGGGCCGGGACAGATGCCGCGACGGCCTCCACGACTCGAACTGCTAACGCATCTGATGTGGGCGCAGGCAGTGATCAAGCCAGCGCAGCCGCCACGACCCTTGCGTCTGCCAGCGACATCGGCAGCCCTGTCGATAACGCCAGCGCAAGGACGACGAGTCCCGCCGTAGCCTCGGACCAGGGCGCCGGATCGGATGCCGCAACGGCGTCGGCCGCGAACACTGGCTCTATTAGCGACGCAGGCTCTGGCACCGATACCGCCGCTGCCTTCGTCACGGTGGTGGTCGCGGTCAACGACAATGGCGCAGCATACGATGCTGCCTCGGCTTCCGCGGCCGAATATGTCGCCATTGCGGATGCAGGCGCGGGCACTGACGCGGCCTCCGTTCGGGTCGTTTCTGCAGTCACGGTCTCGGACGCCGGCTCGGGATCAGATGCCGTTTACGGCAGCCTGCCGAACTCGCTCACGCTCGCGGACATCGGCACTGGCTCAGACACGGTCACGGTCGTCATCGCGTCTCTACCGCGTGCTCAGATCAATCAGACCGGCGCCTACAACGACAACATCACGCAGACGGGTGCCTTCGTGGACACCGTCAGCCTGACCGGACGATATGGGTAGCATCGCATGGCAGGCGGTTGGCAGGCGGTCTCTACGACGCCGGGCGTTCGGCAGGGCTCGGTCAGCCTTCAGGTCGGGGATGCCCGCACTTGGAACCTTGCCGTCCCCGGCAAGGATCTGACCGGCTACAGCGCGCAATGGCTGCTCGGGGTGCCTCCGAACCCAGCGATGCTCGGTCTGCTCAGCACGAGCTACACGCCGCCCGACATCTCGGTCATGAAGACCACGGGCGCCAACCTGAACATCGTTGTGACCGGAAGCGGGGCGAGCCTCGTTTCCAATCTCCGGTTCGCGCTGACCTATGCCGACACCATCGATCTCACCCCGCGCACCTACTGGCAGCAGGCGGTGGCGATCGACCCGATGGGCAATCCCTACACCGTCGCGGAGGGGCCGGTGAACCTGACGCCTTCGCTTCGCGCGCTCCAGTTCAGCACGGGGCCAATCCCCCTATCGAACCCGGCGCTGATCTCGTTCGGGATCTGGCAGGGCGACTCGACGCCGCCGCAGACTTGGGGCTTCCAGAACCCTGACGGCTCGTTGATCGATCTCACGGGGTCGACCTTCGCGCTGACCGTGATGAACGGGGCAACCCTGCTCATCAGCGCCCTATCGAGCGACGGCAGCGGGGCGCTCACGGTCAACCTCGCCACCTCCACCGTGTCGTGGAACTACACGAGCGCGCAGAGCCTGATGATCCTGACGAGCGGGGCGACGTATCAGCTTCACCGGATGATCGGTGGGACGACGCAGCTCTGGGCGCACGGTAGCCTTGTGGGGCTGACGCCGTGACCGTCTCGCCGGTCGTGAACCCCGTGGTGTTCGTGCCGGTGCCGAGGTGCAGTGCGTGGCGGGCGCCTTGGTGGTGTTCAGGTGGAAGGTGAGGGCGCATCAAGGTCGATAGCATAAGGCTCGCCCCGAAGCTGGTTGAAAACAGCATCGGGAATGCCGCCTACAGGGATTGCCAGTCGCAATCGCGCGACCGCCATAGGACCGTGAGCCGAACTGCAATGCAATACAAACCATTCGCCGTATCGGTCTGTGATTAGCGGCTTGAACTCCGTTATGGACTTGTGGGCCTCATCAATCCGAACGACCTCGACCCGCTCAATGGTCGGGAATGGCAGCGCGTAGGGTATCATCCTCTCCTTACCTGTTAGTGCCTACCCCAGTGGGGCGCTTCGGTTGATCCAGGCCGCTCGCTTCCGCCGCTTTGTTCGTTTCAGGAATATCACAGACATATTTAGTAGAACGGATTAGGGCTTGACGAAGAAGCCTTTGTTCGTCCTCTGTTAGAGATCTTAGTTCGGCAAGGGCCGCTTTGCCTTCTGCCGTCAAACTTCCCTTCATCGGCCCATCCACTCCACGCCGCCAAGAAACCCACGCTTCGACCGCGCTTCGGCCGTGTCGATCTATCATGTTGGCAAGAAGCAAGAAATGATCACGAGGAACTTCCTCAGCGTCGGCGCCGTAGCTTGATGTCAGAGCACATAATGCGGGCCAGCACCCTTTCTCCGGTTTAGGCCACTCTTCCCAATGAGTACCGATGAACACCTCATCGGTATATAATATTGTCATGACGGCCTGCTCTTCGGCCTTCATCTCTGCCATCCGTGCCTCAAGATCGACAATATGTGCCGCTGGGTCGCATCCAGCATCAATTAGCTTCGCTGTCTCCGCGAACACTTCGCGCATGTGCAGTGTATCAATCATCGGGGCGCTCCAAAGATTAGAGCGCCTATTGCGCTCAGGCTTGTCCGCGGATCGTATGAAAGCTGCACCGCCGACGAGCACCGGGCAGTCAAGGGCGAAGCCGCGCAGCGGTGCGCAGCACCCTTTACTGACCGATGCCGTCTGCGATCATGAGGAGACGAGCGCCAATCTCCTACATCGGGCTGTTGGCCCAGGAGAAGATACGGCGCTACGTCTCCCTCCGCCGAGGCGGAGTTAAAAGCTGGCGAGCGCACATCTACACCGCGGGCTTGAAGTCCCGGCTCAGTCTGCTGCGTCTCACCAGCCCCCTCCGTGGAGGAGCTTTCGAAGGACGAGCGGCAGAGGCGCCGTTGGGTAGGGGGACGGTGTCGAACTGCTTGTAGCGAGGCGATGCTGACACATAAGAGCCCTTCAAGTTTCAGGGACTGGATCCGATCCGTTAAATGGGCTGGCCGCGCTTCTCTGCTTCATCCATTCCGGCCAACCATCGCCTGTAAGATGACAGCTGATGAAGTGGGCGCCCCATAATTGAGTCATGGGTTCTTCCGGTTTAGTCTGCCGGCGCTCAACGTTGCATCGCACAAAACTTGGCATAAGTAGTGTCAAGCCGGTAACGTCAACATCTTCGTCTTGAAAAAACCCGCCGTATTTTCGATCAATCACGCTTTGGCTCATTGTCTACCGCCTCACGGTGTAGCAGGCTCTGCGAGGATGTGGTCAATCAGAGCCGGTAGCCAGCGGGCATTGTCCTGATAGAGTGTCTCAGCGACGTAGCTCGCGTGACTGGTGGCCTCGTCGCTCGGTTCCCTCAAAGCCATAAGAACAGAGCGGACGATGGCTTGATAGCGCCCGCGTTCATGCGAAGTGGCGTCATCTGAAGATCGTTCACCTGTTGCCTCGCGGAATGTCGGCGTCGCTTCCGCTGACCAGACTGCATCGCACAGGCGCTTCATGTCGGGGGTCATGGCAGATCATCCCACTTGCCGTTGTCGCGCTGACCCTCAAGGTATCGCACGGCGCTTCCCGGTGTGTTGACGACCGTGCCCGTTTGAAGCGCGCTTTGCGGCAAACCTTCTATCCGATCCGGGTGGATGCGGGCGATGAAGGTGTGCCCAAGGATCTCAATCTCGCTTGCTGATCCGGTGTCCTGGAAGCCGGTCTCACGCCATTGAAGCGGGAATGCGTCAGTTACTTCTACGACAACACGCTCTTGGCCAAACCTCGCCATCACATACCACCCCGGTTCTGTAGGACGCTCTCCGGGTGAGAGGGGAACTACTGGAGCTAGAGCATCCGTCAACGCGGTCTCTGCGATCAACTCGCGAGCACGCGCTTCAACGTAAACCCGACGTTCCGCCGGTAGCCCGTCAAGGATCTGTTGCAGCGGGATCGTCATCCTCTCTCCTCCAGCGGATACGGGACCTTCGGGGGCTAAGGCTTCGCACGGTCGTGACCGGGGTCCCGATGCCCGCGAACTACGCCGACAAAGACCTTACCTATTTGAACGCCCCAAATGCCAGTTTGCAGGCTCCGATAGATGCTTCCGTCAATGCCGGTGTAGGCAACAGGCATCCCGCCGCTGGTCCGCATGTCCGACCAGTAGATTGAGACGTATCCGTTCCCGTAGGCGCGCCCCGCCATCTCACTCTCCCAACTGCAAAGCCTTCAGTTCCGCTGTCGCTTCCGCCAGACCGGCGGCTGCACGTCGTCAAGCCACTCGCGCACCTTCGGCGGATCTAACTTCATCGCCAGCATCAGGTGGATCAGCATCGCCATAGGCGGCGGCACCTGACGTTCACCGGTCGCATACCGCTGCGATGTGATGACGGTGATGCAGAAGAACTCAGCTGCCGCCTTGTGCTTAAGCTTCCACTTGGCGAGCGCATTTCGATAATCGTCTGCGGTCATGCCGAATCATGGCCCATTGGGTGGACAAAGTCGAGCCCAGCCCAGGATTTTAGCGCCCAACGGTTATTTAGGCGCTGATCTCGGTTCACTCGCCAAATCGTAGGTCATTCATGCATCTCCGCATTCTCGCGGGCGCGTTCGCGTGTCTGCTCTCCACCCATGCCTTCGCCGCCTCAGACGGCACAGAACCCGATCCTGTCCTGACGCCAGGGGCGGTGAGGACGACAGATCGGGCCGAGATCGTGGGCACGAACACCGCGGCCGTCCGCAATGTCTCCGGCGCCGAGAAGCTGGCCGTCTACCGCCGCTACGGGATGAAGGGACCGCACGACGCGATACCGGGGACGGACCACATGGCCCCGTTCGAGGTGGACCATCGCCTGCCGCTTTGTGCCGGCGGTTCGAACGACATCGCCAACCTCTGGATCCAGGCTTCGGACGGCCCGTGGACGTTCCACGACAAGGATCGGCTTGAGGATCGCGTGTGCGCGAAGCTGAAGCGCGGCCTGGTCACCGTCGAGCAGGCGCAGGCCGTGTTCCTCGGCGACTGGAAGGCCGGATACGTCGCTGAGTTCGGTGACGCCCCGCGGCATGACGGGGAGGCTGCTCATTGACCGCCGCCCTCAACCGCGCCGTCTTCTTTGACCATGTCCGCAAACCCCTCTTCGGGGGAAGCCTCACGCCCCAACAAGTGCAGGGCATGGACGCGATCCTTGACGCGTGCCCAGCGGCCCTGCCGACCGACCCGCTGGCGTACTGCCTTGCGACGACCTTGCGGGAAGCTGGCCCGTCAATGCAGCCGGTCCACGAGGAAGGCCGAGGTCGCAGGCGATCCTATGGCCGCGCGACCGGCCCGTACAAGCAGGTCTATTACGGCCGAGGGCTCGTGCAGCTCACGTGGCACGCAAACTACGTCAATGCGACCACGAAGCTGCGAAAGCTCGGCCTGCTGAAAGCCGACGAGGATCTGGCTCGCACGCCTGATTTGGCGCTGCGCACCGACATCGCTGCCGCCATCCTGTTCCATGGGATGATCGAGGGCTGGTTCACTACCAAGAAGCTGTCGAACTATTTTGGGCATGGCAAGAGCAACCCGCACGGCGCTCGGGCCATCATCAACGGCACAGACCATGCCGCACTGATCGCCGGCTACTTCACGCACTTTCGCGACGCGCTACGGGCCGCTGGGCATGGGGCGGCTCCAGAGACGCCTGCTGTAGCCGAAACGCCGCCAGCGGCCTCCGTAGCCCCCGCCAAGCCCAAGCCCGTCTCCGACAAGCATTCGGTGGTCTCAAAGCCGGCGGTCGTGAAGAAGCGCAGCGCTGCGGTCGCCCATGTCACCCACCGAGCGAAGCACCGCTGATGCCCTTCAAGCACCCCGGCTGGCCGTCCTTCTTCGCGGTGCTGCTCGGATCTGCTGTGGCCCTGAGTGGGCTGCTGTTCTTTGCTGCCAACTTCCCGAGGTAACGCGATGACCGAGAAGCCGAAGCCGACCGAGGCTCCGAAGGCTTGGCGGGGGAAGCTGGAGAAGCGGCCCCTAGATCCTCACTACGGTGAGCCTGGGCCGATCCGCTATCCTGACTCTGCCGGGAAAAAGCTCGGCAATTGGCTAATGGGGCTGCTGACGCCTTGGAAGTGAGGCCAGTGCGGGCGGGGTCTACCCGGCTCTCGTCTACGGTTACAGGGTTGGTTGCCGGGCGGTCTTGAACCACCAACCGACGAGCAGGCTCTTCACCCAAGAGCTTCGGCTACCAACAAGCCATTCTGCGCTCCGAAAGCGCGCCGCACTGACCTCCCGAATATAGCCGATCCGCGCTCGCAGGCAAAGCCTCGCGCTCTCAGTCAAATCCTTCCGAGTCGACGGAGAACAAGCAAAAACCCCGGCCGCATCCTGTTGGCTGACCGGGGCTTCGCTGGCATTCAACACCGAAGGCGCCTCGCCAAAAGCGCCATCTGAATATTGAGGACCGGGGCACGCCCCTAAGACCTCTAGCAAGGTGCAAAGACTAGCACAGCCGAGTCGCCGGTCAAGCGACATTCGATCCATCGCGAGAACTTCCCATGCTCCCGAACATCGCTCGGGCGCTGGCGCTTGGCTGCGTCGGCGTCGCGCTCTCCGCATGCAACACGACCACCGCCACCCAGGTCACGTCCGGCCTCACGGCTGGCGCGATCACGGCGGCTCAGATCACGCCCGCCGCTCTCGCCGCTGCCGGCGCTACCCCGACCCAGATCCAGAAGGCGGCCGCCGTCCTGAAGCAGGCCCGCGATACGGCGGTGGCGCTGTGCGGCATCGAGCCGTCCGTCGCGTCGGTCGCCAACATCATCGCGGCGGCGGCCGGCGGTTCGGCTGCGATCCTCCCCGCCACGCAGGTCGCCAACATCGCCTGCACCGCCCTGACCGGCAAGAGCACCTACACGGCCGGCACCGCGCCCGAGAAGCCGGCGGTGAAGAAGTCCGCCCCCGCCCTAAAGGCCGGCGACTCCAAGAAGGGCGTCGTGATCGTCACCGACCCGGACGGCAACCAGATCCCGATCACGGTCAACGGGACCGTCGTCGATCCGAAGAAGGCGAAGTAGCCATGGCCCGCACCTACTCTCTGCCTCTCCCCTACACCACCACGTCGAGCGACGGCCTGAAGATCGAGGTGGCCCTCGGCATGCCCGAGGTCCAGGCCGCGCTCCCTCGGCTGAAGCCCGCCCTCGTAGAGAAGCTAAAGCGCGTCGGCGTGATGCACCACGAGACCTTCACCAAGGCCGAACTCGACAGCATCCCTTCGGATCTGTGGTCGCAGCTCGCGCCGCATCTGGGATAGCCCGATGCCGAAATTCCGCAAGAAGCCTGTCGAGATCACTGCCGAGCAGTGGTTCCCCGAAAAATTCCCCATGAAGGGCGTGCATTGGGAGCGGCGCTTGGCCGACGATGGTGAGTTTCTGCATGCCTACGTAATCACGGCGCATGAGCAGCGCGCCTACCTCGCGCCCGGCGACTGGATCATCCCCGAGCCTAAGCCGGATCGCTATTACCCCTGCAAACCCGACATCTTCGCCGCAACCTACGACGCAGTGGAGTAGTATGCATGTCCGACGAAACCCCTACGCCCAGCGCCTTCGAACAGGCGACCATGAGCCAGGCCACCGGCACGCTGAAGCTGATCCTGGCGGCGGCTGGTGCATCCCTTGTCCAGAACGGCTATCTCGACCAGGGGTCCGAGACCGAGATCGCGAGCGGCATCGCCACCCTGTTTGTGGCTCTGGCTTGGGTGCTCTGGTCCCGGCGGAAGGACGGCATCCTGAAGGCCGCCTCCCGCGTCCTCGGCAGGGATGGCGCCATCATCACGGATCAGGCGACCGCGAACAAGCTTCCGAGCAACGTCGTCTCCACGATGGAAGAGGCCGAGAAGGTCGCTCCAGCCATCGCACATAGGGCTCGCAAGCAGGCCGCTCATTGATGCGTGCCCGCATCCACGCCCGCTGGCTGCTTGTATTAGCCCTTATCATGATTGGGGTGGCCCTACGCGTCGCCAGCGCGCAGCCCGCGCTTGCCCCGACGTGGCTAGTGCAAATCTCCTTCCCATCTATCCCGAAGCACCCTGATGCAGACGCCGACGCCTATCCCGGTCGCGTGGAGATCTATGCGGCCGGCCGTTTCATCGGCTGCGCCTGGGCCTCCTACTTCGAGCCCGCCCCAGGCCAGCGTCGCCTCGTGCCGCTGAACGTGGGCTACACCTATGCCGGCAATCGTGACGACATCCACGTCGAGGCGTTCGGCGAGCTCGACCGGCTCGGCGGAATGACCGTGCGGATCTCTGAACTCAACGGGCCGAGCACCGGCTCACCGAATGCACGTTAAGATGCAGCCCCGGGAGCGCCATGAATACGCCGCGACGAACCACGTCGGCGCTCGGGAAATCACACTCTCGACACGTAGCCGAAGGTGCTGGTGAAGCGCTTCGAGATGCTCTGCCGACCGATGGAGACGGCCTAGGCGAAGTCGGCGCGAAAACCATTAGGGGACTGCTCGACGAAAGCGATCGCGAGGAGGAGCAGCAGCGTCTGCTCATGCGCTTCACGCCTCGCTGGCGGCAGCTCATCCGGTGGTTCGACACGGACGAGAAGTTTGAGGCGCTTGAACAGCTCGTTGAGGCGCAGATCGACCGTCAGCGCTGGAAAGCGTTCTGGGCCCGAATTTGGAAACTGGCGCTGGTAATTGGCCCGCTCGTGTTCGCTTGGGCGGCCGGTTTTTTTGAGAAGGTGCTGCCCGTAATCCAGAAAATCCTCAAGCTCCTGCAGGCTCCCCCGACATGACCGTACAGGGCTTCGATCGCGCCCTCGGGCGCACGCTCCACATGATGGGCGGCATCCTCAGTCTCGTGGCGGTGGCCGCGGCCGCCTACGTCGTCGGTGGCTGGAGCCGGGATGCCCCCTGGCCCTACGACGTGCTGAGCCGTCGTCTGCTGACCGAAGAGGTGGCGCCCGGTGGTTACATTCGGGTCGAGCGCATCATCGACTATCACGACGACTGCGACATCCGGTATGAGCGCCGCGTCCAGAGCAGCATGCCGGAGGGGCGCCGCTATATCCCCGAGGATCAGGACTTCGAGCATCCCCCGTGGGACCGGTCTGGCAAGCCGCAGCAGTCGGCGTTGCGGCTGCCAGACAACTTTCCATGCGGGCCGGCCTATCTGGTGGAGTCGGTCAGCGTCGCCTGCAACGCCTACCAGCGGCTGGTGAGCCGGCGGAAGAAGCGCGACGTGATCACGCCGTTCTTCGTGACCGGATGTTCCCCGCCGGGCTGATTAGGTTTCGCACCGAGGCTGCTCGCCGGCAAGCTGCTCAGCGACGTGGAGCACAAGAAGCCGCCGCAGGTCTGATCAGGCGTCAGCTAACGGGCCGGCCTTATCGTAGATGTCCGTAGCCCAGCGTTCGATAACCATTCCGGTCGGCACATGGATAATGTGCCACCAGTCAGCAGAGTGCTCGGCGTTCTTCGCTTCGGCCTGCGCGGAACTTAGATCCGGCGTGGTTAGCCGATGATCGCCCCAGCCGCCTTCGGGATAGTACATCAGCCCGGCGAACAGCGCGTACATTCGACCCTCCTAGCCCCTCTCCCCC
>NZ_JAKSYG010000010.1 GCF_022829725.1 Methylobacterium sp. E-005 | reverse complement strand
CCAGACCAGCGGGTTCGTTCAGGCGCTCAGCGCGGCGGCGACCCGGATCGGCGACGTGGTGGTGCTGATCTCGAGCATCGCGTCGCAGACCAACCTGCTGGCGTTGAACGCCACCATCGAGGCGGCCCGGGCGGGCGAGGCGGGCCGGGGCTTCGCCGTGGTGGCGGCCGAGGTGAAGGAGCTGGCCGGCCAGACAACGCGGGCCACGGACGAGATCGCCGCTCAGATCGGGCAGATCCAGGGGGCGACCAGCCAGACAGTGTCGGCGATCGACACCATCACGATCCGGATCCGCGAAATCGACGGCGTGGCCGCCACCATCGCGGCGGCGGTGGAACAGCAGGGGGCGGCCACGCAGGAGATCGTGCGCAACGTCGCGGAGGCCGCCGTTGGCACCGGCGCCGTCACCGCGACCATCGCGGGGGTGGCGGGCGCCGCCGAGGGCACCGGGACGGCGGCCAACCAAGTGCTCGCCTCCGCGGCGGCCCTGTCGCATGATTCTGAGCGCCTGAAGGCCGAGGTGGACCGCTTCATCGCCGAGGTGCGCGCGGCCTGAGCGACCTTCCACGCCGCGACGGCCTGCTCGTTTCGAAAGGTCGCGATCCAGCGCCTTCACGGTGTTGGGCGGAGATCCGAAACGACGGCCGCGCGCCGGTGTGCGCCGCCCCTTTTCCGGGCGCGTGGAGCGTCAGCGGAACACGACCTGGGATCCAGCATACGCCGTCGCAAAGCGTCGACCCGAGCCCACCCGTCCCGCTGGTGCGGCGCTTCCCGTGCGGGGCCCGAGATCAGGTTCCCCTTCGCTCGACCTGCCCGGGAGAGGGCGCGCCATGAGCCCGCCCCATGAGCACGCCCCATGAGCCCGCCCCATCAGCCGCGCCCTTGGCCCGACACCTTGAAACGGCTGGGGCAAGGTCCTCTGGACCCCCCAGATCTCAGGTCAAACCGGCGCTCACATCCGCTGCTGGACGATGTCCTCAGCCGCGGGGTCCGGCTCGTGGCCGGTCTTGCGCAGCAGGGGCACCACCTCGGCCGCTTCGCTGGCGACGAGATAGCTCAGGTCGAGCCCCTCGCGGATGAAGCCGTGGCCGCGCATGTGCTCGAACAGGGCGAGGAGCGGCGCCCAGAACTCCGCCACCGAGACCAGCACCACCGGCTTCCGGTGGCGGCCGAGCTGCGCCCAGGTGAGCTGTTCGACCAGCTCCTCCAGGGTGCCGATGCCGCCCGGCAGCGTCACGAAGGCATCCGCCCGCTCGAACATCAGGCGCTTGCGGGTGTGCATGTCGGGCACCACCACGGTCTCCTGCACCTCCGCCAGCATGTGCTCGCGCGCCTGGAGGAAATCCGGGATGATGCCGGTGACGTGACCGCCGGCCTCGAGCGCGGCGCGCGCCACCGTACCCATCAGGCCGACATCCCCGCCGCCGTAGACGAGGCGCATCCCGGCCTGCGCGATGGCCGTTCCGAGCACCTCCGCGGCCGCGCGGAAGGCGGGGTCCCGCCCGAAGCCGGAACCGCAATAGACACAGACTGTCCTCACCGGGGCCATCCGGCGCCCTCCCTCGCGCGTCCGTTGTGAGCCGTCCGAGACATGCCCCGCGCCAATCGGTCCAAGGGCCAAACTGCTGAAGTCGCGGGGGATTCACCCGCCTGGGCGGCGGGACGGCTTGGTGTCGGGACCATGTACGGTATTATGCGGTGCCCCGTCGACGGTTTTTCCCGCGCGGCGGGTCGGATCGAGGGAGGCTTGGGTGGCGATGTCGGGACAGGTGCGGCGCAGTCTCGCCCTGGCGCTCGTCGGCCTCCTCGGTGGCCTCGGGCTCGTGGCGGCCCTGTTCGGCGGGGAGTCCCTGCGCGAGCTGACCGGGCGCCAGGAGGTGGACCGGCCCGCCGCCTCAGGGGAGGGCGCGCGGGCGCTGGCCGATCCCGGTGCCTTGGCGCGCAAGCCGGACGCATCCATCGATTTTCGCGACGACAGGCCGGGCCAAGCCGCACCCGGAACTCCGCCGCGGGCGGACGCGCCTCCCGATCCTGCGCGCGACGCCCGGTCGGCGGGATCCGGCCCGTCCGGGACGCCGGCCGACATGCGCCCCGGAGCCAAGGTGGCGCCGCGCTTCGACATCGTCCGGGTCGAGCCGAACGGGGACACCGTCGTGGCCGGCCAGGGCGCGCCGAACGCCGTCGTCGAGATGCTGGTCAACGGCAAGCCGGTGGCCCGGGCGACCGCCGATGCGGACGGCCAATTCGCCGTCGTGCCGCCGGCCCTGCCCACGGGGTCCAGCCAGATCCGGCTGCGCATGACCGGCAAGGACGGACGGGCGGCCGAGTCGGAGCAGAGCGTGGCGGTGGAGGTCGCCCCCGGGCGCGACCGCCAGCCGCTGGTCGCCCTGACCGCCCCGGATGCCGCGACCGTGGTCCTGTCGCAGCCCGGCGCGTCCGAGCCGGCCGCCAAGGTCGCCACGGCACAGCCCGGCGCCCCCGCGACCGGGCAACCGGCCCGGATCGCGAGCGTGGACGTGCAGGAGAACGGGCGGCTGTTCGTCACGGCGACCGGCACGCCCGGCGCCCTGCTGCGGCTCTACCTCAACGACACGCTGATCGCCCCGGGGCGCATCGGCCCGGACGGGCGGGCGAGCTTCACCATCGGACGCGGCATGAAGCCCGGCCAGTATCAGGTGCGGATCGACCAGATCGACCCCGATACCGGCAAGGTCGAGACCCGCGCCGAGGTCCCGCTCGCGGTGCCCGAACCGTCCCGAATGGCCACCCGCGACACCGACGGACAGCAGCCGCCATCGCCTCAGGGCAGTCCCCGGACGCATGACGGTGGCCAACCGCGCGACACGGCCCGGAAGCACGCCCGGGCGGACGGGCAAGGGGGCGCGCCAGGGGGGATGCAGGAGAGCGCCCACTGCAACGCCCGAGACGGCGCCCGAGACAGCGCCCAAGGCGGCGCCCCAGGCGGCGGGCGGGCTGGCGGCCAAGGCAGCGCGACAGGGGGCAGCGCGACAGGGGGCAGCGCGACGGGCAGCACGCGCGCGGCGCCCGATCGCGCCGGGGCGCCATCGCCCCGGTTGCCGAGGTCCGGCACCGGCGATTCGCGGTACTCGGCGGCGGAGGCCGGGGCGGACGCGACGGTCGGCGCGGTCTTCGTGCCGGAGATCAACACGGCCAAGATCACCCGCGGCGACAACCTCTGGCGGATCAGCCAGCGCACCTATGGCCGCGGCGAGCGCTACACGGTGATCTACGACGCCAACCAGACCCAGATCCGCAATCCCGACCTGATCTACCCGGGCCAGATCTTCGTGCTGCCGTCCGACAAGCGGGGGTGAACGGGCGTCATTCGACGACCTGGTCGTCCCCCGCGAAGGCCAACCGGCGCAACCGGCGCAGGGACGCGGCGAGATCCTCGTGCGACGGCACCGCCAGGGCGAGGCGGACCGCGTTCGGCGCGTGGCCGGGGGCCACCGCGAAGGCCGGGGCCGGGATCAGCGCGATCCCCTGGCGCAGGGCCGCCGCCGCGAAGGCCTCGGCCCGCCACGTCTCGGGCAGTTCCAGCCAGAGGTGATAGGCCTGCGGGTCGCCGACCACCCGCAGATCCGCGAGTGCCGCCCGGGCGATCACCTGCCGGGACGCCGCATCCCGGCGCTTGACCGCGGCGAGGGCGGCGGCCGCGCCCCCCGCCATCCAATGCATCCCGGCCGCGAGCGACAGGCCGAGCGCCGTCCAGGCGCCCTGGCGGATCGAGGCCGCGAGCCGGTCGGTCAGGGGCGGAGGCGCGGCCACGAGGCCGAGTGTCAGCGAAGGCATCACCCGCTTCGAGAGGCTGTCCACCAGGATCACTTGGTCCGGCACCGAGCAGGCCAGCGGCCGGGCATCGGCGAGGAAGCTGTAGACCGCATCCTCGATCGCGATGAGCCCGGTCCGCGCCAGCGCGGCGGCGAGGTCTGCGCGGCGGCCCGGCCCCATCGTGGCGCCCAGCGGATTCTGAAGGGTCGGCTGGATGTAGATGCCGCTGAGCGGATTCGCCCGGTGCGCCTGAAGCAGGGCGTTGGGGCACATCCCCTCGGCGTCCATGGCGACCGGCACCAGCGTGATCCCGAGCCGGGCCGCGATCGCCTTCACCATCGGGTAGGTCAGGGGCTCGCAACCGATCCGCTCGCCCGGCGCCGCCAGAGCGGCGAGCGCCGCCGCGAGGGCCTGCCGCCCATTGCCGGTGAACAGGATGTCGGCGGGGTCGGGGGCGTAGCCGTCCTGGGCCAGGAACGCCGCGGCAACCGCCTGGGCCTGCGGCGTACCCGCGGGTCCGTACTGGCCGAACGCCATCGCGCCGCCCGCGCCGGCGAGCGCGGTCAGGGTCTCGGCCAGCACGGCCTCCTGCTCGGGCAGCCGCGAATGGGTCCGCTGCAGATCGATCGCCGCGGGCGGCGGCTCAGGCTGGAGCGACACGATCCGGCCCGGTTCGGACCGAACATAGGTGCCCCGCCCAACCTCGCCGGTCACGAGCCCCCGGCGGGCCAACTCCGCATAGACCCGGCTCGCCGTCGAGACCGCGATGCCGCGGTCGTAGGCGAAGTCGCGCTGCGGCGGCAGCTTCGTCCCGGGTGGGAGCCGGCCGGCCGCGATATCGGCGGCGATCGCGTCGGCGACGGAGCGGAAATCCGCGGGTCGCATGATTGCTCCGAGGTCAATGTTTCGATTGATCCGAGATCCGTATCGGATCAATGCTGGGTCCGCAATCCCGGCCGGACTGCCCAACCGCCACCGGATTTCTCCTGATGCCCGCCCTGATCTTGACTCGCTCTCCCGCGGCTGACCGGCCCGCTTCCGGCCCGCCCCTGCCGCGCCTCTGGCTGGATCGCCTCCGCACGCGCCGGATGCTCGCCGCCCTGCATCCCGACCAGCTCCGCGACGCCGGGCTCGATCCCTGGCGCCTGCGCGCCGAGATCCGGAAACCGTTCTGGCGGGCGTGAGACGGGGCATTGCACGCAGCGCGGGTGCTCCCGCGCCGCCACGCGCCTATATGCGGGGCTGACGTCATTCCGCCCCGCGAATCCCTGCATGACCGACGACACCGCGCCCCCGGCCGGGCCGACACCCCCGGCTGAGCGCCCTGGGCTGATCGCCACCTATCGCCGGCTCTGGCCGCATCTCTGGCCACACGGACGGCCGGACCTCCAGCGCCGCGTCTTCCTGGCCTTCGGCCTGCTGCTCGCCGCCAAGCTGGTGACCATGGTGACGCCGTTCACCTTCAAATGGATCACCGACGCGCTGGTTGCGGCGGTCGGGGGCCAAGAGGGCACTCATGCACCGGCGCCCACCGGCCTGCTCGCCGCGCCGATGCTGCTGATCGCGCTCTACGCCGTCTCGCGGATCGCCATGTCGGGGCTGACCCAGATGCGCGACGGGCTGTTCGCCAAGGTGGCGATGCACGCGGTGCGCCGCCTCGCGCTCCAGACCTTCGAGCACATGCACCGCCTGTCCCTGCGCTTCCATCTGGAGCGCAAGACCGGCGGCCTGACCCGGGTGCTGGAGCGCGGCCGGGCCGGCATCGAGGAATTGTCGCGCCTGATGGTGCTGACCCTGGTGCCGACCATCGTCGAGTTCGTGCTGGTGCTCGGCGTGCTGGCCTACGAGTTCAACTGGACCTATGCGGCGACCGCCTTCGCGACGGTCGCGGCCTATCTGGCCTTCACCTACAAGGCGACCGAGTGGCGGATCGCGATCCGCCGGCGGATGAATGCCTCCGACACCGACGCCAACACCAAGGCGGTCGACTCGCTGCTCAACTACGAGACGGTGAAATATTTCGGCGCGGAACGCCGCGAGGCGGCCCGCTACGACGAATCGATGGCCAAATACGAAAAGGCCTCGACGCAGACCTACGTGTCGCTGGCGGTGCTCAATGCCGGGCAGGCGGTGATCTTCACGCTCGGCATGACCGTGGTGATGTGGCTCGCGGCGCGGGACATCCTGGCCGGGCGCACCACGATCGGCGGCTTCGTGCTGGCCAACACCATGCTGGTGCAGCTCTCGATGCCCCTGAATTTCATGGGCATGATCTACCGGGAGCTCAAACAGGCTCTGATCGACATCGACGACATGTTCCGCATCCTCGGGCAGAACCCCGAGATCGCCGACCGTCCCGGTGCGGCGCCACTCACGGTGGCGGGCGGTACGGTGCGGTTCGCCGATGTCCGCTTCGCCTACAATCCCGAGCGGCCGATCCTGCGGGGCGTCTCGTTCGAAATTCCGGCGGGGCAGACGGTGGCGGTGGTGGGGCCCTCGGGCGCCGGCAAGTCGACGCTCTCGCGCCTGCTGTTCCGGTTCTACGAGCCGCAGGGCGGCCGGATCAGCATCGACGGGCAGGACATCGCCGCGGTGACGCAGGAATCCCTGCGGGCGGCGATCGGCATGGTCCCGCAGGATACGGTGCTGTTCAACGATACGATCGGCTACAACATCCGCTACGGCCGCTCCGAGGCCACCGACGCGGAGCTGCGCGAGGCGGCCCGGCTCGCGCAGATCGACGGATTCGTGTCGAGCCTGCCGGAGGGCTACGACACGCCGGTCGGCGAGCGCGGCCTGAAGCTCTCGGGCGGCGAGAAGCAGCGGGTCGCCATCGCGCGTACGATCCTGAAGGCCCCGCCGATCCTCGTGCTCGACGAGGCGACCTCGGCCCTCGACAGCTTCACCGAGGCCGAGATCCAGGCGGCGCTCGACCGGGTCAGCCGCGGCCGGACCACGCTGGTGATCGCCCACCGACTGTCCACGGTGGTGAACGCCGATACGATCCTGGTGCTCGACCACGGCCGCATCGTGGAGCGCGGCACCCATGCCGAGCTGCTGGAGGCGGGGGGCGTCTACGCAGCGCTCTGGGACCGCCAGCGGGAGGCCGATGCGGCCCTCGAAGTGCTCCAGCGCGCCGACGCGCCGGTGGTGCCGCGCCCCGGCCGGACGGCCGTGCCGGAGACCGAGGCCGCGGAGTAGGGGGGGGTCAGGCGTCGGTCTCGATCGGCCTCACGCTGAGGCGCAACCCGATGGTCTTGAGCACGCCCATCAGCGTGTCGAGCTGCGGGTTCCCCTTCTCCGAGAGGGTCCGGTAGAGCTGCTCGCGGGAGCGGCCGGTCTCCTGGGCGATCTGAGCCATTCCCCGCGCCCGGGCGACGACCCCGATGGCATCGGCCACCAGGGCAGGATCGCCATCCTCCAGCACCGCCTCGATGTAGAGGGCTATATCCTCGGGTGTCCGCAGGTGCTCGGCGGTGTCGTAGGGAAAGGTCTCGGTGGGCATCGTCACAGATCCTTCGCCAGCCGTTTCGCCTCGCGGATATCCCGGTCCTGCGAGCCCTTGTCGCCGCCGCACAGCAGCACCACGATCTCTGCGCCGCGATGCACGTAATAGACGCGGTATCCGGGGCCGTAATCGATCCGCATCTCACTTACGCCATCACCAACAGGCCTGACGTCGCCGGGATTGCCGAGGCCCAAGCGGGCGACACGAGCCAGAACCCGCGCGGCTGCGCGGCGATCCCGCAAGCGGTCGATCCACGCCTGATAGGTGGGCGTCCGGCGAAGCACGGGCATACCGTCTTGTCGTCATATGACGACAAAATTTCAACCCCAATGCCTCCGCAACTCGGCGCAGACCGCCTATGCTCCGGATCGCACCTTCACCCCCAGCAGATCCTCGAACGGCAGCACCATCGCGCCCTTGTCCTTGTCGGCGTGGCCCTGGCGGAGCGCCGTCTGGTAGGTGGCGGTGGCGGCCGCCGTGACGGGCATCGGAAAACCGTTCTCCGCCGCAATCGCCGCGGCGGCGACGAGATCCTTGTAGGCCGCGCCCATCGGGTAGCCCTCGTCGAAGCGCCCCTGGAGGATGCGCGGCACGAAATACTGCGCCGCGTAGCTCCGGCTGGTGCCGGTGGTGACCACCTGGGCGACCTGCTCGGGATCGAGGCCCATCGCCACCGCCATGGGCAGCACCTCGGCGAGCGCCGCGATGTTGATGTCGTAGAGCACGTTGTTGATCGTCTTGGTGAGCTGGCCGGAGCCGGTCGGCCCCATGTGCAGGATGGTCGTGCCGATCCGCTCCAGGAGCGGGCGCACCCGCGCGACGGCCTCGGTCTCGCCGCCGCACATCACGGTGAGCGTGCCGGCCTCGGCGCCGGCCGGCGCCCCGGAAACGGGCGCATCGACGAAGCGCCGCCCGGTCGCCGCCACGGCGCGGCCGATCGCGAGCGCCTTGGCGTGCGCGATGGTGCTGAGATCGACCACCACCGCGCCGGGGGCGAGGCGCTCGAGGAGCCTGTCCGCGCCGAACAGGGCCGCCTCGACCGTGTCGCCGTTCGGCAGGCACAGGAACAGGACCTCGGCGCCGTCGATCGCGGCCGGATCCGTCGTGGCGACGAGGCCCGGCGCATCGAGCCCGGCGAGGCGCGCCGGATCGGAATCCACCGATATGACCGTCTCGGTCTCGGATAGGCGCTTGGTAGCGAGGTTCCGCGCGATGGGATGGCCCATCGCGCCGAGGCCGAGGAGAGCGATGCGGGTGGCCATGGAATCCCTCCGAACGACCCCGTGTCCCGGCCTGGACCGGGCCTGTCCGGGGCGACTGTGCAGACCCGCGCTATGACGCGCTCTGCGTCGAAACAGCGGGCGTCGAAACCCCTTGACGTCAGCCCCCTGGCAGCCAAGCACAACGCCGTGGGACACACCGCGCAGCTTCCAGCCACCGGCCTTGTCGGTATCGGGCTCTATACCCCGGCCGAGGCTGGTCGTCTGCTGCGTATCTCACCGGCGAAGATCTCGCGATGGCTCCGCGGTCACGACGCCAACGGGACGCGCTACGAGCCTCTCTGGCAGCCGCAGGTCGATCTCGGGGATGACGGCATTGCCCTCGGCTTCCGGGATCTCCAGGAGATCCGTGTCGCCTCGACCTTCATCGAGAAGGGTCTGAGCCCGCAGCGTGTCCGCCAAACGATCGCGCTGGCCCGCGAGGTCGTCGGCGATGCACGGCCGCTCGCGACGGCTCGCTTCCGATCCGACGGCCGGACCGTGTTCCTTCAAGCCGTCGAGGCCGACGGTCAGACCAAGCTGATCGACTTGTTCCGGAAGCAGTTCGCGTTCCGCGACATTGTGGAGCGTAGCCTGACCAACCTGGATTACGACGAGGCCGGCATTCCCGCGATCTGGTGGCCGCTCGGGCGCGGCAGCTCGGTGAAGATCGATCCGGCCCGTTCGTTCGGACAGCCGATCGAGGCCGAGACCTCCGTGCCCGTGGACGCGCTCGTGTCTGCCGTCGAGGCTGAGGGCTCGCCGGAGGCCGCCGCTCGTGTCTGGGACGTGCCGGTCCGCGCCGTGAAGCGTGCGATGGCCTTCCGACGCGCGTTCGATCTGCAGGCGGCCGCTTGAAGGTCTTCTTCGACAACTGCACGACCCCCGTGCTGGCCGAAACCCTGGATGGCTACCTCCGGCATCGGAGAGAGGGGGCCTTGCACATCCGTGACCTTCCGTGTGGCCGGCACGCCTCGGACCTCGCCTGGATGGCCTACCTCGCGGGCACCAGCGATGACTGGCTCGTCGTCACCGGCGACAGGCGCATCCAGAAGAACAAAGCAGAGCGCGCGGCCTTCCGGCGAGTCGGCCTGAAGGGTTTCGTTCTGGCCCCTGGCTATCAGACCACGCCCATCAACCGGCAAGCCTCGTTCCCGATCTGGCGGTGGCCGGACATCGACGGTCTTTTGCGGAGCCTGGAACCGCCGTTCCTATTCGAGATTCCGATGCATCGGCAGGCCGGCTTCCGGCAGCTCCCGCTCTGACAGCACGGCCCGTGACGGCAGAGTTCTTGTGCCGTCCGCCAGAATGCTCCCGCCACCCGGGTAGGAACGAAAAGGGCCACCCTTGACAATGTTCCTATTTTGTGCTCATTAGCCGCCACCTGTCCGCGGCGCTTCGGGAGCGATCCCGGGGCGTCCTTCGGGGGCCCGTCCGGTGGCTGACCGGGCGGGTCTGCGGATGGGGCGGTGCCCGCGTCGGTGGCTCTCAGCCGCCATCGCCCCGGGCGGCGGAACCGGTACAGGGCGTGCTCGGATGCGGGGCGTGAGAAACAACGCTAACCCCGGCGGGGGGAGGAAATGACCCCCGCGCCGACCCCCTTCTGGGCCGACCCCACGTGACCTGCGGACCCGTCCACTACGAGGCGGGTAAACGGCTGGAAGG
>NZ_JAKSYG010000004.1 GCF_022829725.1 Methylobacterium sp. E-005 | reverse complement strand
ACCCTGCGAGATCAAGACATCGACCTGCCGCAGCTTAGCAACGATCTCTTCAGCCGTATGCTTCTTCCGTCCCATGACGACATCCTCCACATGGCTCAAAGCCATACCTCAGGGAGGACCACTTTTCAGGGGGCAGGCCAGGGGCGCCCTCGTCCTTCAGGTAGGCTGCAGTCGCCGCCTCAATTTCCTCGTCCGACACCTCGGACTTGCGGCGAAGGTCGGCGACGCTGGGGATCTCTTTGGCCATACCGGAGAGCTATGGCGGCACCCCTGCCCCGTCCACGCGGCACGCTCGCCGGGCGGCTCTATCATCCCTGATCACGTAACCTCATAATCACGTGGGCACGCAATCATGTGACTATGTCGTTGCGCTTGCCGCCGGACGAGCGGCCTTCCTAGCGGTGGGTGCGTATCCAGTGCGGCCCGATCTCGATGTAGAGGCGTCGGCCCCGCTGCTGGCAGCGAAACCGCCATTCCAGCTCAATCAGCTCCATCGCCTGCTCTATCCGCGCTGCGGCCATCGGTTCCGAGCAGCCGATCTTGATCACATTGAGCAGCTGGAATTTCGGGTCCGCCTCCCCGTAGCGGCCGGTGATGCGCTTCATGTCTTTGTCGATCGCGATCAGCGTCGCGTCGTTGACTTGCGCGGTTCGGGCCACGAGCAAATCGTCCGACCCTGGGGCCAAGACGTCTGCGTGCCGGATAGCTACGTGGCCGCACCCCTCGAACGCCCGAGCTACGGAGACAGGCACGCCTTCGTCGAGGAGGACGCGGATAATCAGTTTTGCTGGGGCGGCCTCAGGCAGCGGCGGCGTGGGCCAGGGCCGCTTCAACGTCGCGCTCCGTCAGCGTTGGGTACTCGTCGATGATCTGCTGGACCGTGTAGCCGGCGTCGGCATAGGCCTTGATGCTCGCGACCTGGATTGCCGTACCGGCGATCACAGGGTTGCTCTTCGCCACCCCTCGGACGCTCTGGACCCTTCCATAATTATCCGAGCTCCGCGTACGCAGCTGACGGACATTGCGCTCCATGTCCGACCGCACGATCTCCAACGGGATGCTGAGGACGCCCTGGCCGGTCGTGACCTCTTCTCGCCGGCCCGTCTCGGGATGGTTGAAGACGACCCGCTTGTTGAGGACGTAGAGCGTCGTTCTCGCCCACACATCGTCGCCCAGGTCGACGAGTTTCGCCTTCACGTCGCGGAGGTGCTGCAGCGAGACGCCGTTCTCATTCCGCAGCCGATCCAGCACCTGCAGACAGATGAGGTCACGGAACGAGTAGAGGCGCGTCTCCTCGCCCTCGCTCATCTCGACCTTCAGGCTCGGCACGAAAAAGGACAAGCGTCTCCAATACCTGAGCTGCGTCAGGCTGATGCCCGTCAGACGCTGCGCCTCGTCCTCGGTGAAGGCAGCGATGACGGTCCTGGATCCGGCCGTCGTCATGCACAGAGACATATCTTGAGTCACGGGTTGGGCAAATGGGCACCGCGTCGCGCTCCACTGGCCCCGGTCTTCGTGGCCCAGGATTGGCGAATATCACGCGAATATCGTCAAAGAATTTGCCGAGGGACGCTCGCCGGGCGGCCATACCCTCACGGCTCGCCCGGCTCGCGCACATCCCGACCGCATCCGCGGCTGGTACGCAGATACATAGCTGCGTGATCAGGCAATCACATGGCTATGTGATCACGTGACTGCGCGCTTAGATGTCCTCGGGGTCCCGCCCTGGTGCCTGAC
>NZ_JAKSYG010000255.1 GCF_022829725.1 Methylobacterium sp. E-005 | reverse complement strand
AGCAACGCCGTCATGAGGGCCAGGGCGAGCCGGCGACACGACACACCGGACAGTGCTGGGAGCAAGGCCGCGCGGGAGCAGACAGTCGCGGCACGCAAGGCGGCATATCCCAGTGACGCCCGAAGACAGAAAACGAACCCGGGCTTCTCATAAAACCCTTTGCTGTCGGGGAAAAATCCCGACTCGGCCCATGTCAGGAGGCTTGCTAGGCTCGTAACCCCGCTTCTCACGGATTTGACACGTACGGAAGGAGAACGGCCGATCGGCCGGTTTCCGCTCGAAATGTCGCCCGGGCAACCGGGTGGCACTGGCCGGACGGAT
>NZ_JAKSYG010000254.1 GCF_022829725.1 Methylobacterium sp. E-005 | reverse complement strand
GATCAGGTTGGCCGTTCATTGAGTAGTCCCCACTGAGATCTGATCTGCTTCGGCGACGCGACGACGGGCTGTGAGATCTCCGCCAGATGCTGGCGAGCGGAGCCGATGCGCACTCTGCCGACGATCTCACAGCCCGTCGTCGCGTCGCCGAAGCAGATCAGATCGCAGTGGGGACCACTCAATGAACTGCCAACCTGATCCGCACCGGGCTCAGGTCCTCCGGCAGCAGTGCAATCGCTTCCTTCGCCGCAAGAACATCCACAATGGCGTACGCGCCGTCGAGATGATTGCTGCAGCCCCC
>NZ_JAKSYG010000177.1 GCF_022829725.1 Methylobacterium sp. E-005 | reverse complement strand
CCGTGCGCGGCCGCCTCGGCTACGCCTTCGACCGCACCCTCGTGTACGGCACCGGCGGCTTCGCCTACGGCTCGGGCAGCGCTGACCGTTCGTTCGGCGGCTACGCCGGCAACGACAGCTTCCGCACCGGCTACGCGGTCGGCGGCGGCATCGAGTACGCGCTCCCCACCGACTCGTTCCTGAACTTCTTCCGCTCCTCGGCCGTGACGCTCAAGGTCGAAGGCCTGTACGTCAACCTGGACCGCAACACCCGCAACCAGGGCGCGTTCGTCATCAACGCCGCCAACAACTTCCCCGTCGTCTACAGCGGCGTCGGTCGCCGCTCCGACGAGTTCGCCGTCGTCCGCGCCGGCCTGAACTACAAGTTCGGCTCGTACTGAGATCCGGTCGCGCTGCTCCCGGCTTCCGTGCCGGGAGATGCGGCGGCGAGCGCGGGGTCGTTGGTCCTCCTCATCGCTCTCCGCCGCCGAAGAGCAGCCGTCCGGCTGACCTTCGCATCTCCAGCCTGATCAAACTGGCCGCTCGATCGGCAGCACCCTGGGAGC
>NZ_JAKSYG010000253.1 GCF_022829725.1 Methylobacterium sp. E-005 | reverse complement strand
ACCAGCACAGCGGCGCGATGTGTCGGTTGCGACCGCTCTTGAGCCAGCGGTTTTCGCGCTCCTGCTGGCAGATGGCGCAGATGAAGCTGGCATCATTCATTTGGACGCTCCCTCTGCTTCGGCGACGCGACGACGGGCTGTAACCAAGGTGACGTTCAGCACCTTCGCGCTCTTGAGCCCGAACCTCTTGGCAATGCCGTCCATCTCCCCGTAGGAGGCGGCTTTGACCGCTGAGAGCATCCGGCGGTAGCGGTCGTAGTCCGGCTTCGGATGCGCCTTCGCCGGCACGAGATGCCCGACATGCCGTCCGACCGTCTGGACGGACCAGCCCGTGATGGCGGCGATGTCGGACCGGCACAGGCCCTGCTCGCTGGCCAGGGCCGTCATCTGCGCGAGGTGATGATCCTTGACTGGCGCGAGCGGTTTCCGAACTACGGTGGGGGCTGCGTAACGCCACCAGCGCCTGTAGTGACGGTTGCACCATCCGCGGGCGAGATGCGGGGATTGGCAGCCGGGGATCGTGCAGATGCGGGTCATGCCGCCCTCCGCATGAACCGACCAAACTCGTCACGCCGCTGCGGAGGCTTCGGTCGAGCGTTTAAAGCAACGACGCGGGCGGCCTTGAACCCAGCGAGCGTCAAATCGTAGACGAAGCGCCGAAATTCCCCCATGTTGAACTTCGGCGTTCCGCGATACGCCGCGAGGAAGAACATGAAGGGCTCAAGCGGGTAGTGCCCCTTGATGCTGTTGCATTCGAGACAAGCGATGACGAGGTTTTCGTCACGATCGCGAGCGGTGCCGAGAAGCTGCGGTTCAATGTGATCTCGCGTTGCTTGACACTTGCGGTTAGCCCGTGCCTCGGGCGATCCCGCCGGGAACACCTTTCGGTCGCAGTAGGCGCACACGCCGCTCCGAAGCCGCTTTTTCTTTCCGGGGATGATGTGCATGTTCACGCGGCCACCCTCCCCATGCTCGCGGCATCCTGGACTAGGGTGGGGTCAGGAAAGCCGCTGTCGGACCAGATGACGCCCTGCTGAGCGGCGAAGGCGTCGACCAGCGCCAGCAGATCGCTGAACTCGGCCTTGCTCATGTCCGAGGTCCGCATGCCGAGCGGGACGAAGGTGCCAGGGTCGATGCCCGGCACGACGCGAGCCTTGCGGAGGGACGCGCTGAGCACATCCTTCCAGTCTTCGCTGCTGAGCTTCAGGCCGTACCATTCGACCTGATGCGAGATGTCCGCGAGGCGAGCCCACAGGAGGGCATTGGCGTCCAAGGAGCGGCGTGGCCCCTTGAACTCCACCCGCGTGCCGTCAGGCAGCCCGCGGATCCATTTAATAGCCCGCTCACGCACAGCGGCGTTGGCGAGCACGAGGAAGGCCCGGCCGCTCATTGCGCCGCCTCTAGATTGCCCAAGGCGTTGCGCTCTTCGGCCATATCTTCGACCCGGTGCCGGTCCACCTCATCGAGGCTGGCGAGGGCGCGCTTCACGTCGTCTCGCTGCAGCCACACCGCTACGGCGTCGCCCTGGATCGTCCAAAGCTTCGTCAGCATCTTGCCAGCCGTTTCCTGCGAGGCGTTGCGGATGATCGGCTTGCCGTTGGTGTGAAGGTCGTGGACGTTGCGGAGATCGGGCGGCGGCGCGGGCTGCTCTGCGAACTCGCGCTTCAGCTCGGCCACGTATTTGCTGTCGTCAAACCGACCCATATGCACGTCGGCCGACATGCCGAGGTGCTTCATGGCGTTGCCGAGAGCGTCGGTGAACGCCTTCTTGAAGCCCTCATCGTCTACGACCATGCCGGATGAGAACTTCTTGACAGCGAAGTCACCGCCAACCCCGTGCACGGGCTCCGAACGCGTGCCGTCAGCCTTGCGATACCAGACCGACAGCCAGCAATAGACGGCGGTCTGGCCGTCAGGGGCGGGCACAAGCTGAAAGGTCGGCTCGCTGTAGCCCCAGCCGTCGCCGCAAGGCCCGAAGACCTCCGTCATCTTCTGGTCGGTGTAGATCGGCTTGATGGCCGTTCCTGAGAAGCCGCCGGCCCGCTTGAAGCCCTTGGTGTGCGCCGGGTCGGTGCGGCCAAGCCGGTTCCAGATGTCGAGGTTGTCTGACATGGCTACCTCGTGCGAACTGTGAGGACAGGGGCCGCGTTCGACCATTCAGCCCCGGCAATCGGACCGTCTGCGAGCGCGGCGGCGATGGCGGTCTTGCTCGGCTCCCGCTTGAAGATGCAGGCGTCGTCCGGCAGCTTGGCCTCGTCGGTGATGACCACCTTGGGCTTGCCGGCATTCACGGTGGCGGACAGGTCGGGTCCGTCCAACTTGGTCAAGCCCAAATCCGCCATGGCCCCTAGGACCACGCCACGAAGCCGCTCAGCCTTGTTGTCGAGCCGGGCCTTACGCTCCCGCATCTCAGCGAGAATGCCGCTCAGCGCCTTGCTCAGAGCCTCTGTGTGGCGGGCGGCGCGGAGAATGCGGATCAGCCTGTCCTGGATGTTCGTCTCAGAGGCCATCAGCTCGGCGAAGTCTTCGTCGTCCGGTTCGATGCCGGCGGCGATCAGAGCGGCGGCCACCTGACTGGCGACTGCCATCTCCTGATAAAGCGGGATGCGAGCGGCGGCGGTCATTGCATCCGTCCTCCCGTCAGTCGCACGGCGCGCGCGCCGTCAGCGGCATCCTTCAAAATCTCGGCGGCCCGAGCAGCGCTAAGCGCCAGCCACATCGGCACGTGCTTGCGCTTGACCGACAGCACGGCGAGC
>NZ_JAKSYG010000252.1 GCF_022829725.1 Methylobacterium sp. E-005 | reverse complement strand
CCGCTACGGCGACGGAAACCGCCAGCCAGTCGACCACGGTCGCGGCCGCGGCCGAGGAGGCCGCCTCCAACGTCACTACGGTCGCCGCGGCGGCCGAGGAACTGGGCTCGTCGGCGCAGGTGATCAGCCGGCAGGTCGCCGGCCCGGCCGAGCTCGCGCAGCGCGCCGCGCCCGAGGCTCACCACGCCGCTCGACCCGTTCAGGAGCCTGGCCCCCCCGTCGCCCCGGACGGCCGCGTGCCCGGCCCCGCGCCGGGCCCCAGGGGTGTTCCCCGGCTGCGCCTGTCGCCCGGCCAGCCGCC
>NZ_JAKSYG010000251.1 GCF_022829725.1 Methylobacterium sp. E-005 | reverse complement strand
GTCCTACCGCGACCTCGGCGGCAAGACCGTGGTGGTCACCGCCGGCACCACCAACGAGAAAGCCGTGCGCGACCAGCTCGCCCGCCTGAAGATCGACGCGCAGGTGGTGACGGCACCGGATCACGCCGCCTCCTACGCGATCCCACCCTCCCCCGCAGAGGGGGGAGGGAGATACGGCGCGGAGCTTGCTCCCGCCGAGGACGACCCTTCGAGGAAGAAGCCATGACCCAGCCAGTGGCGGCGCAGACGGTGCGGACCACCTGCCCCTATTGCGGGGTCGGGT
>NZ_JAKSYG010000244.1 GCF_022829725.1 Methylobacterium sp. E-005 | reverse complement strand
ATCCGAGGAGCCCGAGCCGTAGGCGAAGCCGCCGGTGCCGTACACGAGGGTACGGTCGAAGGCGTAGCCGAGGCGGCCGCGCACGGTGCCGAAGTAGTCGAGGCTCGACAGGCCGCGCGGGTCGGTGACGTAGTAGCCGGGGGCCAGCGCGCCGCCGGTGATGAAGGCGCTGTTCCGGTTACGGCCGAAGTCGAGGTACTGGGCGTCGGCCTCGATGCCGACGACGACGCCGGAGCCCGGGGTGAACTGGTAGTTGTAGCCGATCTGGCCACCGCCGCAGCCAGGACGGCTTCTCCGGCGGTGGCCAGATCGGCTACACCGACCTGTTCACCGCGGGCTCCGGCGTCGTCCTCGGCATCGAGGCCGACGCCCAGTACCTCGGCTTCGGCCGTAACCGGAACAGCGCCTTCATCACCCGCGGCGCGCTGGCCGCCGGCTACTACGTCACCGACCCGCGCGGCCTGTCGAGCCTCGACTACTGCGGCACCGTGCGCGGCCGCCTCGGCTACGCATTCGACCGTACCCTCGTGTACGGCACCGGCGGCTTCGCCT
>NZ_JAKSYG010000242.1 GCF_022829725.1 Methylobacterium sp. E-005 | reverse complement strand
GTCCTACCGCGACCTCGGCGGCAAGACCGTGGTGGTCACCGCCGGCACCACCAACGAGAAAGCCGTGCGCGACCAGCTCGCCCGCCTGAAGATCGACGCGCAGGTGGTGACGGCACCGGATCACGCCGCCTCCTACGCGATGGTGAAGGCCGGGAAGGCCGACGCCTTCGCCACCGACGACGTGCTGCTCTACGGGCTGATCGCCACGGACGCGCAGGACGGGTCGAACTACACGGTGCTGCCCGACAAGCTCTCCTACGAGCCCTACGGCATCATGTTCCGCAAGGACGATCCGGAGCTCGCCGGCATCGTCCAGCAGACCTTCACGCGGCTCGCCGAGTCCCGGGCTTTGCGCTGGACCTACGAGCGCTGGTTCCTCAAGCGCCTGCCCAACGGCGAGCGCCTCGACATCCCGATGTCGAACGACCTGCGGGTGAGCTTCCAGCTCATGGGCCTCGACGCGGGCGAGTAGGCGGCGCCTCGCTTTCGCCCAACCGGGGCGCGAGGAAGGGTCAGCCATACCCTCCTGTCGCGAGCGCGCCTCCCGCCCATGACGATCGCCGCGCCCTGCCCGAGCTTCCGCGCCGTAGCCTTGGCCGCCCTCCTCGCCTGTGCCGCCTCGGGGGCTTCCGCGCATCCGCACGTCTGGGTCACCGCCAAGGCGCAGCTCGTCTACGAGGGCGGCAAGCTCGTGGGCGTGCGCGACACCTGGAGCTTCGACCCGGAATACACGGCTTTCGTGACCCAGGGGCTCGACACCAACAAGGACGGCAAGCTCAGCCCCGAGGAGCTCGCCGGGCTTGCCGCCGAGAACACCGCCAGCCTCGCCGAATTCGGCTACTTCACGAAGCTGAAGGTCGGCGGCAAGGAACAGGCCTTCACCGATCCGCAGGAGCCGGCGGCCCGCATGGAGGACAGGGCGCTGGTCATGACCTTCCTGCTGCCGCTCAAGACGCCGGTCCAGCAGGGGCGGGGGGTTGCTGCGCTGGAGGTCTACGACCCGACCTATTTCGTCGCCTTCTCGTTCGCGGAGGGGTCTGACGCCGCGACGCTCAGCGGCGCGCCGCAGGGCTGCGCCGCCACCGTCACCCGCCCGAAGTCCGAGCAGCCGAAGATTGCGGAAGCCGGCTCGCCGGGCATGACCGAGGCGTTCTTCGAGGCGCTGACCGCCGCCTCGACCTACGGCGTGCAATTCGCCAGCCGGGTGCTCGTCGCATGTCCGTAGGGATCGGGATCGCTGCACCGGCCGGGGCGGGACGGCTGGGCCTGAGGCTTGGCCTCATGGCGGCGGCCATCGGAATGGCAGCACTCCTGGCCGCCGGGATCGCATGGCTCGTGGCGCCCGGGTTTGCCGCCCCGCCGCCGCGCCCGCCCTTCGGCATCGGGTTTCGCGAAGCCGCCCCGGCGGCGACTGGCCTTGGCGGGATCATCCTGGCGCTCCAGGCGAGCTTTTCACGAAGCCTCAATACCGCGGTGAGCGCACTCCGGGGCGGCGGCAGCTGGAGCCCCCTGATCGGGCTCGCCCTCGCGTACGGCGTGTTCCATGCCGCCGGGCCCGGCCACGGCAAGGCGGTGATCGCCGGCTATATTCTGGCGGGCGAGCGGGCGTTCCGGCGCGGCTGCGCGCTGAGCCTCTGCGCCGCCCTGCTCCAGGCCGGCGTGGCGGGGGCGATCGTGGGGATCGGCAGCCTGATCCTGAACGCCACCGCGGCGGGGATCACCCGGGCCGGCACTGCGATCGAGACCGTGAGCTTCGCCCTGGTCGCCCTGATCGGGCTGGTACTGACCTGGCGCAAGGCCGGGCGCCTCGTCCAGCTCGACGCCGCCTGCGGGCCCGGCTGCAGCCACCTGCCGGGGCCGCAGGCCCTCGCGACGATGGATACGTGGCGCGAGCGCGCCGGCGTGGTCCTAGCCGCCGGATCGCGGCCCTGCGCGGGGGCGGTGCTGGTGCTGGTCTTCGCGGTGTCTCAGGGCGTGCCGGGGGCAGGTGTGCTGGCGGTTCTGGCCATGGCGCTCGGCACGGCACTCACCACCACGGCGCTCGCCGGCGTTGCGGTCTTCGCCAAGCGCGTGGCCCTGCGCCTCGCCGGCGGGCGGGGCCGGGCGGGGCTGCTGGCGCTCGGCGGCGTCGAACTGCTGGCTGCCGCCTTCGTGCTGGTGCTTGGCAGCGCGATGCTCTCGGGCCTCGCGCCGACCCTGGGCGGCTGAGGGGCCTCGCCTTCCGGGCTGCGGCGTGCCACGCTGCGTGCCCGAGACGGAGAGCGCGCCGATGCATCCCGACTTCGCGACGATCCTGAACTGGCGACTGCTTGCCGGATCGCACCCCTTCCCCGGCCCCGATGGCGGGACCTGCATCAACGAGGCGGCGATCGTTGCCGCGGGTCTGCCCTATCGGGCGATCCGGTCCAGCGCGGATTGCCCGCCCTGCTTCTCGCGGCCGATAGCCGCCTACGCCCTCGGGCTCAACGACGCCATGCCGGATGCGGTGCGATCGGAACTGCTGGCCTTCGTGCTGCGCCTGTCCGGCAGCGCCGACAGTCCGGTGGTCGAGGCCGCCCGGACCCGGCGGCTCGCGCTCGAGAGCGTCCGGCGCATCCTCGCCCCCCTGTGCGCCCTCGCCGGCATGGCCGAGAATGCGGAGGCCTGCGCCGGGGCGCCGGACTGGCCCGCGGCGTTCGCAGCGGCGCGCTCGGCCGCGTGGCAGGGTGGGGCGCTCTCGCAGTCCGCCGCCCAGGCGCGGCGCTGGCGCGAGGGTGCGCTGACCGCGGCGGTGTCCCGCACCGCCACGGCCGCGCAACGGGCCGGGGAGGATGCACGCTGCGCGGCGGAGGTCGCCGAAGGCGCCGCCCCCTTCGTGCCCGGGACCTGGGCCGAGGCCTGCGCGATCCTCGACGCGACGCTGATGGTCGGCCGGCAGGCGCCGGAGATCGCCGTCGCGGGCGCCAGGGAACGCCTGGATGCGGCGAAGACGCTGGCGCCGGCCTGATCAGGCCGCCACGGGCGCGGCGTCGAGATCCAGCTCGATGGTGCCGCAATTCTCCAGGAACGTGCCGGTGAGGTGGTAGAAGAACGTGCCGTGGCCGACGACCGCGATGGTCCGCTCGGGCCGTACCCGCAGCCACTCCCGGAACGCCGCAACCCGGGCGTCGAACAGGGCGCGCGGCTCCACCGGATAGCCGCCGACCTCGCAGCCCGGCTCGGCGTGCCACCAGACTTCCGGCAGATGCCCGACATCGAGATGCGGAAACTCTGCCGCGATCTCCGAGGCCGCACGGCCGACGTCGCAGCTGCTCTCCTGGCATTCCCGGTGCAGGACTTCGACCAGCACCTGCGGCCGGCTCGGATGCTCGCCGAACAGGATCGCGGCGGTCTGGATCGCCCGGGTGAGCGGCGAGACCACCACGAGTTCGAACGGGATCGCGCGCAGGCGCTCCCGGGCGGCCTGGGCCTGGGCCTGACCCAATTCCGTCAGCCGGGCATCCAGGAGGCCCGGATCGCCGCCCCCGAGCTTGTGGGCGGCGTTGAACGTCGACTGCCCGTGGCGGATGCAGACGATACGGGTCTGGTGACGGGTCTCTTGGTGGCTGTCGTTCGGCATCGATCTCGGCTGGGCGTTCCGCAACGGGTTCGGTTCATCGAATGCCATCAGGCGAATCGCCCGCCACGCTGGATGACCTCGATCTTGTAGCCGTCGGGATCCGTGGCGAAGAAGAAGCGCGCCAGCACGTCCTCGCCGTGCTTGAGCGTCTTCACGTCGGTCGCCGTGAAACCCTCGCGCGTGTGCCGCGCGTGCTCGGCCTCCACGTCGTCGACCACGACGGCGATGTGGCCGTAGCCATCGCCGAGATCGTAGGGTTTGTCGCGCCCCTTGTTGACCGTGAGCTCCAGCTCGAACGGCGAGGCGGGGTCACGCAGGTAGATCAAGGTGAAGTCCGGGAAGTCGAAGCGGTCAGCGACCTCGAGCCCGAAGGCACGGGCGTAATAGTCGCGCGCGCGCTCCTCTTCGAGGACGCGGATCATGGCGTGGACCGGCTTGGACATGCGTTGAACGTTCCGTGCGCACGCGCGTCTTGCGTGCCGGCCCCCTATGTGGCGCCCCGGCGTCCGCAGAAAAGGCCGGCCCGCCCCGGTGGGGACGTTCGGTCGCCGGCGGCGCAGGCGTCGACCCTGGAACACCGACTGCCACGCGTAAGATATTTTCCGACTGTATACATTCGAAAAGCCGATCACAAATATACGAGATCGAGACGCAAAAGCTGACGACAGACCATCCGGAAACAAGTATCGAGTTCACCGCCCCTTCTCTTTAATCTACGCAGCAAGAGACTATGGATTCACCGCCATAAATCGTATCGAAATTCGTATTTTACATCTTGACAAGAACCTTCTATTAACATCACTGCTTTAGCACGACGGCCATCGACGCCGCAGCCCAACACCCGTCTGTCATCGACGTCGATCGGGAGGTTGAAAGCCGTGTTCCGCCTGTCCAACATCAAGATCCTGCCCAAGATTGCAGCCGTCATCGCCTTGATCAGCCTGATCGTCGGCAGCTGTGTCTGGTATGCTCAGGCGCAGATGACGAAGATCGACGAAGGATACACACGCTTCATCAGCAACGAGGCGTCGGCCGTCGCAGAGGCACGCCGTCTCAACCGCCTGATGATCGAACTGAACTACTGGGTGTATCGCGTCATCGCGGAGACCGATGCCGCCCAGATGCAGGCTGCCAACCGGGGCTTCGAGGCCGTCCTGCCCCAGGTGAAGGCGCTGCTCCCTGACCTGCGGTCGCATGCGCAAACCTTCGCGCCGCGCATCGACGCGCTGACAATCCGCATCGAACGCTACGTCAAGGACGTGAGCGAGGTTCGCCGGCTCGGCACCAGCAACCGGAACGAGCAGGCCATCGCACTGATCCATACAGCGATCGATCCGACCTTCTCCGGCATGCTGGCCGAGGGCAACGACCTCGCCGAGGCGATCACCACCTACATGCGGAAGGGCTCGGACGAGCTCACCGAACAGACCGACACCACCCGTCAGACCCTGATGATTGTCAGCGGCCTCGGGATGCTGGCGGGCCTGCTCACCGCGGTGCTCATCGCGACGCTCGGCATCACCCGCCCCCTCGATCGGCTGGTGAAGGTCCTGCAGCGCATGGCGCAGGGTGAGATCGACGCTGAGATCCAGGGGGCGGCCCGCCAGGACGAGATCGGCGCAGTCGGCAAGGCGGTCGAGGATATCAAGGCGATGGTCGCCCAAAAGGCCGCCGCGGAGGCCGAGGTCAAGCGCCGCGCCGACGAGGCCGCCGCGGCCGAGCGCACGCGCACCATGCTGGAACTGGCGGACGGCTTCGAGCGGGCGGTCGGCAGCATCGTCGGGATGGTCTCCGCCTCGGCCACGGAGCTGCAGGCCACCGCCCAGACCATGACGGCGAGCGCCACCGAGACGGCCAACCAGTCCACCACCGTCGCGGCCGCCGCCGAGGAGGCCTCAACCAACGTTCAGACCGTGGCGGCGGCGGCCGAGGAACTGGGCTCGTCGGTTCAGGAGATCGGCCGGCAGGTGCTCGGCTCGGCCAACCTCGCCCAGACGGCCGTGGGCGAAGCCGACCAGACCCAGCACCTCGTCCAGGATCTCAGCCAGGCGGCCGCCCGCATCGGCGAAGTGGTCGGGCTGATCTCCAACATCGCCGGGCAGACCAACCTGCTGGCGCTCAACGCGACGATCGAGGCGGCCCGGGCCGGCGATGCGGGACGCGGCTTCGCGGTGGTCGCCGCCGAGGTGAAGGAACTGGCCGGACAGACCGCCAAGGCCACCGAGGAGATCAGCCAGCAGATCACGCAGATCCAGGGGGCGACCGGGCAGGCGGTCTTGGCCATCGACACGATCGCGGCGCGCATCCGCGAGATCAACGGGGTCGCCACGACCATCGCAGCGGCCGTCGAGGAGCAGGGCGCGGCGACCCAGGAGATCGTCCGCAACGTCGCCCAGGCGGCGACCGGGACGGATCAGGTGACGAGCAACATCGTCGGCGTGGCCCAGGCCTCGGAAGCCACCGGCGCGGCGGCCACCCAGGTGCTCGGCGCGGCGAGCGAATTGTCCCGCCAATCCGAGCAGCTCGGGGCCGAGGTCTCCCGCTTCCTGGGCACGATCCGGGCCGCCTGAGGTCAGGCCCCGATCCGCAGCACCTCGGTGCGGTCGCCGGCCTGCGCGAAGGCGTCTGGGTCGGCGCCGGTCATCCAGACCTGACCCGGCAGGGCCTCCAGCGCCTCGAACAGGCCGGCGCGGCGGCGCGGATCGAGATGCGCCGCCACCTCGTCGAGGAGAATCACCGGGGCGATGCCGCTCATGGCGCGCACGAGGCGCGCATGGGCCAGGACGAGGCCGATCAATAGGGCCTTCTGCTCGCCGGTCGAGGCGGTCCCCGCCGGCACGTCCTTCGGTCCGTGGCGGACCACGAGGTCGCTGGTCTGCGGCCCGATCAGCGTGCGTCCGGCGGCGCGGTCCCGGTGGCGGCCGTTGCGCAACGCCAGCCGGAAGCGGTCCTCCGCCTCGATCGCCGGCCAGACCGCCACGAGGTCGTCGAGGTCGCCCTCCAGGCGGATCGAGGCCCACGGGAAGGGCTGGGCGTCGTCCCGGGTCTCGGCGATCAGCCGGTCGAGGCGCTCCGCGGTCTCCCGGCGGGCCAGCGCCACAGCGACGCCGAGTTCGGCGACCTCCCGCTCCACCGCGTCGAGCCAGCGGTCGTCGTCGGGCCGATCCTCGAGCAGGCGGTTGCGCGAGCGCAGGGCCCGCTCCATCGCGGAAACCCGCGCCCCGTGGCCGGCATCGACCGCCAGCACGAGCCGGTCGAGGAACCGGCGCCGGTCGCCGGCTGCGCCGCGGAACAGCCCGTCGAGGTCCGGCGTCAGCCAGACCACCCGGAGGAACTCGCTGAACGCCACCGGGGAGGGTGCGGGGGCGCCGTCGATCCGGCAGAGCCGGCTGGTACGCCCGTCCGGTCCCGGCGGTTCCAGGCCGGTGCCGAGGCGATGCTCGGCGCCGTCCCGGTCGAGGGTCAGGGACACGGCGAAGCCCCCGGGCCCGCCGGTCCGCGCCATGGTGGCGAACTCGGCCCGCCGCAGGCCCCGGCCCGGCACGAACAGCGAGAGCGCTTCGAGCAGGTTGGTCTTGCCGGCCCCGTTCTCCCCGACCAGCGCGACGAAGCGGGCCGCGGGGTTCAATTCGAGGTCGGCGTGATTGCGGAAATCGCGGGCGATCAGGCGGGTGACGCGCGCGCTGCCGGCGATGTCGGGTTCAGTCATGCGGTGACAGGGTGGATCGATCACGGGCCGAATGCACGACGCGATCGACCGAGACTCGATCGTCGAAGACGCGATGGAGGATGAGATCGGAGCGGAATACGAGGATCCGCACGTCGGGCGCAATCTCCGGCGCGGGTCTACCCATCATCGGCCGTTGACCAAGGGCCTGACATCGGGTGCGCAGCTCCGAGACGAAGCTGCGGGCGCGTGAAGGATTATCTGCGGCGATGACGTCACCAATCTCGCACAGGTCCGCCCGAGCGCGCCGCGAAACCACGACAGGCTTCAAGAATCCGCCTTTTCCATCGCGCCATAGCGCGCCTCCAAGGCGTCCAGCGTCGCGTCAAGGGGTTCGTAATCGCCGCTCTCGACGCCCTCTCTCCAAGCCTCACACAGCGTCGTCAGGCGATCCTCATGCCGGAGCAGCAACGTGACACCGGCCGCAATCGCCTTTTCCGGCGATCCGTAACGGCCCGCCGCGATCAGACGATCGAGCGAAGCCTCCTGAAAAGGATCGAGGACGACGGTTCTCGGCATGACAGCGTGCTCACACCCGCATCGGCATCAGCACGTAGAGCGCCGGGGCCCCCTCGCGGTCCTGGATCAGGGTCGGCGAGCCCGGGTCGGCGAGCTTGAACAGGGCGGTATCGCCCTCGAGCTGCGCGGTGATGTCGAGCAGGTAGCGGGCGTTGAAGCCGATATCGAGGTTGGCCGCCTCGTAATCGACGTCGAGCTCCTCGGTGGCGCTGCCGGAATCCGGGTTGTTCACCGACAGGGCAAGGCGCCCCTCGGCGAGCCCCAGCTTCACGGCGCGCCCGCGCTCGGACGAGATCGTCGAGACCCGGTCCACGGCCTTGGCGAAGGCGTCGCGCTCGATGGTGAGCCGCTTGTCGTTGTTGGCCGGGATCACCCGCTGGTAATCGGGGAACGTGCCGTCGATCAGCTTGGAGATCAGCGTCAGACCGCCCGCGAAACGCAGGCGGATCTTGGCGGGCGAGAGATCGACCGCGACGGACTCGCCGCCATCGTCGAGCAGCTTCTGGATCTCGGCGACCGCCTTCCGGGGCACGATCACGCCCGGCATGCCGACGCTGCCCTGCGGCGCCGGGATCTCCACCCGGGCGAGCCGGTGACCGTCGGTCGCCACCGCCCGCATCACCGGGCCGTTCTCGGTCTCCAGCGTGTGCAGGTAGATGCCGTTGAGATAGTAACGGGTCTCCTCGGTGGAGATCGCGAACTGCGTCTTGTCGATCAGGCGCTTCAGGTCGGCTGCGGCGATCTCGAAGCCGTGGGGCATCTCGCCGGCGGCCAGATCCGGGAAGTCGCCCTCCGGCAGGGCCCCCAGCGCGAAGCGCGAGCGGCCGGAGCGGATCGTCATCTGGCCGGATTCGCCGCCGGTTTCCAGGGAGACCTGCGCGCCGTCAGGCAGCTTGCGCACGATGTCGTAGATGACGTGGGCCGGCACCGTGGTGGCGCCCGCATCCGACACGTCCGCCGGCACGCTCTCGGTGACCTCGATGTCGAGGTCGGTCGCGCGCAGCTGGAGCCCCAATCCCTCCGCGCGCAGCAGCACGTTCGACAGGATCGGGATCGTGTTGCGGCGTTCGACGACCCGGTGCACGTGGCCGAGCGACCTGAGCAGGGCCGCGCGCTCGACAGTGACTCTCATCGCAATACTCGACTGGTAGGGACGGCGCGGCGGCCGGCGTCCCGCGCGGATTAGGGCCGATCAGCTTGGCGAAGGGGGCCGGCGAACGCAAGGCCGGCGTCGGTGCATCGCACAGGCGAGCTCTGCCGGACGCGCTTTCGGGGTTCCCGCGCGCGCCGCCCCGTGCGAAAGCGTCGCAAGCTCATTTGCCGCCAAAAACCGCAACGCCGCCATGCTCCAATCCGTCGAACGCGCCTCCGCGGACCACACCCCTCCAAGCGCCGGGCGGATCCTGGCCGCGAGCTTCGTCGGCACGGCCATCGAGTTCTTCGATTTCTACATCTACGCCACCGCCACCGCCCTGGTGATCGGCCCGGTCTTCTTCCCCGCAGGCGCGCCCGGCGTGCAGCAGCTCAGCGCCTTCGCGACCTTCGCGATCGCCTTCGTGGCACGGCCCGTGGGCGCGGCCCTGTTCGGGCATTTCGGCGACCGGGTCGGCCGCAAGGCGACGCTGGTCGCCTCGCTGCTGATCATGGGCCTGTCCACCGTCCTGATCGGCTGCCTTCCGACCTACGCGTCGGTCGGCTGGTGGGCGCCGGCGGCGCTCTGCATCCTGCGCTGCGGACAGGGGATTGGGTTCGGCGGCGAATGGGGCGGGGCTGCGCTGCTCGCGGTCGAGAACGCGCCGCCGGGCCGGCGGGCGTGGTACGGGATCTTCCCGCAGCTCGGTGCGCCGGTGGGGTTCATCCTGGCCAATCTCGGGTTCCTGGCGCTGAGCTTCGGCCTGTCGCCCGAGAGCTTCCAGAGCTGGGGCTGGCGCCTGCCGTTCCTGGCCTCGGCCGCGCTCGTGGGCGTCGGGCTCTATGTCCGCCTGAAGCTCACCGAGACGCCGGCCTTCAAGGCCGCCCTGAGCGAGGCGCGCCCGGAGCGCGTGCCCTTCGCCACGATGCTGACGCAGCACGGGCGATCGGTCCTGATCGGCACCTTCGCGATGGTGGCGGTCTACGCGGTGTTCTACCTGTCCACCGTGTTCGCCCTGGGCTACGGAACGGGCACGCTCGGCTACACGCGGCCGACCTTCCTGCTGTTCGAGTGCATCGCGGTCTGCTTCATGGCGCTGGGCACCGTGGTGTCGGGCGCTGCCGCGGACCGGTTCGGCCGCCGGCCGGTGCTGCTCTCCGGGATGGCCGCGGTGTTCGGGCTCGGCTTCCTGATGGGGCCGATGCTGGGCCACGCCGCCGGTACCGGGACATGGCCGCCGGTCCTCGGCTTCCTCTGCCTCGCGCTCCTGTCCATGGGCTGGGTGTTCGGCCCGATGGGCGCCGTCCTGCCCGAGCTGTTCCCGACCCGGGTCCGCTACACGGGCGCCTCGGTCACCTACAATCTGGCGGGGATCCTGGGCGCCTCCGGGGCGCCCTACCTCGCCCAGGAGCTCGTGCGTCTCGGCGGGATCGGCTACGTCGGGATCTACCTGGCGGTCGCCGCGATCCTGAGCTTCCTCGCCGTGCTGGCGATGCCGGAGACGGCGGACCGTTAATTTCGGCCCGTCGCGGCGGGCTCGAAGCGACCGAGGAACCGCGTCCGCTCCCACAGCTCGATCGTGCTGCGCTCCGCCATGGCACGGACCTGACGGCGCGCGTGGCCATCATCTTCAGCGGCGACGATCTCGGCCGAGGCGATGCGTCCGGCCCGATCGAGCTTGAACGCGCGATAGGCGCGGCTGCGACAGGCGGTCTCGGTATTCAGTGCGAGCATCGGGTCATCCTCCAAACCCGAGCGTTTCAAGAGAGGGTTAACGGAGCGTGAGCGCCGCACGAGGCGACCAGCGGGCCGCAGCGCGGGGCTCAGCTCCGCTTGTCGAGCGGGCGTCCCAGGAGGCGGGCGAACTCCGCTTCGATCTCCTCAACCGAGAAGGGATTTCCCGCGGCCTTGGCGTCCGGGCGCGGCGGGGATGACGGCTCGGGCGGGGGCGGAGGCCGGAACGCGGGGGGTGCCTTCGGCGCAGGCTGAGCCGCGGGAATTGGTGGTGCGGGCGGCGCCGTCGCTGCAGGCGGGGGAACCGGCTGAACAGCTGGCGCGACGGTCGGTGCGACCGGCGGTACGGGCGCGTCGATGACCCGGCTCGGCGGTGGCGGCGCCGGCTCGGGCGGCTCCGCGGGAACTGGCGGGGCGAAAGCCATCGCGGCGGCCACGGGATCGATCTCCTCGGCCGGGGCGGGGGACGCCGCGGGGGCCGGCGTGACCGCGGATGTCGGACGGGCCAAAGCCGCCTGGAGCTGCCGGGCCATGTCGGAGAGGATCGCCGGATCGACCGTCCTGCGCTCGGTCGGAACCGCGAGGCTCGGGGCCGGCGGCGCCGTCCGGTCCGCGGCAGGCGCCGGATCGGGTAGTCGCCCCGAGGCCGGGCCGGGGCGCGGCTCGACCAGGGGCGGCGCGGTCCGGCTCAGGATCCGGCGCGGGACGGCCGGTTCGCGAACGGGTGCCGTCACCTTCGGCGGCGGAGAAGGCGCCAGGGGCGCGGAGACGTCCTGCCCCGGTTCGTCGCCGCCCAGCAGCGCGGGATCGAGCGGCAGGCTTACACTCGGTCCGGCCCCGGAACGCGGGACGGGCGGCGGTACGATCACGGGCATCTCGAAGCCCGGGTCGAACAGGGGTTCGGCGCGCAGCCCGTTCATCTCGGACAGGGCACGGGGCGGCTCGGGCAGGCGCCCGCCCTGGACCAGGGGATCCGGCAGCGGCTCGTCGAGGCCATCCGGCGCAGCATCCACTCTCATGGCGGGCTCCGTCAGCGGGCGCTGGCTGCGCTGGATGTTGCGCTCCACCACGACGTCGTTGGGGCCGCCCACGAGGAGCAGGTGCTCGACATTGTCCCGGCGCAGCAGGATCAGCTGTCGGGCGCGATCGAGTTCGTAGACGTCGACGATGCCGAGCCGCGGCTGCCGCCCACGGCCGCCGTTGCGCCCGGGCGGGGCGAGGGTGCGGCCCGTGAGCCGCCGCACCGTGAACACGATCGCCGCCAGCGCCGCGAAGATGACGGCGAAGATCACGACATATTGAACGATGGGGGAGCCGTCAGAACCGAACACGGATTGCAGCCATCGCAAGGTTACGCACTCGCACGTTCCGGCCGCCGCTGGTCCGCGCCCGGCAAGGGCTTGTCCATACCACGCCGGAGGGGCTGCAAGGCAAACGACGTTAAGAGTTCGTTAACAGACCTTTTAAACCGACGCCAACATGACAATACGGCGTGAAATGATGCGCTTGGCCGCCGTATCGGCCCCGGATGAATGGACTCCCCGGGCCTACCGCCGGGGCTTTCAGGGGCGGTCCGGAGAGGGCCGCGCATGCTCGGTCGGATGCTCCACCCAGGGTTTAACGCAGCGTTAACCATGCGCGCGGCAGTTTTTGCCGAGCCCGCTCGTTCCGGCGGCGCGATGCCTAACCGGAGGCGACCTTGGCCCTCACCGACCTGCCCGTACTCGGCATGCTGCGCACCCGGATGCAATGGGCCCAGGCGCGCCAGGGCCTGATCGCCGAGAACGTGGCCAACGCCGACATGCCGGGCTTCAAGCCCCGTGACCTCGTGGAGCCGCGCTTCGACCGGGCGACGGGGGCTCTCGCCACCAGCTCGACCAGCCTCGCGCTGACGAGTCCGGCCCATCTGGCGCCCGCAGGGCAGGGGGGCGGGGCCGAGTCCAAGCGCGCCAAGGGGTTCGAGATCCGCCCGAGCGGCAACGGGGTCAATCTCGAGGACGAGATGATGAAGGCCGGCGACAACCAGTCGGACTACCAGCTCGCCGCCTCGCTCTACCAGCACAGCCTGACCACCCTGAAGATCGCCATCGGCAAGAGCTGAGGGTCCGCGCCGTTCGTCGAGGGTCGGCCAGAGGAGGGCGTTGCGCCATGGAATTCAGCAAGTCGATGGCGGTGGCGGCGGCCGGCCTCAAGGCCCAGTCGGGCCGGATGCGGATCATCGCCGAGAATATCGCCAACGCGGATTCCGCGCCGGCCTCGGCCGGGGCCGAGCCCTACCGGCGCAAGATCCCGAGCTTCACCAGCCATCTCGACGACGAGACCGGCGCCCGGCTCGTGGAGGCGGGCCGCGTCCGGCGCGACCCGTCCGCCTTCCGGACCAAGTACGAGCCCGGCAACCCCGCGGCCAATGCCCGGGGCGAGGTGCAGATGCCGAACGTCAACGCCCTCGTCGAGAACATGGATCTGCGCGAGGCCCAGCGCTCCTACGAGGCGAATCTCAACATGATCACCGCCACGCGCAAGATGCTGTCCCAGACACTCGGCATTCTGAAGTGAACGGGCGGGAGGCGTAGCCATGGCTTCGAGCAACTTCGCGGCGGGCGCCTACGCGGCCGTCCAGGGCATCGCCTCCGGGCGGCCCGTTCCCAAAGTGACGTCGACCGCCGAGACCGGCACCGACTTCATGCAGTTCCTCGGCAAGACGCTGGAGAATGTCGGCGATGCCGGGCGTCGGGCCGACGCGCAGGCGGTATCGGCCGCGTCGGGCAAGGCCAACGTCGTGGACGTGGTCACCGCGGTCGCCGAGAGCGAGACCGCCCTCCAGACGATGGTCGCGGTGCGCGACCGTATGATCTCCGCCTATGAAGAGATCATGCGGATGCAGATCTGATGGGGATCCCGGAGGCCTGAGCCCGGGATCCGCGCCGATGAAGCCTCGTTCACCGCGCCCCTTTCCCGGACAGGCGGAGCGACAGCGGAACCTGATCCGGGATCCAGCGCCATGAAAGCCGCGCCGGCGGCACAAGCTGATCGGATGGGCGCGTCGCGCGGTCCTGCTCCGGATCCCGGTTTGCATTCCGTTGACGCCGGATGCGCCCGGGAAAGGGGCTGCCCAACGATCCGCCCGAGGCCCCCAACGGAACCCGACCCCTCATTTGATTCGGACCCGCCGTCACCATGACCGGACTCGCCATCCTCGACGTTGCCCGCGACGGCATCTTCGTGTTCCTGAAGATCGCCGGACCGCTGATGCTCGTCTCCCTGGCGGTGGGACTCGCGGTCTCGCTGGTCCAAGCCCTGACCCAGATCCAGGAACAGACCCTGATCTACGTCCCCAAGGTCGTGGCGGTGTTCGCAATGCTGCTCCTGATGCTTCCCTTCATCGGCGACGCCATGGCGGGCTACATGACCCGCATCGCCGCCCGCATCGCGGCCGGCGGTTGAGGCCCGTCCCGGCCACGACAGCGGCGCAATCCGCGTGTCTGGGGGGCGGCGATGAATCTGCTCCTGCCCGGGATCGCCTCGGCCTTCCTGATCACCTTCGCGCGGGTCGGCACGCTGATCATGCTGATGCCCGGGATCGGCGAGCAGTCGGTCTCGCCGCGCCTGCGGCTGGCCTTCGCGGTGCTGACCACCCTCGTGCTGTTCCCGACCGTGCGCCCGCTGCTCGGCGGCACGGAGGGCCTCGCCGGGCCGCGGCTGATCGGGCTGCTGTTCGGGGAGACGATCGTCGGCCTCGTCCTCGGTCTCTCGGTGCGGATGGTGCTCGCCGCCCTACAGACCGCCGGGACGATCATCGCGGCGCAGCTCGGCCTGTCCTATGCCATGACGGTCGATCCGAGTCAGGGCGGCCAGCAGGTGGCGATCGGCAACTTCCTGTCGTTGCTGGGCCTCACGCTGATCTTCGCCACAGACCTGCATCACCTCGCCATCGAGGGCTTGGCGCGGAGCTACGAGGTGCTGCCGCCGGACGGGGTCCCGGCCTTCTCGGACGCGCTGACCCTGGCGACCCGGGCACTCGCCCGGGGCTTCACCCTGGCGATGCAGATCTCCGGACCGTTCATCGCCTTCGGCCTCCTGTTCAACCTGGGGCTCGGCGTGCTGTCGCGGCTGATGCCGCAATTGCAGGTGTTCGCCCTGGCGGTCCCGGCTTCGGTGCTGGTGGGCGTCGTGATCCTGATGGGCAGCCTCGGCGTCATCATGGGCGTCTTCCTGGACGATATGGGCCGGTATCTCGCCGAGTCGGTCGGACGCTGAGGTAGAGACGGGATGGCCGAGGGCGCGGACGACGAGGACAAGACCGAGGAGCCGTCCCAACGGCGGCTGGATCAGGCGATCGAGCGCGGCGATGTCGCGACCAGCACGGAGATCAACACCTTCGCGATTCTGGGCGCCTTCACGCTTGCGCTGATGCTCGCGGCGCCAAGCATCGCCCAGAACCTGCTCTACGGGCTCCGCGCCTACCTCGCCAATGCCCATACCCTGCCGGACGACGCCACCGCGATGCGCGCAGCGGCCGTCCGGGCGCTCTGGCTGTGGCTCCAGGCGGTGGCCGTGCCGGTGGGTCTCGCCGTGGTTGCGGGGCTCGCCGCGGGGCTGCTGCAGCACCCGCTGGTCTTCACCGCCGAGACGCTGATGCCGAAATTCGAGCGGCTCTCCCCCATGGCCGGGGTGAAGCGCCTGCTCGGCATCGAGGCGTGGTTCCAGTTCGGCAAAGGCCTGGCCAAGATCAGCGCTGTCGGCGTGGTCGGCAGCGTGGTCCTGTGGAACGACCGCGACAGGCTGGAGGTGTTCGCTCGGCTCGACCCGGGCGCGGCCCTGCCGGCGATCCTCTCCCTGAGCCTGCGGCTGCTCGCCGGAATGCTGTGTGTGCATCTCGCGATCACCCTCGGCGACGCCCTCTACGCGCGGTTCCGCTGGCGCAAGCGCCACCGCATGTCGAAGGAGGAGATGAAGCAGGAGATGAAGGAGTCCGACGGCAACCCGGAGGTGAAGGGTCGCATGCGGCAGTTGCGCATGGCCCGGGTGAAGAAGCGGATGATGGCCGCCGTCCCGACCGCGACCGTCGTGGTGACGAATCCGACCCACTACGCGGTGGCCCTGCGCTACGAGGCCGGCATGGCCGCGCCCATCTGCGTCGCCAAGGGCGTCGATTCACTGGCGCTGCGCATCCGTGCGCTGGCGGCCGAGCACGGTGTGGCCGTGATCGAGAACCCGCCGCTCGCCCGGGCGCTCCACGCCACCGTGGAGATCGATCGCGAGATCCCCGCCGAACATTATCGCGCCGTGGCCGAGGTGATCGGGTTCGTCCTGCGGTTGCGGAAGCGGGCGGCGTAGGGCCGGATCGGAGGTTCCGGCACGTGCGGGGCCGGATGTGAGCGGGCTCGCACTCCGGCACTCAACGCTCTCTGAAGAAGGCGTTTTCCCCCTCCCGCTTGTGGAGAGGGGTCAGGGGTGGGGTGGTGCGGGATCGAGCGCAGCGGTGCCGCCTGCGCGACCCCGGCCGCCAACTTCTCCCCGCCAGGGGGAGGAGCGCGCGTGGGCGCGACCTCGCGAATATTGTAGCCTGCGCGAAGGAGGGGCGTCGCAACGCAGGATTGCCACACCTCTCGACCCGACGGAGATCCCAGACCGATGTATAAAGCCGGTCACCCCGCGGGCGGCGAGAGGGCGACCCCGCCCTTGGCCGGTACCGACACTCGAAACCCGACTGTTGTGCTAAGGGTCGTCGAACCCCATGGCGCGTCGGAAAAGCCACGGTTCATCCACCTTTTTTCGCGAGGCTGAACCGAGGCTTGACGCGATGCGCGTGATGCCGCGCGGCCCTTGCCCTGCTATGGCCGGCCGGCCTAACCGGGGGAACGTTCTGGAAATGAAGCCGATGGCCGACGTGACTGGACCTCCGGCACCCGCCGCGGGCGCGCCGAATTCGGGATTGCCGGTCGCCGCCGTACAGGGTCCGGGTCCGCAGGCGGCTGCGCCGCAGGCGACCGGCTCCATCGACCGCTCGGAGCAGCCGGGTCGGGTCGGGCTGCTGCTGGTGCTGGCGGGCCTGCTGGTCGGGGCCGCCATCGGATTGTCCTTCGTGGCGAACGAGCAGGCCCAGTCGCTGATCGTCTGGCTGCTGGCCCTGCTGGCGATGGCGGGGGTGTTCTTCCTCTTCGCCCTCGCGATCGGCGCGCTCCAGCTCAGTGGCAGCGCCGCGCGGGACGACATCACCAAGGGCATTATCGATGCCTCGCCGGACGGCAAGCTGGTCGTGGAGGATGGCGGCCGGCTGATCTACGCCAACGAGGCCTATCTGCGGATCGCCGGGGGCGACACCTTCTCGAACCTCGTGCCGGTGGAGCGCATCCTGGTCGGACCGCCGGAGGTGTCTGAGGCCGTCTATCGCCTGTCGCAGGCCTCGCGCGACAGTCGCGCTCATACCGAGGAGGTGCGGATGTCGCCGCCGCTCGGTCCGATCGCCGGCGAACGCGGCTTCGGATGGTACCGGGTCTCGGTGCGGCCGCTCGCCCGCCCGCGCCGCGCCGCCGCCCTCTGGACGGTGGCCGACATCACCGCCGAGCGCGAGCGCCAGGAGAACGTCTTCCAGGAACTCCAGCACGCGATCGACTATCTCGACCACGCCCCGGCGGGCTTCCTGTCGATCGATCCCGCCGGTGCCATCGTGTACATGAATGCGACGCTGGCGGCGTGGCTCGGCTACGACCTCGCGAGCGTCGGCCCGGGCGGCCCACACCTCACCGAGATCGCCCCCGAGGCGGATGTCCTCGTGCGCAGCGCCGGAATGCCCGGCGAGGTGCGCACCGACCGCTTCGACCTCGACCTGCGCCGCCGCAACGGTCACACCCTGCCGGTGCGGATCTACCACCGGGTCGCCTTCGGCAAGGACGGCAAGCCCGGCTCCTCGCGCACCTTCGTGATCAACCGCTCGGCCGGGGCCGAGACGGACGAGCCGCAGCGCGCCGCCGAGGTGCGCCTCGCCCGGTTCCTCAACAACTCGCCGATCGCCATCGCGACCCTCGACAGCGCGGGGCGGATCGCCCGGGCCAACGCGTCCTTCACCCGGCTGTTCGGCACGGTGCCGCGGCAGGCCGAGGATGGCGCGATCGACGGGGACGGCACGCCCCGGACGGAGCCGAATGTCGGTGACTCGGTGACCGACCGCACCAGCCTGGAGGCCGGCCTGGCCCGGGCCTCGCGCGGTCTGACCGATCCCGAGCCGATCGAGGTCCAGCTCAACGGGCCGGGCGGGCGCTCGGCGCGGGTCTGGCTGAGCCCCGCCGATGGCGGCGATCCGGGCCAGCAGACCGACGAGGCCGAGCGCGTCATCCTGTACGCCCTCGACACGACGGCACAGCGCCAGCTGGAGCAGCAGGTCGCGCAGGCCCAGAAGATGAACGCCGTGGGCCAGCTCGCGGGTGGCATCGCGCACGACTTCAACAACGTGCTGCAGGCGATCATCGGCTACTCGGACCTGCTCCTGGCAAGCCATCGGCCGACCGATCCAGCCTTCCAAGACATCATGCAGATCAAGCAGAACGCCAACCGGGCAGCGGGCCTTGTCCGCCAGCTCCTGGCGTTCTCCCGGCGGCAGACCCTGCGGCCCGAAGTGATGAGTGTCGGGGAGGCGCTCTCCGAACTCACGCTCCTGCTCAAGCGCCTGCTCGGCGAGCGAGTTGCCCTGGAGTTGAAGCACGGCCGCGAAGTCTGGCCCGTGAAGGCTGACGTCAACCAGTTCGAGCAGGTGATCGTGAACCTCGCGGTCAACGCCCGCGATGCCATGCCGGAGGGCGGCAAGCTGGTGATCCGGACCGAGAACGTCACCGATCCAGGGCCGGCGGCTGCGGCCGAAGGGCGGGGTGGGGCGCCGACGGGCGATCACGTGCTGATCGAGGTCCGCGACACCGGCCAGGGCATCCCGCCCGAGCTGATGGAGAAGATCTTCGAGCCGTTCTTCACCACCAAGGAGATCGGCAAGGGGACGGGCCTGGGGCTCTCGACGGTGTTCGGTATCGTCAAGCAGTCCGGCGGGACGATCGACGTGCAATCAACGGTCGGGGAGGGCACCGCCTTCCGGATCTATCTGCCGCGGCATGTGCCGGTGGCGGAGCCCGAGGAGGTGCCGCTTCCGTCCCCCACACCGGGACTGCCGCGGACGGACGCGGTCGGGCTGCCCGCGCCGGCGAAGGCCGAGGGGAGCGCCACCCCGGTGGCGCGCGTCGCCGAGCCACCCGCACCGCGCAAGCCCGCCGCCGACCATACCGGGCAGGGCACGATCCTGCTGGTGGAGGATGAGGATCCGGTCCGCGCGGTCAACAGCCGGGCCCTCTCGGCCCGTGGCTACACCGTGCTGGAGGCGGCCTCGGGCCTGGAGGCACTGGCGATCGTGCGCGAGAACGCCCAACCGATCGACCTCGTGGTGTCCGATGTCGTCATGCCCGAGATGGACGGCCCGACCCTGTTGCGGGAGGTGCGCAAGCATCAGCCGGACCTGAAGGTGATCTTCGTCTCCGGCTACGCCGAGGATGCCTTCCGCAAGAACCTGCCGGAGGGCGAGACCTTCAACTTCCTGCCGAAGCCCTTCAGCCTGAAGCAGCTCGTCGAGACCGTGAAGAAGACCATGGCGAGCTGAGGGGGCGGGTTTTCCACCCCAGGGCACTGACGCCGACGACCTTGCATCGGCACACCGGGAACGAGAGGCGAGGGGCCAGCGCGCCTCCGCCGATTTCCGAAGCGTGCATAGGATCGGCCAAGCGCGCACCGCGTGCGATGCGGATGAACCGGTACAACGCCCGGTCAGGCTCACCATGCGCCCTTGCCGAATGAGAACAAAACAGGTACATGAAACGGACGTTGACGCGCGTTGTGAACGGCGCTCAACCCCTTCATAAGGAGCCCGCCAGATGGCCCAGCCCGCATTGAAAGTGGTCGACATGCCCCCCGCGGAGAAGGACAAGGACAAGTCCAAGGCGATCGACGCAGCCCTGGCCCAGATCGAGCGTGCCTTCGGCAAGGGCTCGATCATGCGGCTCGGCAAGAACGACAAGGTGCAAGAGGTTGAGACCATCTCGACCGGCTCGCTGGGCCTCGATATCGCCCTCGGCGTCGGTGGCCTGCCCCGTGGTCGCGTCATCGAGATCTACGGCCCGGAATCCTCCGGCAAGACCACGCTGGCGCTGCACACGATCGCCGAGGCCCAGAAGAAGGGCGGCGTCTGCGCCTTCGTGGATGCCGAGCACGCACTCGATCCGGTCTATGCCCGCAAGCTCGGGGTGAACCTCGATGACCTGTTGATCTCGCAGCCCGACACGGGCGAGCAGGCCCTTGAGATCACCGACACGCTGGTGCGCTCCGGCGCCATCGACGTGCTGGTGGTCGATTCGGTCGCCGCGCTCACCCCGCGGGCCGAGATCGAGGGCGAGATGGGCGAGAGCCAGCCCGGCCTCCAGGCCCGCCTGATGAGCCAGGCCCTGCGCAAGCTGACCGGCTCGATCTCGCGCTCGAACTGCATGGTCATCTTCATCAACCAGATCCGGATGAAGATCGGCGTGATGTACGGCAGCCCCGAGACCACCACGGGGGGCAACGCCCTGAAGTTCTACGCCTCGGTGCGCCTCGACATCCGACGCATCTCGACCCTGAAGGACAGGGACGAGGCGATCGGCAATCAGGTCCGCGTGAAGGTGGTGAAGAACAAGGTCGCCCCGCCGTTCAAGCAGGTCGAGTTCGACATCATGTTCGGTGAGGGCGTGTCGAAGGTCGGCGAGCTGATCGATCTCGGCGTCAAGGCCGGCATCGTGGAGAAGTCCGGCGCCTGGTTCTCCTACAACAGCCAGCGCCTGGGCCAGGGCCGCGAGAACTCGAAGGGCTTCCTGCGCGACAACCCGAAGATCGCGGCCGAGATCGAGGGCTCGATCCGGCAGAACTCGGGCCTCGTCGCCGAGAAGATCCTGGAGAACGCGACGCCGACCGCGGACGATCTCGACGAGGGCGAGGCGTAAGCCTCGCCGCCGCGCGAGCCAAAGCGGGTCGCAGCGCGATCATTCATCACCGATACCAGACGGCCCCGGAGGATATCCGGGGCCGTCTCCGTTTGATGCTGACGCGGACGTGGATCCAGAGAAACAGTGGGATCGCGTATCGGCAACGACCGCCATCCTGAGCTCGGAACGATCCTACGGACAGCGACACCGGACACCACCCCGCGGACCGTCTTCTGGGACAAAAGGCAGAAACGACGAAACCCGGCACGCTTCCGATCCCGAAGGATCGAAATACGTCCGGGTTTTGACGAGTCCTGTGCCGGACCGCACGATCACCGACGAAGCGCCTCTATGGGACTGCGTCCGACCGGCGATCAGGCGGATGCGAATGCCCGCAACCGCCAGGATCCCGGGGTCAGGCGGCCTCGCCGGCCTCGGCCTGAACCGCCGCCTCGCCCTCGACCAGCTTCCAGGTCTTGGTCTTCGAGAACGGACGGCACTCCTCGATGAACACCGTCTGCCCGACCTTGGCGACGCTCGCCTCGTCGTGCGCGTGGTAGTTCTTCGAGCGGCGAACGGTCTTCTTCATCACCGGGTGCGTGAAGCGGCGCTCCACCTTCACCACAATGGTCTTCTCACCCTTGTCGCTGACGACGGTGCCCTGCAGGATGCGCTTCGGCATGGTTGTCTCCTAGTCCCCGCCTCAGCCCTTGGCCTGCTGCAGCGTCTTGGAACGCTGCAGAGTCCGGACACGGGCGATGTCGCGGCGGACCTCACGGACGCGGGCGACGTTCTCGAGCTGGCCGGTGGCCCCCTGGAAGCGCAGGTTGAACTGCTCCTTCTTGAGGTTGATCAGCTCGTCATTCAGCTGATCCGGCGACAAAGCCTTGAGATCAGACACTCGTTGGGTCGACTTCACGATATCCTCCGTTCAGTCGGCGATGCGCTGGACGACCCGCGTACGGATCGGAAGCTTCGCGGCGCCGAGGCGAAGGGCCTCCTTGGCGATGTTCTCGGCAACGCCGTCGACCTCGAACATGATCCGGCCGGGGTGGACCCGGGCCGCCCAGTAATCCGGGGCGCCCTTACCGGAGCCCATGCGGACCTCGGTCGGCTTCGACGAGACCGGGACATCCGGGAACACCCGGATCCAGACGCGGCCCTGGCGCTTCATCTCGCGGGTGATCGCGCGGCGGGCCGCCTCGATCTGGCGGGCGGTGACGCGCTCGGGCTCCACCGCCTTCAGGCCGAACTGGCCGAAGTTCAGCTCGAAGCCGCCCTTGGCCGCACCGTGGATGCGGCCCTTGAACTGCTTGCGGAAGCGGGTCTTTTTCGGTTGCAGCATGGCTTCCTACCTTACGCGTGCTCGCGCTCGCGGCGTCCGCGCTCGCGGCCGCCCTCGCCATCGCGCTCACGGCGTCCGCCGGAGCGGCCGCCCTCTTCCTGGGCCTTCTTGTCCTGGGCCATCGGGTCGTGCTCAAGGATCTCGCCCTTGAACACCCAGACCTTGATGCCGCAGGTACCGTAGGTCGTGAACGCCGTGGCGGTGCCGTAGTCCACATCGGCGCGCAGCGTGTGCAGCGGGACGCGACCCTCGCGGTACCATTCCTGGCGGGCGATCTCGGCGCCGCCGAGGCGGCCTGAGCAGTTGATCCGGATGCCCTCGGCGCCCAGACGCATGGCCGACTGAACGGCCCGCTTCATGGCGCGCCGGAAGGCGACGCGGCGCTCGAGCTGCTGAGCGATCGAGTCGGCCACCAGGGTGGCGTCGATCTCGGGCTTGCGCACCTCGACGATGTTGATGGTCACGTCGGCATTGGTCATGGTGCCGACGAGCTTGCGCAGCTTCTCGATATCCGCGCCCTTCTTGCCGATCACCACGCCCGGACGACCCGAGTGGATGGTGACGCGGCACTTCCGGTGCGGACGCTCGATGACGATTTTGGAGACCGCCGCCTGCTTCAGCTGCTTCATGAGGGCGGCGCGGATCGCGACATCCTCGTGCATCAGCTTCGCGTAGTCGCCCTTGTTGGCGAACCAGCGGGAGTCCCAGGTCCGGTTGATACCGAGCCGGAGACCGATCGGGTTGACTTTCTGGCCCATCAGATCCTCCTCAAGCCGCTTCGGCCTGGCGGACTTCGCGAACCACGATGGTGAGGTTCGAGAAGGGCTTCAGGATACGCGCGCCGCGACCGCGGGCACGGGCGTGGAAGCGCTTGAGAACCAGCGCCTTGCCCACGAAGGCCTGGGACACGACGAGGTCGTCGACATCCAGATCGTGGTTGTTCTCGGCATTGGCAATGGCGCTCTCGAGGCACTTCTTGACCTCGGTCGAGATTCGCTTGCGGGAGAACTCGAGCTCGGCCAGCGCCGTGTCGACCTTCTTGCCGCGGATCATCTGCGCCACGAGGTTGAGCTTCTGCGGGCTGACGCGCAGCATGCGCGCGACGGCCTTCGCCTCGTTCTCGGGGAGCGCGCGGGGGGTGGCTTGCTTGCCCATCTCAGCGCCTCTTCGCCTTCTTGTCGGCCGCGTGGCCCGGGAAGGTGCGGGTCGGCGAGAACTCACCGAACTTGTGTCCGACCATCTCCTCGGTGACGTAGACCGGGATGTGCTTCTGCCCGTTGTGCACACCGAAGGTGAGCCCGACGAACTGCGGGAGGATCGTGGAGCGGCGGCTCCAGATCTTGATGACCTCGGAGCGCGAGGAGCCCCGCGCCGCCTCGGCCTTCTTGAAGAGGTAGCCGTCGACGAACGGCCCCTTCCAGAGAGAGCGTGCCATAGCGATTACTTCTTGCGGTTGTGGCGGCTGGACAGGATGAACACGTCGGTCCGCTTGTTGGACCGGGTCTTCTTCCCCTTGGTGGGCACGCCCCAGGGCGTGACCGGGTTGCGGCCGCCCGAGGTGCGACCCTCGCCGCCGCCGTGCGGATGGTCGACCGGGTTCATCGCCACGCCGCGGTTGTGCGGGCGCTTGCCGAGCCAACGGTTGCGCCCGGCCTTGCCGAGCGAGATGTTCATGTGGTCCGGGTTCGAGACCGCGCCGACGCTGGCGAAGCACTGACCGTGGACTAGGCGCTGCTCGCCCGAGTTCAGGCGGAGCGTCACGTAGCCCTGGTCGCGGCCGACGATCTGCGCGTAGTTGCCGGCCGAGCGGGCGATCGCGCCGCCCTTGCCGATCTTGAGCTCGACATTGTGGACGATCGTGCCCACCGGCATCGAGCCGACCGGAGCGGCATTGCCCGGCTTGATGTCGACGCTCTCACCAGCCACCACCTTGTCGCCCGGCTGCAGGCGCTGGGGGGCCAGGATGTAGCTCTGCTTCCCGTCGGGGAAGTTGATCAGCGCGATGAACGCCGTGCGGTTCGGATCGTACTCGATCCGCTCCACCGTGGCGGAGACGCCGAGCTGCTCGCGACGCTTGAAATCGACGTTGCGCAGTACCCGCTTGTGGCCGCCGCCGCGGAAGCGAACGGTGATGCGGCCGAGGTTGTTCCGGCCGCCGGAGGACGACTTGCCCTCCGTCAGCGCCTTCACCGGCTTGCCCTTGTAGAGCTCACGGCGGTCGACGAGCACGAGCTGGCGCAGGCTCGGCGTGACCGGTTTGAATGTCTTCAAGGCCATCGGCTTGGATCCCTAAATCCCGTCCTCAGAGCCCGGTCGTGACGTCGATCGAGTGGCCCTCGGCCAGGGTCACGATCGCCTTCTTCACGTCGGAGCGCTGTCCGCGGAGGCCGCGGAAAATCTTCTTCTTACCCTTGGTGACAAGGGTGTTCACGGCCGTGACCTTCACGTCGAACAGCTTCTCGACAGCCTCCTTGATCTGAGGCTTCGTCGCCTTGGGGGCGACGCGGAAGACCACCTTATTCTGCTCGGTCAGGTTGGTCGCCTTCTCGGTGATGACCGGGGAGACGACGATGTCGTAGTGGCGCGGATCGGCACTCATTTGAAACGCTCCTCCAGCGCGTCGACGGCAGCCTTCGTCAGGACGAGCGTGTCGCGGCGCAGGATGTCGTAGACGTTGATGCCCTGCACGGGCAGCACGTCGATCTGCGGGATGGCGCGGGCGGCCCGGCCGAAATTCACGTCGACCTCGGCACCGCCGATGATCAGCGCGTTGGAGAGGCCCATCTTGCCGAAGCGCTCGACGAGTCCCTTGGTCTTGTGATCCTCGATCTTGATGTCGTCCACGACGATCAGGGTCGAGGCCTTGGCCTTGGCCGACAGGGCGTGGCGCAGGGCCAGTGCACGGACCTTCTTGGGCAGGTCGTGGCTGTGGTCGCGCACCACCGGACCGAAGGCCCGGCCGCCGCCGCGGAACTGCGGCGCCGAGGCCGCGCCGTGGCGGGCATTACCGGTGCCCTTCTGCTTGTAGAGCTTCTTGCGGGTCCGGTTCACGTCCGAGCGGTTCTGCACGGCGTGGGTTCCGGCGCGACGTTTGGCGAGCTGCCAACGAACCATGCGCTGCAGCAGGTCGGCCCGCGGCTCCAGGCCGAAGATCTCTTCGTTCAGCTCGACCGAGCCGGCACCGGCGCCGTCGAGGGTTTTAATATCGAGCTTCATCACGCGGTCTCCTCAGCCGCAGGGGCCTCGGGGGCGGTCTGCGCGGACACGGCGGACCCGCCGTTCTCGCGGAACTTGCCCGGCAGCGGAACATCGGCGGGGAGCTTGCGCTTCACCGCATCGCGGATCTGGATCCAGCCGCCGGCGACGCCCGGCACCGCGCCCTCGACCAAGATTAGGCCGCGCTCGGGATCGGTGCGCACGACGCGCAGGTTCTGGGTCGTGACCCGTTCGACACCGAGGTGACCCGGCATCTTCTTGTTCTTGAAGGTCTTGCCCGGATCCTGACGGCCGCCGGTCGAACCGATCGAACGGTGCGAGATCGACACGCCGTGGGTGGCGCGCAGACCGCCGAAGTTCCAGCGCTTGATACCGCCCGCAAAGCCCTTACCGGTCGTGGTGCCGGTGACATCCACGAACTGGCCGGGGATGAAGTGGTCCGCGGTGATCTCGGCGCCGACCGGGATCAGCGCGTCCTCGGACACACGGAACTCGGCGAGCTTCTTCTTCGGCTCGACCTTGGCGACCGCGAAGCGGCCCCGCTCGGCGGCCGAGACGTTCTTGACCTTGGCCTTGCCGACGCCGACCTGCAGCGCGACGTAGCCGTTCTTCTCGACGGTGCGGTGGGCCACCACCTGGCACTGATCGATCTTGAGCACCGTGACGGGGACATGCTCCCCCGCGTCCGTAAAGACGCGGGTCATGCCGACCTTCTGTGCGATGACGCCTGAGCGCATAGGTTCTCTCCCTCGCGCGATGAAACGGTAAGCTCTAAGTCCTCAGCGGACTCAGAGCTTGATCTCCACGTCCACGCCGGCGGCGAGGTCGAGCTTCATCAGCGCGTCCACGGTCTGCGGCGTCGGATCGACGATATCGAGCACGCGCTTATGCGTGCGCATCTCGAACTGCTCGCGCGACTTCTTATCGATGTGCGGCGAGCGGTTGACGGTGAACTTCTCGATATGCGTCGGCAGCGGGATCGGGCCCCGGATGGTCGCGCCGGTGCGCCGGGCCGTGGAGACGATCTCCTTGGTCGACGCATCGAGGATGCGGTGATCGAACGCCTTCAGGCGGATACGGATGTTCTGACCGTTCATGTTCCTAGAACCTTGAGAGGGACGGCGGGGTGTGCAGGGCCTTGACCCCGCCGCGCCCTGCTAAGGATGCTTGCTCGAGCTTCAGTCGTTGATGGCGGCGACGACGCCGGCACCGACGGTGCGGCCGCCCTCGCGGATGGCGAAGCGCAGCTTCTCCTCCATGGCCACCGGCACGATCAGCGCCACGTCCATCGTCACGCTGTCGCCCGGCATCACCATCTC
>NZ_JAKSYG010000239.1 GCF_022829725.1 Methylobacterium sp. E-005 | reverse complement strand
TCCGTGCCGGGAGATGCGGCGGCGAGCGCGGGGTCGTTGGTCCTCCTCATCGCTCTCCGCCGCCGAAGAGCAGCCGTCCGGCTGACCTTCGCATCTCCAGCCTGATCAAACTGGCCGCTCGATCGGCAGCACCCTGGGAGCTCCCGCTTCTGGGGTGTTTTGTTGTTCGTCGAGGTCCTCGGGACTGAGAGTTCGATGGGGCCAGATCGGTGCGCCTGTCTCATCACGGAATACAGCGACGCTCAGCGTCATCCCCGGGGTCGAGCAGCGATACAGCGCAGCCAACGCGATCGCTTCATCAGGCCTGTTCGCGCTGAGCGCGACGTCATCGACAACGGCCCCGGCATGCCCGGTCCTGAAGCGTCGGACGCACTCGAGGCGATAGATCGGCACGTCCTGAGCCCGAACAAAACGGGATGCGCAACGACGCAAGCGTGTGCGGCACAGATCGATCGCGGTGGGTCGACCGATTCGGATGACTTGCTCGCAAAACCGCGATGCGAGACACCCGGAGTGAGCCGCCTCATGCCTTCGAGAAGAACGGGAACGTAGCAGCATAAGGCTGCGACGCATCACGCATGGACCTATCAGATCTTCAATTCTGGGCCCTCCTCGCCGCGGCGATCCCGGGCTTGTTCCTGCCGGTGATCATCGTTTGGTGGAAAGGCCGGCCTATCGGCCCGATCGCTTGTCTCAGCCTCGTGTTCTGGCCTGGCGCCCTGATCCTGGCCCTCAAGCTGCGACGTGCGCGGGATTTGTAACCAGACTCCCGCGGGTGCCAGAACGATGGCGATCGCAATGAAGTTCAACCTCTGACCGATCGAGCTGATCAGTCTGGAGGAACATCCATGTCGATGAAGATACTGATCCTGGCGACCGCGCTCGCAACTGCGGTCTCCAGCGCCGCCGTAGCTCAGACGGCAACCGGCGGCGGCAGTGCCCAAGGCAACATGAACAACCCGGGCTCGGTAAAGAGCAGCTCCGAGAAAACCATGGAGGGCGGGAGCAGCTCAATGGGCACCGGCACGATGAGCACGGGCACGGGGCCCGGCACTAGCGGCGGCCCACCCGTCAGCACGCCTGGAGCGCCTGCAGGCAGTGGTACGGGCAACGGTGCCACCGGCAGCGGCGCGGCCCCGAGCGGCAAGTGATCTGACAGCTGCCCCGCGGATCCATACCCGCGGGGCCCCCCTACCCTCGACGCTGCGCTCGATCGGCTTAGCGCCCCTTCTTGTAGAGCTTGCTTGCGATCTCGAAGATCTCCTCCGGGGCATAATCCGGTGCGAAGGCGCCGTAATTACCATCCAGCTCTGGGATCTTACCGCCCTCCGGCGCCCCATCGACGACTTCCAGATTGCCCGGCGGGTCGCCCGGCAGCGCCACTTCGTCGTTCGACCAGACGCCCGCAGCCTCGGCGTAGTCGTCCGGGCTGAACGTGTAGAGCCGGCGGTGCTTGCCCTCATCGAGGTACTTCTGACACTCCGGCACACGCGACAGGTCGATGTTCGGCGTCGGCAGCATCTTCTCGATCTCGACGCCGGTCAGCTTCTTGAGGGCCAGGGCGTAAGCGTGGGCGTGCAGGGAGCCGCGGACGAGCAGATAGCCACATACCTCACGCCCGGTCGGTTCCGTCATCGTCTCATAGACGCGCAACTTGTGAATGCGCGCGCCGCACTCCAGGTGGAAGTTGTGCAGGAGGTCGATGATCAGGTTCCCGGTCGTCGTGACCATGTCCATATTCCAGGACGCCGCATTCGCGTTCATTGGCATGGCGCCGCCGCCATTCGACAGGAAACTCCCGGCGAGCCGGATATCCTGCATGTCCTCGAAGGGCGCCTTCGAGATGTCGACATTCTTCTTGGGATTGCCAGGCCCATTGTTCAGCATGGCGATGCCATTCGAGACTAGTTCGACGTGTCCAATTTCTTCGGCGAAGATGCTCGACACGAGACTGTAGAACGGCCGCAGCTTCTCCTTGTTGCGAAAATTGAAACTCTGAAACATGTAGTTGCCGAGGGTCGACATTTCGCCGTACTTACCGCCGAGCAACTCCTGCAGGGCCGCAGCGGCATTCGGCTCGGGCTTCTTCGGCTCGGGCAGCTCCGTCAAAAGACGGTCGATCTTCATGAACATGCGAGCGGCTCCACGGCGCAGGGTGCGCAGTAGGGCATGTGTCCGTGGGGCCCAATCGTTCCGCAACGCTTTACGAGGGCCACCGCTAGGGAGCTCGAAGGTCTAGGCGATGGCCCAGAATAAGGGCAGCGCGCCCGCTAGGAACAGGGCCGAGGAGAGGAGCACTGCGAAGCGCTCGCGATGGTAGCGGACGAAGGCGTGAGGGCTGGCGAACATGGCAAGGCCGCATCGAGTGAACGACCCACGTTCGCCCTTGAATCTTGACCAATCAGGGGCACTCGGCGCCGTCCACAGGTGGTCGTCGATGCGTGTCACCGCCGAGCCACATGCGGGTGGATGTGCCGATGCGCACTTCGCGAAGGCCAAGCTGAGCGTACCCACTTCCTTGCGGCCGTCATCGCCCCCTCAGGCGGCCCGATCCAGCGGCGCAGTGACCTCACGGGTTGCTGCGCCGTTGTCGTTCCAGGCCACCCGCAGCGCTGCCGACATTCCTCGCGAACGCCCCCCCCCTGCGCTGGTCGAGGTAAGTTGCGAGATCCGTCGCGCTGGTCCTTTTGGCCACATGATGCGGTTGGGATCGTGAGATCTATGGCCACCGTTATTGGACATAGGAAACGGTGGAGAGTTGGCTGTGGGGTTCAAAACAAGCCTGGCGTTTGCTGCTCTTGTTGCCGGGCTAGCGGGTCCCGTTCCGGCTAGGGCCTGGACTTCACCAGGCTGCACCAATCTCCCCGAATACGAGCGCGCTCTTGGCGCCCTTCAAGGCATGACGAGCGCCTGTGATATGAGTGTCGAAGAGGCAAATAGGATCGTGGCCGCGCAAGGGTACAGACCTGGAGGCCTGTTTGGTGCGCTCCTGAGCGGGCCGACCCAGCGGGCTGTCGAACCGTATCCCGCCTCGCTCGCCCCTCAGGGCCACGCACCTCGGTTGCACCGCCGCCAAGCTCATCGGGCGGCCACTCGCCGCGATGGTGTCGATCACTGAACAAAGCCGCTCAGATCCCGAAGGCGTTTCGGAAGCAGATTTCATTCACCTTCTGCACCTGCAACGGTCCAGTGATCGGCTCCGGCCGCGCACCGGAAGCGCAGCACCGGGGCCCGATACACCTCACCTTGGTGCGGCCTCGCCGACGCAGTCGCGATGATTCCAGACCCTCTATCTCTGCCTGGCGATGCCGACTTGCCGCACCTACGGGAAGTTCAGACGCTGCGCGCTACACTGATCCGAGTCACTAATCCGAGGGGGTGGCGCGATGGAGGACTGGAGGCTCATCGCGTTCGCGATCTTCATGATCGCAGTCGTGGCTTCAGGCTTGGTCGTCCTGCAGCGTCGCCGGCAGGCGCAGAAGCGCGGAGGTGATCCGCTCTACGGAGTGGCCAGCCTAGGTCCAAACGAGATCGATCAGGTGCGCACAGCGCCACGTACGCGAGGCGTTGGCACAACGGGCGAGTAGTCCCTTCGGTGCGCCGTGGTGATCGGACGCGATTGCGGCCAAGCTTGAGCCCGGCTAAACGCTCTGCCTTAGGGTGCGCGGGAGCAGGAATGGGCGATGTCATGACCGCCTTACTGCTGGCGCTGGTGACTGAGAACGCCGAGCTTCGCCAGCAACTGGCGTCGGCTCAGGACATGCTCGTCGAGACCGCGATTGACGCCGGGAACATGCACGCCCTCGTGGAGGCGATGCGAACCGAGCGCGACGCATGGCAGGAAGAGGCCGAGCGCCTGCAGGCGCAGGCGATGCGCAGGGCCTAACAGGTGGATAATCGCCTCAGCGCTGGCCCGCTGGGACAACGCTACCAAGCGAACCGCACGCGGCAGGGGTTGGATCAGCACCTCCACGAGGATGGTGGGTACCTCTCGAGGTACCCGAGCCGCCTGAGAGGATCCGCCATGCTGCCCTCAGCGACAGCCTCGCGCACGTGCCCGAATGCGCAAAGTGGGCAGCGCCCCGGGCTTCAGCGCGCATCGCGCTCCTCGACTCGATCACCGGCCTCAACAGGTCTGAAGGCGACCATGCGCACCGCCATAGGGAGCGGCAGCACGAGCACGATGATCGCCCGCTCGGCGCACCGGTCGGGGTCCTGGCGACACCGCATCATGGCCGCTGTGCCCGCGGAGAAGACGAACAGCAGCGCGAGCCCCGGGGCTGCGCCCGGCGCGGCAAGGATGTCGGGCATAGGGATCGCTTCCATCGCCGCAAAGGTACCCGCTCCCGCTGTGTTCCTCGCAGCTATTCGCCCGCTAGTTGCTCAGCACTCACCGCCGCCGCGCCGTCAACGCGACGCGCTACATGACGATGGTCGCTCCGGCTCGGATGCCGAACGGCGCAGGGCCGAACCACGTCGTCACGGGATCCGGCCCGCCTCCATAGCGCCCTCTGAACCAGACGGGCTTGAGGTTGCCGACATTGATCGTGCCGGACGTTGTCACATCAGCCCGGGATCACGTCCGGCACCGACCGGGGTGCGACGAAGGCTACGCCAGCCGCATCCTCTCGCTTCCAAACCAAGCGGACGGGTGATGCAGCGGGCTCATGCCCAATGGCGAGGTTAAAGTAGCGCGGTACCGCCGTCCCCGGCACGAACGAGAGACAGGCACCCACAGGCGAGTGGTTCACTACGAGGCAGCGAACTTCGGCCTCCACACCGGGAAAAGCCGCATGCCCCTCAATCGTGGCCTGCACTCGCAGCTTCGCACGGCGCTCATACATCGAACGAAACCCGACAAGACTTGATCTACAGCCGTTAATACGGCCGCTACGCCGATCGTTCGAATTACAACAAGCACATACTGTACAATTCGTGAATGTTGATCTGAAGTTGCACGAGGGACTCTACCGAGGAACCTGCCCTGTGTCTGGTTTGGCACTTGGACGCGTCGCGGACCATGATACGAGCCGCTGGCTCAATCCGCCGGGCTCATTGTCACCATCCCCCCCGCGCGTCACGACATCCGCGACCGGCCGGATGATGTTGTCACGTTGTTACACCCCGCGGTTCAACGCATCGAAGGCGCGCCCGTGCTGACGCAACACCATCCGCAGCCCCTCAATGTCGAGGTCGCGGGGTTTGCAATCGGGGCGGCCGCGATCCCCCGCAGCGCCTTGAACCCTTTGGGGTGCGCGTGGATCGAGGCGGGGGCTTCTCGTATCGGCCGCGGCGCTTCGTCGTGTCGAACCGCTTGTGCCGGAGCTGCCGCTGGACCGCGTGGCTCGGCGCGTCGATGGCCGCGGCCGCGGTAGCGAGCCCGGAACGCAGGGTTTGCCCCAGCGAGCCGACGCGCATCCTCCGGCGCGTTCCTGGCGCGCGTTGGGATCACCTACACCCTCGACTGTATCGGCGCGCTCCTCGGCAACGCCACGGGCGGCATGAAGCGCGGCGCCTTGTACGTGGGACGGCTCGACTTGCAGGTCACCGCCGACCTGGAGCGGCTCGCCGGCGTGGAGCGTACGGTCCTCCACGCCAATGGCTACCCGATCCACGGGCGCGGCCGCTGGAGACGACTATCGGGCCCAGATCGTACCGGGATGGTCCCTGCGGCCCCCTGTCCAATACAGCGTTCGCCCCGCGGGAGGGATCCAGAATCCGTCTGCGCCCAGATACGCGCGGATCGGGGATGCCCTCGTCTTCGGGCTGCGCACCACGGTTCGTTATTGATCCGGCGTCGACTGTCCGGGCGAGACCGCGTCCGGAGCGATCCGTCGGGCAAAGCGGTCGTCGAGCCGCAAGGGTGGCATCCCGACGATGTCGTAGGTGGCCGAGGCGATGCCGATGCCGGCCGCGTCGAAGCCGGCCAGGATATCCCGGCTCATTGCGTCCTTGGCCCCGCGGATCTGGTGGGTCCCGAGGATGAAGCGGATGCTCAATTCAAGCCAGTTGTCGGTGATGCGCCAGAACACCCGCGGTTCGAGGTCCAGCGGCTCGACCCCGAACCGGGCCTGCAGCCGCGCCTTGGCCTCGGCGGCCATCGAGGCCGGATCGATGGCATGCCGGCGTGCGGCGTCGAGCAGGATGGCCTCCGCCCGGGCCCGGTCATCCGAGTAGCTCACCGGGATGGCAATCTCCTCCCATATGAACGGGAAGTCGCGGGTGTAGTTGTAAACGGGATCCGAGAAGATTTTGGAGTTGCTGACCGTGACGATGCGGCCGGTGAACTGGCGGCTGCGCACCCACATCGCAGGCTCGGCACCCTGGACAGCGGGTGGCTGCCCCATCTCCATGATCGTGGTCTGGATGAAGCCGAGGCGCATGACATCGCCACGCACGCCACCCATGGAGATACGGTCGCCGACCGTGAAGGTCGCGCCGCGCAGGATGACGAAGTAGCCGGCCAGCGAGGTGATGACCTGCTGCAGGGCGAAGGCCAGTCCCGCCGAGACGAGGCCGAAGGCGGTGGCCAGCCGGGTCGGGTCATCGAACCAGATCGACATCAGGCCTAGGATGAGCAGTGCAGCCGCCAGGAGGCTGACGCCCTGACGCGTCCAGAATCGAGTCTGAACGCTCGCATGGTCTGACCGTGACAGGATCAGCCCGACCAGACCGCGCAATCCCAAGCTGCCGCAGACGATGATTGCGATGAAGGCGATGGACAGGACAAGCTTGCGTCCGTTCTCGGCATTCACGCCGACCCAGTCGATCCCGAACAAATGCAACCTGTCACCCTCCGTTGCGGAACGTCATGAATCGGCAACCCAGGAGCACCGGAGGGTCTGTCCAGCGCCATTCCGGCAGAGCCATTGCGTCTGAACGAACCTGCCGGGATGTCGGTGCCCCGGCGCGCAGGTCACTTTCGCGGGGGCCACGGCCGGCGCCACCCCCGGCACCGGCGATCGCGAGCTTGCCGCAGACGGTCAGGTCGCGGACGGATGGCAACCCCGTTGGAAGGGCAGGCGCGCGGCATAGTCCGCGTCCCTCACGGTTTTCCTCCGGGGTATCATAGGCACCGACGCGTCCGACCCCGCCATCCGCCCCGGCGCGCCCTGCCGAGCGCGGGGGCAACGGCTGAGTTGGCTGAACGCGCCTGACGAGGGCTGACGATCCGCCTAAGGCGCGGCCGTCGTCCGTGCGTCCACGGATTGTCCAAGGCGGCTGACCTCCACGGCGATCTCGCGCAGGCTGACGTCACCCTTCTTCAACACCCGGTCGGCCCCGGCCAGTTCGCGGCGTTCGCCAGCCGAGATATCCCGGGCACTGAGCACCACCACGGGCACCTCCGCACAGTCCGGCAGGGCGCGCATTTCGCGCAGGAATGCAAAGCCGTCCATGACGGGCATGGTCAGGTCGAGCAGGATCAGGCGTGGGACGGCGATGCGTACCCGGTCCAGGGCCTGGGCTCCGTCGCCGGCCTCCCGCACAGCCCACCCATGGCGTTCGAGCACCGTTCGCAGGCGATCGCGCATGTCAGCATCGTCATCCACGACGAGCACGTCGCCCGCCCGCTCGATCGCGCCGATCCGGTCCAGAATACCCTTCAGCCGAACCCAATCGACCGGTTTGGGCACCGACCCCACCGCGCCGAGGGATGAGCTGAGAGCTGCGTCGGAGACGAAGCTGACCATGACGACGGGAATGTCCCGGGTAACGACGTCGTCCTTCAGACGCGTCAGGACCGCCCACCCGTCGATCTCCGGCATCATCACGTCGAGCAGGATCGCCGCCGGGCCCAATTGCCGGGCAAGCTCCAGCCCGCTGCGCCCGTCGGCCGCCGTCCGGACCGCGAAGCCTTGGCGGGTGAGGAACCGTGTCATCAGATCACGCTGGCTGGCCTCGTCGTCGACGACCAGGATGAGGCTTCGGCCCGTCGGGTCGTGTGCCGCATCGACGGCATCCATTCCCACGGTGCTGATATCCGCACTCTCAGGGGTCAACGCAGCGGGGACGGCCAGCGTGAACGTCGTCCCCGAACCCTCGACGCTCGCGACGGTGACGTCGCCGCCGAGGAGTTGGGCGAAGGCCTTCGTCAGGGCCAAGCCCAGGCCGGTCCCGCCGAAGCGACGGGTGGTGGTCTCGTCCGCCTGCTTGAACCGCTGGAATAGCCCGGCGACCTGCTCCGGCGTCATGCCGATGCCGGTATCCGCGACGGCGAAGACGAGCCGGTCCCCTGCCGCATCCGCCTCGCGATGCACCCGCACCGTCACGGTTCCCTTCTCGGTGAACTTGGCGGCGTTGCCGATGAGGTTGAACAGGCACTGACGCAGCTTCACCACGTCGGTATGGGCTCTGCCGAGATCGGGGGCCAAGTCGAGGATGAGGGTGTTGCCCTTCTTGGCCACCAAGGCCTCGACGGTGCCGGTCGCGTCCCGGGAGAATGCCTCGACATCGAAGGATTCCGCGGCGACGTCCATCTTCTCGGCCTCGACCTTCGACAGGTCCAGCACGTCGTTGATCAGGCCGAGCAGGTGCTGGGCATTCGATTTGATCTTTCCGAGGTCCCCCAGAAGGGCGTCCTCGCCCGCGTCTTCGGCTTCCTCCTGCAGCATCTCCGCGTAACCGATCACAGCGGAGAGCGGCGTGCGCAACTCGTGGCTCATGTTGGCGAGGAAAGCGCTCTTGGCGCGGTTGGCCCCCTCGGCCGCATCGCGGGCCTCACGCAGCGCGGTCTCGTACTGGTGGCGGGCGGTGACGTCCGCGTGAACGCCGACCCATTCGCGGATCGTCCCGTCGGTATCCCGCACCGGCACGGCGCGCACCGCATAATGCCGCCAGAAGCCATCCCGGCCGCGAAGCCTCTGCTCGACGGCGTAGTGGCCGCCGGTCTGGACCGCCTCGGTCCAGGCATGCACCGTGACGGGTATGTCGTCGGGATGAAGGGCCGTGGCCCAGCCGCCGCGGCGATACTGCTCGAAGGTCTGGCCGGTGATTTGCTCCCAGCCAGGCTGTTCCTCGATGAACTCACCGGCCGCGTCGGCGGTCCACATCACGCCATCGACGGCGAGGACCGCGGAGCGGAAGCGCGCCTCACTCACGTGCAGGCGCCTCTGCACGCGCCGCTGATCGAGCGAGCCCGCCATCATCGCCAGGAACAGGATGACGAAGGTCACGCCCGCCACGGAGAGGGCGAGGTTCTGCTGGTTTGCTCCCAGGGCGGTCGCATACGCGGCGTGGGCGCCGGCCTCCTCCGCGGTGAAGGTCGCTGCCGCCATGCCGGTGTAGTGCATGCCCGCCACCGCCAAGCCCATGACGCAGGCGGCGGCGACCTTCTGCCAGGGACGGTTGCGCCGGAAGGTCAGCCATAGGGCGGCCGTCGCTGCGGTCACCGCGATGACCACGGAAGCCGCGACGATGGCGGGGTCGAAGGCGAGATTTCCAGGAACGCGCATCGCGGCCATGCCGGTGTAGTGCATGGCGGCCACGCCTACGCCCATGAGCGGCCCGGCAACGAAGAGCGCACGCACGCCGGTTCCACGCACGGCCACCCACGCGAAGGCCATGGCGGTCACGCTGATGGCAATCAGCCGGGATAGGAGTGTCAGGCCCAGATCGTAGGCGGCGGGCATGCCCATCTCGAAGGCGATCATGCCGACGAAATGCATCGCCCAGATGCCGCCGCCCATCGCCACCGCCGCGCCGGCGCCCCAGGCCCAGCGCGGTCCGACATCGGGCTTGCGCACACGCGCACCGAGGTCGAGCGCCGCGTAGGAGGCGAACACCGCGATGACCACGGACAGCACGACGAGAGCCGGATTGTAGCCGGTATGAACCATGGGGGATCGGGTCCGGAAAGACGACGTGCCGCGGCGGGCTTCGGGCAGACGAACGATGTAGGCGCGTGCTGACGCCTTTCGACCGCGCGCCGGCGGGGGGATGATGTCTGCCCTGGTCCGGCATGACGGCCGAACCCCATTCCCCTCTCAGCCGGACCCTCTGAACAACACGCGGGTACCGCTTCAACGCGGGAACCCGGGACCGACGAATGGGCACCGTCAGGCGAGCCTGACGACCGCCCGGGGTGGATCTCTGCCGGTCTGCTTCCAAGCGACGGGGCATAAGAGGGGACGTGATCGTCGCTCCCTGTCAGGCCTCGTGCAGTTCAGCCAACGCGTTGCGCTTCCGCTTACGAGCCGATGCTCAACCAAGGCTGATGATGATTCGGCTTTGGACCAGTGGACATGCGCCAGATGAGTCTGCCGAACGAAGCACCGGCAGACGTTAACCGTCGGTCTTGAGGTTCCTCAATTCCCTTAATCACAGGGATCAGGCTGATTGAGGCCCAGCACGCGTCAGGCTTTGCCATGTCGGTGCCAGGACAAAGCGTGTCAGCGGGATCAGAAGTCCGCCCGCCACCAATCCGAGCAGGCCCGATGCCAGCGCCGTGACGAGCCACGCGACGACCCCGCTGGCGGCCGGCAGGGACGCTGCGGCGATCTCCGCGGCCTGTTGGGCGATGTGTGCCGGAGCTGACAAGCCGTAGGCTTCCAGCCCGTGCATCAGAATTCCGCCGCCCACCCAGATCATCGCCGCCGTACCGATGAGGGCGAGGAGCTTCAACAGGATCGGCATCCCCCTGACCACGCCGCGTCCGAGACCGCGGATGAGTCTTCCAAAGGGCGGCCCGGCGGTGCTCCGGGCGAGCGCGAGGCCGGCGTCATCGGCCTTCACGATCAGCGCGACCAAACCGTAGACGCCCGCGGTGATGCCCACAGCGACGATCGAGAGCACAGCCGCCCGCATCCAGACGCTGCCCTCCGGCAAAGCCGCGAGGGTTATGGCCATGATTTCGGCTGAGAGGATGAAATCCGTCTTGATCGCGCTCGCGACGCGGCGGTCTTCCCGAGCTTGGTCGTCTCCCGCGGCACTCTGGTCGTCCGCGCCGTGTCCATGGGCTCCATGGGGGACCAGGGTCTCGTACACCTTCTCGGTGCCTTCGTAGCAGAGGTACGCGCCGCCCAGCATCAGGAGCGGCGTGATCGCCCACGGCGCGAAGGCGCTCAGGGCGAGGGCACCGGGCAACAGGAACAGGAGCTTGTTGCGCAGCGACCCGAGGGCGATCTTGCCGACGATGGGCAATTCCCGCTCGGCGGCAAACCCGACGACGTACCGGGGCGTGACCGCAGCATCATCGATGACGACGCCAGCGGCTTTGGTTCCCGCGCGCGCAGCCTGGCCCGCCACGTCGTCGAGGGAGGCCGCCGCCGTCCGGACCATGAAGGCGACGTCGTCCAGCAGGGCGATCAGTCCGACAGTCACAACCCCACCCCCGCTGGCGAAAACTCCTTCAGACAGACGATTGTCGGCACCGTTTGATCCATCGGACCCGCGGGTCGGGATGAGCGCCGCAGGCCGTCAGGTTCTGACGCGGGATCCTGCTCCGCGTAGGCGGGCCCCATGTCGGCGCGACGAATGGGTTTATCGGCGCATTCGGCAGGCCGATGCTGAGCGCGCGCGTTTTCGACGCCTTCTGGATGCCTGCGGCTTCGCGCCGCGCCCAATCAAGGCGCGCCGACCCGGAGCGTTCGCATCCAAATCGGCGGCAAACATGGGATCGCCTGGGGCGACCAGCCGGCTGACGGATCGTGTCGGTGTGGATCAGTCGGATCGCAGGGCGGACGAGCTTGCCGACCGACCTGTCGGCTTATTCGGCCGGTTGCACACGGCCTCCGTTCCCTGACGTTGCATCAGCGGCGGGTCTGTCTGCGCCGAACAGACGCTCGAAGGCGACGTAGAAAGTCGGGGTGATGAACAGGGTGATGAAGGTCGCCACGATGAGGCCGCCGATCACCACCGTGCCCATGGAGACCCGGGCGTTCGCCCCCGCGCCGCTGGCGATGGCCAGCGGGATCGAGCCCATGATGAAGGCGAAGGAGGTCATGAGGATCGGGCGCATCCGAAGGCGCGCAGCGTCCTGGGCCGCCTTCAGCGCGTCCTCCCCCTGCCGCCGCAGATCCTCGGCGAAGGAGACGAGCAGGATCGCGTTCTTGGCCGCCAAGCCCACCAGCAGCAGGAGGCCGATCTGCCCGAAGATGTCGAGGGCGAGGCCGCGCAAAGCCAGCGACCCCACGGCGCCGAAGATCGCGATCGGCGTCGCCAGCAGGATCACGAAGGGCAGGCGCAGGGACTCGTACTGCCCGGCGAGCAGGAGGAAGATCATCAGCACGCCGAGGCCGAAGATCAGTGGCGCGAAGCCTCCCGCGACCTTCTCCTGATAGGCGACATCGGTCCATTCCACGGCGAAATCGCCGGGGAGGCGGTCCTTGGCCAGGGCCTCGACCTCCTTGAGCACGGTGCCCGAACTCGCGCTCTCGGCCACCTCGATCGCCACCTCGATGGCGGGGTAGGTGTTGTAGGACAGGACCGCCGTCGGGCCGGTGGTGAATTCCGCCCGCACCAGGGAGCCGATACGCACGGGCTCCCCGCGCCCGTTCAAGACCGGCAGGGCTTCGAGGTCCTGGATCGTCCGGCGACCCGCGGCCTCGCTCTGTACGTAAACCTGGTAGACGAAGCCGAAGCGGTTGAAGAGGTTCACGAAGCTCGACCCGACATAGGTTCCCAGCGCGTCGAACAGGTTCTGGAGCGGTACGCCGAGCTGCTCGGCCTTGGCCCGGTCGATCTCCAGCCGGATCTGCGGCACGCCGTAGCTCGTGGTCGGGAGCGCCTGGGCGATGTTCGGACTCTTCGTCAGTTCGTCGATGAAGCGTTGCGCCGCCTGGGCGAGCTTGAGGCCGCCTGCGCCGCTGCGATCCTGGATCTCCAGGGTCAGGCCGCTGCGGGTGCCGAGGCCCGGCAGGGGCGAGGGGTTCACCACCCGCACCTGCCCGGCCGGGTCGCGCCGGAACTCCTTCTGCACCCGGGCGATGATGTCGTCCGCCGAGGCCGCGCGCTCGCCCCAGGGCTTCAAGACCGGGATCTGGAAGCCGTAGAACGGGGCCACCGCGTCGGCGAGGATGCTGCGCCCTATGACGCCGATCGTGTGGTCCGCCTCGGGCATGTCGCGCAGGGCCTTGCCCAGGCGCTCGACCATCGCGTCCGTCCGGGCGACCGAGGCGCCCTTCGGCAGGGCGACGTCGGCGAAGAAGTAGCCCTGGTCCTCGTTGGGGACGAAGCCGGTCGGGCGCTGCATCACGAGGAGGACGGTGAGCGCCGCGAAGGCGAGGAAAGTCAGCCCGACGATCACGAGGTGACGGCTCAGCGCGCCGATCACCCGGGTGAGGACGTTCGCGCTCGCCTCCAGGGTGCGGTTGAACCAGCGGAGCGGCGCCTTCCACCGGCTTTCGCGCCGGTCCGATCCTTCGGCCCGGTGCTTCAGGATCAGGCCGCAGAGCGCCGGGGTGAGGGTCAGGGAGACCACCGCCGAGATCATCACGGAGATCGCGATGGTGAGGGCGAACTGGTTGTAGAGCTGGCCGGTGAGCCCGGGGATGAAGGCCACCGGCACGAACAGGGCCGCCAGCACCAGGGTGGTGGCGATGACCGGGCCCGCCACCTCGTTCACCGCCTCGCGGGAGGCGTCCCGGGGCGCCATCCCCTCATCCATCAGCCGTTCGGTATTCTCCACCACGATGATGGCGTCATCGACCACGAGGCCGACCGCCAGCACCAGGCCGAGCAGGCTCAACGTGTTGAAGGAGAAGCCGAGCAGGGCCATCGGCCCGAAGGTGCCCACCAGCGCCACGGGGACGGCGATGGACGGGATGAGCGTCGCCCGCCAGTTCTGCAGGAACAGGTAGGTGACGACGATGACGAGGGCGAGGGCCTCGAACAGGGTGTGCACCACCTCGGTGATCGCCTCTCGGACGAACTCGGTGCGGTCGAGGGCGATCTTGTACTTGAGGCCCGGCGGGAAGCGGCGGGCGAGTTCCTCCATCGTCGCCTTCACGCCGTCCATGACCTGGACCGCGTTGGCGCCGGGCGTCTGGTAGAGGCCGAGGGTCGCGGAGGGTTTCCCGTCGAAGCTGGAGCGGACGCCGTACTGCTCCGAGCCGAGTTCCACCCGCGCCACGTCCCGGACCCGCACCACCGACCCGTCGGGATTGGCCCGCAGCAGGATGTTGGCGAATTCCTGCGGCTGGCTCAGCCGCCCCTGCGTGACCACCTGCAACTCGAAGGGGGTCGGCGTGCCGTCGGTCGGCGGCTTGCCGAGTGACCCGGTGGTGATCTGCTCGTTCTGCTGGCTCACCGCCTTGATCACCGCATCGGGGCTGATCGCCAGCGCCTCCATCTTCACCGGATCGAGCCACAGCCGCATGGCGTAGCGCTTCTGGGAGAAGTTCTGGATCCGCCCCATGCCGGAGACCCGCCGCAGGGGCTTGATCACCTGCGTCTCGGCCCAGTTCGCCAGGAACAGTTCGTCGTAGGGCGAGCCCTCCTCGGCGTAGAGGACGATGTTGCCGAGCTGCTGGCGCGTGCTCTTCTGGATCTCCAGCCCCTGCGCGCGCACCGAGGCCGGGAGCTTCGCCTCCGCGCGGTTGGCGCGGGTGAGCACCTCGGCGGCGGCGGCATCGAGGTCGGACCCGATCTCGAAGGTCGCGTCGAGGTTGACGCTGCCGTCGGTGTTGCTGGTCGAGGCGATGTAGAGGAGGTGCTGCGCGCCGTTGATCTCCTGCTCCAGCGGCGTCGTCACCGCGTCGTAGGCCTGCTGCGCGCTGGCGCCCGGATAGGTCGCCTGGACGTTGATGATCGGCGGGGCGATCTCGGGGAACTGCGCGATCGGCAGGGTGAGGCCGGCCACCGCGCCGATCAGGGTGATCAGCACGGAGATCACGCCCGCCAGGATGGGCCGGTCGACGAAGCGGGCGAACATCGGTCCTCGGGAATCGCTCGGTGGTCGCGGGGACCGGGCATGCAACGCCAGTCAATTTCGCGTGTTCCCTAGTCCGGTTCGGCGCCAGGGGGCGCCTCGGAGGGGGCGATCCACGTGCGATCGGGGGCGAAATACGGGCTGATCGGGGCCGGGGCTCTTTTGGTGCTGGCTGGCGGGGGCTGGCTGGCGGCCGGGCGGCCCGCGCCAGCCGCGATCATGGCCTCGCTGACGGGGTCGCAGGTGCCCAGGAAGGCCGAGGAGCCGCCCATGACGGTGACGGTGACCGCGGCGCGCAGGGAAGCGGTGCCGATCACCTTCACCTACACGGGCACGATCATCGCTCCGCAGGACGCGGCCCTCCAGGCGCGGGTGACGGGCAACGTCATCGAGCGCCCCTTCGAGCCGGGGAGCCACTTGAAGAAGGGGCAGGTGCTGTTCCGCATCGATCCGCGCCCCTTCGAGGTCTCGCTGGCCCAGGCGAAGGCCCAGGAGGCGCAGGCGAAGTCGCAGCTTCAGTTCGCTCAGGCCGAGGTGAGCCGCACGGATACGCTGGCCGACAAGGGCTATGCCACGGAGCAGCGGCTCCAGCAGTTGCAGGCCAACGCCGCCGGAGCCAGCGCCCAGGTGCAGCAGGCGGAGGCGGCCATCGCCCGGCAGACCCTCAACCTCGACTACGCGACGGTCAACGCCCCCTTCGACGGCCGGGCGAGCCTGTCGATCATCAACCCGGGCGACCTCGTGATCGAGAACCAGACGCAGCTCGTCTCGGTGGTGCAGCTCGATCCGATCGACGTGCAGATGGCCCTGTCCTCAGAAGATTCCGAGACCGTCCGCGAGGCGATGCAGGGCGGCGCCGTGATGGTCGAGGTGCTCGACGAGTCCGGCAAGCCTGTGCGTGAGGCCCGGATCTACCAGCTCGACAACCGCTTCGATCCCCGCACCGCCCGTCGCCTCGTGCGCGCCCTCCTGCCGAACCCGGACGAGCGCTTCCTCCCCGGCCAGTTCGTCCGCGCCCGGGTGAAGACCGGGACGGAGGACAAGCTCCTCGTGCCCACGATCGCCCTCTCGGCTCAGCTCGCCCAGCAGATCGTCTACGTCGTCGACGACAAGGGCGTGGTGCATCAGAAGCCGGTGACGACCGGCGACAGCTTCGGGGAGAGCACCGCCATCGTGGCGGGGCTCAAGCCGGGCGAGAAGGTGGTGACGGACCACATTCAGGACATGCGCCAGGATCTCAAGGTCGAGACGAAGGCGATGGAAGCCAGTTCGCCGGACAAGGCGCCCGCGAACGGGGCCGCCTCCGGCCAACCCGGGTGAGGCGCCGATGCGCAAAAGCCTCGTCCCGCTCTCGCTCGCCCTGGTGCTCGCCGCTTCGACAGCCGAGGCGGCCCGCTCTCCCGGTGCAGGGCCCTGCCGCGTCGACCGCACCCAATACGCTGCCCTCAAGCAGGGCATGAGCTACGCCCAGGTCCGCGACCGCCTCGGCTGCGGGGGGCGGCGCGTCTCACACCTCACCATCGGCAGCGAGGCGCGCGCGACCTATTCCTGGCGCGGCCACGGAACCTACGGCGCCAATCTCACGCTGACCTTCCGCAACAACCGATTGACGGACAAGTCGCAGCTTGGGCTGAGCGCGGACTGAGCCGTCTGCCGTATGCGGGTGTTGAACGTCGGGCTGATCGTGAGATCGACACAGCGATGCATGGATGCGCTTCAGCTCTGCAGGCCGGGCGAACCGATGTGATCCCCGCGCGTTGCGGCAGGCCTTTTTCGGAAACCATCATGGTGGCCAAGGTTATCACTGTTGCAGCGCTGGTCGTCGGCGGGACGGGCATTGCGCTCGCGGAGACCGCAGCGCCGAACGCCGCCGGTACGGCAACCATGACGACCCGGCAGACCCCGGTCTCCGGCGCCGGAGCGCGAAGCGGAAACCCGCCGGCTTCCTCCGTGGGCGGCGGTATCATCGGCAGCGATGCCGTGCACGGCCCGGGCGCCCACGAGGCGAAAGGCCTGTCTCCCGAGCCGGCGCGCGCCGCGCCAGGGACGAAGTGACAGGCAACCGCGCTCAGGCGGATGTGGGGACGCGCGTCCCGCGTGCGTTGAGCGTACCGATGCTCATTGCGAGCGTTTCGGCGGCCACCCGAATGGCCTCGGCGGCATCTGGCTCGCCTCTGCTCTCCAAGCTCCTACGGCAGCGACCCAGTTCCCCTTCGAGATCATGGGTCAATACGTGATCCCCGAGGCTGGATAGGAGCCGTCGCACCGTGTCGGTCAGCGCCGGCAGCCTTTCGGCCGGCACATCATCGATTAACGTCGCGAGGGTCCGCCAGACCTCGGCAGCCAGCATGTTCTGCATGCTCTCGGAAGCGACGACGCCGATCGCGGCGATCGCCTGGATCGCATCGTCCACCCCCCGATCGGCATAAGCGACTCGCGACGCGCTGTTTTCCAAAATCTTGTCGGCGCTACTCCAACGGGCGATGATATCCCGCAGGCAGTGGCACACCAGGATGGCGGGTTGCGGGTTCTGCTTCGACGTCGAGGCGGTCGTCCACGCGATCGAATAAAGCTGCTCGATCCCGAAGCCGGCATCGCTGTCGATGGTGCGGCGCGGTTCAATCTTGATGGCCTCAGTCACCGACCGCTTCAGATTCATAAGCGCGTCGGCTGATGGTGCCCGCGCAGCATGGATGCGGAAAAGCGGGTCGCGGAAAGCGACGTTGGTGCCGACCCGGCCGATGATCTCGATGTCAGCACTCTGCTCCGCTGCGGACCGTTCGATCGTCGGCAGGTCGAGGCCGCACACCACGCCATAGGCATCCGTTCGGACCACCTGCGACCAGGAAAGCCCGGCGCGGGGAAACTGGCGGGTACCCGCAATCATGCGCCCGTCCACCACGCGGGCCTTCATCGTATGGTCGTGGATCGCGGTGATGACCGCGTGCGGTCGCATCTGATCGATGGTGCTGTAGATCAGGATCACGACCATGCACAGCGCGGCTCCCGTCATCAGGAGCGATAGGAGCGCCCCGATGATCGGTTTGTGGTCGGGATTGGCACTGCCGAGCGTCAGGAGCACGAAGACGCTGAGACCGACGAAGAAGCCGAAACTGAGCTTGTTCGAGCGTCGCTGGATGAACTGGTCATAGACATGGGTCGAGAGCGTCGACGCGGTCTGCTGAACGGCGATCAGAAGGAGCGAAAAGGTGATCGACGTCACCGTAATCATACCGGACGCGACGGTGCCGAGCAGGCTCGCGATCGCGCTCGTGTCACCGAGCAGATGGGAAAGCCAGGGGACCGGCGTGGGGCCAGAGCGATCCCATAGCGCGTCGTCGAGCAGGTAGCTCAGCGCGAACAATCCCAGGAATACAGCGACGACGATAAGCGGAAGACCGATGAACTCCCGTAACGACCGCCGAATGAGCGCTAGAACTCGGTCGCCCACCTGATCTACGATGTTCATTCGGTGGTATCGAACACGTTCTAAAATCCGCGCGTCACGCTGCGTTTCCATCCGCACGACCGTGGGTCGGCAGGGAAACGATGTCGCGCCGACCGTCGATCGCTCAGCGCGTCCGAACAATCACCGCTTCATATTGTCCGGCAGATGCTGGATGGGATTGACCCTCTCGCTGCTCCCGCCCCCCTGGATCGCCCCCCCTTCATGACATCGGTCGACGAGCTGATCGCACTTGGCGGTGAAACTTGGCCGGTCGGCTGATTGGCTGGCGCAGTGGAGGTGCCTGAATTGTGTGACCCGGCAGGCAGGGTTCCTGGGGTCGGCTGATCAATCCGGCTACCGGCCGACTGCGCTTGTGCTGCGCCCGGCAGACAGAGACTCAGCAGACCAAGCGCGCTGACAAAAGCCAGGCGGATCGGAGCTTTACAAGTATATTGGATCGACAAGGGGACTATCTTTCGACACGTGACGGGATGGCCGGCCATGCACAAGCCCGTGCATGGCCAGATCGAAGACGATCAATCGACCGAAGACCGAGCCGATAGAGAAGGGCTGCCGGCTGAGTAGACTTTTTACTTGACACCGCTCGGCTGGCCGGTCGGTCCCATCCCGTATCCACGGCCATTCGGTGCTGACGCCGAGGCCGTCCCCGCCCCCTTATTCCGATCGACGCGGCGGCCCATCTTCGAGCGATGGCGGGTCATCCTTACCCAGGTCGTCGGCGTGTCGTTCAGACCCCCTGCCCGATCGACACCGGCCGCCGAGGCCGGCGCTGTGAAGCTGATCGCCGCAAGCGTGAGACCCGCTGCCATACCCAGGAACCGAATCGCCATGCCACCACCCTCGGCGCTGTAGAAACACTCTGGAAACAGTGCCCCAACCCGAGGTGCAGCGGTAAGTTCCGGGTCGTTTGGCGTCGTGTCGATGAATAGGCTGATCCCACGGACGGATCGATCGGCCAAGCTTGAACCTATATCACTTGCCTCACCGCGTGCGATAGGATGCGGCATCGACGAAGCTTGTCCGTATACCTCGCTCCGGGGGCTGTCCTCACAGCCTGTTCTTGAAGATCCAGGCCCCGTTATTGCCGCCCCCGGCGCCCGGTGACGGCCAACCCACGCATCTTGCGAACGCCGACGCTAACGGCATAGCTCTCGACTCGCGGGCAAGCGCCTGAAATCGAGAGCCATCGCGACCTTCATATTCGCTTTCTGAAGTCGGGTCGCCGGAGCATTGGTTCGGGTGTCCCCGCGCCTTGTCGGCACGGGCCGGCGAGGGGCCGGACGATGGGCCGGCCGGCTTGGAACGCCGGCCGCAAGCTCGGCGCCAAGCACGCCCTCACACCTCAGCAGGTCTGGGCCATCCGGTTCTGGCTCGACCGCGTCATCGACAGCAAGTTGCGCGGCTGCGACATCGTCAAGCTCAAGATTGGCGACCGCGTCAGCGGGGGTCGCGTCCGTAGCCGGGCCATCTCGGCCATACCAAGATCGAGAGTCCGGTCGGGTCCCTCGGCTGCAGTGTCGAGGCGCGCCAAAACCACGGCTTGGCTCAGTCTTGTCGCGGGCGTCGGACGGATCTTCAGGCGACCGATGCCACGTTGATCGGCGCGCCCGCCCGCCAAGCGGCGATGACCGACACCACGTCGCGAAAGAACAGGCGGTATGATCCTTCGGTAACATAGCCGAGGTGTGGCGTGAGGTAGGCATTCCCCAGGCCGCGCAGAGGGTGATTAGCCGGCAAGGGCTCCTGATCGTACACGTCGAGCGCCGCACCGCGGATCCGGCCGGCGCGCAGGGTCTCGATCAACGCATTCTCGTCGATCAAGGGACCGCGCGACGTATTCACGAGGAGCGCCTCCGGCCTCATCAGGCCGAGTTCGGACGCGCCGACGAGATGCTGAGTCGCTGGGCTGAGCACCATATGCAGGGTCACAACATCCGAGGTCGCGAACAGCCTGTCCTTGTCGACCAGGGTGACGCCAGCAGCCTCGGCGCGCTCCGCGGTGAGATTGGGACTCCAGGCGATACGCTGCATCCCGAAGGCCGCGCCGATTGCCGCCACGCGCTGCCCGAGCTTACCGAGACCGAGCAGGCCAAGGGTCCGACCCTCGAGAACGGTGCCGACCGTCGTCTGCCAAAAGCCGTCCCGCATGCCCGCCATCTCGCGCGGCAGATGGCGCATCGCTGACAGGATCAGGCCCCAGGTCAGCTCGGCTGTCGCCGGCTGCATCTCCCCGCCCCCCGTGTGGCAAGCAATGATCCCCCGCTCGGCGAGCGCCGCGAAATCGATCGAGCGCGTTCGAACGCCCGTGAAGATCACGAGCCGAAGGTTCGGCAGAGCCTCGATCAGCCCCCTTGGCAGGGCCATGCGCTCGCGCATGAGGCAGAGCACGTCGTAGGGCGCGAGCGCAACCTTCGCCTCTTCAAGATCGAGATTGCGGTCGAACACAGTCACGTCGAGATCGGGGCCGAGCCGTTCCCAATCTCCATATTCGAGCGCCACGCGCTGGTAGTCGTCGAGAACGGCCACCCGGAGGCTGCGGCCTACAGGGCTGTTCGAGGCTTCGGTTGATGCGGCGTCGTTCATGTCAGGCGACCACGGTCTTGGAGGTCGGCTCGGCGGTGGCGAGCCGGTCATTGAGGAGCGCGGCGATCAGGGCCGCCAGGAACGCAAAGCAGGCGAGCGCGGCCAGCGCGGCCGTGAAGCTGCCGGCCCAATCGCGGACCACACCGGTCATCCAGGGACCGATGAGGCCGCCGAGCTGGGCCAGCGTGTTGATGAGCGCGATACCGGCCGCGCGGGCTCCCCCGGAGAGGAAATCACCGGTGAGGCTCCAGAAGATCCCCAGGCCGCCCCAGATGCCGGCGGCTGCCACGCACAGACATGCGAAGCTCGCCAGCTTGTCCGGCGCGTAAGCGCTGCCCAGAAGCCCGAGCCCGCCCAGACTCAGCGCGGCCGCCAAGTGCCATTTGCGCTCCCGCTTGCGGTCGGAGTGGCGCCCCCAGAGCAGCATCGCGGTCGCGCCGCACAGGAACGGCAGAGCCGAGAGCAGGCCGACCGCGACGTCCGTGAGGCCACCGAACGCCTTGACGATCTGCGGCAGCCACAGCAGCACGCCGTAGAACGCGGTGAGGAAGCAGGTGAAGAGCGCGGCCAGGGCCCATACGCGCCCAAGCCTGGCGACTCGCCAGAATGGGAGATCACCCTGTGTTGCCGTGAGGCTCTCTTCTTCACGCAGACGTCGTGCCAGCCAAGCCTTCTCGTCGGCGGGCAGCCAACCTGCAGTCTCTGGGCGTTCTGTCAGCCAGAATAGGACGGCGATACCCAGTAGAACTGCTGGGATGGCCTCGACGAGGAACATCCACTGCCAACTGCGCAAGCCGAGAGCTTCAGGCATGTAGGTCAGGATCGCCCCCGAAAGGGGTGAGCCGACCACGGACGCCACGGCGGTCGCCGCGACCACGCCCGAGTTCGCCTTGGAGCGGTGTTCGATCGGGAACCACTGGGTGAGATAGTAAACGATGCCGGGCAGAAAGCCGCCCTCCGCGACGCCGAGGAGGAAGCGGAGGATGTAGAAGCTCGTCTCGCCTTGGACGAAGGCCATGCAGCCCGAGACCAGCCCCCAGCTGACGAGGATGCGGGCGATCCAGACGCGCGCTCCGACCCGATGCAGGATCAGGTTCGAGGGGACCTCGAACAGGGCATAGCCGACGAAGAAGATGCTGGCCCCGAAACCGAATGCGGTAGCGCTGAGACCGAGATCGGCGTTCATGCGCAGGGCGGCAAAACCGATATTGACCCGGTCGAGATAGTTGACGACCAGGAGGAGGAACAGGAACGGGATCAGCCGCCAGTAGACGCGACGCATGGTGCGCGCCTCGATGTCGTCGCTCATGCGTTCCTCTCTCAAACGTCTTCTTAGCTGTACGAGGCTCGGGACCTGCTGCGCGAACGGAACGCGCCGCGGTTAGCCATGGCCGCGCCACGGGTTTTCGTTGTCGAGCTCGCAAGATCGCCGCGGACGTGAGGAGCATTCTTACGAAGTATTGTTTCTGAACGATGCGACTATCGGTGCGCCGCATGAATGCATCGCCTCACGAGTGCGTCATCCGACGATTCCTCCCCCGGTCGAACAGCACCTGCTTGGGGGCACTTCAATTCGGCAGCCCTGATGTCATGCTCCTGATCACGTTCTGTTCGGTGGGGCCTGAGACTTCTGGCCGGGGGCTGGCACAGGGGTCCAACCGAGCGGCCCCTTGCCAAGCGTGCGGATTGAGGCGTGGGCTGAAGGCGGGACGGTCCAGGCCGACACCAAGGGGCGAGCCTCCGCACGCAAGGGCGGGAGCTGCCAATAGCGACGCGATCGTGGTCAGCGCCTGCGCTGCAGGTTGTGGTAGCCGAGGGCTTCCCGCGCTTCTTTGAGGCTCTTGCCCCGCTCGATCTCCCCACGAATCTGATGCTCGACAGCCTCGATCTCGCGAGCGCGTTTGGCGACCGCGCGGGCATGTTCCCGCGGCACCACGACCACACCGTTTGCATCGGCCACGACGATGTCGCGTGGGCCTACGCGCGCTTGACCGACGGAGATGGTGACGTTCACCGCCTCCACCTGCACCCGGTCCTTGCCGGTGCGCATGAAGCGGCCACGCGTGAACATCGGATAACCGTCGCCGAGCGCCCTGGCCACATCGCGACAGACCCCATCGATGACCGTTCCAGCGAAGCGGCGCGCGCCGGCATATTGGGTCATGATGTCCCCCCACACCGTACAGTCGGTCCGTCCGTCGTTGTCGATCACCACGACGTCGCCCTCGGCAACGTCGTCGATGAAGTCGCCGACCGTGCCGGGCGGGGTCGTCGCCGGCACGTACTTCACCGTGAAGGCTGGCCCGACCACCGTCTTCGCGTAGTTGTCGAGGGGGACGATACCGAAGCATTGTCCCGGCAGGCCGAGCTTGTCCATCGCGTCCGAGACACTCGGCGTATCGAGCCCCTCGAACAGGGCGACGAGTTCCTTGTCATCGTCCGCCATAGCGCCGTTTCCGCCTCCGTGAGTTGAACCTGCACCGATCTCCGCCGGATAGAAGCGCCGTGCGCGCCGTCGGAGCGCTAGTCCGCTCTTCCTACGAACCCACTCTTAAGCGGATCGGCGCTTACGGCCAGCTCCTGTCGCCACCCATCGCCCGCCCCAACCTCTCAGAGGGGTGGATTTTGCCCGCTCGCCTTCGGCTCTGGAGGCACAATACAGGTCCGCGGCAGTGGCTTCGGTCGCTGCGCCTCACTCCGCATGGCCGCAGCACATGCGGAGCATCAAGTCTCTGTAGATGGCCTGCGCCTCCTCGATCCGGTCGACGAGGCAGTACTCGTCCGTCTTATGGCACTGCGCCGCCTCGCCGGGTCCGATGACCACCGCGGCGACGCCCTCGAAGGCAGGCACGAGAGCCGACGCATCGGTGAAATAGGGTGCCCCGGCGGGTTGCGCCGCTGCGCCAGTCCGCTCTCGCAGCAGAGACAGGAGCGCAGCGGCCGACGGATCGTCCGGCTCGGTGGCGAACCCTGGAAAGCTCGTGACGACCCGGATCTCAGCCTCTGATCCGAATAGGTGGTTCAGCTCGGCGACCAACGCCTCGTGCTTCTGCTCCGGCAGGGTCCGGATATCTATGGTGAACTCGGCGAAGTCGGGGACGGAGTTGATATTTTCCCCACCGCGGATGGTGGTGACGCAGGTCGTGGCGCTACCGAGCAATGGATGGCGGGCGCCGAAGTCGTGGCCCTCAAGCCGCCGGATCCACTCCGCCGCCTTGCTGATGGCGTTTTCGCCCTCGAGCGGCATTGAGGAATGCGCTGTCCGCCCGCGCGTGGTCACGACGACGCGGAGGGAGCCCTTGTGAGCGAATATGGGGGCATTGGACGTCGGCTCGGCCACGATCAGGAGTTCGGCCGGCCCGAGAACATTCTCGCGGCCAACATGGAATGCGCCTTCACATCCCGTCTCCTCTCCGGCGGTGATCACAAGCGTGACCCCGCGGTGGAAGCGGCGTCCGTCCTCGATCAAATTGCATACGGCCGCGATGAACGCGGCTACGCCGGCCTTCATGTCGCTGGCACCGCGGCCGTACAGCCGGCCATCCTGCACGACCCCTCCAAACGGCGGGAATTGCCACTCGTTCGACCCGAGGGGCACGACGTCGATGTGCCCGGTGAAGCAGAGTGGCTTGCCACCTGCCGACCCAGGGATGCGAGCGACCAGCGTCGGTCGATCTTTGGCGAACGCGTAGCTGGCGACGTCGAACCCGTGCTTGGTCAGCAGTCGAGCAATGAACTCGGAACACTCCTTCTCCTCGCCCGGAGGATTGATCGATCGGAAGCGTATGAGCTGCTGCGAGAGGTCGAGACCGTTGAGAGGCATTGGTGCTTCCCCATGACGTGTCGCTTCTTTGTCGACGGCGGGCTCCAGGGCAGCCCTGTTGGACGACGCAGACCCCGCTTCTTCATCCAAGGTGGCCGCTTTCAAGAAGGGCGTCAGGCTGTTCGGATGGCGGGGTTGGGTCGACACTAGCAGGCGGTCTTGCACAGCTGAATGTCGGAACTGACGCGGGTCATTCCGCGGATCCCGTCGTAATCTCGTCTTTGCCGTTCGACGGGGCAGCGCAGCGTCGCCGTCGCGTCAGGATGGTTGAACGTTGTAAGGAAGCGATCATGACCATAGAGCGACCGGACGGTGTGAGGCCGCGCCGTGTCCTCTTTCTGGGGGCGACCGGCACAATAGGCCGGGCGACGGTTCAGGCTCTGGTGTCGCGCGGTCACGAGGTCATCTGCCTCGTCAGGCGCCCTGCCGAATCTGCGATCCCCGCAGGCGCTACTGCGCGGATCGTGAATCTGACTGATACGGTGTCGCTGGCACGCGACGGTGTCCGCGGCGAACGCTTCGACGTCCTGGTGTCGTGCCTCGCCTCGCGCACGGGGCTGCCCGACGATGCCTGGGCGATCGATTACGGCGCGCAGGTCAGGGCCTTGGACGCGGGCCGGACGGCCGGCGTGACGCATGTCGTGCTTCTATCGGCGATCTGCGTCCAGAAGCCGGTCCTCGCCTTTCAGCACGCCAAGCGCGCCTTCGAGGCAGAACTAATCGCGTCGGGGCTCGACTATACGATCGTTCGGCCCACCGCCTTCTTCAAATCGCTCTCGGGACAGATCGATCGTGTGAAACGCGGCAAGCCATTCTTGGTGTTCGGAGATGGGACCGCGACGGCCTGCAGGCCGATCAGTGACAGCGACCTTGGCTGCTATCTCGCAGACTGCCTCGACGATGGGAACCGCCGCAATCGCGTTCTACCGATCGGCGGCCCGGGCGAGGCAATCACGCCGCGAGCGCAGGGCGAGCGGCTCTTCGCCTTGCTGGGGCGCGAGCCACGCTTCACGCAAATTCCTGTCGTGCTGCTGGACGTGATCGTCGCCGTTCTGGCGACGATTGGCCGATGGGTGCCGGCCTTGGCCGCCAAGGCCGAACTCGCGCGGATCGGGCGCTATTACGCGACGGAGTCCATGCTCGTACTGGACCCAGCGACCGGGCGATACGATGCACAAGCCACTCCGTCGACGGGATCGGAGACGCTATTCGACTACTATGCGCGCGTCGTCCGTGGCGAGGCGGCCGCCGAGCGTGGCGACCACGCGGTGTTCTGACGATGCTGGATAGGGGCTTGCCTGCTTGTCGAGCAGTCTCGCTCCGAAGCGGACCGGCAGCGTTCGGCCACTTCCGGCCTCGTTGGCCGGCAGCACTGAACGGCTGGATTGAGGATTTTTGCCAGTCCGCTTTCGGGCCGCAATCCACAGAATCGGACGACATCTCCGTGCCTCTACGCAAAACCCTTCGGGTCTCTCGGGAGTTCGGCCTAGGGGCGCGTGGACTGGCCTCGAACACCCAAGCGTGGCGCCGAAGCACCCGAGGGCTCTCCGCTCCCGTGCCCCGTCACAGACGGGGGTGCCTATCGCGTCATCGACCCGTCCGGAAACGAGCTCCGGCTCCGCCATGCTCACCGTCGGTAGCACCGACCGACGGCAAGCCGGCGGGCGATCCCGGATCAAGAGGAAATGCCGTGCCGAACCACGGGTTCGACTTGGCCGCTAGCGACGCAGTCCATCAAGGCTGGCGACCAGCGCATCGATGAAAACTCGCACCTTGGCCGACAAGCTGCGGTGGCTCGGATAGACCGCGTGGATCACGGTCTCGAAGCCCCCCCGTGGCAGGCCATAGCCGAACGAGCCGGCCCTCCGCGGCGTACGGCCTCGCAAGGAAGTCGGGCAGGTACGCGATGCCGGCGCCGCCCAGCGCCACCGGCAGCAGCGCCGCGGAATCAGAGACGGCGACGGCCGGCGGTAGATCGATACGTCCCGCTTCGCCGGTCGCATCGTCCTGGTACGCCACGGCCCGGTCGCCGTAGCCGATCAGCGTATGGTCGGTGAGGTCGGCGACGCAAGTTGGCGTGCCACGCGCCGCGAGATAGCCGGGGCTGGCGCAAAGCCACGCCTCTGAGACCAGCAGCCGGCGGGCGATCAGGTCGCTGTCCACGAGGGATCCCACCCGGATCAGCAGGTCCGCGCCCTCGGACGGCATGTCGACGAAGTGGTTCTCAACCGCCAGGATCACGCGGACCTGGGGGTGGGCGGCCATGAACCCCGGCAGCATGGGAGCGACCAGCGCGGTCGCGACCGTGAAAGGCAGGCTGACCCGCAGAGTTCCGGCCGGGGCGCCTCCGAGCCCTTCGAGCGCCATGCCCGCCTCGTCCACGTCGGCCAGGATGCGAAGCGCGTGCGGCCGGAACAGCGTGCCGGCGTCGGTCAGCCGCAAGTGACGCGTCGAGCGATCCACCAGCGCCGTGCCGACATCGCGCTCCAACCGTGCCAGCGCGCGGCTGACTCCCGACTTCGGGAGGCCGAGCGCGCGCGCTGCGGCCGACACGCTCATCAGGTCAGTGATCCGCGCGAACGCGCGTAGGTCGGACAGCTGCATCGTCGTTCCAGTTTTTGCAACAGCCTGTCGCATCTTGCCCAGCTAATCGCTGGAATGTGCAACGCCTACCTTCCGGATCGGCAGACGACAGGAGGAATGAGCGGTGGATGGCAAGCAGACCTGGCCGGTGGTGGTCGTGGCAGGGGCTTCCGGCGACCTCGGCATCCGGATCACCGAGGCACTAGTGGCCAAGGGGGTGCCGGTACGGGCACTGGTGCGCCGCCCGACCGACAGCCTAGCGCGCGGCAAGGTCGAACAGGTCACGGTCGACTTTGGTGACGGCGGGGCGCTGATCCGCGCCGTCACCGGCGCCGCGTGCGTCGTGTCCGCGCTGAACGGTACCGCGCCGGTGATCCTCGACACGCAGGGGCAGCTGCTGGACGCAGCGGTGGCGGCCGGCGTGCCGCGCTTCATCCCGTCCGACTTCTGCCTGGACTACTTGGCGACCCGGCCGGGCGACAATCGCAACATGGACCTGCGGCGCAGGTTCGCAATCCGCCTCGATGCGGCGCCGATCCGTGCGACCTCGATCCTCAACGGGCCTTTCGCGGACCTTCTCGAGGGGCAGGCCCCCATCGTGCTGCACCGCTTTCGCCGCGTTCTCTTCTGGGGCGACACCGACCAAGTGTTCGACTTCACCGCCAAGGACGATGTCGCTGCCTTTACCGCGGACGCGGCACTTGATCCTGACGCGCCGCGCCACCTGCGTATCTCGGGCGATCAGATCAGCCCGCGTGGGCTAGCCGAGCTGCTGACCGGCATGGAGGGTCGGCGCTGGCGGCTGCTGCGCGCCGGCGGCATCGGTCGCCTGAGCGCGATCATAGCCGTCACGCGCGCCCTGACCCCGGAGACCGATGCGCCGTTCCCGGCGTGGCAGGGGATGCAATACCTGCGCGACATGTCGACTGGCCGCGGCAAGCTGCATGGCCTCGACAACGCCCGCTACGGCAAGGCCGTCTGGACGGGTGCCGCAGCCGTCCTCGCCCCCACGATCCGCTGAACGTCGACCCGCGAAGGGATACCCCCGCCATGACCGACGCCATCACGTCCTTCCCGATCCGGGTCGCCGACGCCGACCTGACAGACCTGTCCGACCGTCTCGCCCGCACCCGTTGGCCCGACGCCGGCACCGTCACCGACGGGAGCCAGGGTCCGACCTCGCACGCCATCCACCGTCTGGTCGGCCGCTGGCAGGATGGCTACGATTGGAGGGTGGCCGAAGCCCTCATCAATGGCTGGGGCAGCAGCCGCACCGTCATCGACGGCCTCGGCATCCACTTCCTGCACGTCCGCTCGCCCGAGCCCGATGCCCGACCGCTCCTGCTGGCGCATGGCTGGCCAGGCTCGATCCTGGAGTTCCGCGACGTGATCGGGCCGATGACCGATCCTGCATCGCACGGCGAAAATCCGCGGTGTGCGTTCCACCTCGTGATCCCGTCGATGCCGGGGTTCGGCTTCTCCGACAAGCCGACCGAGCCGGGCTGGAACGTCGGCCGCGTCGCTGGCGCCTATGTCGAGCTGATGCAGAGGCTGGGCTATGGCGACCGATGGTTCGCCCAGGGCGGCGATTGGGGTGCGGCCGTGGTGACGGTGCTGGCGCACATGCGTGCGCCCGGCCTCGCCGGCATCCACCTGAACATGGTCATGTTCCGGCCGACCGAGGACGAGATCGCGGAGGCGACACCGGAGGAGCAGGCGATGCTGTCCGGCATCGCGCGGTACGACCGGGAGCAGTCGGGTTACATGACGCTCCAGAACACGCGGCCGCAGTCGGTTGGGTTCGCGCTGGCGGACTCGCCGGTGGGGCTGGCGGCCTGGATCTACGCGCTGTTCCAGGACGTGACCGACAGCGGCGGCGAGCCCGAGCGGGTGATCCCGTTGGACCACATGCTCGACGACATCATGCTCTACTGGCTACCGAACGCCGGGGCCAGCTCCGCACGGTTCTACTGGGACAACGCGCAAGACCAAGGCGGCCTGCCGAGCGATCCCATGCCGCTGCCGGCAGGCGTCAGCGTGTTCCCCGGCGAGGTGCTGCGGCTGTCGCGGCGCTGGGCGGAACGACGTTTCGTGGACCTGCGTCATTACAGCGAGCCCCCAAGAGGCGGGCATTTCGCGGCCATGGAGAACGCTGCCGCTCTGGTGGCGGATGTTCGAGCAACGTTCGAGACGGTCACATAGCCGATGGTGGACCAGCAGGGTGTGCGGCTCTTGGAAAGCCCCGCCGCGATCGGTTGCGCAACCTGCAGGTCCAGCTTTCGGTAGGCGTGGCAGCTGTCTGAAATGGCAGGATTGGGTGGATTTCTGCCTGTCCGCTCTCAATCGGCAATGCATGAAAGCGGACGCAATCTCTAAGCCTACTCGCGCCCTATCGAGTGTTGGACGCTGGCTACAAACAAATCCCGATCAGCATACAGCCTACGGTGATACTAAATCCCATTAGGAGGACCATCGACACGGAAGTATATGCAACGGCAACCAACAATCTGGTGGATAAGCGCTCGATTGGTAGTAACAGGCAGCCAGCCGTTCCTACGAATAATGGCAGCCAAAAATTGATCAGGCGTTCATATATAATACCATGTCTTACAAAAAAATACTCGATGAGAGTAAGCCAGAATGGTGCTAACAGCACGCCGCAAACGAAAATTGTCGTGATCGCAGCGCGTCTATTTCCAGCATCAATCCAATCTGCGAACCGGTCCTTAATTTGCACCAGCATCAACTACCCTAACCTTCTGTAGCTCCCTGACCGTTTTCACTGCGGTCCGCCCGCCACGCTATGAGCAACAAGCGGGAGGCACTGCCGAGACATAAGAAAAGGTACACCCAAGGCCAAACGCGTTTCTTTGTGGAAACAGGATGTCCGCAGGTCTCACCCACCGCTAAGTCAAGCTCCTCGCCTGGATGTACATCGCTTCTTGGGCCCAGCTCTGTATAATCTCGGCAGTGCTCTCCGGTCATAAGTTGATAATACACGATCCCAGATGCTGTGTTCTTGCCCGAATGAGCAGTCTCAATCGTCCCTTCTACAATCGCTCCTGTCTCGCGTATGCGCAGATCTTCGAATTGTGAATGGGCAATCAACCCAAACAAAAGCACCGCGAACGCGTAAGCCAAGTACGTGATGGGCCCGTACTTCCTAACACTCGTGCTTCGCATACTGCGGGTTCCCGATTTCCACCCCGAAGCGAAATTATGGGACGACCAGTGAATAGCCGCTTATGGAAATCGCCAATGGTGGTCCGGGCGTCCGGCTTGGATCGATAGGCGACCGTCCGCTTTTCCGGCGGGCCTTCTCCGAAGAGGTCATTCCGCTTTCGGCTAGACCACGTCATGCGGAATCACCATCGGCAGCAAAACCGGACATCCGGGTTCGCGCCCAGACCAGCCATGGGGCACGACATCGGTCAGCTTCGAAAGCGGACGTGGAGCCGGACGACGTGCAGGACTGCGAACACCTCCTCTGCATGATCGAGACACTTCGGCTGAGCACGCCGCACGCGTCGACGGGCCGTGGGGCCCGCGCACGGTCGACGGTGATGTCCGCTCGCTGGGTGCGGCGACGCTGAAGACGTCCGGCTCTGACGGCCATGTGCGCGAGGTAGAGCGTCTCGCCGCGGCAGAGAGAATAGATCTGCCTAACTTGCGCGTCCTTACGTTGGAGGGACCGGGGTTGCACCGGATTTCCCGGCCTTCCGACCCAGCCCGACGGTGAGCGGAAGCGCCAGCGCACAAAGCGCAGCCATGACCCAGAACGCGCCTGCGCCGAGGCGGCCGTAGAGCAAGCCCCCGAGACCGGTCAGGACAGCGGAGGCCACGCCCAGTCCCAGCGTTCCGTAGAGCGTCTGCGCCGTCGCGGCGACGTGCGGCGGCACGGTCCGAACGATCAGACGCATGTTGGCGAGGTGCAGCAGTGCGAAGGTAAGTCCGTGCGACAGCTGGATGACCGCCAAAACCGGGACCGAGGCCGTCGAGGCCAGAACCGACCAGCGCAGCACGCTCACTCCGGCAGCCAGCATCGCGGCCTGGGCGGTGCTCGCGCGCGACAGCAACCACGGACCGGCGAGCACGAAGACGAAGACCTCCGAGGCGACGCTCTCGGACCACAGCAGGCTGATCGTGCTCGGCCCGATGCCGGCCCCGCGCCAGAGGATCACCGCGAAGCCATCGTTGAGCGCGTGGCTGCCGATGACCAGAGCCGCCACGATGAGCATCCGGCGGAACGGTGCCATTGCGAGGAGCTCGCGTACGCCGTCGAGGCCGAGGCTGGCCTGCGGCTCCCGCGGACTGGCAGCCGGTACGCGGCTCGTCGCGAGCGCCATGACGAGGAACAGGACGCCACTCGACACGATGATGCTCGCAATGCCGGCTCGGGCGACGAGCAGCCCGGAGGCCAGGGTCCCGAGCACGAACGCCGCCGAGCCGGCACCCCGAACCCACCCGTACGAGAAGGTGCCCTCCTGCTCCGCAGCCGTGAGCGTGAGTGCGTCGGCCAGGGGCGCGAGGGCCGCGATGGCGCTCGCGTGCAGGACGCTCGCCGCCAGCAACGGCCAGAAGCCGTACCCCAGGAGATAGGCGAACGAGATCACGCCAGCCGCAAAGGCGGCGCAGCCGAGGACGGCCCGGGTCGCATCGTATCGATCGGCGAGGTGGCCGGCGACGGGGCCCGCGGCGAGGCGGATCAACGTGCCCGCCGCCAGCACGACGCCGATCTCGCTTGCGCTCAGGCCGCGCTCGCCGAGAAAACTCGGAAGGAATGGCGATTCAGTCCCGTAGGCGGCGTATAACGAGCCCTGAAGGAGAACAAAGGCAGGGAAGGAGCCTGTTAGGAGGCGGGACCAGGCCTTCGCTCCCGTTCGCGCATCCATGTCGCATGCTCCAAGCCGTCACGCCGGCTCGGCAGACGCCTCACCAGTGTGCCCTGCGGGCGCACGCGTGCCCAGGCGGTGACGGCCCACCATCCACACGGCCAAGCCGATGCCCGCGACGCCCGCCAGGGCGAAGAACGACGCTGAGAAGCCGAGGTACTGCGCGACGAGGCCAGCGAGCAGCGGGCTCGCGGTGGCTCCCGCGCCGTAGGCAGTCATGACGCCGCCGAGCCCGGCCGTGGCGTGGCCCGTGCCCTCCATCATCTCGGCCACGAGCGCCGGGATGGCGACTCCGCCGAGACCCATCGCCAACCCTTCGAGCACCTGCACGGGGATGACCAGCAACCACGAGGTCGCGAACGCCGCGAGGATGCCGCGGACCACGACCAGCCCGAGGGCTAGAGAGAGAACGCTGGCGTGCCCCCGTCCTCGCGCGACACGGGCGGCCAGGAGCGCGGCCCCGACCATCGTGGCCTGCGAGACGACGGTCATCACGCCGGTGGTCAGGCTCGGGTCGGCGCCGGCCGCCGTGCGCGCCTGCGCCAGGAACGGCAGCATGGCACCGTTCGCGGTTTGGTAGGCGAACACGGTGCCTGCCAGGATCAGCAACGGCTTGGTCTCGAACAACACGCGAAGGGTCGAGCGCTCGTCCTGCTCGCCGCCCCGCGCCGTTCCGTGGTCGATGCTGCCCTTGTCTATGGCCAGCAGCACGCCGCACGAGGCGACCGCCATGACCACGATGGCGATGGAGACGTAGCCGAGCCCGAGCGTGTAGCCGAGCACGCCGGACAGGGCGGCATTGGTGGCGTTGCCGGCATGATTGTACGCCTCGTTGCGCGAGACCCGATGGCCGTAGGCTTTCTGCCCGACGATGCCGAGCGTGACCGCCGCGACGAGGGGCGCGATGCTTGTGTCGGCGACGCCGATGACGAGCTGCGACAGGCCGATCAGCCACAGGTTGTCGGTGGCGATCAGGGCGACGGCGCCCAGGGCAATGGCGAGGACGGCGGCTGCCAGGGCCGCGCGCTTGTACGTGGTCCGGTCGATCAGCGCGCCTACCGGCGTGGTGGCGAGGAGGCCCGCGAAGCCGGCGAGGCCCATAGCGAACCCGGTGGCGGCTGGGTCGAAGCCCTGCTTCTGCAGGTACACGCCGAGGAACGGGCCGAAGCCCTCGCGCGCCCCGGCCAGGGCGAAGTTCAGAGCGCCGAGGCTGAAAGCTGGCTGCATGTTGTCCGTGTTCAGGTGCGGCAACGTCGCCGGATTAAAACTGGCTTGGCCCCAGAACAGGGTGCCGCGCGGCAAGTTTGCGTGATGCCGGCGCATAACCCGGCTCGCCGGAGATATTCGTGCTGACCGAAACTGAAGTTGTGGCGCTACCTGTCGATCAAGGGATGCCGAACCAGGCCCTGCGAGCGGTGGTCGCCGTCCCGGTCTTCAACGAAGCCGAACGCATCGAGTATTGCTTGCACGCTCTGGACAGGCAGGAAGGTCTCGGGGGAAGCGGGCACGGCGTCCTGCTGTTCCTGAACAACTGCACGGATGGCACGGCCCATGTGGTCGCAGCCCTTCGGACGTCCCTGCGTCGCCCGGTTCGGGTGATCGAGCGGGCGTATGCGGAGGCGAACGCGGGATGGGCACGGCGGGAGGCCATGGAGGCCGCGGCGGCGTGGTTGGAGGAGAGCGGTACGCAGGATGGCGTCATCCTCACGACCGACGCGGATAGCCGGGTTCCTGAGGATTGGGTCGCGCGCAACCTCGCTGCAATCACCGATGGCGTCGATGCCGTGGCGGGCCGGATCGCCCTCGACGAGGCAGATGCCGCGCGGCTTCCGGCGTCCTTGCACGCGCGCGGCGCGCTGGAGGGCGCCTACGAGGCGCTGCTCACGGAGCTCGAAGCACGGATTAACCCGATCGCGCACGATCCCTGGCCGCGGCACTGGACCACCTCTGGCGCGACGCTCGCGGTCCGGCTCGCCACCTACCGGCAGATCGGCGGCATGCCGCCGCTCGCGGTCGGCGAGGACAAGGCCTTCGTGTCGTCGCTGCTGTCGAGCGACGCGCGGGTCCGGCACGACCCCGATATCGTCGTGGTCACCTCGGGGCGGCTCGACGGGCGCGCACCCGGCGGGGCCGCGGACACGATGAAGCTGCGCTGCCAAGTGCCCGAGAGCCCGTGCGACCCGCGTCTGGAGCCGCTGCCGCGCGCCCTGTTCCGATTCGCCTGGCGCCGGAGGATGATCGGGTTACAGGCCTCGGGACGCCTTGGCCGCAAGGCGCTCTGGGCTCCGTGGCTCGGCATCCGGACGGACGCGGCCCGAACGATAGCTCACCTCCCTACACTGGGCGCCGTGCTCGCCGCGACGGAGGCGGCCAGCGCCATGCTCAGGTATCGCCCGCTGCGGCCCGCCGAACTTCCCCGCCAGATCCTCCGCGCCCGCGCCGTGTTGGGCCTGGTCCGGTCCACGAGCAAGGTCCTCGGCCGCTCCCGCAGGTCGAAGGTCATTGCGGTGGAGGAGGCCTCGCAAACGTCGGCGGAGCGTGCCGGCCATGCCTGAGCCCTTGGCCTACCGCGTGCAGAAGCACGCCGCGCGTCGTCTACACTACGACTTCCGGCTGGAGCTCGGTGGCGTCCTCAAGAGCTGGGCGGTCACGCGTGGCCCGAGCCTCGTCGCCGGCGAGCGGCGCTTGGCCGTCGAGGTCGAGGACCACGGTCTGGACTACGCCGATTACGAGGGCGTGATCGCATCGGGCAGCTACGGGGCGGGCGTCGTGCTGCTTTGGGACCGCGGCACCTGGGAGCCGGACGGCGACCCGGCCGTGGCGCTTGCGGCGGGGTCGCTCGCGTTTACGTTGCTCGGCGGGAAGCTGACGGGACGATGGCGCCTCACGCGCATGAAACCGCGGCCCCGCGAGCGGCATGTCTCCTGGCTGCTCATCAAGTCGCGCGACGAGGTCGCACGCGAGCCGGGCGAGCCGGACATCCTGGAGGAGCAACCGCACTCGGTCCTGACAGGCCGCACGGTTGAAGAGATCGCCGCTGGGGCGGCCTGACGGGAGGAAGGCGCATGGACCAAAGGACCCCGTCCGACTTGGCGTACGACGCAGTCGCGGCCGCGCGGCAGGCGGCCGTCACGGCCGCTCGCCGCGCGAGCGAACAGGACCGCGACGACGGGTTCCCGGTGGAGGACGTCGCCGATCTCGGCCGCTTCGGCCTGCTCGCCGCGCCCATTCCCACGGACGCGGGCGGCGTCGGCTTGGGTGAAGAGCCGGGCGCGAGCGACCTCGCCGTGGTGCTTCGCCTCGTTGGGTACGGGAGCCTCGCGCTCGGGCGCATCTACGAGGGCCACGTGAATGCGCTTCAACTCGTCGCCCGGTACGGCACACCCTCGCAGCGGGCGCGCTTGTTCATGGATGCGCGCGACGGACACCTGTTCGGGGTCTGGAATACCGACCCGCCCGGTGACTGCCTGAAGCTCGGGGATGACCACCGGCTCCGTGGCATGAAGACCTTTGCGTCGGGTGCCGGGTTCGTCACCCGAGCCCTCGTGACGGTCAAGGGCGAGCCGGGTGCCGCGCCGCTGATGCTGGTCGTGCCACTGGAACCCGGCAGCCGCGCCGATCTCTCCGGATGGCGCGCCCATGGCATGCGTGCGTCGGCGACCGGCACCGTTGACTTGGAGGACCTCGCCGTCACCGCGGACGGGATCCTGGGCGGGTGGGACGACTACCACCGCCAGCCGGTCTTCTCAGGCGGCGCTTGGCGGTTCACCGCCGTGCAGCTCGGTGGCGTCGAGGCCGTATTTGACGCGTGGCGCGGGCATCTCGCCGCGACCGGCCGCGGCGGCGACCCGCATCAGCTCGCGCGCCTCGGCGAGGGTGCCATTGCGGTCGCGGGTGCGCGTCTGTGGGTGGAGCGTGCCGCACGGGTCGTCTCGGAGGACGATCTCGCCCCCGAACGCATCGTCGCCTTCGTGAACTTAGCGCGCCTCGCCGTGGAGAAGGCCGGCCTCGACGTGCTGCAGTTCGCCCAGCGCTCGGTCGGCCTGCAGGGCTTCCTGCGCGAGCATCCCCTGGAGCAGCTCTCGCGCGATCTCGCCACCTATCTGCGCCAGCCGGCGCCGGACCGGGCCCTCACTACCGCGGCGGCCGAGATCCTTGCGGGGACTGGCATGGCCGGAGACCTCTTCGACGGGCGGAACGAGCGATGACGCGGTACGACCACTCCTTGCCGCCGAGCTATTTCGACGAGCGCTACGCCGCCGATCCGGACCCCTGGCAGTTCGAGACCAGCGACTACGAGCGGGCGAAGTACGCGGCCACGCTCGATGCCTTGCCGCGGGCCCGGTACGCCACAGCCCTGGAGGTGGGCTGCTCAATCGGCGTGCTGACCGAGGCGCTGGCCAGGCGATGCGACGCCCTCGCGAGCCTCGACCTGGCGGAGCGCGCCCTGGCGCGGGCTCGCGACCGGTGCCGGGATCTGTCGCATGTGCGGTTCGAACTCGCTCAGGTGCCCGGCCAGTGGCCGGACGGCACCTTCGACCTGATCCTGCTGTCGGAGGTGGTCTATTACCTCGATGCGGACGATGTGGCGCGCCTGGTGGATCGGGTCCGCGGCTGCCTGCGGCCGGGCGGCGACGTGGTGTTGGTCCATTGGACAGGCGATACGCATTACCCACTGACCGGCGACGAGGCCGCTGAGCTTTTCATCGCCGGCGCCGGTGATCAGCTGCTTGTCCATGACCGGATCCGGTCGGACAAGTACCGCCTCGACGTGCTGGTGGATCGCGAAAGACTGTCATGACGGTCCTTCGTCCTTCGAGGTCGATGGCGATCCCGGTCTCCGGCGCCCGACGCCGGCGGCGAACCACGGCGGTTAAGAAATGGCCTCGGACGACAGGGCGATGGAAGCTTCGTCGCTCATGACGCCCGCTCCGCCACCTTGTCGTTGAGGTCGCTGATCGCAGCGCGGAAGCCGTCCAGCATCACGTGGAGGCCGATGAACTGCGGTCCCTTGAGGTTCCACCGCCAAGGGGACTTCAGGCTGAGGATCGCCGCCGCAATGCCATCCGTCGCCAGGGGCCGTTCCAGGATCGACCGGGAATGCGGCGATGGTGACCTCGCCCTTACAGGATGCGACCGAACGGCTCCCCCCTTCGAGCGGCAAGCCTGTCTGCACGCTCCGGCTCGGCGTCCAGCGGCCCGCCCGTGGTCCGGCCGACCGGCGGCTTGTCTACCCAATGTCAGGAGGCACGGCTACGCGATGGAGTTCCGCCCCGAATCGGGACGCGATGGAAGGGGGCGGGGCTCGTCCGGCTCTGCGTCAGGACCGCCCGGGTCGGAACATCAGGTGAACACCACGGTTCGCCGAGGGGATAGCGTCCTCGGAGCGTCGACACCTTGCAATCATCATCATCTGGTCTCTGCTTCCTGGTCGCGGAGACCGAACCGCCGGATGCCCGACAGAAACGGCGCGAGAGCGTCGGCCGGTCGTCCGGGGAAACCTACCTGGAGATCCTCGCGCGCCTCGCGCCCGGTTCCGCCTGCGACAGGGTCAAGCCTGCCGACGCGGACGGCGCGCTGCCGTCGGGCACGTCGCTGGTCGACTACGACGCCGTGTTCATGAGCGGATCGCCGTTGTCCCTGTACGAGGAGACCCCTGAGGTCCGGCGGGCCCTCGCCTTCATGGGCGCCGTCTTCACCTCCGGCACGCCCTCGTTCGGCTCGTGCGTCGGCCTGCAGCTCGCTACGGTCGCGGCGGGCGGCACGGTCCGGCAGAACCGCAACGGCCCGGAGGCGGGCTTTGCCCGGCGCATCGTGCCGACCGAGGAAGGCCGGTCCCATCCCCTCCTGCGGGGGCGGCCCGCGGCCTACGACGCGCCGAGCATCCACACCGACGAGGTCGAGACCCTGCCGGACACCGCGACCCTGCTCGCGCTCAACCGTTCCACCGTCGTCCAGGCGGCGGAAGTCCGCCATGACGGCGGCACGTTCTGGGGCGTGCAGTACCATCCCGAGATCGGCCTCGACGAGGTGACCGGCGCGCTTCGGCGCCAGGCGGACGACCTGGTCGAGGCCGGGTTGGCCTTGTCCCGCCATGAGGTCGAGACCCACGCCGATCTGGTGGAGGCCTTGCACCGCGAACCGACCCGCCGCGACCTCGCTTGGCGCCTCGGCCTGGACGATCAGGTCACGGACGACGGCAACCGGCAGGTCGAGATCCGCAACTTCATCGCGACGCTGGTGCGCGAGATCCGGAGCCGACGCCGTTAGGTGACGCGCACAGGGTCCCGGCGTCGGGTCGGGCGCCGACGAACCTAACTCTTCAGTGGCTCCGGGTGCTTGTCGTCAGGCAAAGTTTTGCGAACGTGGTGCCGGACGATCTCGGGGCTGAACGGCTTGCCGATGAACGTCGCCTTCTCAGGCATATCCCCCGGCCCGGGCTTGGCGTTGCCGGAGGCGACCACGACCGCGATGTGGGGCCAATTCTCCGCGGTCCGCCGCGCCAGCTCGAAGCCATCGGCTCCACCCGGCATGTGCACGTCGGTGAAGAGAAGTTGCACCGCCTCGTGATGCTCGCCGAGCACCTCCAAGGCCTGCGCGACGTTCATCGCCTCAAGCACCTTGAACCCCGCATCCTCCAGGATGCTGGTCGCGTCCATGAGGATCAGGACGTCGTCATCGACGACGAGGGCGTGGGGCGCATCGCCCGGGGCGTCTTGGGTCACGCAGCAGGAATGGATGACCCGCGGTAAGGTTGCCCTCGACGTATTCGATATCCCTTTCCGGTCGAATTTGCCGCCGAGGCGCGCGGCATCTCGACCCCACCGGCAACCCCGGTCGAGTGCCTACGTTGGAACCGATGGCTCAGAATCCTCCGCTCCGGTTCGACCCTGCCTTCGAGACCACCCCCGAGGATGAGGCCGAGACGCAGCGTGGCCTGACCGAGGCAATGCTAGGCATCCAGCGCACGACCCACGCCGACACCGGCTACGCCCACCGTGCCGTCCATGCCAAGGCGCATGGTTACCTCCGGGCCAGGTTCGAGGTGCTTGCCGACCTGCCGCCGGAACTCGCCCAGGGACTGTTCGCCACCCCGGCGACTTACGACGCCATCATGCGGTTCAGCACCACGCCGGGCGACGTGCTGCATGACGGCGTGTCGACGCCGCGCGGTGCTGCCCTCAAGGTCCTGGGCGTACCAGGGCGGCGCCTCCCCGGCAGCGAGGGCGAGACGACACAGAATTACGTGCTCGGCAACTCGCCGTCGTTCCAGATCGGTACGGCCAAGGGCTTCCTCCGCCAGCTGAGGCCGCTGGCCGCCACCACGGGTCGCGCGGAACCGGTGAAGAAGGTCGTTTCAGCGGTGACGCGCACCGCCGAGGCGGCCCTCGAAATGGTCGGGGGCAAGTCGGCGACGCTGACCACCCTGGCCGGCCAGGCGAAGACACATCTTCTCGGCGACAGCTTCTTCTCCCAGGCCGCGCTTTTGCATGGCGACTATTTCGCCAAGGTAGCCCTTTCCCCGGTCTCGTCGGAGCTCGTCGCCCTATCGGAGAGCCCCATCGACACGTCCGGCCATCCCGATGCGCTGCGCGAGACCGTGCGGGATCACTTCCGGACGTGCCCTGGCGTCTGGGAGTTCCGTGTCCAGTTGGCCACCGACATCGACGCGATGCCGGTCGAGGACGCGGCCGCGATGTGGCCCGAGGACGCGAGCCCCTACCTGCCCGTCGCCCGGATCATGGCCCTCCCGCAGGACACTTGGTCGGATGGCATGCGGGAATGGGTCGAGGACAACCTTGCCTTCAACCCGTGGACGGGCCTCGCCGCGCACCGGCCACTCGGCTCGATCATGCGTGCCCGTCGACCCGCCTACGCCGCCGCTCGCGCCTACCGATCCCAGGGCAACGGGGCCGAAATCTCCGAACCCACCGGGATGCCGACGGCCTAGGGACCGGCGGTCTCGATCCCCTTCCTGCTGAGGCCGCACATAAACCGCACCGCAGCCCGTGGCAGTTCGCTCGTCGGGATCGACTCCCCCGCGTCCGCCCTGCCCCGTAAGAAACCCACAGGTTTTCCGCCTGGATTCGCCGGCGGATGACGGGTTCGAGCGTTGCCCAGTCTCAACGAAGCGTTCGCTCGGCCTGCATCGGCGATGAGCGATGCAGGCGGCCGTCGACCAGCACAAACCAAGGTGTCGAATGGGGAAGATCGCCGAGGCGCAGATGATCGGAAGCCTGTCACCGGACGGTGATGTCCGGGCGGCTTCGCGAGACGCGATGACGGCTGCGCTCGCCACGTTCAAACCGGGCAGGCCCGTCCTGGTTGTCAGTCATTTCGATGCGGATGGTCTGACCGCGGCTGCCATCCTGATCCGGGCCCTCCGGCAGGCGGGAAGAGAGGCGTTGTCCGTTGTCGTCGGCAAGGGGGAGTCGCCGTGGGACCCGGAGGTCGCCGACCGGCTCGGCGAGCACGGGCCCGGCGGCCTGATCGTCGCCGACCTTGGCACCCGGGTCGATCCCGTGCTGCCGGGTTGCCCGACGCTCGTCATCGATCACCACGTCCCGACCGGCGAACCGGTGGATGCCATCACGATCAGCGGAAACGGCCTCGATCCCGAGCCGACCACCGCCTTGCTCGCGTGGTGGGCTGCCGGTGCCCTGGGAGACCAAGCCGATCTCCTATGGCTGGCGGCGGTGGGCCTGATCGGCGACATGGCCGAGGGCCTACCTTTCCCCGAGATCGCCGAGGCTCAGACGCGCTGGGGAAAGACGGCCCTTCGCGATGCCACGTCGCTCGTCAACGCCCCCCGCCGGACCGCGGCGGCCGATGCAGGGCCGGCGTTACGCCTCCTGCTGGCATCGGACGGACCAAAACGCATCACCAAGGGCGATGACGCGGACGCATCGGCTCTGCACGCGGCCAAGGCCGAGGTCCGCGCCGCCATGGACGTCGCCAAGCGCATCCCGCCGGCAATCGGTGGCGACGTCGCGCTGATCGCCCTCGACTCGCCATGCCAGATCCATCCCCTGGTGGCGCAGCAATGGCGTGGGCGCCTGAAGGACAAGATCGTCATCGCCGCCAACGCTGGCTACCGCCCCGGATGGGTGCACTTCGCGGCAAGGTCGGCAAGTGGGCGGGATCTGATCGCCTTCCTCGCCGAGCATCGTCCGGCCAACGCCGACGGTCGCTACGGCAACGGCCACGCCCAGGCGACCGGCGGGGCGCTGCGCAACGCCGACTGGAACCACTTCATCCGGGGACTTGGGTTTCCCCAGGCACAGGTGCAGGCATGACCGGCCATGATCGTCCCTCGCGGCTGGGCTTTCCCGTCAAGGTGATGGGTCGCCCTGACCTGAGAATGGCAGGATACGAGGCGCTGACAGAAGGACCCGCACCTCAAGTGCCCGCTCGAACTGCTCGACCCTGTCCTGGACTATCTCCAGTCCAGGAATCTCGACATGTCCCCGCGCCCTGTCCCGGAAGCGGACCTCTGACCCTGTTCCTGTCCGCGATCCCGGCGCCTGTCACGGACGCGCCGCCGAAAACCGGCTCTGCGTCGCGGCGCGTCCTCGACGCAAGCGCACAGACTTCACCGCTGGCTTGCCTGGAGCAGGCTCCACATCACACAGTCCGCCAAGGCGGGCCGACAGGACTATGGGGCGACAGCGAGCATTCCGATGGCGGCTGAGACGGGCAGAACGACGCTGGGGAATGCGCTTCACGAGCGGTTCGGAGAGATTGTCGCGATTCCACCACACCTCTCGGGCCTGGATGCGTTGATCCAGATCGCAGACCATCGCGTTCACCGTCGCTACAGCGACCGCCCCGTCGAGCCCGACCTGATCCGACTGATCTGCGCGCTGGCGCTCTCCGCACCCTCGAAGAGCGACCTGCAGCAGCGCGATATCGTGGTGGTTACGGACCCCGCGCTACGGCGGAGGATCGCCGCGTTTCTCCCCCACATGCCCTGGGTCCGCGAAGCGCCGGCTTTCCTCGTGTTCTGCGCCAACGGTGCGCGTCTGCCCGAGATCGCGCGCATGCGCGGAAAGCCCTTCGCGAATGACCACCTCGATCTGTTCTTCAACGCCACCGCCGACGCGGCGATCGCCCTGGCGACGGCGATCCGCGCCGCCGAAGCGATGGGGCTCGGCTGCTGCCCGATCAGCGAGATCAGAAACAACGCGCGGGACGTCAGCGACTGGCTGGCGCTGCCTGAACGGGTGATCCCGTTCGCGGGCTTCTGCCTCGGCTGGCCGGCGGATGCGGGTCAGATCAGCCCACGCTTGCCGCTCGCCACGACCGTGCACGAGGACCGGTATGGCTGCACGACCCTGGCAACGGATCTCGCGGCCTACGACCGTCGCCGCAGAGCCCAGCAGCCGTACCCCGAGCAGCGCAACACGGCCCGATGGGGTGAAGCCGTCGATTACGGCTGGTCGGAGGACAAGGCACGCCAATACGCCGAGCCGCAGCGGACGGAATTCGGTGCCTTCGTGAGACAGCGCGGCTTCAGGCTCGACTGAGCCCAGGATCAGCCGCTCAGGTCCCCGACGGCTCGACGATGGCGCGGACGATCCCTCCTGTCACGATCTAGGGGGCACGCTCACCTCTCGACCATACCGCGGCCTTCAAGCGCAACTTCGGCTCGGGCCGGTTCAGACATTTCGGGGGCGTGGTTCGTCCAGGTTGAGGCGGGACGCTCATACGGCCCGGAGGCGCGCGATCACGTCGGGCGCACCTCCATGCAGCGCGAAATGACACGGCGAAGCCCTTCGCGCTCCCTGGCCGGGGCGAAGAGCGTTGCCCGCTCTGCACCGGACGCGTGCAGGTGCGCGAGAAAACAGGGCTCCACTTCGGCTCGAAGCAGCAGCGCGGCCAAGGCCGCATCATCCCCGACCGGGAAATAGCCCGGATGCTCCGGGCCCAACAAGCCGCGCGTCCCGGGAATTGCGGTGGCTAGGATCGGCAAACCGGCGGCGACCGCTTCCGATACCACGTTCGCGCCGCCTTCCTGCTGTGAACTGAGGACCATGACTCTGGCCCGCGTCAACCAGCGCCGAACCAGGGAGCCGGGCTGGTCCCCCAGCCAGTGGTAACGCGGGTTGTGCGCCATCTCTTCCCGGGCCTGATCGGCCCAGATCTGATCCCGCGCGCCGCCGAGATGTACGATCCGGATCCGGGATCGATCCGGCAGGCTCCGGGCCGCCCGGGCCGCGCAGAGCGGGTCCTTGACGGAACGCAGATGCGCGACGACGAGAACCTCGAACGCATCGTCGGAGACCGGCCAGCGCTGCGCCCGCGCGGTGGCGGATTGATAGACCACCTCGACCTTGCCGCGGTGGCGCTCCGGAAGGGCGGCGGGGACGTCGTCGTGCAGGCCGATCAGGCCGTCCGCCAGATCAAGGGAGCGCAGGGTCGGCTCCGGATCGGCCGCGAGATAGTGATAGAGATCCGTGCCGGTCAGGGCGACGATGAGGGGTCTATCCGGGTATTGCGCCTTAAAGCGCGCAATCGACGGCGCGCTGCGCCACGCGTGAAGCGCCAGCATCAGGTCGACGTCGGCGTCGTCCGGGTAGGTTGTTGACACGTCGACTTGGTGCCCGAGTTCGCCGAGGATGCGCGCCCAGCGCATCGCCGTGGTTCGATTGCCGGCGCGAGACGTTCTCGCCGCCGGTGTGATCAGGCTGATTCTCATGGTTGTGACAGGATTCCGGGACGTTTGATGAGCGCACAGGTCTCGACTGCCGATCTCGTGGCGATGCTTCAGGATGCCAGAGCGCGGACGCTCGAACTGGTGTCGGGCCTCGATCAGGACCGCCTGATGGGCCCGCAGAGCGAGATCGTGAACCCCCTCCTGTGGGAAATCGGCCATCTCGCCTGGTTTCACGAACATTTCATCCTGCGCGGCATCGACCGGGCACAGCCCCGGAGGGCGGACGCTGACAGGCTCTACGACTCCGCGCGGGTGCCGCACGCGACGCGCTGGTCGATCCCGTTGCCGGCTTTACCCGACACCCTCGCCTATATGGCGGGCGTGCAGGAGGCGCTCGTCCGGCGCCTCGACGGCCACGAGCCGACGGCGCAGGAGGCCGAGCTCTACCAGCTCGTCACCTTCCACGAGGACATGCACGACGAGGCCTTCACCTACACGCGTCAGACTCTGGGCTATCCGCGGCCGTCCTTTGCCGCCTCGGCCTTGGCCCAGGACACGGGGACGGGTCCCTGGCCCGGCGACGTCGCGGTCGGCGGGGGCACGTGGCAGCTCGGCGCAGAGCCCGGCGGCGGCTTCGTCTTCGACAACGAGAAATGGGCGCATCCCGTGTCCGTGGCGGCGTTCCACATCGCCCGCGCGCCGGTGACCAACGGGGCGTTCGCCGCCTTCGTGGCGGATGGCGGCTATCGGAATGCCGCCTGCTGGGACGCCGAGGGGGCGCGGTGGCGCGATGGATGCGGCGCCGAGCACCCGGTCTACTGGACGCCTCACGGGCCCGGCGACTGGACCTGCCGGCGGTTCGACCGGGATGAGCCGCTGGCGCCCGATCAGCCGGTCGTCCACGTCAACTGGTACGAAGCCAACGCCTATTGCCGCTGGGCGGGCCGACGGCTGCCGACCGAGGCGGAATGGGAGGCTGCGGCAGCCGGCGCGCCGACGCCGGACGGCAGGTTGAGCGACACCAAGCGCACCTATCCCTGGGGAGACAGCGCGCCGACCGCCACGCATGCCAACCTCGATGGCGGCCACCTCGGCTGTGTCGACGTCGCGGCCTTCCCCGAGGGCGACAGCGCCTGGGGCTGCCGGCAGATGCTCGGCAACGTCTGGGAATGGACGGCGAGCCCGTTCCTCCCCTTCCCCGGCTTCGCGCCGGATGCCTACAGGGAATATTCGGAGCCCGCCTTCGGGACGCGCAAGGTCCTGCGGGGCGGCGCCTGGGCGACCCGCGCGCGGATGGTCGACACCGCCTACCGCAACTTCTTCGGCCCAGAGCGCCGCGACGTGTTCGCCGGCTTCCGGACGGTCGCCCTCTAGATCGGGAACCGAGCGGCCGCGACCGCGGCGACGAGGCGGAGCGCCGTCGTCGCGCCGTTGGCCTCGCCCTTCTCGAAATCGCCGGCCTGACCCATCTGGTTGGTCACGTGGGCGAAGCACAGGACGGCCTTGCCGCGCGCCTGCGCGAACGCATACAGGGCCGCCGCCTCCATCTCGACCGCGAGGATCCCCCGCGCCCGGGCCGCCGCGATGGCCTGCTCGGTCTCGCGATAGGGGGCGTCGGTCGTCCAGGTGGCGCCCCGTTCGACGGGTTCACCGATCCCCGTCAGCGCGGGCGCCACGGCCGCTACCAGATCCCGTGGAGCTTCCACGAACTCGGCCGGCGGCAGGTAGTGATAGCTCGTGCCCTCGTCGCGCAGGGCCGCCTCGATGAGGATGAAGTAGGGCGGCGCCCGCAGCGCCGTGATCTGTCCCGACGAGGTGATGCTGATCAGGAGTTCGCAGCCGGAGGCGAACATCTGCTCGGCCACCAGCACGGCGAAAGGCGCGCCGACCGCGCAGCCGACGATGCCGATCGCGCGGCCGGATTCCGCGAACCGGTGAAGGGTGCTGTGGTAGCAGGCCCAATCGGGATCGGGCCGGGCCCGCCCGGTCGCGCAGAGGTGGCGCACGATGTCGCCGTCCGGGTCTAGGACGCACACAGCCGGCACGCGGCCGGCGCCGAGACCGCGTTGCCGGCGCGCCTCGCGGAGCAGGTTCTCGGGCGTGAACGCCGAGGCTGCCGCGTGCGCCTTGTCGCGCAGGATCGGGGCGGTCGCCGGCTCGTCGGGCGGCATCGGACGGGGTCAGGCCTCGACGCGGATCGCGGCCGGGCCGGCCTCGAACCGCCCGACCACGGCGGCCTGCGCGAAGCCCGCCTCCCGGCACTGAGCGAGGATCGCCTCCGCTCGTGCGGGGGTACAGGTCACGAGCAGGCCCCCGGAGGTCTGCGGATCCGTGAGGATATGCCGGCGCCAATCCGGCAGGCCCTCGGGCAGGCGCACCTGCCCCCCGAAGCTCGCCCAGTTGCGGTGCGAGGCGCCGGTGACGAAGCCCTCCCGGGCCAGGGCCTCGGCCCGGGGCAGGAGCGGGAGATCGTTTCCGGCGATCACGAAGGTCAGGCCGGCGCCGCGGGCGAGTTCCAGGCCGTGGCCCAGCAGGCCGAAGCCGGTGATATCGGTGATGGCGTGGACCTCCGGATCGCGCGCCAGATCAGCCCCGACCTTGTTGAGGCGTGTCGTGGTGCCGACGAAATCGGCGTAGCCGGAGGCGTCGAGGGCCTCCCGCTTGATCGCCGCCGAGTAGATCCCGACGCCGAGGGGTTTGGTCAGGATGGCGACGTCACCGGCACGGGCATCGGCGTTGCGCCGCAGATGCGCGCGGTCGCACGAGCCGATCACCGCCAGGCCGTAAATCGGCTCCGGCGTGTCGATCGAGTGGCCGCCGGCGATGGGAATACCCGCCTCGGCGCAGGTGGCCGCGCCGCCCTTCAGGATCTCGGCGACGATCGCGGGGGCGATCTTGCCGACCGGCATGCCCAGGATGGCCAGCGCCAGCATCGGCTTGCCGCCCATCGCGTAGACGTCGGAGATGGCATTGGTGGCGGCGATCCGGCCGAAATCGTGCGGGTCGTCCACCATCGGCGTGAAGAAGTCCGTGGTGGCGATCAGGCAGGTGCCGTCATCCAGGGCCCAGACCGCCGCATCATCGGCGGTCTCGTTGCCGACCAGCAGGCGCTCGAACGGACCGGCGACCGGCTGGTCGGCCAGGAGCGTGCGCAGCACCGCGGGATCGAGCTTGCAGCCGCATCCACCGCCATGGGCGAGGCTGGTGAGGCGAACCGGGGGCGTATCCATCAAGCAATCCTCTCGTGTCGATATCCGGGTGGGACCGTGTCGGGCACGGGGTCACCAGACAAGTGCAGGCATCCGGTAGAATCGGTCGGACGCGGCCATCGGCGGGGGCTGCGCGGTTCCGATCTGGAGCGCCGCAAAGCCGTTTCCCAGTGCCCCCGCCACGTCGAGGGGGACAGTGTCGCCGATCCCCAGGGTTTGCGCGGGGGCGACGGGCCGTCCGCGCACGCGTGCGGCCTTGTCCAGGGCGCGACGGTAGATCAGGGCGCCGGGCTTCCCGGTCTCGACGACGTGGCCCCCGAGGGCGCGGTAGCGCTCGGCGACGAGACCGGCGAAGCGCAGGCGCGTCGCGCCCACCGTCAGGCTCGTATCAGGATTGGTGCAGAGCAGGCGCTGGCCGCGCTCCAGCGCGGCCTCCAATGTCGCGTCGAGGTCGTCGTCGCAATCCGGATAGCCCGTGCAGACGATCTGCTCAGCCGCGTCCACCGGGACCGGCGTGACCGGCAGCCCCGCGAACAGGACCCGGTCGCGCGCCGGCCCGATGTGATGGACGCGCCGGACACCCGCCTCTTCGAGGAGGCTCCGGGCGACGTCGCCTCCGGTCACCAGATCATCGTACGGGTCGGGGATCCCGCGGGCCCGGAGGGATTCCGCCAGACGCATCCCGGGCTCGGCGGCGTTCGAGACGAGGATCACCGTGCCCCCGCCGGACCGGAAGGCGGCCAGCGCCTCGGCTGCGGCGGGAAAGACCCGCGTCGCGTTGTGGAGCACACCGAAGACGTCGCACAGCACGACGGCAAAGGACTCCGCGAGCCGGCTCAGGCCAGTGAGCGCCGGGGGCGCGTCAGCCACGGGCAGGCCGCGCCTGGACGATCGTCGTGCAGGCGCTCTCGAGCTTCGGCAGCTCGCGGGCCGGCGCCATGACGATCGAGAGGGGCCTGACCTCGCCGCGCACGATCGGGCAGTAGGGATCGACCTGATCGAGCCGCTCCATCAGCCGCCTCCGCCCGGCGCAGCCGCCATGGCAGGATTCCGCGTAGGCGCAGCCCCGGCAGGGTTCCGGCAGGGCCCGGACCGCCGTGAACGGGGCCGTGGCGACGATCTCGCTGCCGGCCTGACGGAGGGTTTCGAGGCTCTGGCCCGTGCCGCCCCAATACACGCAGGGTTGCACCGTCGCGCGGGGCGTGACCCGCACCGTGCCGACCCCGCATCCGCCCCGGCGCGCCGGGAGGCCCGCCATGGCCCGGACGAGCGGCTCGCCGATGGCGATCACGTCGGTTTCGGCGAAGAGGCGCGCGAACCCGTCCCAATATTCCGCGTAGGTGAGGGCGAAGGTGTCCGTACGCACCGCCTGGTAGACGTTGATGCGCAGCGGCGCATCGAAGCCGCGGGCCAGGGCGGCGATCTCGTGCAGCCGGTCGAAATTGGTCCGCATCATCACGGCGATGAAGGTGACGCCGACACCGAGCGCCCGGCAGCGGGCGGCCTGCGCCATCACGAGGTCCCAGTTGCCGGCGCCGCGCTGCGCGTCCTGCTCCTCCCGGGTGGGGTAGTCGATCGAGAATTCCACATCGGCGAAGGCCTGAACCGCCGCGTCGTCCATCACGGCGATCGAGTGCCCGTTCGACGTGATCGTGAGCTTGATCGGCTCGGCCCGGAGCAGATCGAGGAGTTGCCGGAACTGGGGGTGCATCCCGTTCTCGCCGGTCCCCAGATTGACGGAGCGTACCGGCAGGCTGTCGAGCACCATCCGCAGCTGTTCCGGTCCGAGACGGTCCAGGCGATCGGGATCGCGGTAGCAGAAGGAGCAGGCGAGGTTGCACTCGTTGGTGAGCCCGACCCCCAGAGCGAATGACGGCGTGGGCGCAGCGGCGTCCGGCTCCAGTGGGTGCGGCGTCCCGAGGTCCATAGCCATGCAGATCCTCTCGCCTGATCTCGACAGGCACCATCGGGCCACCGGCGCCCGACCCCGGAGCGTCGCAGCTTCCTTCGCACGGCACGGCGCATCGGTAACATCACATCTTCAGCAAGATTGATAACCGCGGTCGATCCGCGCGCTCTACACCAATACAGCCGCCAGGGCCGAAGACGAACAGACCGGAGGCGTGACGGTGCCCGCCGGGCCGATTGCCGCAGCGACGCAGCTTCGCGTCTGGTAACCACCCGGCGCGGCGACACGAATGAGGCCCATCGACGGGCTTTACCGGGTGCTTCGCTAGACATCAGCTAGCTGTCAGTTGATTGGACATCGATGCCGGCATGGCGTCGTTCGCACATGGAATCCGGACGGGAGCACGCGATGCTGAGACGGACACTGGGCCAATGGTTGCTGGGCGCGCTGGCTGGCCTCGCGCTACCCCAGGCCGCCGGCGCGCAGGGCGGCGCCAAGCCGACCTTCGTCTTTACCGGCATCCCCGATCAGGACGAGAGCCGCCTCGTCGAGCGCTTCGGCAAGGTCGCTGCCTACCTTGAGGGCAAGCTTGGCGTGCCGGTGAAGTACCTCCCGGTGAAGAACTACCCGGCGGCGGTCACGGCCTTCACGAACGGGCAGGTCCAGCTCGCGTGGTTCGGCGGCTTCACCGGCGTCCAGGCCCGCAAGGCCTCGCCCGGGGCCCAAGCGATCGCGCAGGGCGCCGAGGATGCGGCCTTCAAGACCTACTTCATCGCCAACACCAAGACCGGCCTGACGCGCACGGCCGACTTCCCCAAGACGATCGCCGGCAAGACCTTCACGTTCGGCTCCCGGGCCTCGACCTCGGGCCGGCTGATGCCGGAATACTTCATCCGCGAGGCCTTCCCGGGCAAGACGCCCGAGGAGGTGTTTTCCCGCGTCGGTTTCTCCGGCGATCACAGCCGCACGATCCAGCTCGTCCAGTCCGGGGCCTTCGAGGTCGGGGCCGTGGACTATTCGGTCTGGGATCTCGACAACAAGGCCGGCAAGATCGATCCGAAGGAAGTCGGCATCATCTGGGAGAGCCCGCCCTTCCCGGATTACCAGTGGACCGTGCGCGGCGATGTCGACGCGATCTACGGTGCCGGGTTCACGGATCGGTTGAAGGCCGGCCTCATCGGTATCACCGATCCGGCGATCCTCGCGCCCTTCGCGCGCTCCAAGTTCATCCCGGTGACCAATGCCGCCTATGAGCCGGTGGAGCGCGTGGCGAAATCCACGGACCTGCTGGATTGAATGGCGCGCCGCCGTGAGCCCGTCCCGAGGCGAAGCCGAGGTCGTCCTGTCCGGCGCGACGGCGGCCTATGACGGCAAGCCCGTCCTGTTCGGCCTGGACCTCACCATCCGGGCCGGCGAACGCGTCGCGCTGATGGGGCGCTCGGGGGCCGGGAAATCCACCCTGCTCGGTCTGATCCACGCCCAAGCGCGCGCCCGCGTGGCGCTGATCCCGCAGGCGGCCGCCCTGGTGCGGACGCTCTCGGTCTTCCACAACGTCTATATGGGCCGCCTCGACCGGCGCTCGACCCTGCACAACCTGCGCACCCTGGCGTTCCCGGCCCGCGCCGATCTCGCGGAGGTCAGCGGGATCCTCGGCGAGGTCGGGCTCGCCGATGCGATCCGGGCCAAGGCCGGGGCGCTGTCGGGCGGCCAGCAGCAGCGCGTCTCGGTGGCGCGGGCGCTCTACAACGGGCGGCCGATCCTGATCGGCGACGAGCCGGTCTCGGCCCTGGACCGTAGGCAGGGCGGTTTGATCCTGGAGCGGATGGCCGCCCGCCACCAGACCCTCGTTCTGGCGCTCCACGACATCGCGCTGGCGCTGGCGCACACGGACCGGATCGTCGTCCTCGATGCGGGCCGGATCGTCCTCGACGCACCCGCCCGCGACCTGGACGAGGCGGCCCTCGTCCCGTTCTACGGGCAGGCCGCATGAGGGCCGCGCGATTGATGCCCGGCGCGGGCTACGCCACGGCGACCCGCTGGTTCGTCGGCGGCGCGGCGGCGGCGCTCCTCCTGGCCGACCTCGCGATCACCAGCCTCCATCCCTGGGCCGACCTGCGCCGCCTGTTCGCCGGCCTGATCCACCCGGATTTCCCGTCGGTGGAGATCTGGAGCGTCGTCTACACCGTCGCCTTCGCGATCCTGGGGGTGACCCTCGGGGCCGGGGCCGGCTTCGTCCTCGCCATCCCGTTCGCCAAGGTTCGGAGCGTGCGGCTCGCCTGCGCCGGCCTGCGCTCGGTCCACGAACTGTTCTGGGCGCTGCTGCTGACGCAGGTGTTCGGCCTGTCGGCGATCACCGGCATCCTCGCCATCGCGCTGCCCTACGCCGGCATCTGCGCCAAGGTCTATTCGGAGATCATCGAGGAGGCGGATCTCTCGGCCCTGCGGGTCCTGCCGGAGGGGACCGGCGCCCTCTCGGCCTTCGCCTACGCCCGCCTGCCCGAGGTCGCCGCGGCGTTCCGGCACTACACGCTCTACCGGTTCGAATGCGCGATGCGCTCGACCCTGGTTCTCGGCTTCATCGGCCTGCCCACCATGGGCTTCTACCTCGAATCCGCCTTCCGGCAGGGCCGCTACGCCGAGGCCGGGGCCCTGCTCCTCGTCTTCTACGGCCTGATCGGCTCCCGCCGCCTCTGGATGCGGCTCTCGACCCTGCCGATCCTGCTCGTGGGCAGCATCCTCGCCCTGCCCACGACCGTCGGGTCGACCGACTGGCTGACCAGCCTCGGCCGCTTCCTCGGCCACGACATCGTGCCGAGTCCGCTCCGGTCCGGCGCCCTCCTCGATCCCGCGACCTGGGGCCGGCTCTGGATGTGGCTCCGGCCGATCGTGACGGAGCAGATCCTGCCCGGCGCCATCCAGACGCTGGTGCTGGCGCAGATCGCGCTGGTGGCCACCGGCCTCGGCGCGCTGGTCCTGTTCCCCCTGGCCTCGCGCCGCTTCGCCGGGCCGATCGGGCAGCCCTTCGGGCGAATCCTGCTGGTGGTGGTGCGCTCGACCCCGGAATACATGCTCGCCTACGTGCTGCTGCAGCTCTTCGGCCCCTCGATGCTGCCGGCGATCCTGGCGCTGACGATCCACAATGCCGGCATCGTCGGCTACCTGATGGGACGCCACGCCGACGATCTCGCCTATCGCCCCGACGCACCGACCGGCCTGAACCTCTACAGCTACGAGACCGTGCCGCGCCTCTACGGCCAGTTCCTGGCCTACCTGCTGTATCGCTGGGAGCTGATCCTGCGCGAGAGCGCCATCTTCGGCATCCTGGGCGTGGCGACGCTCGGCTTCTACGTCGATGCCGCGATCTCGGAGTTGCGCCTGGACGTCGCCGTGCTGCTGATCGTCGCCACGGCACTCCTGACCGCGCTGGTCGATGCCCTGTCCCGCGCCTTGCGCCGGTCGCTGCGCCTCAGCGACCTGCCGACCCGCCTGTCCAAGCCCCTGCCCGGGTCCGTGGCCGAACCGCCCCTGCGGGCCGCCTGTACCTGATGGCGCGTAGCCCTTGAGAGGATCGATGCGATGCGGACGGACCCCTTCACCGACACGTGGCTGTTCCTGATCGGGCAGCAGAGTGACGAGGTCGCCCTCGGTTGGGGGCGTTGGCTGGTTGCCGCCGGCTTCGCGCTGCTGGTCCTGGCCAGCATCGTCATTGCGATCCGGGAATGGATCGAGGATCCGGCCCAGCGAACCGGCCGCGATGTCACCCTCTGGGCGCTGCGCGCCCTGATCGGCGGCATGTGGTTCCAGGGCATGCTCTGGAAGCTGCCGCTCTTCTCCACCGAGAACGGGCTGTACTACTGGACCGGCGAGGAGGTGACGAACGCCGCCTTCGCGATCCACCGGGAGCTCGTGAAGAATGTGCTGCTGCCGACGCCGACCTTCTACGTCCTGGATCTGCTGGTGTTCTTCACCGAGCTGACCTTCGCGATCTCGCTGCTGCTCGGGCTCGGCGTCCGGATCGTCGGCGCGGTCGGTGTCGTGTTCGTCGCCCAGCTCTGGCTCGGCCTCTACCTGCACCCGCAGGAATGGCCGTGGACCTACGTCTTCCTCGGCGGTCTCATGGCCCTGTTCAGCGTCTTCGCGGCGGGCCGAAGCCTGGGCCTCGACGCCGAACTGCGCCGCCGGTACCCGCCTGGCCTCACCTTTGGATGGGCCGCCAGCCTCGTGCGCGTCGCGACCTGAGGGGCGGCGCGTCAGCCGGGTGTGCGCCCCTCGCGGGACAGGGCACGCGCGAGGCGCAGGAAGGTCGTGCCGATGACCCAGGCGGCGCGCATCCCCACCCGCCAGTCCCCCGACACCTTGGAGGCGCCGCCCTGCCGGGGACGCTGCCCGACGGCGACCTCCTCGCAGCGCAGGCCCGCCGCGGCGGCGCGCATCAGCATCTCGAGATTCCAGCCATAGGTCTCGTCCCGCATGCCGAGCCGTTCCAGCGCGTCGCGGCGGATTGCCCGGAACGGGGACATGTCGGTGAAACGGGCCCCATAGGTGAGCCGCAGCAGCCAGCCCGCGAGATGGCCGGCGACGATCTGCTGGGGGCTCATGGCGCCCGGCTCGCGGTCGCCCCGGATGCGGGAGCCGTGGACGAATTCCGCCCGGCCCAGGCGGATCGGATCCAGCAGGGCCGGTACGCGGTCGAGCCGATCACTGCCATCGCCGTCGACGAACAGGACGATGCGGGTCTCCGGCGGCAGCGCGGCGAGACCGGTCTGGATCGCCCTTCCATAGCCGCGGCGGCGCTCAAGGATGACGCGCGCCCCCGCGGCGGCGGCCCGCTCCCGGGTCGCGTCCCGGGAGCCGCCATCGACGACGAGGACCGCGTCGGCCCCGTTCGCCAGGAGACCCGCGACGACGCCGCCGATCGCGGTCTCCTCGTCGAGGCAGGGCACGATGGCGGTGACGAAGGCTGACGCGGTCACAGGCTCCAGCGCAGCCCGCAATTGCCGCAGGCCTGCGGCGGCGTGTCGGACAGCAAGGCCGCCCGGAAATCCGCATAGGCCGGGCCGTTCCAGATCGCCCGCAGGGTGTCCTGCGTGGCGTCGCCGAGGGTGTAGTTCTCGTAGCCGCGCTGCGAGAACGGCGCGATGCAGCACGGCAGCGCCCGGCCGTTGGCGGTGACGTACATCACGTTCCAGGGCCGGC
>NZ_JAKSYG010000237.1 GCF_022829725.1 Methylobacterium sp. E-005 | reverse complement strand
CCGCGGCACTCTACGGTGTGCTGCGTGCCGAACAGGACGAGCGTGCCCGGATTTTCCAACACCTCGGGCTCTTGCGGCAGGGCAGCGCGCGACAGCTGCGTGACGGAGAGGCGGACGGGATCCTGGGCGCAGGCGAGCTCGGCGACGATGCGCGAGCCCACGATCCACATGACGGCGACCATCGAGACGGTGGAGGCCGACGGATTGTCGGCCGCGTTGGTGCCGACCGAGGCCAGGCCGACCCCGACGCCGACGAGGTTGACGATGACCTGGGTCACGAGGGCGGTCACGGCGCCGGCGAAGATCGCGCCCCAGGACACGTGGTTCAGAAGAACCGCGCGGGTATCGCCGTTTGCTTCGGCGGAGAGAGGTGTTGCAACGGTTTGAATGGTAGTCACGCTGTCACTCCAGGTCGGTGGTGGTCAAAGTCGTCGGGGTTGTGAGCGCTCGTCGACGGCGGTGGCGCCAAATCGGCGCGAGAGATTTCGTCGGAGCGCGTCGAAACGAAAGCTGCGTATGGCTGGTGGCGTGCGACGCCAGCGGTGACGGGACTAGTCGCGGGTGGCGTTGACCAGCAGGCTGAGGCCGAAACCGACCAGCCCGGCGATCAGCAGCGCGGTGAGCGGGTCTCCGGCCACCTGATGGCCGAGCCCGCGGGCGCCGCGACGCAGGCTGTGACCGCCACGCTCGTAGGCGTCTTCGGCAAAGTCATACGCCGCGTCGGCCGCGTCCCGTACGGAATCTCTGGTTTGGCCATAGACGGTCTCGGCCGCACCCTGTGCCTCACGGAGGCGCCCTTCGGCCGCATGGCGATCGGAACCGGCAAGGTCTCCGACGGTGCGCTGAACCGTGCCGCCCAGTTCCTTCGCGACCCCCGTGATCCGATCCGTATCGACCATCGCGTTTCCCTCACAGTTCAGCTTCGCTTCGGCGACCATTCAAGCCACCGGGTGATCCTCGGAGCACACGTCACGGCTCTGGATTGCGCCGCCCCGGACGCAGATCGTCCTCCGCGTCGCGCCCATCGGATGACCGGCGAGCGCACGACCCTGCCGCGTTCCGCCTGACTCCCCCGGTTCACACGCCATCCTGTCGACTGTCCCCAAGATGTGACCGCGTCAGGACCAATCAATAGTCCTTTCGTACTAGTACAATGGTAATTTTCATTCGGAATAACTCAGAGGGAAGCCGTTCTCCCGGCCCCAGATTATGGCTTCACTCCACTTATGGATTCCGAGCTTGCGATAGAGCGCGGCGCCATGGTTGCGGACCGTGTTGCGGGACAGCGCGAGCTTGTCTGCGATGGCATCATCCCCCAATCCGGAGCAGATGAGATTGAGAATCTGCCGCTCGCGCACGGTCAGATTCGGCGCCGATCCATCACCGCCCTCCCGTCCCGGGCGGCGCAGATTGGCGAGCTTGTCGATCAACCCCCGGCTGAACCACGATGTATCGGCCATCACGGCCTCGATCGCGTCGAACAGCTCGCGCTCGGTGTGTTTGCGATCGGTGATGTCCTGAAGCACCAGCAGCACGAAGTCGGCATCGTCGATGGTGACCCGCTCCATCGCGACCAAGCTCCGCAGGGAGTGGACGAAATTTGTCCCGGGCTGGTCGGTTCGCGTGACCTCGACCAGGATATCCTGGAAGGTTTCACCGGCTACGACGCGCTCGATTGGATAGGGCTTCGGCGCCCGATGGTTGCGGTAGCGTAGCGCGAAACGATCCCGATAGGCGTCGACCGTCTGCCCTAGTTCGTCGAGGCTCTGGACGCCGTGCATGGCGAGGGCAGCATCGTTGGCGTACGCAATCGACTGATCTGGCTCCACCAGGATCACGCCTTCGCTCAAGCCGGCGATGATCTGCCGCAATTCGTGCCTGTCCACACCCGCCGTCACGATTGACCCGCATCCCCGCCGTCGCTGAAGCGCAAAACCTCAAACGGGTTGCGCACAAGCGGGTTCCAGTTATGGCGCGATTTTCACTGGTATAAGCGCATCATTGACGTCGTCGATATCGATCAGACTAAATGCCGGCCACTGCGGGCGAGGGCATTCCCAGCAGAGCCGCAAACCGTCAACCGCAATGGGTGATCCTATCGTGCGATCCGCCGCTGAACGGCGGAGCCCAGCCACCGAGGCTGGCTCCCTCCATTCCCATGTCCAGGCGCAGCTGGGAGAAAGGCTGCGCCAATACTATCCAGAAGTTGCCGAGGTCGACCCTGACTCACCCCTCGGTGCGGTCCTGAAGCGTTTGTCGACGGCTTTGGATGCAGCCGACGCCAACCGCCCGGTTCCCTGCGCCTTCAGGGACGATCTGATCGGCCTCGTGCCGCGGCTGCGCCGTTACGCCCTGTCGCTGACCTTCGACGGCAACGAGGCCGACGACCTCGTGCAGTTTACGCTGCTCAAGGCTTGGGAGCACCGCGGTCGTTTTCAGCCCGGCACGAGCTTGGTAGCGTGGCTGTTCACGATCCTCCGCAACACCTTCATCAATGGACGGCGCAAGCGCAGCCGCGAGGTGCCGGACCCGGACGGGACCTATGCTTCGCTTCTCTCGGAGCCGGCCCGCCAAGATCAGACGTTGAACCTCCGCGATCTGCAGGCGGCCATTGATCGTCTAGAACCAACGCACCGGGAGGCGCTGATGCTGGTCGCCGTTGATGGCCTGCCCTACGAGGCAGCCGCTTCGGTGATCGGCTGTCCGACGGGAACGGTGAAGAGCCGTGTCAGCCGCGCCCGGGATCGTCTGCTTCATGAACTGGGTGCGTCCGCATGAGGCCGCCCGCTCAGCCATCGCCCGAAGGGGCGTTTCCTATCGCTCCAGCGCTGTCTGCCCGAGGCGCTTGGAGTGATCCTGGTGCCGGGCGGGGATGTTCGCCCTCACCCCGCCCGGCACCCGCGAATGATTCTGGCTCAGGCCCCGTGCGGGCCGTTGGACGGGAGGCGGCTTGGCAAGGCCCGGGACCGAAGGAGCCGGAATCACCGCGCGAGCGTCCCCTTGGGGCAGACGAACCCTCGGCCCCCGTCGACAACCCGCCCGATACGGGCCAGCCCTACCCGGGTCCCGACGTACCGCCCGGCGACCCTTCCGGCCCCGATTTGGACAATCGAGCGTAACCTGCGTTTCCGGCGGGCATCGGTCTCACGGGGGAGGAGGCGAGAGCGGTTCACGAGTGGGTCGTCAACGGCCGTATGGCCGCCGCTCACGGGGGGGTGATCTCTGGCGAATGACCTCTGCTTCGCGCACCGGCAGAGGCGCGCCGCGTTCACAAACGGGACGCCCACCCCAGACGTGTCGCGCCCGACGAACCGGGGACATGATGCTTCCAACGGCGCGGCAGCCCCTTCCGACCTGCTCTGGGCGGCCGCGCTCAGCTCGCAGAACCAGCATCGCCCCAGCGCGCGGACTGGAGGCATTACGCAATCCGATCCCTGGAATGCTCGGATGCGAAGGAACGGCTTGCTGCGTCGGTTGTGGGGAAATGAAGAGTTGGCGCCCGCAAGGGAACCTCGCTCAGCGTGACGGATCAGTGCCTTAGGTCAGAGTGGGACCTGAAATGGGCCCACGTCATCATTGGGCCTTTTGCCTCTGAGGTCCCACCGATTCGACGCCCCTCCCCTGCCCGCGGTAGCCTCGCCTCATGAGCCTTGCCAGCGACCCAATCCCAGAAGCTGTCGCGGCCTTGGTCGGGGCCGGCTACATGGTCGAGCCGTTCGCCGAAGACCCTTGCCTCTGACGCGTAAACGGCGAGGTGATGACCGGCGCCGAACTCCTCGATGAGGCGACACGGATGGGTCTGATGGACGGTTGAGGCCGGCTGCGATAGCGCTCTGCCATGGCCAGAGAAATCCCCAGCGTTGCCGACCTTCGCCGCAAATCCGAGGTGTCGGACGAGGAGATCGAGGCTGCGACCGCGGCCTATCTCGCGAACGAATCGGCCAAGCCCTTCGCCTTCAAGTCCGGTCACACCATAGACGTCGCCAAGGCGATCGAGATGCACCCGCAGGCGAAGAAGCTGCTGGCTGACGCGGCGACCAAGCCGGGCCTGCGCCGCACAATGGTGAAAACCGCCGTGATCCTGGGCTTCCCGGTCCAGGGATGAGCGAGGATTCGGACCGCGAGCAGCTACGCGAGCAGATGGTGGTGCGCCTCGGCGGCTTCATCCAGGGGATCGGTTTAAGCGTCCCGGAAGCGCGGCAGATCATGGAACGTGCGATCGCCGACGACCCGGCAGCGGCCTCCGCCGACATCGAGGCGAAGGCGCGTGCCTGGATGCTGATCGCGCTCGCATGATCCGCGATGTCGACCCCGTCCTCGATGCAGTCCCCGCGCTGCGGGCCATTGGCATTACCGTGGCGCCGATCGGCGGCGTGGAGCGCTGGCAGATCGGCCACCTGATCTTGTCGGATGCCGACGTGCTGCGGCTGGCCGAGAGCCGTGGGCTCGTCGAGGCGGCATAGATTGCCTTGATGCCGAACCCGTCTTCGCAAGGCGGCGCCCGCCCGCGACGCGATATCCGGCCGCGTGTCCTGGCCGCACTCAGGCCCGAGCCATCGACCGCCACTGAGATCGCCGAGCGCGCCGGGCTCCCCGGACGGGAGCGAACTGTGCACGCGACTCGTCCGCTTGCGCGCCTCGACGCGGAAGGCCTCGCCAAAAGAGGCGTGACCCCGCAGATACCACGCTGGAGTTCCGCGCGCGCCGAGGGCTCTCAGGCGTAGGCGACGGGCAGCTCCCCGACCTGCGTCGTGTAGCGCGGCGTGCGCATCTCGAACTTCGTGGTCCAGTCCCGCCGGCTCACCAGCCCCGCCCGCGCCGGCACCACCGCGCCCCGGCCCCAGCGCGCGTTGCACGCGTCCATCGCCGCCATCAGCGGCCCGGACCGCGCCCGGTCCAGCGCGCCGATCAGCGCCCGCGGGCTGTGCGACAGCGGTACGAGGTCGTTCGTCACGATTCCCGCCTTGCTGTACCGCCACGGCCGCTCGCCCGGCTCGCGCCAGGTCTTCGCCACCCCGTGCCGCGCTGCCTTGATCAGCGCCAGCGTGTCCGAGCTGTGCTCCGGCAGGCTCACCGTCGTCGAGACCGAGCGCATCGGCGCGCCCCGGTCGTGCTCGCTCGTGTGATAGAAGACCGTCACGTGGTCGGTGCCCAGCCCCTCCCGCCGCAGCTTCTCGCCGAGCCGCGTCGCGTGGGCGGCGACCGCCTCCTCCAGGGTGGCGCGGTCCTCGATCCGCGCGGAGAACGAGCGC
>NZ_JAKSYG010000236.1 GCF_022829725.1 Methylobacterium sp. E-005 | reverse complement strand
CGCGAGTTCAATGAACGACCTTCGCTCTTCATCCAGCCCATCAGAGGATACCCCACGGCCTGCAACAGGCGTTGGCCGTAGATCACACGCTCGCCCTCGTGATCGGCATAAGGCTTTGGCATGCCGCGCAGATAGGGCGCGTGGGCTGGTCGCACAGCTTCCTTCACTTGGAGGCAGAGGACGTCTCGCTCTGAGTTGCCCCACAGCAGCGCGACGTAGGCCCGGGTCCAGACGCTGCCGACACCCACGACGCGATCGGCAACGTCGACCACATGGTAGCGGCTGAGCATGAACCGCCGCTCGCGCGGCAGCGTCTCGGCATAGCGCTCCAGACCGGTGGTCACACGCTCGCGCGTCGCCTCATCGACGCGGACGAGGAT
>NZ_JAKSYG010000235.1 GCF_022829725.1 Methylobacterium sp. E-005 | reverse complement strand
AAGCCGGCGACTGGCACTGGCCCTACGTCGTGCAGTCCGTGGACGTCGCGCCCGATCCCGTGCCCCGGGGCGGTACGCTCAGCATCCTCGCCACCCGGGTATACCTCGACAACTGCGACCTGACATTCGCCCGGCAGATCGAGAGCGTGTCGCAACCGAACGAGCAGCCCACGGTACTGAAGACTGAGACCATCGCCACGCCCTGGCGCTTCAACGGTCGGGCGCAGACGCTGAACGTGGCGATCCCGCGCGACTTCCCATGCGGTTCGGCGCAGATCCGCACTTCACCCTCGGCAGCGTGCAACTGGCTTCAGGGGTATCTGCCGCAGCGCCAGCGAGACGCTTTAACGCCGTTCGAGGTGGCGTGTACGGAAGCGCCCTGACGGAACCACCTTCGCTTCCGCGCGTCTACGAGGACCCCAAGTGCATAGACCCATCTCAGCCCCGGCAGCCACGCGCTGACCGGGGCTTTTCTTTGCCCGCAGTCCGGCTACCATCACGGCCGATTCGGTCGCTTCTCCCCCGAGGCTCGAATCTAACCTCAGCCCCGCCGGCTCAGCCGCGCGGGGCTTTTCCGTTCGAGGCCGAACTTACTGATCGATGATGGAGAAGTGTGCTCGTGCCTTCATCACCAGCCTGCCGGTCTCATCGTAGGCTTCGGCGAGAAATTCATTGATACCCGTTTGCTCACCTTCGTCCTTGAGTATCAGGGTGAGCGTCCTGCGAAGTAGCCCGCGAAGGGCGCAAAGATCTGGAAGATCGACGCCTTCATCGTCCATGACATCGACGTGATCGGACGTGGCGATAAAGTACCGTGGCACATGACGCTCCGCGGGCCAGGGTGGGAGCGCGCGCCTCTTCCGGTCACCAGCGCCCGTATCAACTGCCCGTAATTGGACATTCCTAACGAGTTATTTTAGGAGCTATAATAACATATATTGATATCAATCAGTCTGAATGATTGAATGCCTCAATCGGTTTTACTAACATGCATTATAGACACGAAATATTGAATTCGTTTGCTGGGACGCAGAGCGATTTGAGGCGTTTACCGGCATGTCAGACGCTACGATCACCCCTAGTATGACCAGCACAACGCTTGCGAGAATCGCAGAGCTGCTCAATGTGCCTATCGAGGCGTTTACCGCGGCAAGAGCCGATGGCGATATCCAAGGCCTTGTGAGCCTCCTGCGCCTATGGTCGGAGATCGGGGATGGTCAGGGTCGCCAGCGCGTTTTGAGCTTCGCCCGCATGGAGGCCGAGCGTTCAAATCATTTGGCGGGCACAAGGAATGCGCAGGTCGCCGATCGTTAGAATGCAAGCCACGCCCTGCCGACACGACGTTCGACGCATGGAAGCCATTACGGGCAACGCCCTGAAATCAGCCCGCCTGGTTCGCTGTGACGGATTTTTCGTTCACCCTGCCGCTAGATTGCATTGCATTCTAATTGCAACCACAGGCGGTACTTGCTACGTGATGGCGCCCAAGATGAAGACCCTACTCAGCCCGCCCGGTTCGCCAGCGCGGGCTTTTTCGTGCGTGGGGCAGGTCGCCCGCCTATCAAGAACCATTTCGGGTGCGGCGAGTTTGCCGCAGGGGGGCAAGACATCACGGAGGCGTGAGTGTCACGCTACTTCATCAGCACGGCCGACCATGTCGAAGTCATGGACGAGGAGGGCGTTGAGATACCGAGCCGAGATGCCTTGCGCTGTCTTCTGCGCAAGACGTTGACGGCGATCCTGCACGACGAGGGCGGGCAAACAGGCGCCGATCAGTTCACCGCCAAAGCCTTTGACGAGGATGGAAAGCTGGTGATGCGAGCGCGGGCCAGCTTCTTCGTCGTGGATCAGTAGATCACCCCGGCTCACACGCTGGCGAGATCGGACGCTCCCCCGCCCCGTAAACAGATCGGGGCGAGGCAGAGCGGGTGGTCTACTTCACCAGCGAGAGATGACGGCGCGGTCCACCACCGGACGCAATTCCATATAAATTCCGCACGTCATTGATCGATATGTGGAGCATTTTTGCGAAGTCGTTGACGTCGAACCCAAGATCCTTTTCGTGCAAGTCTATAACGTGCTGATATAAACTGGGTGTCTCAGCAAGAAATTGCGTCTCGTCCGGCTCCCGCTTGCGCCACCCTCTCATGCTTATCTGCCGCCAAAGGTAGTCGGATTGGTTGTCTGTCAGATAGCCATATTTTTTTGCTCTATAAACGAGCGAAGCAACAGAAACTTTCCAAAATTTTTTCAGCTGCACAAACCGCTCTAAGCTCGGGCGCCCCCCGATAAGGTCGGAGCGCAGCTCATTCATTGGCGCGAGCAGTTCACCTGCAAAGCTATCTGCTTCATCTTCCATCTGATCAGACGGTACCGTGTGCATTATCAGATGACCCAATTCGTGTGCCAGCGAATGCCTCATCCTGTCCGGCGGAGCACTCTTGTTAAGAAAAATAATAGGCGGCACATCGCGAAGTCGCATAGTGACGCCATCAATTTTCTCAACGAAGTCGCAATGTACGACCAAGATGCCGGCCCGCTCGCACAGACTGGTCAGGTTCTTGATTGGCCCAGGAGGTGCCATCCACGCGCGACGAACGAATTGAGCCACCTTTTCTGCACCTCCCATGTCATCGGGGTCCAGCTTTGGAAGCGGCAGTTCGCCATCAACATCGACAGCCTGCAAATACCTGCGAACATGCATCAGCCTTATGTTCAGCTCTGCATGGAGTCGCTTCATATCCGCTGCTGCGACTGAAGCTCTCTTCCTCCATGCAGCCTCATGAACGCTGAGCGGAAGACCGGAGAGCTCATCGTTCTGTAAGAAATACGACACGGGAAAATTGAGCGCCTTCGCGACGGCCTCTATGCTTTCCACTCGCGGAGGCGCATTTAGAATTCCTCTTTCAATTTTGGAGTAATGGCCCTGATCCAGCCCCGAAGCTTCCGCAACCTCGGCCTGGCTCATACCTCTATAATGGCGAGCCAGCAGCAGCAGTTCGTTATTAAACTCGGCGGACATAACTAACCGTTATCTTTCTTCTTATCCTGCTTTTCATCAGCAGGCTTCTTCAGGCGAGCAAACCGCGTTGTATCGATTTCCTCCTCGGGGAACGGAAGGCGGGCGGGCGGCGCGACAGCACCGGCATCCTCAAGTTCAATCTTCCAGAGAAATTTTCCTTTGTTGGAGGCGGCTATTCCAGTCCATAGCAAACTTGTTTCATATTCATCCGGCACATAGCAAAGTTTTACGCGCTGAAGTCCCGAAAACCCGTACAAATCTACATCATGATTATCGAACTCTTCCGCTTCGGGAGTGGGATAATTGCGCGTTATCAGAGACGTGTCAGCAAATTTAAGCCGAAAAAGAACCTCATTTTCAACAATTAATGAGACGGTATCGCGGTGTTCAATAGGAACAATGTGCTCATCTTCTGCAGCCACGTCGAAAAGTCGCTGAACGACTTCTTCCCAGACCATGTGCCGGGCGCTGGATTTGCGACGCCAGCGATGCCGTTGAGGATATAGCTGGCCTAACGCCGACCAGCCCTCCTTAACTGCACGATAAAATTTTGTGCCTCGGTCATTTTCCAGCAGAATTTGGCGAACGTGATCCTCAAGCGGCACTGGCATACGGCACTCCCTCGTCAAGGAGAGTGTACTCCCAAGTTTTACAAAAACAAGCGCGGAATATGCATTTTGATATGCCGAAGGCCTTCAACCCTATGGCGCGGCGGCGAGGCCGCTACCACGGGAAACGACCATAGGACAGAATAGGGCGCGCGCGAACCGGCCGTTAAAACCGCACGCGTACCCCGCCGCCCATGTCCGACCTTCCGCCCGCCGTCGCCTCCTGGCGCGACCAGATCGAACGCCTGTCCGAGCACGCCTCGCCGTGCCGGTATCTCGCCCCGGCGAAATGGAAGGCGATGCGTGAGAACGCCCTGGCCTTCATCGACCAGCATGGCGTTGAGGCACACCGGCTGGGTTGGACCGCGCCCGAGCTGTTCGGCGTGCATCCGACGAGCGGCACCCTGCGCGTGGATTCGTGCGGCGTCCTGATACTCGGCACAGTTGCGGTCCAGGCGGTCCATCCTGATCGCGTGGCGTTCGCCCAGACGTCGGGCTACCGGCCCTTGAAGGGTCAGACCCCGGGCTTGCCGATTTGGGAGTTCGCGGCGCGGGCGCGCTGACGCTCAACTCGGCTGGTCTGGCTGCACAAAGTTTAACGTGCTCGGATCAGTCCAAAAACGACATCCCCCCGGCAGCCTCATTAATTGCATCACGGGTGAGCTCTTTGGCTTCGACCTCAGTCATTGACCCGCTTCCCGTAATATTGAAATTGATGTTGTCGATATCAGCCAATAGACGCTGACGGAATTGCTCCACGAACTGGGTGGCGCCCGCAGCATCTTGCGTATTGGCGATGGCATACTCGCCAATCAGCGCTTTGACCACCATCCGGAGCGCGCCAAGTTCGATTTGCGTCTTAGCAAGGGGCTCAACCATTTCGAATGCCTCGCCGTGTTGTTGCGGGGTAGACAGTTAGGTTGCGCGCCCGCTTCGACGAGCCCGCTCCGCCTCATCCTCGGCCACATCCTGCTTCTTCATGGCGATCAGCTGATCGAGCCATGCGATGGCCATCTCATGCGCCTGCATGGTCCGGGCGTCGCCGACGCTCTGCCCGATCTGCCAGCGGTGCCAGGACCGGACGTCTGACAGCGCCTGGAGGTAGGCTCGCTGCTCAGGCGTCATGACGAGCTGCCCGCGATCGCGTCCGTCAGCGCCCGGGCGATCACCTTCGCGGACTCGACGCCCTCCGCCGGCGACACGCGCTTCGTCTGGATCTGCCGCTCCTGCCCGGCCGCAATGTAGATGTAGGCTGCGACCCGATCGCCCGAGTCCATCACCTTCACGGCCTCCTCGAGCTGCACGATGCGCAGCGGGAGCGAGAGGCCGAACGGGTTGGGCGTATCGTCAGCCATCTTCAGCGTGCCGCGATAAGCATCCAGTTGCGCGCCTCGGCCAGCCGATCCACGTCGTCGGCCTCGGGCATGTCGGCGATGACGCGCTCGACGATCTGGCGGAGGGCGGTGTCGTCCAGGCCGAGCCCATGCGCATAGCCGTGCAGGCGCTGCGTCATACGGGCGGCCACGATGTCGTGCTTCGCGTGCGGCTCCTCGCTCATGCCTGGACCGGCTCCGCCAGCAAAATCGCGGTCCGGACCATTGTCCATCTGAATTTCGGCGTCCGGCGCGGATCAGCTACGGCCGCCACGGCAGGCGGGTAGTCCGTCACGGCAGCAGCGAGGTCGACGTCAGAGCCGCATGAGAAACGGAATAGGCCGGGCTTTGGGTCTGCGAGGTACGCATAAGTCGCGGCATCGATTTCGTCGTTCGTAACCTCGGACTTCCGGCGGAGGTCGGCGACGCTGGGAATCTCTTTGGCCATGGCGTCGGGCTATCGCGGGGCGGACCGAGAGTCGAGCGATCTGGCACCGCACGACCGAATCGCGCTAATTTGAGCCCAAACAGGTTTGTCGAAAAGCCGAGAAAACCTTTATCTTTCAGTGAGCGGTTTGCCGTGGTTTTTCGGGCCAAGTATCTGAAAATATTAGCTTCGACAGTGGACTCTGACTCCTCTAGTCCTGGTTCGAATCCAGGTCCCCCAGCCACCTGATTTTCTGAGTTTTCTTGATTGATACGCTCGAGGCCATGTCGCTCCGCGATATGGCCCGCTTGCGACAGACCGTCGATATGTTGTCCGCCTTGGGTGGCAACAAAACGGTGTCGTCAGAATCGCCCCTCGTGCACGCCCCAAACGGGTCATCTGTTCCCTTGCCGTAGGCCCGCTGAGCTCCGGGCGTGTCTGCGCCGGCATGAGTTTGTGCTTTGCCTAGGGACCGTCGACCACAGGGCTGCAAGAGGCCACGCTTATCGATGAGGTCGCACGTCGAAGAGCCTGTTCGTGGGCTCGCGCGGTCCACCATCTCGCCCCCACACCTCGTCGCGGTCACGCAACGTCGATATGGCCTCGCTGCCCCGGCCGGGCACCGTTTGATGGAACGGCTGTGGCAGTGCAGCGGAGCGCCTGCGGCGACATGCTCATGCTGATGCTGAGCCACCAGGTGACCGGCGGCCGCTGAGGCGAGGCCCTGGCCCTGCCGCACGGCCGGTAACGGTTCCAGTGCCGCTCGCCGCACCGACTTTCCTTGGCGAAGCCGTGAGCCTGCCGTCCTCCACCCTGGGTGGCTTATTTTGAGTCAGTGAAGTCCACTATCGCCAAGCTCCGCCTCGTCGGACGCGGCGGCCCGCTGGCCGCGGCTCTGGATCTGAGCATCTAGGGGCTCACAATGAGCCTCGTGGCGGTCGACTGGATCCTCGCGGCAAGCCGCACTTCACCCCTCGGCCTATCCGGTCCTGCTGTCCGCACGAATTCAAAAGAGTACTGCCACCTTGCGGGTGATCGCCTTCCCTGTGCTGATCGCCATCGGCCTGCACCTTGCGTAGTACGTCCTGCGGGCCGACGACGATGGCGCGGGACCCGCCGCCGCCTGCCCTCTACGCGGCCTCGCGCCGCTTTCCGGACCGTCGGTAGCGGTCATGCTGTTCACACGCCTCGATCGGGGGAGCGCTCCGATCGGCCTCACGGCGGCTTGCAGTTTGTCCTGTCGGCGATCCTACTTTCCTCAAGGCTTGCCGACGTGCTGAGCCGCCTGACGCGATCCTGATCGGGTCTCATCGTGTCCGCCCGCCGAACAACCTCCTGTTGCCGCTCAACGATCGAGCCGCTCAGTCCGCCCGACCCATCGAAACCGACCTGGGACTCTCCACCGCGAAGGCTCGCCAGAAGGCGACGCAGCGTCTTGGCGGGTCGGGGCACGCGCTATTCGGGCAGCGGCCGTCCGGTGGTCTCCGGCATGAACCAAGGTACGATCAGGCCAATGACGTAGACGCTGGACATCGTCAGGGCCGCGGCGGCCACGCCACCGAAGGACGTCACGATCTGTCCGGCGATGACCGGGAAAATCCAGGCGATCAGCCGCGCCCCGTTGAAGACGAAGCTCGCCGCAGTCGCCCGAACGGCCGGCGTGAACAGTTCCACGAGGTAGATCGCCATCCATGAGAAGGCGAAGCCCAGGGTGAAAAACCCGTTCAGGAAGGCGAGGACCATGTAGGCGGTCAGGCTGCCCGTCCAGAGATAGCAGACGAGCGACGTCGCGATGCAGCCAACATAGGTGACGATCAGGAAGGCCCGGCGCCCGAGGGCGTCGGCCACGAAGCCGGAGATCACATAGGCGGTGATCGCGCCGACATTGTAGATGATGCCCATGCGCGGGCCCCAGACATTGGCCGGTTCGCCCGCCGCCTTGGCCAGGCCCTCCGTATAGGCCGGCAGCCAGGACGAGACCGCCCACCAGCCCACCGTGGTGGCAAACGACATCGCGGTGGCCAGAAGCACGCGGCGCCGGCTCTCGGGCTCGCGGAAGATCTCGGCCAGCGTGAACGGGCGTTCGGCGCTTGGACCGGAACGGCCCGCGCCCGCGTCGGTGGCCGACCAGCGCTGTGCCTTGAGAGCCTGCAGCCACTGCTCGGACTCATCGAGCGCCCTCCGCAGATACAGGCAGACGAAGGCCGGCAGCGCGCCGAGGGCGAACATGATGCGCCAGGATTGGTCGCCCATCGGATTGGTGGCGGCCAGCACGGCCCAGACGATGGCGGCCAGAACCGCACCGCCGCCGAACCCTGATTGCAAGAAGCCGCACCCCTTCGGCCGCGCCCGGTTCGGCCAGGTCTCGGCCACCAGAGCAATCCCGGTCGACCATTCCGACCCGATGGCGAGGCCGGTGATGAACCGCAGGAGCGCAAGTTGCGTGAAGCTCTCCGCGAACGCGGTCAGCCCGGTGAAGATCGCGTAGCCGAGGATCGAGATCATCATCATGCGCTTGCGGCCGATGTAATCGGCCGCAATACCGCCAATCAGCCCGCCGAGTCCCCAGCCGAGCAGCGTTATGCCGATGGCGAGGCCGACATAGACGGCGGGGGTCTGGGCCTGCCCGGGGGTCAGGATGGTGCTGAGTGCCGGCCGGAGGGCATAGACCAGGGCCACCGCCTCGTAGCCGTCGAAGATCCAGCCGAGATAGCTGCCCCACAGGATGCGCCAATGCCGCCTGGTCAGGCCTGCATGCCACGGCGCCTCGCTATCCTCGCGCAGCAGCGCCCCGCCCGAACTCATGTCCGCCTCCCGGTGGTGGGGTCCGAAACCCCGGCTTTATCGCTTCGTCCCGCAACAGGCCGGTTCTCGCGGCCGCTCAATGCGTGACGCCCCGTCAGGCGACGGTGTGGGCCGGCTCGGCCTCGCACTGTTGACCTCGGACAATGCTCCTGGACGAACGTCCGCGTCGGGTTCAACGCCACCGGCACCGGAAGCCCTTACGTGAAGGTCAAACGAGTGTCGCTCCATAATCGCGGAGGACGACCCAGTTACAGACATCGATTTATGTTTGACGCAAACATACGAAACATTCGGCGATCAAATCACGTAATGGTCAGCTGAATATAACGTCGTCAAGCCATTGTGTGCGGGTCGTCAATCTGGGTCGCGCATTGGCTGAGCGTCCAGACGATGGCAGGCCGTATCGCTCGTCGCTGGGGATCTCAGACGGCCAACCTATGGGGCCGCAGGCGCAATGAACATCCGTCGCGTCAGCTCGCGCCCTCGTCAGACACGAAGGGTCAGCCGCCTCAGGGCAGCATCCCGGGCCGTAAGAACGACCTGTTCAAACGGCCGTGGGCGACCTCGACAGCAGCCCGTCACATTGTCACGAAGCTGTGTCCTGTCTCTATAGGCTCTCGACTTGAGATCAAGCGGGGCCGCGCCATCCTGCGCATGCGGTCAGCCGGATGAGCTGGTCTTGGAGGACCTTTATGGCGACCGTCCCGGCCGATTCCACCCGCAATGCCGGCGCCGCTGAGGTTGATCCGGGCACGGCGGGATCGCTGGAACGGCTCGGGGTCCGCTTCACCAACTGGGCGGAACGCTGGTTTCCGGATGCCTTCATCTTCGTCGCCATCGCGGTGGTGATCGTCGCCCTCGGCGCGCTTGCCAATGGCGCCCCGCCGGCCGCCATCGCCAAGAGCTTCGGCGACGGCTTCTGGAGCCTGATCCCCTTCACCATGCAGATGGCCTTCGTCACCATTGGCGGCTACGTCGTGGCCACGTCGCCGCCGATGCAGGCCCTGATCGAACGGCTGGCGCAGGTTCCGAAAACAGGAAGAGGCGCGGTTGGCTTTGTTGCCGGCGCGACGATGATCTCCTCGTTCGTCAGCTGGGGGCTGAGCTTGATCTTCGGCGGCCTGCTCGTGCGGGCGCTCGCACGCCGCACGGATCTGCGGATGGATTACCGGGCCGCGGGCGCGGCCGCCTATCTTGGGCTCGGTGCGACCTGGGCACTCGGGCTCAGCTCCTCGGCGGCGCAGCTCCAGGCGAACCCCGCAAGCCTCACCAAGAACCTGCTCGCCATCTCCGGCGTGATTCCGTTCAGCGAGACCATCTTCCTCTGGCAATCCATGCTGATCGCCGCGATCCTGTTCGTGGTCTCGATCGCGATCGCGTACGCCTCCGCGCCCCGCCGCGAGACGGCCGTGACCGCCGAGGCGCTTGGTGTCCCGGTTGCCCGCGAGGCGAACGACATACCGCCCGCGCGCCAGCCCGGCGAATGGCTGGAACACTCGCCGATCCTCACCATCCTCCTCGTGGTCATCGCGGGCGGCTGGATCGTGCAGGAATTCGCCCGCCAATCCTGGATCGTGGCGATCTCGAACCTGAACACCTACAATCTGCTGTTCATCACGCTGGGCCTGCTCCTGCATTGGCGGCCGAAGCGTTTCCTCGTGGCGGTGGCGAAGTCGGTTCCGGCCACTGCAGGCATCCTGATCCAGTATCCGCTCTACGCGGCGATCAGCGGCATGCTGACGGGACCGAAGAACGCCGCCGGCGCCTCCGCATCCGATGCGATCACCCACGCCTTCGTGAATCTCAACACCGCGGGCACCTTCCCGCTGACCATGGGCGCCTACTCGGCAATCCTCGGCTTCTTCGTGCCTTCGGGCGGAGGCAAGTGGCTGCTGGAGGCACCCTACGTGCTGCAGGCTGCCAACGAGCTGAAGGTTCATCTCGGCTGGGCGGTGATGATCTATAACGCCGCCGAGGCGCTGCCCAACCTGATCAACCCGTTCTGGATGCTGCCGCTGGTCGGCATCCTCGGCCTGAAGGCACGCGACATCGTCGGCTTCAGCTTCCTGCAGCTGATCGTCCACCTGCCGCTCGTGCTGTTCCTGCTCTGGGCGCTCGCCTTCACGCTGACCTACCACCCGCCGGTGATGCCGTGAGCACGGGAGTTGCGTTCCGCGCTCGCGCCGGCCGCCGTCGTGGTCCTCGTCCATGACCGTGTCGGCGCGATGACCGGCGGCATCATGGCGGTCCGAGTGCCGCGCAGCTGCGTGCGATCGGCGATCCAGAAGCTTGACCGGCATTGACGCCGGACGAGGCCGCCGCCTAGAGAGCGCTCATGCGCAGGCGCCTGCCCCTGACGGTCCCGGGCCGCGCGATCCTCGGTTTGGTCGCGCTCTACGCGCTGCTGCTCCAGGCCTTCCTAGGCTTGGCCGCCCCGATCCCGGCCCCAGCGGCACCCGGCACCGTGCTGTGCGCCGAGCATCCGGTTGACGGTTCGGACCACGCGCCGATCCGGATCCACGTCCATAGCTGCTGCACGCTGGCTCAGGCGGCTTCCGTCGCTCTACCGGTCGCCGTATCGGCTGCGCCGGCCCTGCCCCTCGCGCCCGCTTTGCACCTCAGCTGGCGTCCCGAAGCCGAGCTGCCGCGAACCGGACCGCCGCCGCGCGCCGGCACCGCACGGGGTCCGCCCGCCGTCTGACGATCCCCTTCCCGATCGCTCAGGCCCGGATCTCCAACCCATGTCCCTCGTCGTTTCCGGCAGCGCCCCCGCCTATGGGGCGGGCGCCGCCTTGCAGGCCTCGCGCGAGGCTGTCTATCGTGCCGTCTGGCGCTGGCATTTCTACGCCGGACTCCTGTGCCTGCCGTTCCTGATCACCCTGTCGGTGACCGGGTCGCTCTACCTGTTCAAGGACGAGATTAACGGCAGCCTGTATGCCTATCGGACGCGCGTTCCCATCCGCGCAACGTCGACCCTGGGTCCGGACCACCTGATCTTCAACGCGATGCAGGCCGTGCCGGACGCCGCCCCGGTGTCCTTCACCGATCCGGCAAAGCCAGGAACCGCCGCCCTCGTCACCCTCTCGGCACGGGATCACAGGATCCTCGTCTACCTGGATCCCTATACCGGCCACGTCCTCGATCATGTGGCCCAGGACCAGGAATTCATGGCCGTCGTCCGGGGGCTGCACAGCCTGGCCTATCTCGGGCCGACGGCGAACGCGATCATTGAGGTCGTGGCGGGCTTCGCCGTCATCCTGGTGGTGACGGGCGCCTATCTCTGGTGGCCCCGCGGCCGGGATGGGAGCGCGGTCAGCCTACGTGGGTCGCCGCGCCGGCGGGTGTGGTGGCGCGATCTTCATGCCCTCACGGGCCTCCTTGCTGGGGGTGGCCTTCTCTTCCTGGCGCTCACCGGCCTGCCCTGGTCGATCTGGTGGGGTCAGCAGTTGCGCAGCTGGTCGAACGCGGCGGGCCTCGGTCAGCCCGCCGCTCTGTGGGCACACCGACCGGTCTCAACGGGAGCGCTGCGCGACCGGCTCACCGATCCGGGTTGGACACTGGAGGATGCACCGGTCCCGTCCTCGGAGCCCAGCGCTTTACCGACCCAGACCCTCGGGATCGACCGGGCTGCCGCCATCCTTGCCGAGCGCGGGATGCCACACGGCTACGAACTCGCCCTGCCGGTCGGAATCGATGGCGTCTACGCCGCCTCCGTGTACCCCCGCGACGTCACAAGGCAGCGGGTGATCGCGCTGGATCAGTATACCGGCGCATCGCTGCTCGATATCCGCTTCGCCGATCTCGGTCCGGTGGGTCGGGCCATCCAGTACGGGATCGGTATCCACAAGGGGGAGCATTGGGGCCGCGCAAACCAGCTCGCCATGCTGGCTTTTTGCCTCGCCACCATCCTGCTCGCCGCTACCGCCGGGATGATGTGGTGGAAACGGCGGCCCACCGGCGGCCTCGGCGTCCCGCCCTGGCCGCGCGACCGGCGCGTCGTGGCCACGGTGACCCTTCTGGTGTTGGGCCTCAGTGCGCTCTTCCCGCTGACCGGCCTCGCCCTCCTGGGGATGCTGGGCCTCGATCTCGCGGCGCAGGGCCTTCGACGACGGATCCGGGCCTGAAGCCGAACGAGCAGGCTCGATGCCCGTGCCATTCATACCAGGATCGTCCCACCGGACGCCGAGGCTGTTCGGCACGGCTTTGATCGCCCTCGCCTTATGGGTCCAGGCGATGGCGCCGGTCGCGGCACTGCGGATGATGCTCGGCGGCCCTGCAGACCCGCCCCTGGGCGTCCTGTGTGGCCAAGGGCCGGACCACGGGGAGGCGGCTGCCGCGATTGATCAGCCGAGTCCGGCCGTGCCGGATTGCGCCCTGTGCCAGCTGTGCCGTGCCGGACTGGTGCCCCCGCCCGTGCCGAACGGACCGTCACGCGCCCGCAGGCTGCGCTGGCGCGCCGTGGCGTGGCCGATTCCGCCGCCCATTTGCATCCCGCTCGAAGCCACACGATCCGCATGTCCACGCGCACCTCCCACCAGCGCCTGATCGCCCGCTCCCACACGGGTCGGCTGCCTGCCGCCCGGTTCCTCCGATCAGACGAGATCCGACGATGTCCATCGATACAGCCGCCCTGCGCCGCGGCACCCTCGCCGTGCTGCTCGCCAGCAGCCCCATCCCCGCGTCGGGGGAAACCTCTGTGACGCTCGACGAGCTCTCGGTCGAGGGCGAGGCTCAGCCTGCCGCCGACCGGACCGGGACGGCGACTTTCGGCGTGGCGGCACCGCCAGGCTCGGCGCCCTTCGTCATCGCGCATCCGGTCGGCGAGGTCGTCTCCGAGATCGGCCGTGCCAACACCATCGCGGACAGGCCGGCGACCAGCATCGGCTCGGTGCTGATCAACAGCCCCGGCGTCACCGTGCGCCAGGGCAACGGCGGTCGCGACGTGATCATCTCGATCCGCGGCAACAATGCCCGCTCCACCGGCGTGATCAAGAACACCGTCGTGCTGGAGGATGGGTTCATCCTGACGCAGCCGGACGGCGCCTCGCGCTTCGATCTCACCGACCCCCGGGCCTACAGCCGCATCGACGTGTTCCGCGGGCCGCAATCGCCGCTGTTCGGCAACTACGCCACCGGCGGCGCGATCGCGTTCCGGACCCGCACCGGCCGCGAGATCAACGGCTACGAGATCGGGACCGACGTTGGCAGCTTCGGCTATCTCAGCAACTACTTCACCGTCGGCGGTGTCAGTGGCCCGGTCGAGATCAGCCTGTTTGCCAGCGACGTGCGTGCCAACGGCTATCAGGACCACTCCGCCTACGACACGCAGACCATCAACCTGCTGGCGAGCTACACCCCGACGCCGGACAATCGCTTTACCCTGAAGGTGATCAACAACACGCTCGACGCCAACCTCGCTGCCCGATCCTCCCTGGCGCAGTACCGCATCAACCCGTACCAGCGGGGCTGCGCGGCGGCGGCGAGCGCGGCGCCGGGCTGTACGACCTTCAACCTGTTCCAGAACGGGGCCTTCGGGGCCCAAGTGCCGGTCACCGCCGACGAGGGCGCCTTCGGGCGCAACGACCGCCGGACCATCGTTGCGGGGCGCTGGGAGCACGATCTCGACGCCTTCACCACGTGGCGGACACAGGTCGGCTTCGACGAGCGCAACTTCAACCAACCCTTCTACGTGAACGCCTTCCTGGGGTCGTTCCCATCCTGGAACGTGATGAGCGATCTCACGCGGCGCGGTGATCTGTTCGGCCTGCCCGCGGTGGGCTACGTGGCCCTCGCCTACAGCACGATCGACAACCATACCGCGACCTACAACCGGGCGCCCTATGGCGGCCCGCGGCTTGGCGCGCTGATCGGTGACCAAAGCGCGGTGCAATCGAATCTCGGCGGCCGGGCGCGGCTCGAACTCGCCTTGTCCGATCGGTGGACCGGCGTGCTCGGCTTCAGCGCCGAGACCACGGAGATCACGGGCCGCAATCTTGCCTACAGCTATGCGGCGAGCGGCACGACCCGGACCGTGGCGGAGGCCGACCGCAGCTTCCTGAACATCGCCCCGGAACTCGCACTGGTCTACCGGCCGGACGAATCCTGGGCTCTCCGCGGCCGGGTCGCCACCGGCTATGCGACGCCCGCGGCCTCCAACCTGTTCGTCACCCCGGCCGGACTGCCGGGCAATAACACCCAGCTTCAGACCCAGGAAAACCTTGGCTTCGATCTCGGCGTCGACTGGAGCCCGGTCGAGACCCTGCGCCTCAGCGTGACCGGCTTCTACGAGTTTTTTCGGAACGAACTGGTCTCGCAATCGCCGGGGGCGGGCCTGCAAACCTATACGTTCAACGCCCCGGCCTCCGAGCATCGCGGGCTCGAAGTCGGTGCCGACTGGGCCTTCGCACCGGGATGGCGCGGGACGCTGGCCTACGGCTTCGATGACCAGATCTACACCCGCTACACCGAGCAGCTGAGCGCCGGCAGCCTGACGCGGCGCTTCGATCGATCGGGCAACCAGATCCCCGGGGTGCCGGCTCATCAGCTCCTGGCACGCGTCGGATACGACGTCCCGGCCGGCCCCCTCGCCGGCTTGGGCGCCTTCGTCGAGACCGTGGTGCAGGGCAATGTCTACCTCGACAACGCCAACACGCTGAAGGCACCGGGATACGCGATCATAAATGCCAACCTGCACTATGCGACCGACCTGACGGGCGGATATGCAAAACGACTGAGCGTCTATTTTGAGATAAGAAATGTATTCGATACGGTCTATGTTTCATCGGCACAGAATTTATCGAATTCGATCAATAGTACAACCGGTCTTCTGAACAACGCTGCCATTCTGGCGGGTACAACGGGATCCGTGTTCGCAGGTGCGCCACGCAACATCGTCGGCGGGATGCGGCTGTCATTCTAGAAACCGTATTCTGGTTGCCACGTGGTCTTACGGCCGAGCTTCGGCTAGGCTACGCCTTGGGCAAACGGCTCGCACCGCGCGCAGCTTGACCCATGCGGCCGCGCTACGACGGTCGAGGGGGCTCGGGGAACAATGAGGCGGCGAACTCTGATCGCTGGGTTGCCCTGGCTCATCGCGAGCCCGACCCTCGCAGCCCGGGCCGAGTCTGCGACGCGCGTGGCGGCGCACTGGCCGTTCACCGAAGGCGACACCGAGGGCCGGGCGCAAGCGGCGGCATTCGGTGCGGCACTGCAGGATCGCGGGGAGACCGACCGTCAGCTCGTCAACCGTTGGGGGGGAGCCGATCGCGAGCGCACGCGAGCCCTCTCGGCCGACTTGGTTCGCAGCAAGCCGCAGGTGATCTTTCCGTATCTGCCCGCACGGCTCCGCGCCGTATCGCCCCTGATCCACACGATTCCGATCGTGTTCGTCGGTGCGGCCGATCCCGTCGGCAATGGGTTCGTCGCAAACCGGAAGCGCCCGGGCGGAAACATCGCGGGTTTCACCCTGTCCGAGTCCTCGCTGGGCGGGAAATGGCTCGCGGCGCTTCGGGGAGGCGTGCCGGCGATCCGGCGGGTGACCCTCCTGCGCAACGCGAGTTCTCAGATCCGGGGCGGTCACCTTTTCACGAAGGCTCTCGAGAAAACCGCGGCCGCCCTTGCGATCGAAACCAGCGTTGAGGTCGCGGAGAGGTCGGGCGATATCGAGCCCCTGATCGCGGATCTCGCCTGGCGTAAGGATGCGGCCCTCATCGTGGCGCCCGGTGTCTTCAGCGCGGTCAACGGAAGCCGCCTCGTCGCGCTGACGACAGAACACCGGATCCCGACCGTGTTCGCCATCCGGCGCTTCGCCCATCGCGGCGGGCTGATATCGTACGGGCCCGATCCAGCCGAGGCCGTCCGCCGGGCTTCCGTCTACGTCGAGCGCATCCTGCGCGGCGACAATCCAGGAACTCTTCCGATCCAGGCCCCGAACCAGTTGAAGCCGGTCGTGAATCCGGTGACCGCGCGCGCTCAAGGCCTCGAGATCCCATCTGCCTTGCTCGCGCAGGCGGACGAGGTCGTCGAATGACGAAGCTCAATCCGCCCCAAAACGCGCCACAGAAATACTTCCGCCTGCCGCTCGCCGCCAAGTTCGCGGTGGCGTTCGTCGGTCTGGTGACGCTTGTCCTGTTCATCAACGGCGCTGTCGACCTGGTCCTGAACTTCCAAGAGGCGAAGGACAACGCCATCACGGTGCAGCGCGAAAAGGCGCATGCGGCGGCCGAGAGCGTCGAGGCCTTCGTATCGGAGATCGAAAATCAGATCGGGTGGACCACCCGGGCCGAGTGGCGTCGCATCTCGCCGGAGCAGCAACGCTACGATTTCATCCGCCTGATGCGACAGGCGCCCGCGATCACAGAAGTGTCTTATCTCGACCCGAGCGGACGGGAGCAGCTGCGCGTCTCGCGCCTCGAATCCGACGTCATCGCGAGCGGCAAGGACTTCTCCACCGCGCCGCGCTTCACCCAGGCGCTGAAAGACAAGACGTGGTTCGGACCAGTCTACTTCCGCCGGGGCTCAGAGCCATACATGACGGTCGCGGTCGCGCATGCGGGACGGGACCCCGGGGTGACCGTCGCGGAAGTCAACCTCAAGCTGATCTGGGACGTGGTCAGCGCTATCCACAATGGCGAGACCGGCTACGCCTTCGTCACCACCGCGACCGGCCGGCTGATCGCCCATCCGGATCTGAGCCTCGTCCTGCGCGACACCGACCTGTCCACGCTTCCGGAAGTCGCCGCCGCGCTGCCCGGCAAGGGTGACGGACGCACCATCGAGATCACCAGCTGGCTCGATGGCAGCCTGGTCCTGGCGGCCCATGACGCCGTTCCCCGGCTCGGCTGGATCGTCTTCGTGCAATTGCCGCTGCGGGAGGCGATGCAGCCGCTGATGGAGTCGGTGATACAGACGGTGGCGCTGATGGGGCTCGGCGTACTGATGGCCGCGATCGCGGGCACGTTCCTGGCGCGACGCATGGTGGTGCCGATCCGCCAGCTCGAGGAGGGCGCCGAGCGTTTCGGGGCCGGAGACCTGTCCGAACGCATCGTGATCCGCACCGGCGACGAGATCGAAACGCTGGCGCACCGGTTCAACGCCATGGCGGCCCGTATTCAGGAATCCTACGAGACCCTCGAGGCCAAGGTCGAGGAACGGACCCGGGATCTCAATCAGTCGCTGGACGATCTGCAGAAGACGCAGAGCCGTCTCGTGCAATCTGAGAAGCTTGCCTCGCTCGGCCAACTGACCGCCGGCATCGCCCACGAAATCAAAAACCCCTTGAACTTCGTCAACAACTTCGCCGCGCTGTCCAAAGAACTCGTGGATGAGCTCTGCGAGATGCTTCAGTCTGCCGCGCTCGATCCGGAGACGCGTGCCGAGGCTGACGAGGTCGCCGACCTCTTGAGGGGCAATCTCGACAAGGTCGTCCAGCACGGGAAGCGTGCCGATTCCATCGTCAAGAACATGCTGTTGCACTCGCGTACCGGCTCCGGCGACCACCGCCCCGTGGACATCAACCTGCTCGTCGAGGAGAGCCTGAACCTCGCCTATCACGGCGCCCGGGCCGCCAAGCCCAGCTTCAACGTGACCCTGGAGCGCGACTTCGACCCGGCAGCCGGTTCGGCCGACATCTACCCGCAGGAGATCACGCGCGTCTTACTGAACCTGATGTCGAACGGGTTCTACGCCACCGAGCGGAAGCTCGAGCAGGCCGAGCCGGGCTACGCCCCGACCCTGTCGATCTCCACGCGCGACCGCGGCCAAGCGGTCGAGATCCGCGTCCGGGACAACGGCACGGGGATCCCGGACGGCGTCAAGGCCAAGATGTTCGATCCGTTCTTCACGACGAAGCCGGCTGGCGAGGGTACGGGACTCGGCCTGTCGCTGAGCCACGACATTCTGGTCAAGCAGCATGGCGGGTCGGTCGACGTCGCGACGGAGGCTGGTCAATTCACCGAATTCACGATCGCGCTGCCGCGCCAAGGTGCGGCGACGGTGGCCCGCCCCAACGCGGGCGGGCCCGAGAGCGACACGCAGAGCCCATCATGAATGTGTTGATCCTCGTCGTCGATGATGAACCGGACGTCACCGAGCTGTTCCGACAGCAGTTCCGCCGCGACCTGCGCGTGGGTCGCTTCGAGATCGCCTTCGCTCACTCGGCTGCCGAGGCGCTGCAACGGATCCAGGCCACGGCCGGGCCGACCCTTCTCCTGATGTTCTCCGACATCAACATGCCCGGGATGACCGGGCTGGAACTGCTGCCGTTGGCGCGCGCGGCCCGGCCGGAGGTTCCGGTCATCATGATCACCGCCTACGGCGACGCCGAGACGCGCAGGCAGGCCGAGGCGGCCGGTGCGGTCGGCGTGATCACCAAGCCCATCGATTTCGCCCTGCTCAAGGCCGAAATCGAGCAGCGGCTGGCTGCGCGAGCGGGGACGGCATGAGCGACGCTCTGCCCAGCGCCAAGATCCTTGTCGTCGATGACGAACCCGACCTCGAGGCCTTGATCACGCAGAAGTTCCGCCGCCAGATCCGGCAGGGCGCGGTCACGTTCCTGTTCGCCCAAGACGGGCAGGAGGCGCTGGACAGTCTCGCCGCCCATCCCGATGTCGACATGGTGGTGTCCGACATCAACATGCCGCGCATGGATGGCCTGACCCTAATCAGCCGGCTGCAGGACTTCGCCGATCGGCCATCGACCATCATCGTCTCCGCTTACGGCGACATGGCCAATATCCGCACGGCGATGAATCGCGGTGCCTTCGACTTTTTGACGAAACCGATCGATTTCGCGGATCTGGAGACCACGATCGAGCGGACTTTGCGGCATGTCGAGGCGCTGCGCGAGGTCCGGCGGCGTCAATCGCTCGCTGAGCGCGCCCATGCATCGCTCGCGCGGTACTTCTCGCCGAATCTCGCGGAGCGCCTGGCTGGCGATGCGTCCGGGCTGGAACTCGGGGGGCACCGCCGCGACGTGGCCTGCCTGTTCACCGACATCGCGGGCTTCACCAGCCTGGTCGAGAGCCTCGATCCGGCGCTCCTCGCCGAGATCCTGAACGGTTATCTGGCCGAGATGACTGACGTGGTCTTCGCCCACGAAGGGACGGTGGCCAAGATCGTCGGCGACGCGCTCCACGTCCTGTTCAACGCCCCCGGAGACCAGCCGGATCATGCCGCCCGGGCGGTGACCTGCGCGCTGGCGCTCGATCAGGCGGCGGAGGCGTTCCGGGATCGGTGGCACGCGCGCGGCATCGCGTTCGGAATGACGCGGATCGGCGTCCATACCGGGCCGGCGATCGTGGGCAATTTCGGTGGCGGACGTTATTTCGATTATACGGCCTACGGCGACACCATCAACACGGCAGCGCGGCTCGAGAACGCCAACAAGGCGTTCGGGACGCGGATCTGCGTCAGCGCGGCCGCGGCGATCCGCGCCGGGTCGTTCCGCGGCAGGCCCCTCGGCGACCTGATTCTGCGCGGGAAGAACGAGGCCCTGCGGGCCTTCGAGCCCCTGACGGAGGCCGGCTACGACGATGCCGCGCTCAGCCGGTACCAAGAGGCCTTTTCCAAGCTGGAGGCCGGAGAGGCCGGCGCGCTTTCGGCCTTCGCCGCCCTGGTCGGGCTGCGTTCCGACGACAGCGTTGCGGCCTTCCACCTGAAACGCCTTCTCAACGGTTCGAGCGGAACGCGGATCGAGGTTCACTGAGGCCACGTCCGGTCCGTCTCGACGCGCGGGGGCGGAGGCGCTCGACGCGTTCGTTCAGGCTCCCAGCGGCCGAGGCATCGCTGAATCGCGCGTCGCTCTCCACCGGGGCGTGGGGCTTGAAGGGGGTGAGCGTTCCATCACACGGTCTTGGTAGCGAAACGAGCAAGGGAGTGGCGCATGAGGCGGCGCGACGTCATCGCTGGTCTGGGCGGCGCGCTGGTCTCACCGGCTGCCGGCGGAACCTCGCCGAAGGGCCAGCGCCGGCTCGGGATCCTCCTCGTCTACGGCGACCAGCATCCCGACAGCCCCGTCATCGTCGAGACATTACGGACCAGCCTGAAGCAGCTGGGGTGGATCTGGGGTGAGAATCTGGCGGTCGATCTCCAGTACGGCGATGGCAACGCCGAGAAGATGCGCCGGCAGACGGACGACATGCTGGCACGCAAGCCCGATATCGTCCTCGCCCAGGGCATCGTGGGCACGACCGTGCTGCAGCGGGCGACGAAGACCACGCCGGTGGTGTTCATGATGCTGCAGGATCCGGTCGGCGCCGGGTTCGTCAGTAGCCTGTCGCACCCGGACGGAAACCTGACCGGCTTCACGAATTTCGACTTCACCCTGGTGGGGAAGTGGCTCCAGCTTCTGAAGGAGCTGAGACCCAGCGTTGTGCGGGCGCTCGCCCTGATCAATCCGGATTATCCGGCACGCCTGCACGGATACACGACCGAACTCGCGCGGATCGGTCCCGAACTGGGTATCGATGCCCGAATTGCGGGCGTCCACAATGACGAGGAGATCGCGCAGGCGGTCTCGGCCTTCGCCCGGGAGCCCCACGGCGGCCTCGTGGCACTACCCGACGCGGTGACGGGCATTCATGGTCCGCGGATCATCGAACTGGCGGCGACCTTTCGCCTGCCTGCCGTCTACGCCTACGCGGCGCAGGTGCATCAGGGGGGGCTGGCCGCCTACACCACCAGCGTGACGCAGGATGTCGAGCGGGCTGCAAAATACATCGATCGCATTCTGCGCGGCACCCCGGTCGGCTCCCTCCCGGTCCAGGCGGCCTCGCGCTTTCAAACCGTGATCAACCTCAAGACGGCCGCCGAACTTGGCCTGACGATCGGACCCTCGCTGCTGGCGCGGGCCGACGCGTTGATCGACTAGCGAGTCTCTGACGGCCCCCGCCGCGACGGCCGGTCCGGCGGGGGTCGCATGGCGAGGACCTCTAGCTGAAAGCGGGCAGCCGGCCGTCCGGCGAGTAGCGATCGATGGCCGAAGGCAGATCGCGGGAGAGCCGGGTGAGCAATTCACTCTTGCTCAGCCCGGTTCGCTGCTCGAGCGCCGCGAGGGTCTGGGGTCCGATCGCACGCTCCAGATCGGATTCCGGCATATCGCGGTTCGGCCCATGGTCGATCCAGGATCGTGCGGTGTCGGCATGGCCGCCCTTCGTGAAGTGGTCGACGAGTTCACTGAGCCCGCGACCGACAAGACCACCGACACCCGCGGAGCCCGCGCCGCCGAGCAACTGCCCGAGGTTGCCAGGGATTGAGGAGCCCGACGTCGGGGATACATCCCGGATCGGCTGGGTCGATGGGCTCGCCCCATGATGGCCGAGCCATTCGGAGATCTTATCGCGGTTCTGGTAGCCGGCCACGGCCAGCAGGCCCAGAAGCGCGGTCATCGACGGATATCCTTCGCTCATCGCAGCCTTCTTTCCTTTGAACGGACCCGATGGTCCAGGTGAGATACAAAACGGACGCCCTTCGGCGGACGTGACACTCCCGGCCAGACGACATGGGACGCGGCGAAGTCGGGCCCCGCAGCCGGGTGGCCCGGATCTCCGCGGCGACCGGCATGACAGCGCCGTTCAGTGCTTTCCGGTGATCTTGTCGGCGAGGGACTTTGCGCCGTCCTTGACGTCACCCACCGTCTTCTGGGCTTCGCCCTTCAGCTCCTGCGCCTTGCCATCGGCCACGAGCTTGTCGTTGCCGGTGACGCTGCCCGCAGCCTGCTTGACGTTGCCGACGGCCTCGTTGGCCAGACCCTTGAGCTTGTCGGTGGTGCTGCTCATCGTGAAAACTCCTGTTGCGCTGTGGAGGCCGGT
>NZ_JAKSYG010000233.1 GCF_022829725.1 Methylobacterium sp. E-005 | reverse complement strand
ATCGCTGCGCTGGCGGCCGACTGAGGTGATCCAAGATGGCCTGCCGGATCGCCGGCATCGAGGGCTGAGGCGGCGGGCAGGCGATTCTTTTTTTTCCGCCCCACCGCTGCGAGGCGCCGGGATTGGAGGAAGGCGTAGGCTCACCCTTCAAGCCGCCGTACTCGGACCGCCAGCGGTAGTATGTGACCTCGGTCACCTCGATTGACCGGATTGCTTCGGCAACCTTGCGACCCTGCGAGATCAAGACATCGAACTGCCGCAGCTTAGCAACGATCTCTTCAGCCGTATGCTTCTTCCGTCCCATGACGACATCCTCCACATGGCTCAAAGCCATACCTCAGGGAGGACCACTTTTCAGGGGGCAGGCCACTCGGAAGCGACGTGACAGTTGGCAGGCATAAGCACACGCTTATGGCACATTCGACCTGATGCTCAGGTATTCTAGCACTACTTTGGCAGATTGGTTTCAGGGTGGCAGGTTGAGATCGGCGTCACAGTGCGGGCATCGCTGCGCTGGCGGCCGACTGAGGTGATCCAAGATGGCCTGCCGGATCGCCGGCATCGAGGGCTGAGGCGGCGGG
>NZ_JAKSYG010000232.1 GCF_022829725.1 Methylobacterium sp. E-005 | reverse complement strand
GGGGGGGGGGGGGGGGGGGGGGGGGGGGGGGGGGGGGGGGGGGGGGGGGGGGGGGGGGGGGGGGGGGGGGGGGGGGGGGGGGGGGGGGGGGGGGTGGGGGGCGGGGTGGCGAGGGGGATGAGGGCGGGGGGGAGGGTGGAGGCGGAGGGGGGCGGCGTCCACGCGGGGAGGGGGGGGGCCTGGGGAGGGCCGCCCGCGGGCAGGACGACGGTGGCCAGGGCGGCACCCGAGGCGGCGAGTCGCCCGGGCGCGCCGGCGACGGTGACGAGGACCTGGCGCATCACGGCAGCCTCCCCGCGTAGCCGTAGGTCTCGATGAACAGGTCCCGGAACTCGCATTTGTGCATCCGGGGGAGGAATAACCGGATGACCTGCTTCGCAGAGAGCTTGGGCGCCTTCACGCGGAACGGGTTGTCAGCATGCTCCATCATCCCGCAGTCCCAGTCGATGACGGCGTCGGCCAGCCGGAGGGCCTCCTCGGCGGCTGTGTCGAAGGTCAGCGGGATGGTGAACTCGTTGGCGGCGAGGACGTGAAGGATGCGGAACGTCTCGTCGCCGATCTTGGCGATGCCGGTCGCCACGTCGAGGTCGATTGTGCCGATGTCCAGGGTGTCGTCGAGGTCGAGGTGCACCATACCCATCAGTTGATCCTCCCGACGAAAAGATCGTCCATCTCGTGGGGCCCGGGCCTGATGGGCAGGGGCCGCGGCCGCGGTTGGGATTTGTCGCGGAACGCCGTGCACCGAGGCTGCCCGTCGTCGCCGTAGACCCAGGCCGTCGGGTAGGCGGCGTCACGGACGTCGCAGGCCATGGCCTTGCCAGGAATCCTGCAGATGCCCCGAATGCTGCAGCCGTCGCACCACGCGGCCTCAAAGATCTCCCCCTCGGTCCCGCTGGAGGGTCTGTAGGGGCGTCCCGCGGCGGACGCATAGAACCGGGCCGCGCCGTCGGATGGGTAGATCTTGCGCTTCATGCCGCCCTCCTAGTGTCGAGGGGCTCGGCCGGGATGAGCCGTTCCGCGGGCACGCCGGCGTGCGCCTCGAACCACGCGGCCACGGCACTGTGCCGGGTCGTGGTGAACTCCCCCTCGGAGACTTCGCGCAGGACGAGGTGCCGCTCACCCACCGCGATGGGCAGGCCCGTCAGGTAGCACCGGTGTTCTCGGCGGGCTCGGACGACACGGCGTTCGAGTTCGGTCACCTCCGTCTCGTCGCCCTGGAAGGGCACCATCCCCAGGAAGTCGTCGTCCACGACCGTAGCGACCGCCTTGGCCTTCAGCCACGCCACGTCGGCGTCGTTGTGCCGGCCCCACTCGACCCGGCCGAGGATACGCTCCTGGAGGAAGGTCGCGCGGGCCTCGTCGTCGACGAGGGGGTCGTCCCCGATTGCCTCGAACAGGGCATGGACGTCGCGCATGCCGTGGGAGCCGAACACCGCGACGCTGGCCTTCTCCTGGGCCTTGCGGTCCAGGAGGGCAGCCACGCCGAGCGCGACGCCGTACAGCAACGCGTCGATGCGGTCCGGACCGGGAAGGCTGGCACTGCCCAGCCCGAGGTCGCAGGCCAGGGCGAGGGCATCCTCATCGCCGGCCCGGACGCGGGAGTCCCAGACCAACGCGTTCGCCCATGCGGTGTTAGGAAGCTCGTCTGCGTACCGGTGCGGCTCGTAGGGGATCTCGGTGACGCGGCGCATTAGGCGGTCCTCCCCTGAGCGAGGGCGGCGGCCAAGGCGGTCGCCTCGGTCGTGCTGATCAGCGCGACGAGGGGGACACCCGCTATCGTGAGCGGCACCGTCCGCCCCGTCGGCTGCCCGGCGCCCGGGGCGAGGCCCGCCTGAGCGAGCTTGCCGATGATGCGGGTGGCGACCTCGGTGGCGGGGCGGCTGCCACCCGAGACGATCTCCCCGGCAATGAGATCGCGCGCCGGGTCGGCTAGGGCGGCCGCATGGCGGACGACGGCGTACCCGGCATTATGCAGGGCATCGAGGACGGTGATGGCGGCGGTCAGGTCGGCGGGGCGGCCGAGGGCCTGCGCGACGGCGGTCGTGGTTCGATGGGAATCGTGGCGCATCAGACGGACCTCTCGCTGTCGTAGATGTCCGGCCGCTCTTCGGTGAGGGCCGCGAGGCGGCGGTACAGGTCCTCCACGGACTGCAGCATCAGGAACGTGGCGTCGGGGTCGTCGCTGTCCCCGTGGAGGGCCGCGAAGGCGCCGGGGTTCTGAGCAGCCCGCAGGAGATGCCGTAGCCATCCGAGGTCCGACAGGTGGGGACAGTCCCGCCCGTCGGGGCCAACGATGGCGTCGAAGAACACCGCCGCGGATGGCGGCGTGCGGCGGGCCGCGGCCTCGACGGCTTCGGCGCCGTCAACGGTAAAGGTCGTCTTGATGTCGAGGGTGTCGCGCCGCATGGGACGCATCCTGTAAAACCGGGGTTGCGGGAACGGGTGGCTGCGCCCCTGCCGCCGGGCGCGTCGACGAGGTGGCGTCAGGCGGCCTGGGACGGGGGCTCCGTCATGTCCGGAGGCCGTTCCAGATCGCCCGCAGGGTGTCCTGCGTGGCGTCGCCGAGGGTGTAGTTCTCGTAGCCGCGCTGCGAGAACGGCGCGATGCAGCACGGCAGCGCCCGGCCGTTGGCGGTGACGTACATCACGTTCCAGGGCCGGC
>NZ_JAKSYG010000231.1 GCF_022829725.1 Methylobacterium sp. E-005 | reverse complement strand
ACCACTTCAAGCGGCTCGCCATGATCGAGTACCAGCTCGGCGACACCGCCCATCACCTGCGCCGGATCACGCAGGACGAGAACGGCCTGCTGGCGGCGTAACCCCGGCGAACAAGGGGTTTCCAAAGGGCGAGCCCTTTGGTGGGGTGTCGGGGTGAAACCCCGACGAACAGGTCTTCGACCCCCGGAAGGGGGCCGGAGACCTGTTTCGCCGGGCCCTGCCCTGCACCCTCACGAGGTCTCGACCGTTTGAAACCGCCTTCGGATCGTCGCGCGGTCAGTTGAATAGCGTACCGACCCCGCCCTGCACCCGACCGAGGCCGGCGCGCGCGACAGAGTTGTTCGGGTCGATGGTCGAGGCGCGCTGGTAATTCTCCATCGCCTCCTTGCGCTGGCCCTGCTTCTCGTAGGCGAGGCCGCGATACGCCCAGGAGGTGGCGTCCTTGTTGTTGACGTTGAGCGCCGCGTTGTAGTCCTCGATCGCCTTGCCGTACTGGTTGGTGGCGATCAGGCTCTGGCCACGGGCCGCGTAGGGGGCGGCCACGAAGGGGTTGCGGTCGATGGCGGCGTCGAAATCGGCGATCGCCTGGGTCTCCTGACCCTGCTTCTGCCGCACGAGGCCGCGGGCATGGTAGGCCTCGGCCGATTCCGGCATGAGCCGGATCGCGACGTTGAGGTCGTTCAGCGCCTGATCGAGGTTGCCCTGGGCGCGCTCGACATTGGCGCGGCCGATATAGGCCGGGCCGTAATTCGGATCGATGCCGATCGCCTTGGTGAAATCCTGCAGCGCGGGGCCGTCGCGGCCGATCTGGCGGCTGGCCAGCGCCCGGTTGTTGTAGGCTGAGGCCGAGTTCGGATCGAGCTGGATCGCCTTGGTGAAATCCGCGATCGCGTCGTTGAACTGGCCGGCGCGGGCATAGGCGGCGCCGCGCGTGGTGTAGGCGGCCGCGTCGTTCGGATTGCGCTGGATCACCTCGGACAGCGAGGCGATGTTGACCGTGGTGGCGCCGGTCGTATCCGTCTCCAGCACCGCGTATTGGCGCGGTCCGGCGGCGCTCCCGACGGTCTCGCAGCCCGCGAGCGCCGCGGCCGAGACCAGGGCCGCGCCGATCAGCGCCGTCTTCCGTGCCAGCCCGTTGCGTACGATCATCGCCCCACTCTCCCCGAGGCGCGACCCGCATCCCGCGCGCCCGCCCCGCCCCTCGCCGTTCCAGAGCCCGCGCCGCGCGCCGGGCACACCCGCTCCGGGGCACCGTCGCGCATCACGGTGAAGGCCGGCTTAAGAAGCGCCCCTGCGCGATCCGACCCGTCGCCCGTCCCGGAGTGGGTGAATCGACCGGCAGCATTCGGCACCGACCACGCCGTGGTGGAAGCGGTGGGATGTGGCGAAGGTATGGCTCGCGCGCGCGCCGGCACTACCTCAGGCGCTCGGGCCGTCACGCAACGGAACAGGTGTGCCTTTGGGGCCTCAGCCGACCGGTTCGGATCCCAGCCGGGTGACGTGCCCCATCTTGCGGCCGGGCCGGGCTTCGCCCTTGCCGTAGAGGTGCAGGTGGGCGCCGGGCTCGGCCAGCAGCGCGTGCCAACCGTCGGCCTGGGCGCCGATCAGGTTGCGCATCTCCACCGGCAGGCCGCCGGTCCGGGCCGGATCGCCGAGCGGCCAGCCGCAGACCGCCCGGACGTGCTGGGCGAATTGCGAGGTTTGCGCGCCCTCGATGGTCCAATGGCCGGAATTGTGCACCCGCGGCGCGATCTCGTTGACCACGAGCCGCTCCACCCCGTCCTCCCGCACCAGAAACATCTCGACGGCGAGCACGCCGACATAATCGAGCGCGTCGGCGATGCGCTTGGCGATGTCGAGGGCGGCGCGGCCGGTCGCTGGGGTCAGGCCGGGGGCGGGCACCCGGGTCAGGGCCAGGATGTGGTCGCGGTGCTCGTTCTCGCACAGGTCGAAGGCCGCGAAGCTGCCGTCGCGCGCGCGGGCGCCCACCACCGAGACCTCGCGCTCGAACGGCACGAAGCCTTCGAGGATCAGCGGCGCGCCGCCGAACTCGGCGAACAGGGCGTTGCGGTCGCCCTCGGCCCGCTCCCGCAGGATGCGCTGACCCTTGCCGTCGTAGCCGAAACGGCGGGTCTTGAGCACCGCCGGCAGGCCGATCGCCGCGATCGCCCGGTCGAGATCGTCCGGTGTATCGACCGCCTGGAACGGCGCGGTCGGGATGCCGAGCCCGTTGATGAATTCCTTCTCCGACAGGCGATCCTGCGTGGTCGAGAGCGCCCGGGCGTTCGGGTGCAGGGGGGCGTGCGTCGCCAGGATGTCGGCGGTGGCGTGGGGGATGTTTTCGAACTCGTAGGTGACGACATCGACGCTCCGCGCGAAGGCCGCCAGGGCTTCCGCATCGTCGTAGGCCGCGCAGGTGGTGCGGGCGGCGACATCGAAAGCGGGGCTGTCGCGGTCGGGGGCGTAGACGTGCACCTTGAGGCCGTAATTCGCCGCCGCGAGCGCGATCATGCGCCCGAGCTGCCCGCCGCCGACGATGCCGAGGGTGGAGCCGGGGCCGAGGGTCTTGTCCGTCACGATGTCGCTTCCGTCTCCGGCCGCTCGGCCACCGATGCGGTCTGAGCCGCGCGCCACGCGTCAAGACGCTCCGCCAGATCCGGGTCGGAGAGCGCCAGCACCGATGCGGCGAGCAGCGCCGCGTTGACAGCTCCGGCCCGGCCGATCGCCAGGGTGCCCACCGGGATCCCGGCCGGCATCTGCACGATGGAGAGCAGGCTGTCCTGTCCCGAGAGCGCCTTCGACTCCACCGGCACGCCGAAGACCGGCAGGCGGGTCATCGCCGCCGCCATGCCGGGCAGGTGGGCGGCGCCGCCCGCCCCCGCGATCACGACCTTGAACCCGGCCGCGACCGCGCCCTTGGCGAAGGCGACGAGCCGGTCGGGGGTGCGGTGGGCCGAGACGATCCGCGCGTCGTAGGGCACGGCCAGCGCGTCGAGCGTCTCGGCGGCGTGCCGCATGGTCGCCCAGTCGGACTGGCTGCCCATGATGATCGCAACCGGAGGCGACGCCATCGTTGATCCCGGCAAAAGAGGGCGCTTACAGGCGCGGCGGCCCTGCGGCAAGGCTGCGCGGGACGGCGTCCACCGGCATCAGGCGATGATGTCCGGCGTGATCGCGTCCTCGATATGGAAGATCCGGTCGCGCAGGGTGAGCTTACGCTTCTTCAGGCGCTGGATCTGGAGTTGATCCCCGGCGACGCTGCGCTCCAGCGCCTCGATGGCGCTGTCGAGATCCCGGTGCTCCTCGCGCAACCGGGCCAGCTCGGCCTGGAGGTCCGACTGCGCGTTCTCACCCGACTCGTCCGCCATCGTCACCTGCGGGCCAAAGGATCGCTCATCACCCGATGAGAGCATGCGTCACGCCCTTCCCTGGGACAAGCCATGCCGGGAAGCCTTCACCAAGCTTAGCCGGAGAAAACGCTTCAACAGGTGCGGCATCCTGTGTCAGTCTTGGCGTGTCGAAACGATGACAGGAGATTCGACTCATGTCGCTGCAGACGCATCTGAGCCAACTCGCCCGGAAGCACGAAGCCCTCGAGCGCGAGATTCACGAAGCGATCCACAGGCCTTCGGCGAACGACCTCCACATCGCCGAACTGAAGCGACGGAAACTCCTCCTCAAGGACGAGATCAACCGGCTCCGGGGGGCCGGCGACACCCTGCACTGAGCCGCTGATCCACTTTTATCGATAGCGTACCACCATGACAGCCGCCGCGTCGGGAGCCCCGCCGCGGCGGTTTTACGATGGATTCTGCGGGACCGCCGCGCGGCGCTTCCCGGTTCCCACGACGGGCGCGAACCCGTCTCGCCCCCGCGCGAGAATGCGCTACTCTGGCCCCCGCCGCCGGAGAGCGGCACGGGGAACGCCGACCGATGACGACCGCCAGCCTTCCGGGCCGCTATCCGGAGATCTACGACGCAGCTCTTCGCGACCCGGAGGCGTTCTGGCTCGACGCGGCCCGGGCGATCGACTGGGCGCAGGCGCCCAAGCAGGCCTTCGCATCGGATTCCGGCCCCTACGGCCGCTGGTTTCCGGACGGGTCGCTCAACGCCTGCCACAACGCCGTCGATCGCCATGCCGACGGGCCGCGGGCGGAGCAGGTGGCGATTCGCTACGATTCCCCCGTCACCGGCACGAAGCGCAGCATCACCTATCGGGCATTGCGCGATGAAGTCGCGACGCTGGCCGCGGTGCTGGCCGGTCTCGGGGTCGGCAAGGGCGACCGGGTGATCCTCTACATGCCGATGGTGCCCGAGGCCCTGTTCGGCATGCTGGCCTGCGCGCGGCTCGGCGCGGTCCATTCCGTGGTGTTCGGCGGCTTCGCGGCGAACGAGCTGGCGGTGCGGATCGAGGATGCGGCGCCCAAGGTGGTGCTGGCGGCCTCCTGCGGGATCGAGCCGAACCGCGTGGTCGCCTACAAGCCGCTGCTCGACGCGGCGATCGACGCCTCGCGCCACAAGCCGGATTCCTGCCTGATCCTCCAGCGCCCGCAAGCCGCGGCGACGCTCGTGCCGGGGCGGGACCGCGACTGGGCCGAGGCGGTGGCAGCGGCCCAAGCGGCGGGGGAGCGGACGGCGTGCGTGCCGGTCGCCGCCACCGACCCGCTCTACATCCTCTACACCTCCGGCACGACCGGAAAGCCCAAGGGCGTGGTCCGCGATACGGGCGGCTACCTCGTGGCGCTCGCGTGGTCGATGCCCAACCTCTACGGCGTGCAGCCCGGCGAGACCTATTTCTGCGCCTCCGACATCGGCTGGGTCGTCGGGCATTCTTACATCGTCTACGCGCCACTCCTGCACGGCTGCACCACGGTGCTGTACGAGGGCAAACCCGTGGGCACCCCCGATGCCGGCGCCTTCTGGCGGGTCGTCGCCGAATACGGCGTCGTGTGCCTGTTCACGGCGCCGACCGCGCTGCGGGCGATCAAGAAGGAGGATTCCGCCGGCGCCCGGATCGCCGATTACGACTTGTCGGCCTTCCGCAGCCTGTTCCTGGCCGGCGAGCGCGCGGACCCGGATTCGGTCGCCTGGGCCGAGCGGGTGCTGAACCGCCCGGTCATCGACCATTGGTGGCAGACCGAGACCGGCTGGCCGATCGCCGGCAACCCGATGGGCCTCGGCCTGCTGCCGGTGAAGCACGGCAGCACCTGCGTGCCGATGCCGGGCTACCGGGTCGCGGTGCTGGACGAGGGCGGCAAGCCCGTCCCGGCCGACACGATGGGCACCATCGCGATCCGCCTGCCCCTGCCGCCCGGCTGCCTCCCGACCCTCTGGGGCTCGGACGAGCGGATGCGGTCGAGCTACCTCGCGACCTTCCCGGGCTATTACGACACCTCGGATGCCGGGGTGATCGACGGCGACGGCTACATCACGGTCCTGGGGCGGACCGACGACATCATCAACGTGGCGGGCCATCGGCTCTCGACCGGCGGCATGGAGGCGGTGCTGGCCGGCCATCCGGACGTGGCCGAATGCGCGGTGATCGGCATCCGCGATGCGCTGAAGGGGGAGGTGCCCTGCGGCTTCGTGGTGCTGAAGACCGGCGTCGACCGTCCCACCAAGGCGATCGAGAAGGAACTGGTCGCCAAGGTGCGCGACGAGATCGGCCCGGTGGCGGCCTTCAAGCTGGCGCTCACCGTGCCGCGGCTGCCCAAGACCCGCTCGGGCAAGATCCTGCGGGCCACCATGAAGCGCATCGCCGACCACGAACCGTGGACGATGCCGGCCACGATCGACGACGCCACGGCCCTCGACGAGATCGGCGAGAGCCTGAAAGGGCGCGGCATCGGCGAAACCTAGGGATCCCAAAGGGCAAGCCCTTTGGTGGGGTGTCGGGGTAAAACCCCGACGCACGGGTTCGGTGGCCCCCTGGTGGGGGCGCCGAACCCGTATGCAGAGCTCTGCCCTGCACCCGCGAAAGGGCTCGCCCTTTCGAAACCGTGACTTTCCGGGATGGGACGCCTTGCGCTTCGCCTGCCCATAGCCATCTCTAGACCATCCAACCGGATGGCCTGGAGATGGTGAGGCGATGAACGACCCCAGACCCGAGGCCCGGCTGAAGGTGCCGGACAGCGAGAAGATCACGGTCAATCTCGGCTTCGTCGATCTCGGCCGCGTCGACCTGATGGTCCGGGACGGCTTCTACGCCAACCGGGCCGACTTCATCCGCACCGCCGTGCGCAACCAGCTCGACCGCCACGACGACGCCCTGCGCCAATCCGTGGCCCGGCGCCAACTCCGCCTGGGGATCGCGCATTTCGGGCGCGCCGAGCTCGAAGCGGCCCGCGATTCCGGGCGCCCCCTGCACATCCAGGTCCTCGGCCTCGCCACCGTGGCAAGCGACGTCACGCCGGATCTCGCCCGCGCCGCCATCGCCTCCGTGGAGGTTCTCGGCACCTTCCAGGCGAGCCCCGCCGTAAAGGCCGCCCTCGCCGACCGGATCGCCTGACGCCCCGCAGCCGGACGCAGAGGCACCTCAACCGTCCGGCCCTGTCCGAACTCCGTCCCGAAGGATCGGCCCATGTTCCGTTTTCCCAAATTCGACTTTTCGAAAGTCGATGTTTCCAAGTTCGACCCCTCCAAGTTCGATCTGCCTCCGCGCGCGGGTCTGAATCCCGACGCCTCCGGCCCCGGCGCCGACCGACTCGCGGAGCGGATGGCGCGGTTCCAGCGCGCGCAGACGGAAACCTTCGCCAAGTGGGCGCAGACCTATGGCCGACCGGGGGCCGCCCTCGGTCCGGCCGGCCGCGAGACGATCCTCGACATGGAGGCGCCCGAAGCCCCCGGCGGCGCCTGGACGGCCCCCCGGCCAGGGCAGGGCAGGGCGGCGGAGCCGGAACTCGACCTGTCGGCCTTGATGCGGGGACGTCCGGCCGCCCGGGGCCGGTCACCGGTCCCGGTCCCACCCGGCGCGCGGTTCGAGGAGCGGGTGTTCACCGGTGCTGCCGGCAGCCGGCGCTACAAGGTCTACGTGCCGAGCGGCTATACCGGTCAGGCGCTGCCCCTGGTGGTGATGCTGCACGGCTGCACCCAGAATCCGGACGATTTCGCCGCCGGCACGCAGATGAACACGTTGGCCGAGGCGCAGACATTCCTGGTCGCCTATCCGGCGCAGGCGCAATCGGCACACATGCAGCGGTGCTGGAACTGGTACGCGGCCGGCGATCAGGCGCGCGAGGGCGGGGAACCGGAACTCATCGCCGGCATCGCCCGGGCCGTGATGGCGGAATTCTCGGGCGATCCGACCCGGGTCTACGCGGCCGGGCTCTCGGCCGGCGGCGCCGCGGCGGCGATCCTGGCGGCGACTTACCCGGACCTGTTCGCGGCGGTCGGGATCCATTCCGGACTGGCCTGCGGGGCTGCACGCGACCTGCCGGGCGCGCTCGCAGCGATGAAGGGGCAGGCCGGGCCCACGCGGACGAACCGTCAGGCGGTGCCCACCATCGTGTTCCACGGCGACGGCGACCGCACCGTCCATCCCGCCAACGGCGATCAGGTGATGGCCCAGGCCGGCGCGGCCCCGGGCCTCACCGAGACCGTCACGCGGGACACGAGCCCGGGGGGCATCGCCTATACCCGCACCATCCGCAGGGACGCAGGCGGTCGGCCGGTCCAGGAGCAGTGGCTCCTGCACGGGGCCGGGCATGCCTGGTCGGGGGGCAGCCCGGCCGGATCCTACACGGAGCCCCGGGGCCCCGATGCGAGCCGCGCGATGCTGCGCTTCTTCCTGTCCCACGCGCTGGAACCGCGCGGCCGGGCCTGAACCCGGGCGCGCGGGCGCCACTCAGTTGGCGTCGGAATCGTCCCCATCGTCGTCCTGGGCAACGCCGGCCTCCGGAGTCCGCGCGGACAGACTCGACGTATAGGCTTCGGGCCCCGTCCGGCTCGCGAGCGCGGCCGGCATCCGCTGCGGGCCCGGCTCGGACGGGATCAGGGTCGCGGTCGCCGCGATCAGTCGGGCCATCGAGCGCAGCTTCTCGGGCTGGCGCGGGTCGCGGGCGATCAGCGCCGCGTCCTGCTGCAGGCGCAGGTTGCAGGCCTCGGTGGGCAGACCGCCATCCGGCGTGCAGGCATCGTGCCGGGCGCAGGCCGCGTCGAGGGCATCGATCGGCGGCAGCGGGGCGTTGTTGCCCGGTCCGCAATAATTGCCGTGGATCAGGATCTTGGGTCCGCCGAAGGCAGCGGGCTGGGCCTGTGACGGCGCCGCGAGGGCAGCGTAGCCGGCAGCGAGGAGGAGCGGGGCGGCAAGTCTCGTGAGCATCGTAGGAACCTCATGCGATCTCGCCCCCTCAGGCGGTTCGCGTCGGCTGCCGCGGTGCGGCAGGAGGCCAAAAAACGGTCGGCCATATCCGCAAGTTCCCGCGATGGCACGGTGCAGGGGTGCTGTGCCGCACCGCACTGGCTCCCGCGCCCATCCTGCGCCAGAGTGAGCCTTCCATCAGGAGTCGCCGATGACCGCTCGCCTGTTCGAACCGCTGACACTCGACGCGCTCACCCTCGAGAACCGCATCCTGATCGCGCCGATGTGCCAGTATTCGGCCCGGGACGGCGAGGCCACCGACTGGCACATGATGCATCTGGGCCAGCTCGCCATGTCGGGGGCCGGCCTGCTCACCCTGGAGGCCACCGCGGTCTCGCCGGAGGCGCGGATCACCGCCTGGGACCTCGGGCTCTACAACGACGGTTGCGAGCGGGCGCTCGGCCGCGTGCTCGACGCGGTGCGCGAATACGCGCCGATCCCGATCTGCATCCAGATCGCCCATGCCGGGCGCAAGGCGTCGAGCGCGGCCCCCTGGGACGGCGGCCAGCAGATCCCGCCCGAGCACGCTTACGGCTGGCGCACCGAGGCGCCCTCGGCTCTGGCGCACGGGGAGGGCGAGGTGCCGCCCCACGCCCTCGACGGCGCCGACCTGAAGCGCGTCCGGGATGAATTCGTGGCCACCGCCAAGCGCGCCGTGCGCCTCGGCATCGAGTCCGTGGAACTACACGGCGCCCACGGCTACCTGCTGCACCAGTTCCTGTCGCCGATCGCCAACAAGCGCACCGACCAGTACGGCGGCAGTCTGGAGAACCGGATGCGCTTCCCGCTGGAGGTCTACGACGCGGTGCGCGACGTCGTCCCGGCGGGCAGCCCGGTCTGGTTGCGCGTCTCGGCCACCGACTGGGTCGAGGACGGCTGGGACATCGACGAGACCGTGGAGTTGGCCAGGGCGCTCAAGCGGGCGGGCTCGCCGGCGCTCCACGTCTCCACGGGGGGCGTCTCGCCCAAGCAGGCGATCAAGCTCGGGCCGGGCTATCAGGTGCCCTACGCCGAGCGGATCAAGGCCGAGACCGGGCTGACCACCATCGCAGTCGGGCTGATCACCGAAGCGAGCCAAGCCGAGGCAATCCTGCAGGAGGGCAGGGCGGACGCGATCTCGCTGGCGCGCGCCATGCTCTACGATCCGCGCTGGCCCTGGCACGCGGCGGCCGAACTCGGCGCCTGGGTCCGGGCGCCCAAGCAGTACTGGCGCTCGCAGCCGCGGGAGTACAAGGACCTGTTCAAGGACACGGCGTTCGGGCAGCGGTGACGCGGCTCCCGCCTCTCGGGTCGACGCGCCGATCCCGCCGGACTGGCTCGGCACCGGGTCCGTGCATCACAGACGAATCCCGGCGTGCTGGACCGTGCGCAGGGCTGATCTCGACCCGAGACAGCCGCGCCGACGATCGTCAGGATCAGCCGCGAGCGGAACAAACGCACCTGAAGCCGCCCGTCCGGCCGCACTCAGGTCGCGGGCCCGCCTTGGTCCATACTGGTATAAGTGTACTAGTTCCCGGTGGTGCCTCAGCCAAGTAGAGTATCAGGAGTTGCATCGTTAAAGCGACGTGCAGCTTAGAGTATTCAATGATCTATGTTAGTCACCGCGCCAAATTTTGCTACTTCGACGAGAATAGATTGTTATTCATTATTGGCAATTGTTAAAACTGGAACAGAAACGAAAGACACGCTATGATTGGACTGCGCAACCGGGAGGCGCATGCAACCCTCGACGCGATCGGATTGTCGCAGGGGATCATAGAGTTCCGGCTCGACGGAACTATTCTCACTGCGAATCGCAATTTCCTGACCGCGGTTGGTTACACTCTCGCAGAGATTCAAGGCCAAAATCACAGCTTATTCGTAGAACCCGCTCACCAAGACAGCACAGAGTACCGCGCCTTCTGGGATGCCCTCCGCCGCGGAACCTATCGCGCCGCCGAATTCAAGCGCATTGCAAAAGGCGGCCGGAAGATCTGGATCCAGGCGAGCTACAACCCCGTTCGAGACCGGTCCGGTCGTGTGTCGAAGATTGTCAAGATCGCCACCGACATCACCGGGCAGAAGGCTCATAGCCTCGACCTGGACGGACAGATCTCGGCCCTGCACCGCTCGCAGGCGGTGATCTCGTTCTCTCCGGAGGGCACCATCCTCGACGCCAATCCCAATTTCCTCGCGGCGATGGGTTACACGCTCGATGAGGTGAAAGGGCGCCATCACAGCCTGTTCGTGGACGCGGCGGAACGGTCGAGCGAAGGCTACCGGCGGTTCTGGGCATCCCTGGCACAGGGGGAGTTCAAGTCGGCCGAGTTCCAGCGGGTCGCCAAGGGCGGACGCACGGTGTTCATCCAGGCGACCTACAACCCGATCACGGGTCCGGAGTGACGTGTCGTCAAGGTTGTGAAATTTGCCACCGACATCACCGCGCAAGTGCATGAGCGCCAGCGCCGGATCGAGGTCCAGCGAGCCATCGGCGCCGATCTGGATGCGATCGGCACGGCGGTCGAGCATGTGACGCAGCAGACGACCGAGACCGTCGGCACGGTCGGGCAGGTCTCCAACGAAATCCGGAGCGTCGCGTCAGGCGCGGAGGAACTGTCCGCCTCGGTCGGCGAGATCAGCCAGCAGGTCAGCCACGCGGCCCGCATGGCCGGCGAGGCGGTCGTGCAGGCCCAGCAAACCGGGGGCATCGTCGAGGGCTTGAGTGGGCAGGCGGCGCAGATCGGCGCGGTGGTGACGATGATCCAGGGAATCGCCTCGCAGACCAACCTCCTGGCCCTCAACGCCACGATCGAGGCCGCCCGCGCGGGCGCGGCGGGCAAGGGCTTCGCGGTCGTGGCCTCCGAGGTGAAGGCGCTGGCCGAGCAGACCGCCAAGGCCACCGACCAGATCCGGGGCCAGATCACCGCCACTCAGGCGGCGACGCGCGAGGCGGTGGGGGCGATTGAGACGATCCAGAGCACGATCCGGGCCCTGGATGAGATCTCGGCCGCGATTACCGCGGCGGTCGAGGAGCAGTCAGCCGTGACCCGGGAGATGTCGGGCAGCATGCACGCCGCCGCGCACGGGGTGGCGACGATCGCGGGCGGCATGGAAGCCATCGCGCGGGCGAGCGAACAGGTCGATGCCGCGACGCGTCAGGTGCGTGAGGCGGCACGCGCCGTGGGCTGAACCCGCGCCGAGACGATCGAACGAACGCCGCGCACATCGCGGCCGGATCCACGATCACGGTCCTGTCCGCTTCGACGCCCCGCCGGCTCAGAAGCGGACAGCCGCGAAACCGCCCGACGCAGCCCTTCACTCGGTCGCGCTGATCCGATCAGCGCCTAGCGCGGCGCAGCCCCGACCATCGGTCCGAGCGGCCGGCTGATATCGGTCCGGCCGAGATTGGGTGCGTGGAGGCTCGACACCGTGCCGTCGAGGAACAGGGCGTTGCGGCAGCCGAGATCATCCTTGAACAGCCGCGCGAAGGCCCCGAAGGTCACGGGCCGCTCGGAGATCGCGAAGATCGCCACGTGCCCGTCCTCGACCACGCCCACGCCGTTGCGGATCTTCTGGCTCGGCCCGTCGGCGGAAATCTTCGGGTGGATCTGGCCGTCGATCACCAGCATGGGCCCGGATTGCGTGGCGTAGTCGGGGCGGATTTTCGCACGCAGGTAATGGGGGGTGTCGAGCACCCCCGCGCGCTCGCCCTTCACCCAGAACACGCCGTTCGGCTTGAGGTGGAAGTTGCCCGGCCCGTCCGCGGTGGAGACGTGCTTCATCTCGCGCCCGCCCTCGACGTAGAGGCCCACCGGCGCCTGATCCTTGTCGTACATGCCGGCATTCATCGCGAAGTCGAGGTGCCGCCCCTGCGCCTCGGCGAGAATGCCGAGCGATCCATAGGGCCGCCCGTCCGGCTGCAGCCAGAACAGCCGCAGCCGCTGACGCCGCAGGTCGATCGTGCAGATCGTGAAGGTCTCGCCCTGGGCCTCCATCGCCCGGCAGGGCTCGGAGGTTGCCGGTGCAGCCGTGGCGGGCCGGGGCGCAGTCAGCGCGAGGAGCGCGATCAACAGGGCGTGAGCCGGGCGTAGCGTCATGACACGTTCCATGCTGCTCGGGGTGGCGGACGCGGCGCCTGTCGCTCCCGAAAGCGGCAATTTTCGAGCCCGAAGCCGTCCCGGGGCTTGCCGGCCGAACAGCGGCGGCACGTCGCGGTCTTCACCTGAACTGTTTCGTACAGTCCGACGTTTCTAGGATCAGAGGGCGGTTTTCGACGGAGATGACGTAATGAAGGGTGCAGTGCTCTGCTCGACCCTGCTGGCGGCGGGCGCCCTGGCGTTCGCGCCGGCCAGCGCGGATGCGCGCGGTTTCGGCGGCGGCGGCTTCCATGGCGGTGGTTTCGGCGGCGGGTTCCACGGCGGCGGCTTCGGCGGCTTCCGCGGTGGTGGCTTCCGGGGCGGTGGCTTCGGCGGCGGCTTCCGGGGCGCCGGCTTCCGGGGCGGCGGGTTCGGCTATCGCGGTGGCTACGGTCGCGGTTACGGCTATCGCGGCGGCTATGGCTACGGCCTTGGCGGACTGGGTCTCGGTGTCGGCCTGGGCCTCGCGGCCGGTGGCCTCTACGGAGGCTATGGCGGTTACGGCGGCTACGGCTACCCGGGTTACGGCTACGGCTATGGCGGTGGTTACGCCCCGGTCGGCTACGGGTATGGTGGCGATTACGGCTACGGCGGCGGCTGCTACACCGTCCCGCGGGTACGCTGGACCCCCTACGGCTACCGCCGGGTGCTGGTCGAGCGCTGCTACTGAGCCGCCAATCGACAGCGAAAAAGTCTGGACAGGCCGCCTTCGGGCGGCCTTTTCCTTGCGCGCCGCCGCGCAGCGTTGGACAGCTCAGTCTGAGACGCTGATACTGGTATCAGGCGGCGGGAGGCAGCGATGAGCACGGCAACCGGGCAGGGAAATACGGGCGTGGACGCGGTCGCGATTCACGACGCCAGCCTCACCGCCTTCTACCGATCGATGACGCCAACGGAACGGCACACCTTCTGGGCCTGTGCCGCCGGCTGGTGCCTCGACGGCATGGACTTCATGATCTACCCGCTGGTGATCGGGACGATCATGAGCCTGTGGCACGTGGATTCCGGCACGGCCGGGCTCGCCGCCACGGTGACGCTGCTGGCCTCGGCGCTCGGCGGCTGGCTCGCGGGCTTCGTCGCCGATCGGATCGGCCGGGTGCTCACCCTGCAGATCACGATCCTGTGGTTCTCGGTGTTCTCGCTGCTCTGCGCCTTCGTGCAGAGTTTTGACCAGTTGCTCGTCGCCCGGGCGATCCTGGGCCTCGGCTTCGGCGGCGAATGGGCGGCGGGCGCCGTCCTGATCGGCGAGACGATCCGGGCCGAGTATCGCGGCCGGGCGGTCGGCTCGGTGCAGTCGGGCTGGGCGATCGGCTGGGGGCTCGCGGTCCTGTCGCAGGCGGTGCTGTTCTCGCTCCTGCCGCCCGAGACCGCGTGGCGCTGGATGTTCGCGGTCGGTGCGCTCCCGGCGCTGCTGATCTTCTATCTGCGCCGCTACGTCGAGGAGCCGCAGGTCGCCGCCGAGACCCGCGCCCGGGCGGCGGCCACCGGCGACCGGCCGCAGATCTGGGAGATCTTCTCCGGTCCGATCCTCAAGACGACGCTCCTCGCCTCCCTGGCGGCGGCGGGCTGCCAGGGCGGCTACTACGCGATCACCACCTGGGTGCCGCGCTTCCTCACCACCGAGCGCCACCTCTCGGTCGTCTCCTCCACCGGCTACCTGTCGGCGCTGATCATCGGGTCGTTCACCGGCTACCTCGTCGGCGCGTGGCTCGCCGACCGGCTCGGACGCCGCCCGCTGTTCCTGATCTTCTCCCTGGGCGCCATCGCGGTGATCGTCGCCTACACGCAGATCCCGCTCTCGAACGGCATGCTCTGGGTGCTGGGCTTTCCGCTGGGCTTCTTCGCCTCCGGCTACTTCTCCGGGATGGGCGCCTTCCTGACCGAACTCTACCCGACGCGGCTGCGCGGCTCGGGGCAGGGGTTCTGCTACAATTTCGGCCGGGGCATCGGGGCGCTGTTCCCGGCGCTCGTCGGCTACCTGTCGGAGCGCGTCGGCCTCGCCTCGGCGATCGCGATCTTCGCGGCCGCCGCCTACGGGGTGTTCTTCGTGGCGGCCTACGCGTTGCCCGAGACGCGCGGCAAGGTCCTGCACGCGGATAGCTGAGCATGCCCGAGATCCGAGACTGCCCCGCCCCGGACCCGCACCCGGGCGGCCCGACCCGCTACGCCGTGCCGGCGGGCGCGGTCGACACCCACGCCCACGTGATCGGCCTGCCGCCCGCCTACCCGCTGGTGCCGGACCGGAGCTACACGCCCCCGGCGGCCCCGGCGGAGGCCTATTGCGCCATGCTCGACGGGACCGGCATGGCCAACGGCGTGCTGGTCCAAGTCAGCGTCCACGGCACCGACAACCGGCTGATGGTCGAGACCCTGCGCGCCCACCGGCAGCGCCTGCGCGGCATCGCGGTGATCCCCCTCGGCCTGCCCGACGCGGAGCTCGCCGCCCTGAAGGAATCGGGGGTGGTGGGCCTGCGCCTCAACGTGCTGTTCGGCGGCGGGGTCGGGCTCGAGCGGATCGAGTCCTACGGGGCGCTCGCCCGGGAGATGGGCTGGCACCTCCAGTTCCTTCTCGACGCCCGGGACCTGCCGCCGATCGCCGGCCGCCTGTCGCGGCTGCCGGTGCCCCTGGTCTTCGACCATATGGGCCACATGCCGACCTCGGCGGGGGTGGACCACCCGGGCTTCCAGGCGCTGCTCGGCCTCGTCGCCGACGGGAATTGGGTCAAGCTCTCGGGCGCGTTCCGGGATACGGTGACCGGGCCGCCCTACGCCGACACGATCCCCTTCGCCCGCGCCCTCAATGATGCCGCGCCGGAGCGCTGCCTCTGGGGCTCGGACTGGCCCCACGTCGCCGCCTGGGACGGGCCGCCGCGGACGACGATGCTCCTCGACCTCATGGCCGATTGGGTGCCGGACGCGGACCGGCGCCGGCTGGTCTTCGTCGACAATCCGCGGCGGCTCTACGGCTTCGGATAGGACCGGCGCCAATCGTGGTTTCGAAAAGTCGAGACCTTTCGCGGGTCCGGGGCAGAGCCCTGCTGAACGACCTCTAACGCCGCCGCGATTCGTCCTGCGGCAGGTGGCGGCCGTAGACCTCCTGCTTCTCCGCGCGCTCGCGGATCAGGTCGGCATAGGCCTGCCGCATCTCGGGAGAGACGCTGACGCTCTTGCCCTTGGCGGGCTTGCGCTTGGGCGCCTTCTTGAAGGTGTTGCTCGCGTCGGTCATGCCGGGCTCCGCGTCGAACCGTGGCGGCATCGCGTGGCCGGAGGGCCGATCGGGCCGTCCAGCCGCCGCCCCGGGCCGGACATCCACCCTGTAGCGCATCCCGGCGACGGGCGCACGGCGGTCTGGTGTCGTCACCCGCGGATTCGATCTGGCCCGCCCCGGGCGCCTCTGCCAGGATCCGGGCGATTCTGATCGGGGAGGGCGGTCATGGATTCGGATGCGTCGGAACGGGGTCGTTTCCCGGTGGCTTCACGGGCGCGCCGCGGGCAGGCCGCGGTTTTGCTCGCCCTGCTGTTCGCCTCCGATCCCGCCGCCGCGCAAACCCAACAGCGGCCGGCCCGACCGGCGACGCCCGCCCCCGCACCGGCCGATCCCGCCTTCGAGGCCGCGCGGGCGACGTTCGAGGCCCTGCCCGAGCCGGAGCGCAAGGCGATCCAGGACGCCCTCGTCTGGACCGGCGACTTCAACGCCGTCGTGTCGGGCGGGTTCGGCCGCCGGACCTTCGAGGCGCTCAACGCCTATCGCACCCGCACCAAGGGCGCCGATCCCCTCGACCCGCGCGGGCGGACAGCCCTGCTGGGGGCGGGCGCGGCGGCCCGGAACGCGGCGCGCTTCCGGATCGCCCCGGATCCCGGCAGCGGCGCCGTGATGGGCGTGCCCGAGCGCCTGCTGTCGAAGCGCACCACCCTCGTCGCGGGCACGCGCTGGCAGAGCCAGGATGGGCGGGTAACTCTGGAGAGCCGTGCCTACCCGCCGGGGGGCGAGACCCTGGACACCCTGTTCGAGAAGGCGGTCGCGCCGTTGCCGAGCCGCAAGGTGACCTACAAGCTGAAGCGACCCGACGTCGTGGTGATCACAGCCGAGACCGGGGCCGGCCTGTCCTACATTCGCTACGCCGCCGGGCCGGCCGGCGTGCGCGGTTTCCTGTTCGGCTACGACAAATCCCTGGCGCCGGAGGTCGATCGTCTGGTGATCGCGGTGGCGAACGCCTTCGTGCCGTTCCCGGAGGCCGCCGCGCCAGCCAGCCCAGTCGCCGCGATCCCGTCGGCTCCGGCCCGCTCCGAGACCGGCGCGACCGCAGCGCAGGATCTGCCCGCCGCGGGCGCCGGCCTCACGGTGGCGCCGGGCCGGGTCCTCACGGCCTCCGCGGCGCTGGAGACCTGTGCCGCCCCCCGCATCGGCGCGGAGCCGGCCCGGATGCTGGCTGCGGATTCCTCTGGTCTCACGCTGCTCGACGCATCCGGGGCCCCCGCCCCGATCCGACCTGCCGTTCGTCGGGACCCGGTCGGCGTGGAGGATAACCTGATCGCCCTCGCACCGGGCCCGGATGGAAACGTGGCCGCTCCGGGAAGCGCCGTCGCGGGCGATGTCGTCGCGGCCCTTCAGACGGGTTCGGCCGGTGCCCCGGTGCTCGACCGGTCCGGACGGCTCGTCGGGCTCGTCGCCCGCTATCCGGCGGCGCCGCGCCGGGTTGCCGGGATCGTGCCTCCCGCACGCCTGCCGCTGATCCCATCCGAAAAGATCACCGCGTTCCTCGCGGGTCAGGGGATCGCCGAGGCGAAGACGCCCCTGGACGGAGGCCCCGGGGCGGTCGCATCCGCTGTGGTCGGGATTGCTTGCCGCTGAGCGCAGGGCTTATCCGGCGCCGGAAGCAGCCTGGGCCCTGATCGTCCGCCGTTCCCGACCGCAGGGCAATCGGGAACGGCTCGCGCCTTACAGCCGGCCGGTGACCAGCAGCACGATCAGCACGATCAGCAGGATGCCGCCGAGGCCGAAGCCCGGGCCGCGATAGGCGCCGCCGCCCAGGAAGCCGCCGCCGCCGAAGGCCAGGATGATCAGGATGATGAGTAGAATGGTGACGAGGGACATCTGGCGAGCACTCCGAACGGTCGCGCTGGTGCGAGCGTGACCGTTCAAACGCTGCGACAATCCGTTCCGTTCAATCTCCGCCCAAGCTTTTCTTAGAAAAGTGCGGATGGCCGTCGTCCGGTCAGGCGTGCCAGTCCGGCAGCGGGTCCTGCGGGGCGTCGAGCCAGCCCGGCACCGGCAGGTTGCGCTCGGTGAGGAAGGCCGGGTTGAACAGCTTCGAGGCGTAGCGCGCCGCCCCGTCGCACAGGATCGTCACGATGGTGTGGCCAGGCCCGAGTTCCCGGGCCAGCCGGATCGCCCCGGCGACGTTGATGCCCGACGAGCCGCCGAGCGACAGCCCCTCCTCCCGCATCAGGCCGAAGACGATGTCGAGGGCCTCGCGATCCGGGATGCGGAAGGCGTGATCCGGGGTGAAGCCTTCGAAGTTCTTCGTGATCCGGCCCTGGCCGATCCCCTCGGTGATCGAGGATCCCTCGGCCCTCAGGGTCCCGGTCGTGTAATGCGCGTAGAGGGCCGAGCCCTCCGGGTCCGAGAGGGCGATCGTCACCTTGGGGTTGCGGGCGCGCAGGGCCTCGGCAATGCCGGCCAGCGTGCCGCCGGTGCCAGCCGCGCAGACGAAGCCGTCGACCTGGCCGCCGGTCTGATCCCAGATCTCCGGGCCGGTGCCGTCGATGTGCGCCTGCCGGTTGGCGACATTGTCGAACTGGTCGGCGAAGAAGGCACCCGCCGGCTCCGTGGCGGCGAGTTTTTCGGCGAGGCGCCGGGCCACGTGGACGTAGTTGTTCGGGTTGGCGAAGGGCACGGCCGGCACCTCGACGAGGCGCGCGCCCGCCAGCCGCAGGGTCTGCTTCTTCTCCTCGGACTGGGTGACCGGGATGACGATCAGCGTCCGGTAGCCGCGCACCGAGGCCACCAGGGCGAGACCGATGCCGGTGTTCCCGGCGGTGCCCTCCACGATGGTGCCATTCGGCCGGATCAGGCCCCTGGCCTCGGCGTCCCGCACGATCGAGAGCGCCGCGCGGTCCTTCACCGACAGGCCGGGGTTGAGGAACTCGGCCTTGCCGTAGATGGCGCAGCCGGTCTCTTCGGAGGCTCGGCGCAGGCGGATCAGCGGCGTCTGGCCGACGGCGGCGAGGACGTCGGCGGCGGGGTCGCGACTCGGTGCGGTCATGAGCGGGAGCCTAGGAGAAGCCGCTGGATTCAGAAAGACGATTCCGCGGCGGACACGACGGAACTCCCGTCTTCGAGATCGGAGCGTAGCCGCTCCACCAACCGGTCAACGGCCTCCTCCGCCTGCGCGATAGACGCGTTCAGCCGCGCATCGGCGAACTCGTCATACTCGACGGCCACGATGTCACTGACGGCGAGCCCGATATAGGCGAGCGGCACCGTCAAACCGGCCTCGACGAGGTTCCTGGCAGCGAGGGGGCCACCCGGATCGTAGCCGAAGTCACCCCGTGCCGTCAGGATGACCAGCCGCTTGCCCGGCGCCAGCAGCGGCCAGTAGGGCACGCCCGCACGCGCCCGATCGAAGCCGAAGGTCACGCCGACCCGCACGATGTTGTCGATCCATGCCTTGAGCGGGGCGGGCACACCGAAATTGTACATCGGCGCGCCGATGACCAGGAGATCGGCTGCCATCAGCTCGGCGGTCAGCTGGTCGCTCTCCGCCAGCACCGCGTGCTGCGCGTCGTCGCGCCGGTCCGGCGGACAGAACGCGGCGGCGATCCAGCTCGCAGAGACCGGACTCGGCGGCGCGGCTCCGACGTCGCGATAGGTGACGACATCGTCGGGACGGAGGGCGGACCAGCGATCGACGAACCGGCGGCTGAGCCGCCGCGTATGCGAGCCATGCCGGTCGCGCCCGGAGAGACCCGGGCGGGCGCTGGAATCGACATGCAGGAGGCGCAGGGGCGCGGCGAGCGACATGGGGATGTCAACCTCATCGGTTCTGTTGCTGGCGATCGGACCATCGTCCATCAAAGCCTTGCTGACGAACGCGAATTGCTCACCCGATGGCTGAGTCTCCTTCATCCATGATGCGTCGCCGCCTGCCGCCCCTGGCCGCACTGCGGGCCTTCGAGGCGGCCGCGCGCCACCTCAGCTTCCGCCGAGCCGCCGCCGAACTCGGGGTGACGCCGACCGCGATCAGCCACCAGATCCGGCTTCTCGAAGCGACCCTGGGCCTGCCCCTGTTCGTCCGGGAAGTCCGGCGCGTGGCCCTGACCGTGACCGGCCGGCGGCTCTACCCGGCCCTGCGCGACGGCTTCGATACCTTCGAACGCGGCCTCGCCGACCTGTCACCGCGGACGGGACGCAAGGCGGTGACGCTGACCGCCACGACCCTGTTCACAGCGCGCCGACTGTTGCCGGCCCTGGGTGCGTTCCGCGGGCGGCATCCGGCCTTCGATCTGCGGCTGCACGCTTCGGACGATCTCGTCGATCTCGCCGCGGGCTTGGCCGATATCGCGGTCCGCTACGGATCGGGGCCCTTCGCCGGGTTGATCACCGAGCCGCTCCTGTCCGAGCGGTTCGGCGTCCTGTGCAGTCCGAGCCTCGGCCTGTCTGTCCCGGAGGATCTGAAGCAGGTCCCACTCCTGCACGTCGAATGGAAGCGGCCCGACATGGCGCCGGACTGGCGCCGATGGGCACGCTTGGCGGGCCTGAGCGGCTTGACGGTCGATGCGGGGCCGCGTCTCACGGATGACGGCCAAGCACTTCAGGCGGCCGTGGCCGGTCATGGCGTGGTCGTCGCCAGCCTCGTGCTCGCAGGGCCTGAAATCGAGGCCGGCCTCCTCGTCCACCCGTTCGGACCGGTGATCGCGGGCGAGACGTACCACGTGGCCGCGACGCCCGAGAACATGGCGTGCGCCGACGTGCGTGCGGTTCGGGATTGGCTCAGGGCCTTGGTTTGCGGACCCTAGGTCTCGGCACGGTGCACCTGTCTACTGCGACGCTCCGGGACGGCGGCTCACCCGAACACGTGCCCCCCGTTGATGCGCAGCCCCACCGGATGCCCGGCGGCGTAGCGCACGCCGTCGAAATCCTCCACGGCGAGTACGCGGCCCTCGGCGTCGACCACCTCGATCCGCTGGCGGCCTTGCGTCCGGTACGAGCTGCGCACGGTGCCGGACAGGTGCGCGGATTCGGGCTCGGCAAGCTGCAGCTGCCAGGGGCGCACGTAGAGCTTCACCGGGCCGATCGTCCCGGCCGGCGCGACGACCGGCGTCTCCCGGCCCCGCACCAGCACCCGGCCGCCCTCCGCGATCGCCTCGACCTCGACCGAGTCGCCCAGAAACTTCATCACCGTGGCGGAGGCCGGGTGCTCCTGCACTTCATCCGGCGTGCCGACCTGCTCCAGGCGGCCGCGATCCAGCACCGCCACCCGGTCGGAGAGCTCCAAAGCCTCGTCCTGGTCGTGGGTCACGAAGATCGTGGTCTGGCCGGTCCGGTCGTGGATCTCGCGCAGCCAGCGGCGCAGGTCTTTTCGGACCTGGGCGTCCAGAGCGCCGAAGGGCTCGTCGAGGAGCAGCACCCGCGGCTCGACCGCGAGCGCCCGGGCGAGGGCGACGCGCTGGCGCTGGCCGCCCGAGAGCTGCGACGGGTAGCGGTCGCCGAATCCCGAGAGCCGGATCAGGTCGAGCAGATCGCCGACCCGGCGCTTGATCTCGGCCTTGACGGGCCGGTCGGCGCGGCGGCGCGCGTTCAGCCCGTAGGCGATGTTGTCGGCCACGCTCATGTGCTTGAACAGCGCGTAGTGCTGGAACACGAAGCCCACCGCCCGCTCCTGCACGGCGAGGCCGGTGGCGTCGTCGTCGCCGAACAGGATCCGGCCCCGGTCCGGCGCGTCGAGCCCGGCGATGATGCGCAGCAACGTCGTCTTGCCCGAGCCCGAGGGGCCGAGCAGCCCGATCAGCTCCCCCGCCCGCACGTCGAGGGAGAGGTCGTGCAGCACCGCCGCCGTGTCGAAGGTCTTCGAGACGTTCTCGACCCGGATCGCCGTGGAGGGACGATCCAAGGGGCCGTCAGTGCGCCCGGCCGTGCGCGAGTTCACCGGCGAAGCGCCATTCGAGGACGGATTTGAGGACGAGGGTGATGAGGGCAAGGACGGCGAGGAGCGAAGCGACCGCGAATGCGGCGACGAAGTTGTACTCATTGTAGAGGATCTCCACGTGGAGTGGGATGGTGTTGGTCAGGCCGCGGATGTGGCCCGACACCACCGACACCGCTCCGAATTCGCCCATCGCCCGGGCATTGCAGAGGAGCACGCTGTAGAGCAGGCCCCAGCGGATATTGGGCAGCGTCACCGTGCGGAACGCGTGCAGGCCGGAGGCGCCGAGCGTCAGCGCCGCCTCCTCCTCCGCGGTGCCCTGCTCCTGCATCAGCGGGATCAGCTCCCGGGCGACGAACGGGAAGGTCACGAACACCGTGGCGAGCACGATGCCGGGCAGCGCGAACAGGATCTGGATGCCGTGGTCGATCAGCCAGGAGCCGAACAGGCCCTGGGACCCGAACAGCAGCACGTAGATCATCCCCGAGACCACCGGCGAGACCGAGAACGGCAGGTCGATGAGGGTGATCAGCAGGGACTTGCCGGGGAACTCGAACTTGGCGATCGCCCAGGAGGCCGCGAGGCCGAACACCACGTTGAACGGCACCGCGATCACCGCCACGGTCAGTGTCAGGCGGATCGCGCTCCAGGCATCAGGCTCCCGGAACGCGTCCAGGAAGGCGCCGATCCCCTTCGAGAAGGCCTGGGTGAACACCGCGAAGAGCGGCAGCACCAGGAACAAGGCCAGGAAGGCCACCGCGATCCCGATCAGTATCGCGCGGGTGGCGGCGCCCTCCGAGGCGACCTGGGCCGGCTTGGCGGCCGGCACGGCGATCGGGGAAAAGATCTCAGACATAGCCGAACCGCCGCCGTGACCAGGCCTGGATGAGGTTGATGGCAAGCAGCGTCAGGAACGAGATCCCGAGCATGATCGTGGCGATGGCCGCCGCGCCGCCATAGTCGAACTCGGACAGCTTGATGACGATCAGGAGCGGCGCGATCTCCGACACGTAGGGCAGGTTGCCGGCGATGAAGATGATCGAGCCGTACTCGCCGACCCCCCGGGCGAAGGCCAGGGCGAAGCCGGTCAGCACCGCGGGGATCAGCGGCGGCAGGACCACCTTGGTCAGGGTCACGAGCCGCGTGGCGCCCAGCGTCGCGGAGGCCTCCTCGATCTCCTTGTCGATCTCGGCGATCAGCGGCTGCACGGTGCGCACCGCGAAGGGCAGGCCGATGAACACCATGGCGATGAAGATGCCGACCGGCGTGTAGGCCACCTGGATGCCGAGCCGGGCAAGTGGCGCACCGAGCAGGCCGTCCGGCGCGTAGAGCGAGGCCAGCGCGATGCCGGCCACCGCGGTCGGCAGCGCGAAGGGCAGGTCCACCGCCGCATCGACGAGCTTGCGGCCGGGGAAGCGGTACCGCGTCAGCACCCAGGCCACGAGGAAGCCGAAGGCCGAGGCCACGAGCGCGGCCAGCGCCGAGACGCCGAAGCTGATCCGGAGGGCGCTCGCCACCCGGGGATCGGTGGCGACCTCCCAGATGCCCGACAGGCCGAGACCCGAGGCCTTCGCCACGAGGCCGGCGAGCGGCAGCAGGACGATCAGGCCCAGGCACGTCAACGTGTAACCGAAGCTGATCCCGAACCCGGGAATCACGCTCGGCCGACGGAATGTGCGCAGAAGCGACGTCTTGGGACGGGGCGTCTCGACCATGGTGTGAGCCTTACCGGCCGGCCCGGCTCAAACGGTCGAACAGGCCGCCGGCGTCGAAGTTCCGCTTCTGGATCTCGTCCCAGGAGCCCTGCAGATCCTCGATCTTGAACAGCTTGATCTCGGGCAGCTGGGCGAGGTCGGCCCGCGCCGCCGCCTCCCGCTTGATCGGCCGGTAATGGTGCTTGGCGAAGATCGCCTGGGCGCGGTCGGTGTAGAGGAAGTCGAGATAGGCCTGCGCGGCCTTCGTCGTCCCCTTGCGCTCGGCATTGGCCGCCACGAGGGCCACCGGCGGCTCGGCGTAGATCGAGCTCGGCGGCGAGACGATGTCGAACTTGTCGGCGCCGAATTCCTGGAGGACCAGGTAGGCCTCGTTCTCCCAGGTCGGCAGCACGTCGCCGAGCCCGCGCTGGGCGAAGGTCACGGTCGAGCCGCGGGCGCCCGTGTCGAGAACCGGGACGTTCTTGTAGACCTGCCCCACGAAGGCATCGGCCTTGGCGGCGTCCTTGTCCTGATTGTAGGCGTAGCCCCAGGCGGCGAGGAAGTTCCAGCGCCCGCCGGCCGACGTCTTCGGGTTCGGCGTGATCACCTTCACGTCGGGCTTCACGAGGTCGGCCCAGTCCTTGACGCCCTTCGGATTGCCCTTGCGAACGAGGAACACCACCGTCGAGGTGTAGGGTGTCGCCGTGTTCGGCAGCTTGCTGCGCCAATCCTCCGGGATCTTGCGGGTGAGCCTGGCGATGGCATCGATGTCCGAGGGGATGCCGAGCGTCACGACGTCGGCGTCGACCCCGTCGATCACCGTGCGCGCCTGCGCCCCCGAACCGCCATGGGAGGCCCGGACCGTGATCGTCTCACCGGTCTTGGCCTTCCAGTCCTCGGCGAAGGCGGCGTTGATCTCCCGGTAGAGTTCCCGGGTCGGGTCGTAGGAGACGTTGAGCAGGGCCGTCTCGGCGGAGGCCAGACCCATTCCGGCCCACAGCCCGGCGCCGGCCAGCAGGGACAGCCCGATCGCCCGGATACCTCGCCCTCGCGCGGCAGCGTTCTTCATCACGTCCGATCCCCGGCCAGTCGCAGTGCATCGCAGGGCAGAAAGCCCCCGCAAGCAGGCGAAATCGTTCTTTTTATCGAACGATGTCAAGCCGCGGACATGGTCTTGCTGAGCCCGCCGGCTACCGCAAGATCGGCGGAACCGGCCAGAAAGCAAGCACCGTCAGCACCCTAGGATGGTGGAATGCATGGATCTTCTCTCGCCGCCGACAGACGGGGAAGAATCTCAGCGCGGCGATTGGTTTTACAGAACGAACGATCTGCTGTGCGCTGGCACACGTCAGGCGCGATCCGACGCCGCGCTCGAGGCGCCTTCGATCAAGCCTTGGGCTTGGCGAGCTGCGCGATCAGGGCTTCGAGGCGCTGGCTGGCCGGTGCCGAGAGGGAATCGGCGTAATGGGAGCGGAGGGTCCGCCCCAGATGGCGGCGAATCCCCGCGGCCAGGGGCGGTGCGTCAGACGTCGATTCCGAAGGAGACGGACGCTCGGGATGCGGCTTCGACACGATGAGACATCCCCGCGGTGGTACTGCGCGAGAGTCGCAGAGCGTGGTTAAGGACCCGTCACTAGACCCCGCGTGAATGGGATCCGCCCGCCTTGCGACCTGTGCCGGGGCCGTCGCAGGCCGGAACTGGCACGGTCAGGGATACGTTGCCCGCCCTTGAGACAACCCCGTTGCCCGGAGCCTCACGTGTCCCGCCCGATCGCCTTGATGACACTCGCCATCCTTGCCGTGACAACAACCGCCGCGCCGAGCCTCGCCCAGACGAAGCCGGGCGAGATCAAGGGCGTCGACGCGATGGGCGATAAGTCCCGGAGCGCCCAGGACGGTTGGAGCCAAGCCCCGGTTCCGCGGGAACAGTCGGCGGCCAAGGATGCGCCGAATCCCGGCGGACAATCGATCAAGGAGAATGCCGACCGTCCGGTGCCCAATGCGAACACGGGCGGATCGTCCGCGACCGAACCTCAGGCGCCCCTCGATCACCGCACGGCGAGCCCGTCCGGGACGAATCCAGCCGCACCGAGCAAGTAAAAAAGGTTATTTCCTAAGCGGATGATAACAAGTTGGGCGAACGTGCTGCGCCGGCTGCAACACAGCGGCCGGCGATGTTACGTCTGTGTCACGCAACCGCACTTGCCTCGCGCACGCTTTTTTGGGACACCCTGGAATTATACCAGATCGCTTTTATGGAGCGGAGATGACGGTCCAGGTCTCAAGGCGTGGCCTGCTCAAGGGGGCCGGTGCCAGCCTCGCGGGCGGGTCGCTGGGCGCGCTCGGATTCGGCGGACTTGAGCCCGCCATGGCGGCCGCAGTGCGGCCGTTCAAGCTCGCGCAGATGCGCGAGACCCGCAACACGTGCCCGTACTGCTCGGTCGCGTGCGGCGTCATCCTCTATAGCCTCGGGGACCGTTCGAAGAACGCGCGCTCCTCGGTGATGCATATCGAGGGTGATCCCGATCACCCGATCAATCGCGGCACGCTCTGCCCGAAGGGCTCGGCGCTGCTCGACTTCGTGCATGCCGAGACCCGCACGAAGTACCCGCTCCACCGGGCTCCGGGCTCCTCCGAGTTCAAGCGCGTGTCCTGGGACTTCGCCCTGGACCGGATCGCCCAGCTCCTGAAGGAGGACCGGGACAAGAACTTCGTGGCCAAGAACGGCGACCTCACGGTCAACCGCTGGACCACGATGGGCTTTCTCGGCGCATCGGCCACCACCAACGAGACCGCGTGGCTGACCTACAAGACAGTCCGAAGCATGGGGGCCCTGGTCTTCGATAATCAGGCCAGGGTTTGACACGGTCCGTCGGTCGCCAGTTTGGCGCCCTCCTTCGGACGCGGTGCGATGACCAACCTCTGGATGGACATCAAGCACGCGGACGTGATCACCGTGATGGGCGGCAATGCCGCCGAGGCGCATCCCTGCGGCTTCAAGTGGGTCGTCGAGGCGAAAGCCCATAACAATGCCAAGCTGATCGTCGTCGATCCGCGCTTCACCCGCACGGCGTCGGTGGCCGATCTCTACTGCCCGATCCGGCAGGGGACTGACATCGCGTTCCTGTCGGGCGTGGCCAAGTATCTGCTCGACAACGACAAACTGCAGCACCGCTACGTTTCGGCCTACACCAACGCCGGGTACGTGGTCCGCGAGGGCTACGACTTCCAGGACGGGCTGTTCACGGGCTACGACGCGGACAAGCGCGACTACGACAAGACCACCTGGGACTACGAGATCGGCCCCGACGGCTACGCCGTGGTCGACGAGACGATGCAGCATCCGCGCTGTGTGATGCAGCTCCTGAAGAAGCACGTCTCGATCTACACCCCGGAGATGGTCGAGAAGATCTGCGGCTCGCCCAAGGAGACCTTCCTGAAGGTCTGCGAGATGATGGCGACCACGGCTTCCCCCGAGAAGTCGATGGCCTCCCTCTACGCGCTCGGCTGGACCCATCACTCCAAGGGCTCGCAGAACATCCGCTCGATGTGCGTCGTGCAGACCCTGCTCGGAAACATCGGCGTGCTCGGCGGCGGCATGCAGGCCCTGCGCGGTCACTCCAACATCCAGGGGCTGACCGATATCGGCCTGATGTCGAACCTGATCCCCGGATATCTCAACATCCCGGTGGAGAAGGAGCCCGACTACGCGAGCTACATCGCCAAGCGGCAGTTCAAGCCGCTGCGTCCGGGGCAGACGAGCTACTGGCAGAACTACAACAAGTTCTTCGTCTCGTTCCAGAAGGCGATGTGGGGCGACAAGGCCACCAAGGAGAACGACTGGGCGTACGACTACCTGCCCAAGCTCGACGTGCCGACCTACGACGTGCTGCGCGGGTTCGAGCTCGCCAAGCAGGGCAAGATGACCGGCTACGTCATCCAGGGCTTCAACCCCCTGATGTCGTTCCCGAATCGCGCCAAGATGACGGAAGCCTTCTCCAAGATGAAGTTCATCGTGGTGATGGATCCGCTCAAGACCGAGACGGCCCGGTTCTGGGAGAACCACGGCGAGTACAACGACGTCGATCCGACCAAGATCCAGACCGAGGTGTTCGAGCTTCCGACCACCCTGTTCGTGGAGGAGGAAGGCTCGCTGTCCAATTCCAGCCGCTGGCTGCAGTGGCACTGGCAGGCGCAGGAGCCGCCGGGCGAGTGCCGCTCGGACATCGAGATCATGTCGGAGATCTTCCTCCGCGTGAAAGCGGCCTACAAGAAGGACGGCGGGGCCTTTCCGGACCCGATCGTCAATCTGAAGTGGGACTACGCGATGGCCGAGTCGCCGACGCCGACGGAGCTCGCCCGCGAGCTCAACGGCTACACGGTGGCGCCGACCCCGGACCTCAACGGGACCATCATCCCGGCGGGCAAGCAGGTCGACGGCTTCGCCCAGCTCAAGGACGACGGGACCACGGCCTGCGGCTGCTGGATCTACTCGGGCTGCTACACCGAGAAGGGCAACACCATGGCCCGCCGGGACAACACCGATCCCGGCGACCGCGGCATCGCCCCGAACTGGGCCTTCGCGTGGCCGGCCAACCGACGCGTTCTCTACAACCGCGCCTCGTGCGACCCCGAGGGTCGTCCGTGGTCGGAGAAGAAGAAGCTCATCGAGTGGAACGGCAAGCAGTGGATCGGCTTCGACGTGCCGGATTACGGCGTGACCGTCGCCCCCGATAAGGGCGTCGGACCGTTCATCCTGAACCAGGAGGGCGTCGCCCGCCTGTGGACCCGCGGTCTCATGCGCGACGGGCCGTTCCCGGCGCATTACGAGCCCTTCGAGTCCCCAATGGCCAACCTCGCCTTCCCGCGGATCAAGGGCGCGCCCGCGTCCCGGATCTTCAAGGACGATCTGGCCGATCTCGGCACCGTGGAGGAATTCCCCTACGCGGCGACGAGCTACCGCCTGACCGAGCACTTCCACGGGTGGACCAAGCACGCCCGGATCAACGCGATCCTCCAGCCGGAGGCCTTCGTGGAGATCTCGGAGGAACTCGCCAAGGAGAAGGGCATCGCCAAGGGCTCGTGGGTCCGCGTCTGGTCGAAGCGCGGCTCGCTCAAGGCCAAGGCCCTGGTGACGAAGCGCATCAAGCCGCTGATCTGCGACGGCAAGCCCGTCCACGTCGTCGGCATCCCGCAGCACTGGGGCTTCATGGGCCTGACCAAGAAAGGATGGCACCCGAACTCGCTGACGCCCGTCGTCGGCGACGCGAACACCGAGACGCCGGAGTTCAAGGCCTGGCTCGTGAATATCGAGCCGACCACGCCTCCGTCGGACGCGGTCGCGTAAGGGGGAGCGGCAAACATGGCTGACTACAGCTCCCTCGACATCCGCCAGCGCTCCGCCTCGACGGAGACGCCGCCGGAGATCCGCCGCCAGGTGGAGGTCGCCAAGCTCATCGACGTGTCGAAGTGCATCGGCTGCAAGGCCTGCCAATCGGCCTGCGAGGAGTGGAACGACCTGCGCGACGACATCGGTGTCAACACGGGCACCTACCAGAACCCCCACGACCTCACGCCGAAGTCGTGGACCCTGATGCGGTTCACCGAGTACGAGAACCCGGAGACCAACAACCTCGAATGGCTGATCCGCAAGGACGGCTGCATGCACTGCACCGAGCCGGGCTGCCTGAAGGCCTGCCCGTCCCCCGGTGCGATCGTGCAGTACTCCAACGGCATCGTCGACTTCATCGAGGAGAACTGCATCGGCTGTGGCTACTGCGTGAAGGGCTGCCCCTTCAACATCCCGCGCATCAGCCAGACCGACCACAAGGCGTACAAGTGCACCCTGTGCTCGGACCGGGTGGCGGTGGGGCAGGCTCCGGCCTGCGCCAAGGCCTGCCCGACCGGCTCGATCATGTTCGGCACCAAGCAGGCCATGATCGAACAGGCCGAGACCCGCATCGTCGATCTGAAGTCGCGCGGCTTCGAGCACGCCGGCCTCTACGACCCGGCCGGCGTCGGCGGCACGCACGTCATGTACGTGCTGCACCACGCTGATCAGCCGAGCCTCTACGCCGGCCTGCCGAACGACCCGAAGATCTCGCCGCTGGTGGCCTTCTGGAAGGGCGGCGCCAAGGTGTTCGGTCTCGCCGCGATGGGCTTCGCCGCAGTGGCGGGCTTCTTTCACTACGTGACGGCCGGCCCGAACGAGGTCGTGCCCGAGGAAGAGGAAGAGGCGGTCGAGTACGACGAGACCAAGCGCCGCGACTCCGGCGGCGACGAGGCCAGGCCACACTGATAGGCATCCCGGGCTGCCGACGCGGCCCGGGAGACGCAACGCGCCCCCTCTCCCGAGCGGGAGAGGGTTGGGGTGAGGGATCAGGTCTTTCCGGATAGGTCGTAGCCCTCACCCTGTCCCTCTCCCGCACGGGAGAGGGGACCCGCGGTCCCTCCTCTCAGGGTAGGGGCCGGAAAACCGGCGACGATGGAGCCGACAGGCCCTATCTTCAATCTCAGAGCCACCTCCGCCGCGATGCGGAGCCGGCCCGTCAGGCGCGAGAAGGCCGATGACGATCCAGACCGATATCCGGGACGGCGACTCCCGCCCCCTGCACCACGCCAAGTCCGAGGCGCCGGAGGTGCTGTACGTCCCGCGCTACACCGGCGTGCAGCGCGTGAATCACTGGATCACCGCGATCCTGTTCACGGTGCTGACCCTCTCGGGTCTGGCGATGTTCACGCCCTACCTGTTCTCCCTCACCGGCCTGTTCGGCGGCGGACAGGCGACCCGGGCGATCCACCCGTGGTTCGGCGTGGCGCTGGCGATCAGCTTCTTCTTCCTGTTCGTGCGCTTCTGGAAGCTCAACATCCCCAACAAGGACGATGTCGAGTGGACGAAGCATATCGGCGACGTGGTCACCAACCGCGAGGACCGGCTGCCGGAACTCGGCAAGTACAATGCCGGCCAGAAGGGCGTATTTTGGGGCCAGACCGCCCTGATCGGCGTGATGTTCGTCACCGGCCTCGTGATCTGGAACACTTATTTCAGCGGCCTCACCTCGATCGAGACGCAGCGCTGGGCGCTGCTGGCCCACTCGCTCGCCGCCGTGATCGCCATCGCGATCATCGTGGTGCACATCTATGCCGGCATCTGGGTGCGGGGCACCGGCCGAGCGATGGTCCGCGGCACGGTGACGGGCGGCTGGGCCTACCGGCATCACCGCAAGTGGTTCCGGCAGATCGCCGGCGGCAAGGCGCGCCACGGCTCGGTGGACAAGCGCGGATCCTGAGTGGTGGCCAATTTCTTCAGGCGCAAACCCGCGGCCCCGGCCCCGGCCGCGGACAAGACCCCAACGCCCGCCGAGGCACCAAAGCCGCGCCGCCGGGACTTCAACGAGCTGAAGCCCGATCCCGACAAGATCGGGATCTCCGGCTCGGTGCCGTTCGTGCGCCTGCCGGATCCCACGACCCTGTTCGCCGACCGCGCGGCCCGCTTGGACGAGGCCGCACCCGGGCATCCGCTGGAGGCCTATCTCCGGTTCGTAGCTGAGGTCGCCCGCGCTCAGGCCGCGATTCAAGCCCAGGTGGCGCTTCCGCCGCCGCCGGACGGCGCCGATCTGGCGCTGCGGAGCGAGCACGGGATGCCGCCTCTGTCCCGGCACAGCCTGGAGGCCGATCCCGGCTTCGACGAAAGCCTGCTGGCGCTGCTCGACGCGGTAAATCTCACGACGGCGCCCGAGGCCTCCGCCGCAGCGCGGGCGAGCCTGCGGGCGGCCTCCCGGGAGGACCGCCTCGACCTTGCCCTGCAGGTGTTCGAGGGGGCGCTGCCGGTGGACCGGATCGCCGAATGCGTGTTCGTCTCGGCGGCCCTGCAGGTCCGCCTCGCCGAGCAGGCCGCGCGGCTCGACACAAAGGCGTTGAAGCCCGTGGCCGACGGCGTCTGCCCCTGCTGCGGCGGCGCGCCGGTGGCGAGCGTCGTGGTCGGCTGGACCCCGGCCGACAAGGCCCGGTATCTCAGCTGCTCGCTGTGCGGCACCTACTGGAACCACGTCCGGATCCGCTGCACCGCCTGCGGCTCCGGCGAGGGGATCAGTTATTACGGCCTCGACGAGGTGTCGAAGGACGTCCAGGTCGAGACCTGCACGACCTGCCACAGCTACATCAAGCACCTGCACCAGCACCGGGCACCGAACCTCGACCCGGTGGCGGACGACATCGCGTCCTACGGGCTCGACCTCAAGATCGCGGAGGAAGGGTTCCGGCGCGCCGGGCTGAACCTGCTGTTCGTGATCTAGACCGGGCTACGCCTGTCCCATCCGGCCTCCTCAGCCTCAGGTGACCGCGACACGGGCCTCGAAGGAGGTGTCCGGCCGGGCACGCGATCCCCAAGGGCTCCTTCGAGGCCGCCGGTCGCTCCGGCACCTCAGAATGAGATGGATGGCTTGGACGCGCATCGAGGATCGAAGGCACGATCCCCAACGGCGGCGAAACCGGAAAACTCCGCGCTCAGCGGTAGCCGTAGCGGCTCTTGGCGGCGGCGAGCAGATGCAGGGCTTCGCCCGACTTGCCGGCCGAGCATTCCGCCGCGGCCTGGGAGAGGTCGGCATTGAAGCGGTCGCCCACCGGCTTGTTGAGGTTGCCGGTCGCCACGTCGCTGTCGACGATCGCCTTGGTGCGGGCGATCTCGGGGCCGCAGCCGCTACCGGTCGGCAGGGCCAGCGGGGCCGGGATGACGGGCGCAGGCTCCATGACCGCCGGGGTCGCACGCTGCTGGCAGGCCGCCAGCGCCGCGACCGCGAGGGCGGCGAGGCTGAGGCGCATCGGAAGACGGGACGCGGGCACGGCGATCATCCTGTTGCGGCGCGGGGCTGCGCCGCCCGGGTTGTGGGCCGAGCTTGGCAGTGGGTCAATCGCCGCCGCGACACGCCCCGGCGGTGATTGACGCGGGGCACCGGGCGCCGATGCCGCGGAATTCCGCAACGTCGAGAACAGGTTGGCGCGCGCCGTTGCGGTCGCGGATCAACACCGCGCGCCGGATCGTGAGCGGCTACTTGGCCTTGTCGGCCAGCGCCTTCAGGCCGGAATCGTAGATGCCCTGGATCGCATCGACCGCGACCGTGTCGGGGGCGCCCTTGGCGTTGAAGGTGCCGGTCCACGTCACCTTCGAGCCGGAGCCATCCGGGGCGACCGAGAGGGTCGACTTGTAGTCCGAGACCGGCAGGGGGCTCTCCAGGATCGTGTAGGTGTAGCTCATCACCTTGTCGTCCCGGGAGACCTGCTCCTCCTTGATGGTGCCGCCGCCCTTCAGGCTCAGCGTGCGGACCTTCATGCCGTCCTTGTCGGACAGGGCGCATTTCTCGATGGCCGGGTGCCAGTCGCCGATGCCGCAGAACTCGCCGATCGTCTGCCAGACCTTGGCCGGGGGCGCGGCGATGTCGGCCGTGCGCGTCACGTCCAGGGCGTAACCCGGCACGGTGGCCGCGGCGAGCGCCAGGGCGGCCAGGGGAAGGGACCGGCAGAAAGCGAAAGGCATCTCGGGGGTGTCTCCGTCCGTGGCAGGTCGCGGCAGGGGCCGCGCGGGCTCTATGGCCGCGAGGGAGCTAAGTCTGCACGACCGCCCCGGCAATGGGCGGGACCCGCGGCGCATGACGTTTCCGGCGGACGCCACCTGCGCCCCGTGGGGCGCAGCCACACTAGGAGGCGGGCTGGCCTACCAGCTGTCCATCGCGTCCATGTCGGCCGGATAGCCGTAGACGGGGGCCGGCACATAGGCCGGGCGGTAGGAGGCCGATGACCGGCGGCCCATCTGGTCGCCATCGGCCTGCAGCGCGTCCCCATAGGGGCTGCGCTCACGGGCGACGCGGATCTCGCTCCGACCGCCTGCGGCCACCGGCATGTCGGCGCCGTCGATCACCACCCGGGTCCGGCCCATGCCCTCGGCCTTCACGAGGTTGAACAGGGTCGCGGCGTTGCGCACTGACAGGCGCACGCAGCCATGCGAGGCGGCCCGACCCAGGTTGCGGACATGGTTGGTGCCGTGGATGGCGTGGCCCTGGTTGGTGAAGAACATCGCGAAGGGCATCGGCGCGTCATCCCACTCCTTCGAGAAGTGCGTGCGCTCCATCCGGAACGGGCGGAAGGACCCGGAGGGGGTATCGTGGCTCTCGACCCCCGTGGAGACGGGCCAGGAATAGCGCGGCTGCCCGTCGACCGTGACCTCCATGCGCTGCGCGCTCTTGTCGACATTGATCAGCACGTCCGCAGAGGCCGAAGCCGGGACGGCGGCCCACAGGAGCAGGCCGGACAGGACCGAGACCAGACCGATACGCATGCGAGACTCCGAACGGGAAACCGCGACGGTTTGCCGACACGCTAAACCTTTGGCAACGCCAAGGTTCCGGCGGATTCCGGCCCTGCGCAGTCACGCTCTGCTGAGCGCCCGTCCGCCGTCGCCTTGATCCAGGATCGGGCGGCCCGGCACGAACCGTGCTGTCGCCGACCGCCGGTTGACAGCGGCCCGGACCCGGGCGCCTCCTCCGGGTCAGACTTGGTTCGGAGTTCCAATGGCCCTCGACCCCACCCTCGCCGCCGAGATCGAAGCCTCCGTGGCGGAGGGGTTTGCCGATCAGGTCGCCCACACGCAGACTTTGGTCCGGTTCGCCTCCCTGCGGGGTGAAGAGCATGCCTGCCAGGATTACGTGTTCGAGCAGTTCCGCGCCCGGGGCTACGCCACCGAGCGCTTCGCCATGGACCGGGACGCCATCGCGGGCCATCCGGGGGGCTCGAAGATCGACGCCGCCCACCATTCGGACGCGCCGATCGTCGTCTGCCACCACCGGCCGGGCACCGAGACCGGGCGCTCGCTGATCCTGCAGGCCCATGTCGACGTGGTGCCGCCCGGTCCCCTCGACCTCTGGACCCATCGGCCGTTCGATCCGGTGATTCAGGGCGACTGGATGTATGGCCGCGGCGCCGGCGACATGAAGGCCGGGCACGCCGCCAACCTGTTCGCCCTCGACGCGCTCGCCCGCCTCGGCCTCCAGCCGGCGGCCGCCGTGACGGTGCAGTCGGTGGTCGAGGAGGAATCCACCGGCAACGGCGCCCTGATGACCCATCTGCGCGGCTACCGGGCCGACGCCGTGCTGATCCCCGAGCCGGAGGACGAGAAGCTCGTGCGGGCCAATACCGGCGTGCTGTGGTTCACCGTCGAGGTCCGGGGCGTGCCGGTCCATGTCCGCGAGATGGGGGCGGGCGCCAACGCGATCGACGCCACCTATCGAGTCATCGGAGCGCTCCGGGAGGTCGAGGCCCGCTGGAACGCCGAGAAGGCGTCGCACCCGCATTTCGAGGCCGAGGATCACCCGATCAACCTCAACATCGGCAAGATCGAGGGCGGCGACTGGGCCTCCTCGGTCCCGGCCTGGTGCCGGATCCACTGCCGCGTCGCGCTCTATCCGGGCGTGACCGCCGCGCAGGCCGCCGCCGAGATCGAGGCTGCGGTGACCAGCTTCTCCCGCACCGATTCGTTCCTCGCCAACAGCCCGCCGCAGGTGGTGTTCAACGGCTTCTTCGCCGAGGGCTACGTGCTGGAGGAAGGCTCGGAGGCCGAGGCGGTGCTCGGCCGCGCCCACGAGCGGGCGATCGGCGCACCGCTCCAGAGCTTCATGACGGCGGGCTATCTCGATACCCGGGTCCACGCCCTCTACGACCGGGTGCCGGCCCTCTGCTACGGCCCGACCTCCCAGAACATCCACGGCTTCGACGAGCGGGTGAGCCTCGCCTCGGTGAAGCGGATCACGACCACCATGGCGCTGTTCGTGGCCGAGTGGTGCGGGACGGAGCGCAGGGCCGGGTGAGCCGCCGTCTTGCGAGCGGAGCGAAGCAATCCAAGGTCATGCAGCCCTGGGTCGCTTCGCTGCGCTCGCGATGACGGCGGTGATCCCCGTCAGGGGATGAGCCGGTCCGCGCGCAGCTGGGCGAACAGATCGTAGAACGCGTCGTCGGTCGGCTGGTAGGCCGTGAAGCCCAGCCGCCGGCTCTTGCTCATGTCGGTGACGACCTCGATCGGCCGGCCAAGATCCGCATCCGTGTGCCAGGGGGAAGCCAGCTTGGTGAGATCCGGCTCCGCCAGCCCGTAGCGCTGCGCGATCTCGGCCCAGGCCGGCCCGTCCTGCGCCATCCGCGGCTCCAGGGGCCGGTGCGTACCGTCGAACGGCACCGGCTCGATTCCGAACCACGCGGCGATCCGGCCCCACATCCAGCTCCAGCGGAAGACGTCGCCGTTCACAACGTTGAACGCTTCGTTGGCGGCCTTCGGCTCCGTCGACGCCCACAGCAACTGACGGGCGAGGAGCCGCGCGTCGGTCATGTCGGTGAGGCCGTTCCACTGGGCGGCCGAGCCCGGGAAGAGGAACGGGCGCCCCAGCTCCCGGCACAGGGTGGCGTAGCAGGCCAGCGTCGTGCCCATGTTCATCGCGTTGCCCACCGCCTTGCCGATGATCGTGTGCGGGCGATGGACGCTCCAGGTGAAGCCGTCGCGGTCGGCGGCGGCGAACACCGCATCTTCCTGGGCGTAATAGAAATTCTCGATGTCGAGCCGGCCCTGGTCCTCGCGGAACGGCGTCTGCGGCAGGGTGCCTTTGCCGTAGGCCTCGAACGGGCCGAGATAGTGCTTCAGCCCGGTCACCAGGGCGACGTGGCGGACGCTCTGCTTCGGCCGGAGCGCGTCGAGCAGGTTCTCGATCATGGCCCGGTTGACGCGGATCATCTCCGCCTCGGTCGGGCGTCGCTGCCACGTCGCCAGGAACACGTGGCTCGGCGCGAGGTCGGCCAGCGCCCGCTCCAGGGAGGCCGGATCCTGCAGGTCGCCGGCCACCGGCTCGACACCGTCCTGCTGCACCGGGTGACGCGCGAGGCCCGCGACCCGCCAGCCCTCCTGGCTGAGCCGCGCCGCGGTGGCGCTGCCGACGATCCCGCTGGCGCCGACGATCAGAGCGGTGTTCGACATAAAAACCCTCGTGCCCGGCCAAAACCCGGGTCCGAGGCAGATGGGCCCATGCGGTGTCGCAACAACCCCACCGTGTGAGGCAGGCACCTATGCGGCAGGCTCACGTCATGGTTTCGAAAGGGCGAGCCCTTTCGCGGGTCCAGGGCGGCGCCTTGGAATCCGTCAGGGCTTTGCCCTGACAACCCACCAAAGGGCTCGCCCTTTGGAAACCCCGATCCAAAGCCCTCAGGCGACCCGGTCGATCGCCGCGCCGAGGATGTCCACGATCTCGCCGATCTGGCCGCGCTCGATGATCAGCGGCGGCGACAGCGCGATGATGTCGCCGGTCACCCGGGTGAGCAGACCGCGCTCGAAGCAATCCACGAACACGTCGTAGGCGCGCTTGCCCGGCGCGTCCGGACGCGGCGCCAGCTCGATGCCGGCCACCAGCCCGATGCTGCGGATGTCGATGACGCCCTTGCGCCCGCGCAGGTCGTGCATCGCCGCCGCCCAGTCGTCCGCGATATCGGCGACGCGGGTGAGCAGCCCCTCATCCCGGTAGATGTCCAGCGTCGCGAGGCCGGCCGCACAGGCGATCGGGTGGCCGGAATAGGTATAGCCGTGGAACAGCTCGATCCCGTCCGGACCCTGCATCAGCGCGTCGTGGACCGCGCGGCTGGCGAAGACCGCGCCCATCGGCACCGTGCCGTTGGTCAGGCCCTTGGCGCTGGTCACGAGGTCGGGGACGACGCCGAAATAGTCGGTGGCGAAGGGCGCGCCGAGGCGGCCGAACCCGGAGATGACCTCGTCGAAGATCAGCAGGATGCCGTGCTTCGTGCAGATCTCGCGCAGGCGCTCCAGGTAGCCCTTCGGCGGGATCAGCACGCCGGTCGAGCCCGCCACCGGCTCGACGATGCAGGCCGCGATGGTCTCCGCCCCATGGAGCGCCACCAGCCGCTCCAGATCCTCGGCGAGTTCCGCCCCGTGCTCGGGCTGGCCCTTCACGAAGGCGTTGCGAGCCGGGTCGTGGGTGTGGCGCAGGTGGTCGGTGCCATTGAGGGTCGGGAAGACCCGCCGGTTCGACACGATGCCGCCGACCGACAGGCCGCCGAAGCCGACGCCGTGATAGCCGCGCTCGCGGCCGATCAGCCGGGTCCGCGTGCCCTGACCGATCGCCCGCTGGTAGGCCAGCGCGATCTTGAGGGCGGTGTCGACCGATTCCGAGCCGGAATTGGTGAAGAACACCCGGTCGAGGCGCTTGTCCGGGCCGCCCGGGGCGATCTCGGCGAGGCGCTCGGCGAACTCGAACGCGATGGGGTGGCCCATCTGGAAGGTCGGCGCGAAGTCGAGGGTGGCGAGCTGGCGCTCCACCGCCGCCGCGATGCCCCGGCGCCCGTGGCCGGCATTGACGCACCAGAGCCCAGCCGAGCCGTCGAGAATCGTGCGGCCGTCATCGGCGGTGTAGTGCATGCCCTCGGCCGAGACGAGCAGGCGCGGCGCCGCCTTGAACTGGCGGTTGGCCGTGAACGGCATCCAGAAGGCGTCCATCGCGGGCGTGTTGCGGAGCGGATGGTCGGTCATGGGCGGTTCTCCGGGGCAGGGGGCGCGGATCGGGCGGCGGGACCAGGGGACACCTTCGCCGATCGGGCAACAAGTCCTTTTCTGATCGCCGCCAAGCCCTTGCAGGATCGGGGCCGCGGGTGGCACCGTTGCGGGATCCGCAACACCTGAAACGGGCCTTCAGCCGGATGAGCATCGATGTCGGCGCCCGCCTGCGCTTCGTGCGCGCCCGCCACGGCCTGTCGCAGCGGACGCTCGCCAAACGCGCCGGGGTGACGAATTCCGCGATCTCGCTGATCGAGGCCAACCGGGTGAACCCCTCGGTGGGCGCCCTGAAGCGGATCCTCGACGGGGTGCCGATCGGTATGGCCGAGTTCTTCGCCCTGGAGCCGGAGCCGGAGCGCAAGGCGTTCTTCGCCGCCGAGGAACTCACCGAGATCGGCCGCCGGGCCGCCAAGGGGGCGATCTCGTACCGGCAGGTCGGCGACAGCCTGTTCGGGCGCAAGCTCCAGATCCTGAAGGAGCGCTACGAACCGGGCGCCGATACCGGCCGGGTGCCGCTCTCCCACGAGGGGGAGGAGGGCGGCATCGTGCTCTCCGGCCGCCTGGAGGTGACGGTGGATGCCGAGCGCCGCATCCTCGGCCCCGGCGACGCCTACAGCTTCGACAGCCGCCGGCCGCACCGGTTCCGCTGCGTCGGGCCCAATCCCTGCGAGGTGGTGAGCGCCTGCACACCGCCGAGTTTTTGACAGGGCGCGTCGGACTATCCAATCCCCCCCCCCTCATCCTGAGGGGCCGGAGCGCAGCGAAGGCCTCGAAGGAGCCTTCCAGATGGCCTTGCGATTTCTGGAGCCCTCCTTCGAGGCCCGCTTCGCGGGCGCCTCGGGATGAGGGGGTTAGATGGGAGGCGCGGGCGCCCAGCAGATGTGTAGCCCCCTGGAAAACCGCATCGCGCAGTCCCGCATCTCACTGAAACACCCGCCCTGTCGCACGCAGGCGTTGCGGTCACCCGCCTGACGGGCGCATGCAGGGTGGCATCTGAATTCATAATACCGCGCGAGGATCGATGGCCGTCACGACCGCAAGCCCGGCCGCCAAGCCCGGACAGAGCCAGTCCGCCCGGGCGGCGCTGGCGGCCTTCGTGGGCACCACGATCGAGTGGTACGACTTCTTCATCTACGGCACCGCGGCGGCCCTGGTGTTCGGGCCGCTCTTCTTCACGGCGGAATCCCCCTACATCGCGACGCTCTCGGCCTTCGGCACCTTCGCGGTCGGCTTCCTGGCCCGGCCGCTCGGCGGCCTGATCTTCGGGCATCTCGGCGACCGGTTCGGGCGCAAGCGGGCCCTCGTGGCGACGCTGGTGATGATGGGCATCGCCACCTCGGGGATCGGCCTGCTGCCGACCTACGCGTCGGTCGGCCTCTGGGCGCCGGTGATGCTGGTCGTCCTGCGGCTGATCCAGGGGCTCGCGGTCGGCGGTGAGTGGGGCGGCGCGGTGCTGATGGCTGCCGAGCACGCGCCGGCCGGGCGCAACACCTTCTTCGCCTCCTTCGCGCAGCTCGGCAGCCCCGCCGGGCAGATCCTGTCGCTCCTGGCCTTCCGGCTGGCCGGCCTCCTCGACAAGGAGAGTTTTCTGAGCTGGGGCTGGCGGGTGCCGTTCCTGGTGAGCATCCTGCTGCTCGCCGTGGGCCTCGCGATCCGCCTCGGCGTCGCGGAATCGCCGGCCTTCGAGAAGACCCGGGCCGCGGGCGGTCCGCCGGCGGCCCCCGTGCGCGAGGTGCTGACGACGTACCTCAAGCCGGTCCTGCTGGCGGCCGGGGCCAATACCTTCGCGATCGCCTCGGTCTACCTGTTCAACACGTTCATGATCGCGTTCACCACGCAGTATCTCGGCATCGCGCGGGCCACGATCCTCGACGCCCTGCTGATCGGCGCCGTCGTGCAGCTGGTGATGACCCCCGTGGGCGCCCGGATCGCGGAGCTGATCCGCAACGAGCGGCTGTTCCTGCAGGGCACGCTGGTCTGGGCGATGCTGGCGCCCTATCCGCTGTTCTGGCTGGTCGAGACCAAGTCGGTGCCGCTGATCGTGCTGGGCCTCGCCCTCAACGTGATCGGCAGCGCAACCTTCTACGCGGTGATCGCCGGCTACCTCGCGGGCGCCTTCCCGGCCCGGGTGCGCTACTCGGCGATCTCGATCGCCTACCAGTTCTGCGGCGCCCTCGCCGGCGGCCTGACGCCGATCGTCGGAACGGTGCTGGCCGAGCGGTTCCAGGGCCATTGGTGGCCGATCGCCGTGTTCGGCACGGTGCTGGCGGGCGTGTCCCTCGTCTGCGTGACGCTGATCGGCGGCTACCGGGCACGCCAGCGCGGTTTTCTGGACGGGTGAGGGCGGATCGCTCGAAAGCCGCGGATCGCCGTAACGCCGGATTCAGGTGGGTGACCTAACCTCGGGGCATGGATCCCGTCTCCGTCGCAGCCGCCGTCCAGATGCTGGGCGCGGCCCAGAACCAGCAGATCGGCGTCGCCATCGCCCGGCAGCAGCTCGCGGCCGACAAGGCCGTGGCCGGTCTGGTGGCGGAGGGCGCCCAGAACGCGGCGAGTGCCGGACCGCCGGCGCCCCCCGGCCAGGGCCTGAGCGTCGACCTGCGGGTTTGAGCGCCTGTCTGACGGGCGAGCACAGTGTTTTCCGCAGTGCGGACCGGCATAGTCCTGGTTTCGAAAGGGCGAGCCCTTTCGCGGGTCCAGGGCGGAGCCCTGGTGCCGGACGTTGTCCCGCGTCGGGCTGCTCCTGAGACGGTCAGGGCTTCGCCCTGACGACCCGCCAAAGGGCAAAGCCCTTTGGAAACCCCGGATCTGGCGGGTCAGACGGGATCAGCGCTTGCGCACGAACTCCGTGCGCAGGACCAAGCCCTTGATGGTGTCATGGCGGCAATCGATCTCCTCGGGATCGTCCGTCAGGCGGATCGACCGGATCACCGTGCCCTGCTTCAGGGTCTGGTTCGCACCCTTGACCTTGAGGTCCTTGATCAGCGTCACCGAATCGCCGTCGGCGAGCAGGTTGCCCGACGCGTCGCGGACCTCGGCCCGGGCCGGCGGCGCGGAGGCCTGACCGGGCGGGAGCCACTCGCCGGTCGCCTCATCGTACACGTAAGTCTCGTCGTCGCCGGTCAAATCCCAAACCCCCGGTTCGGATCGGGCCGGGTCCGTCAGGATCTCTCGGGCCCGCATCCGCGCATCCCGCCACACCGAACCGGCAACCGATTCGGCGAGGGACGGCCGAGCTTAACCGATCGGGCCAGCCCCGCGCGAGGGCGGCGGGGCCGGGGAGAGTATTGCGGACCGGGCCTTACCGCTTGAGCGGCCCGGCCTCGATCACGTCCTCGACGGTCCGCAGCCCGGCGCGGGGGGAATTGACCAGGCAGGCCATGTTGCCCGGCGGGTGCTGGTTCTTCCACATCTTGGTGTGGGCCTGGGGGATCTTGTCCCAGGGGAAGACCTCGCTCATGCACGGGTCGATCCGCCGGTCGAGCACGAACTGGTTGGCCGAGGATGCCTGCTTGAGGTGGGCGAAGTGCGAGCCCTGGATCCGCTTCTGCCGCATCCAGACGTAGCGGGCGTCGAAGGTGATGTTGAAGCCGGTCGTGCCGGCGCAGAACACCACCATGCCGCCACGCTTCACCACCAGGGCCGAGACCGGGAAGGTCGCCTCGCCGGGATGCTCGAACACGATGTCGACATCCTGCTTGCCGGTGATGTCCCAGATCGCCTTGCCGAATTTTCGGGCTTCCTTGGTCCAGGCGTGGAACTCCGGCGAGTTCACCTTGGGGAGCTGGCCCCAGCAGTCGAAGTCCTTGCGGTTGATGACGCCCTTGGCGCCGAGGCTCATCACGTAGTCGCGCTTCGACTCGTCCGAGATCACCGCGATCGCGTTGGCGCCCGAGGCCGCACAGAGCTGGACGCCGAACACGCCGAGACCGCCCGAGGCACCCCAGATCAGCACGTTCTGGCCCGGCCGGACCGTGTGCGGGGCGTGGCCGAACAGCATGCGATAGGCGGTGGCCAGCGTCAGCGTGTAGCAGGCCGCCTCCTCCCAGGTGAGGTGCTTCGGCCGGTGCATCAGCTGGCGCGACTGCACCCGGCAGAACTGCGCGAAGGAGCCGTCCCCGGTCTCGTAGCCCCAGATCCGCTGCGTCGGCGAGAACATCGGGTCGCCACCGTTGCACTCCTCGTCGTCGCCGTCGTCCTGGTTGCAGTGGACGATGACCTCGTCGCCGACCTTCCAGCGCTTCACCTTGGCGCCAACCTTCCAGACGATGCCGGAGGCGTCGGAGCCCGCGATGTGGTACTCGCCCTTGTGGACGTCGAAGGGTGAGATCGGCTCGCCGAGGCCGGCCCAGACGCCGTTGTAGTTGACGCCGGCGGCCATGACGTAGACCAGCACCTCGTCGTCGCCGATCTCCCAGACCGGCAGCACCTCGAGCTGGTGGGACTGCTCCGGGGGCCCGTGGCGCTCGCGCCGGATCGCCCAGGCATACATCTTGGCCGGCACGTGACCGAGCGGCGGGATCTCACCCATCTCGTAGAGATCCTTGACCTCACCGGTCGTCGGACTGACCGCAGCGCTCGCCGCCATCTCGCTCTCCTCTCGTCCCGCGTGTTGCTCACGGCCGCGGTTCTCCCTCGCGCTATAGCGGCGATGCGAAAGGCGTCCAAGTGGGTCGAAAGTCCAAACCCAGAGGTTTTCGACGTAAAGAAGCCGCCGGCACAGGGGCAGCGCTCACGTATTCAAATTCGGCTTTCGGGGAGACCAAGTATTATTCCGGGCGCCGGGAACTGGCACCGGCCCCGAGACCTTGCGCGGCGTTCAGGCTGCGATTCAGGTGGACTTTATACCAGAGATCGCGCCGAACCCCGTCGGTCTTGTTGGCAGGCGCCTTCAAATCCCGCTGTTCCAGCGCACAAGTTTTTTAAAGCCCTGCGTCCCCGTGCAGGGGCCTCTTGCACTTCGGTCGCGGATGACGCGTGGCCAAGCCTTCGCTACGGTGCCGGCAAGGCTGCGCCGCGCGCGCGGATACAAAGATCACATGGAGGCCAGGATGGGCGCGAGCGCCGCGGAGACCCGGAGCGACAAGTCTAGCCGCGACAAACCCTGGATCATCCGCACCTATGCGGGGCATTCCACCGCGGCGGAGTCGAACAAGCTCTATCGCGGCAACCTCGCCAAGGGCCAGACCGGCCTGTCGGTGGCCTTCGACCTGCCGACCCAGACCGGCTACGACCCGGACCACGAGCTGTCGCGCGGCGAGGTCGGCAAGGTCGGCGTCTCGATCGCGCATCTCGGCGACATGCGGACCCTGTTCCAGGACATCCCGCTCGCCCAGATGAACACCTCGATGACGATCAACGCCACGGCCCCGTGGCTGCTGGCGCTCTATCTGGCGGTGGCCGAGGAGCAGGGCGCGCCGATCGCCGCCCTCCAGGGCACGACCCAGAACGACATCATCAAGGAATACCTGTCGCGCGGCACCTACGTGTTCCCGCCCGCGCCCAGCTTACGGCTCACCAAGGACGTGATCCTGTTCACGACCAAGAACGTGCCGAAGTGGAACCCGATGAATGTCTGCTCCTACCACCTGCAGGAGGCGGGGGCGACGCCGGTCCAGGAGCTGTCCTACGCGCTGGCCATCGCGATCGCGGTGCTCGACACGGTGCGCGACGATCCCGAATTCGACGCGGAGAGCTTCTCCGACGTGTTCGGCCGGATCTCGTTCTTCGTGAACGCCGGCCTGCGGTTCGTCACCGAGATCTGCAAGATGCGGGCGTTCTCGGAGCTCTGGGACGAGATCGCCCAGGAGCGCTACGGCATCGACGATCCGAAGAAGCGGATTTTTCGCTACGGCGTGCAGGTGAACTCCCTGGGGCTCACCGAGCAGCAGCCCGAGAACAACGTCCACCGCATCCTGATCGAGATGCTGGCGGTGACGCTCTCGAAGCGCGCCCGCGCCCGCGCCGTGCAGCTGCCGGCCTGGAACGAGGCGCTGGGCCTGCCACGGCCCTGGGACCAGCAATGGTCGATGCGGATGCAGCAGATCCTGGCCTTCGAGACCGACCTTCTCGAATACGACGACATCTTCGACGGCAGCCACGTGATCGAGGCCAAGGTCGAGGCGCTGAAGGCGCAGACCCGGGCCGAGCTGGAGCGGATCGGCGGCATCGGCGGCGCGGTCGCGGCGGTCGAGACCGGGGCACTCAAGCGCGCGCTGGTGGAGTCGAACGCCCGGCGCATCTCGGCCATCGAGGCCGGCGAGCAGATCGTGGTCGGCGTCAACAAGTGGCAGCAGGGCGAGCCCTCGCCGCTCACCGCCGGGGAGGGGGCGATCTTCTCCGTCTCCGAGACGGTGGAGATGGAAGCGCAGGGCCGCATCCGCGAGTGGCGCGGCCGCCGCGACGCACGGGCCGTGGAGCAGGCCCTCGACGCCCTGGAGCAGGCCGCACGCTCGGGCGCCAACATCATGCCGCCCTCGATCGAGGCGGCCAAGGCCGGGGTCACCACCGGCGAGTGGGGCGCGCGCCTGCGGGCTGTGTTCGGCGAGTACCGGGCGCCCACGGGCGTCACCCTCGAGACGGTCTCGTCCGGGGCCGCCGAGGAGGCCAAGCTCCTGATCGCCGATCTCGGCGAGCGGCTCGGCGAGACGCCCAAGCTCGTGGTCGGCAAGCCGGGCCTCGACGGCCATTCCAACGGCGCCGAGCAGATCGCCTTGCGCGCCCGGGACGTCGGCTTCGACGTGACCTATGACGGCATCCGCCAGACGCCAGCCGAGATCGTCGCCAAGGCCAAGGAGACCGGCGCCCACGTGGTCGGCCTGTCGATCCTGTCGGGGAGCCACGTGCCGCTGGTGCGCGAGGTCCGGGCCAAGATGCGGGAGGCGGGGCTCGACCACATCCCGGTGGTGGTCGGCGGCATCATCTCGCCCGAGGACGAGCTCGTCCTCAAGAACATGGGCGTGCGCGCCGTCTACACGCCGAAGGACTACGCCATCGACCAGATCATGATCGGGCTGGCCAAGGTGGTGGAGCGGAATCTTGCGTCGGCCGAGGCGCCGCCGAAGCGCGACGCCGTGTACTGAGCGGGGTCCACAGGAGCGGCCGCCGGTTCCGCGGCGAGGAGCCTGTAGCCGGACAGGGATCCGAAGCATCGTCCCGGGACCCGGAACCGGGGCGATTGCCCAGGCGCGGCCCCTCGGGATGAGGCGGAAATCCGGACGGGGACGGCTGTCGCCCCTGTTGCAAGATGTCGATCAATGCCGCGATCCGACCCCAGGTAGATAATACTGCGGCACCGAAGCTCCCGACAATCGTCCGCCGCACCGACGACCGCGAGTGTCACATTTGAGGAGCGAGAAAACTCGTAGCGTCGCCGGACGGCTTCCAGGGACCGGGGATTCGCGATGGCGCTGCTCAAGTTCGTCAGCCTGCGGTGGCGTCTGTTGCTGGGCGCCGGCGCGCTGGGTGTCGGCGCGCTCGCCGCCGTGACGCTGTCCGGCTCGGCGTTCATGACGGCCGCCGGCGAGCGATCCGCCGACGGTCAGGTCCGCGCGCTCTTGGCCGAATACACCCAGACCGTGTCGCGCGAGATCGGCCAGGCGGTCGACGTCTCGGCGACCGTGGCGCAGGGCCTGTCGGGGCTGATCGCGGCCGGCAAGCCGATCGACCGCGACGGGATTCGCGGAGTCATGGGCAGCGTGATTCGCGCCAACCCGGACTTCGTCGGCCTGTCGGTGGGCATGGAGCCCGACGCGCTCGACGGCCGGGATGCCGAAGCCGGGCGCTTTGCCGTCTACGCATTCTCGCGGGGCGAGCAGGAGCCCGGGTTCGAGCCGCTTCCCCTGACGAAGGAAGCGGGTGCCGAACGCTGGTACGACACGCCGCTCCGCGAGAACAGGCGGGTCCTCGTCGATCCCTACGATTACGTCGTCGACGGCAAGACGGTGCTGATGACCACCGCGGTCGGGGTGATCAGGAACCGTGCGGGCACGGCGATCGGCATGGCCGGGATCGACATGTCGCTCGCCGCCGCCAAGGCGTTCTGTGCCAGCCTGTCGCCCTTCGGCGTGGGGCGGGTCATGATCGCCGCCAAGGGCGTCTGGGTGTCCCATCCGGACCCTGCGCGCCTCGGCAAGCCCGTGACCGAGCCCGCCTTCGTGGATCTCCTGGGGAGGGTCGAGCGCGGGGGCGGGGACGGGGCCGAGGTCCGGATCGGCCCCGGGCCTGAGGGGGACGCCGAGTTCGTGGCCGCGGCACCGATCGCGTTCCCGGGCGTGACCGAGCGCTGGTCCATGATCATGACGGTGCCGCGCGCTGTCGCGCTGAGGGGCGCAACGGAGGCGCGGAACGCGATGACCCTCGTCGGTGCTGCCATCCTCCTGGGACTCCTCGGCTTGGTCTGGCTCGGCTCGCGCGCCTTCGTGCATCCGACCATCGTGATGACCCGGTACATGCGCGATCTCGCCGAGGGTGCGGTCGGAGCGACAGTTCCCTACCTCACGCGTCGGGACGAGATCGGCGCCATGGCCCAGGCCGTCGATGTCTTCCGCCAGAACGCGATCGTCCGGTCCGAGCTCGAGGCGGCCCAGCGCGCCGAACACGAGGCGCGGCGGGAGCGCGTCGAGCGGATCGACGCCCTGGTGGCGGCCTTCCAGCGCGCCGTCACCGGGTCGCTGGATGTGGTCACGGCGGCGGCGTCCACCCTCGACGGCACGGCGCGCACGATGGGCCGCCTCGCCGACATGACCCGCAGCCGAGCCGCCTCGGCACAGAGTGCCGCCGGAGAGACGGCGGTCAACGTGCAGTCCGTGGCCGCGGCCGCGGAAGAGATGGTCGGCTCCCTCGCGGAGGTCGAGCGCCAGGTCGACCAATCCAGCTCGGTGGCGGCCGATGCCGCGCGCGAAGCCGAAGCCAGCAGCCGCATCATGGAGAATCTGCGCTCCGCCACCGATCAGATCGGCGCCGCCGCGACCACGATCGCGTCGATCGCTTCCCAGACCAACCTCCTGGCGCTGAACGCCACGATCGAAGCCTCCCGCGCCGGCGCGGCGGGCCGGGGCTTCGCCGTGGTCGCCACCGAGATCAAAGCCCTGGCCGATCAGACACGCCGCGCCACGGAGGAGGTCGACCAGCAGATCGCCGGCATCCGGTCGGCGACGGAGGAAACCACGGCGGCGCTGCAGGCGATAAACCGCATCGTGACCTTCATGTCGACGATCAGCGGCACCATCGTCGAGGCGGTGCGGGCCCAGACCGGCGCGACCGGCGACATCTCCCGCAACGCGGGCGAGGCGGCCCAGGGTACGCTGACGGTGACGGATCACGCCGCCGACGTGCTCACCGTCTCGACCGAGGCTAATGCGGCGGCGGATCAGGTGCTCGCGGCGGCGAAGAACCTCGCCGCACAGTCGCAGATTGTCAATCGGGAGGTCGACGCGTTCCTGCGCGACATCCGGGCCGCGTGACGCGGCGGGCCCGCCCCGCAATCGCGGCCTGCCGGACCCGGGCTGCGCCGGACATCGATGAACAGAGAAATTTTTACTTCCCGACAATGACGGAGGCTCGTCGGACGTCGTCGCCAAAATCTGCGACTTGCCCTATCTGCGATCGTTGATTTTTATCATCGCATCCAATGAAACATGATCTTGGAAGACGTGGGGAAACACAGAGTCCACGCCCCGTTAAAGCTGTGTTATGCGACGATAGATCTATGCAATAAAATTCGAATTTCTACCCTGAATAGAGACACCGACGCCATGCGCTCCAGCATCACGATCGCGACCAAGCTCGGCCTCAGCTTGGCCGCCCTGGTCCTCCTCATCGTTGCCACCTACGTCCTGGCGCTGGCGGAATTGCGCAGCGTCAACACCACCGCGGCGGGGATGCGGGACGTCCGCCTGCCGGCGACGGATACGCTGGGGCGGATCGGCATCCTCGTGATGCAATTGCGGGTCAATGGCGGCCGTCTGATCACGGCCGACACGGATGAACTCCGGACCGCCGTGAAGGCCAAGATCGCCAAGCGTGGGCAGCAACTCGCCGAGAACTATGCCCGCCTCGAAGCCCTGCCGCTCACCCAGCCCGAGCGCGACAGCTTCGCCAGCCTGCGCCGGCACATGGCGACCTACGATGGGGAGCAGGCCCGCGCCATGGCGATGGTTACAGCGGGAGACGGTCCCGGGGGGCTGCACCACTTCAACGCGACGATGTCGGACCGGATCAACGACGTCCTGACGGATTGGGACCGCCTGGTGGAGCTGAACGCCGCCGGTAGCAAGGCGAGCGGCGTCGAACTCGAGGAGAGCTATGAGCGGGCCAACCTGTCGATGCTGTCGCTGGCCGCCATCGCCCTCGTGGTCGCGTCCGGCGCCACCGTGCTCGTCATGCGCGGCGTCAGCCGGCCCCTCAAGGCCATCACGCGGGCGACGCAGCGTCTGGCCGGCGGCGATACCGAGGGCGCGATTCCCGAGCAGCAACGCGGCGACGAGATCGGCCAGCTGGCCGGCGCCGTCGTAATTTTTCGCGATAGCCTGATCCGGACCCGCACCCTCGAGGCGGCCTCGGCCCAGGCCCAGATCGACAGCGAGCGCCGCGCGACGACGGCGGCGATGGCCGACGCCTTCGAGCAGACGGTCGGCACGATCGTCGGCGGCGTCTCCACCTCCGCCGCCGGACTGGAGGCGACGGCCCGGTCCCTGACGGCGAGCGCGGCGAAATCCTCCGGGCAGTGGAGTTCGGCCGCCTCCGCGGCGCATGAGGCGGCTGCCAACGTGAGCACCGTGGCGGCGGCGGCCGAGGAACTGGGCTCCTCCGTCGAGGAGATCGGCCGGCAGGTCAGCGGCTCGGCGCAGCTCGCCCGGACGGCCGTGACCGAGGCCACCGAGACGGTGGCGCTGGTGCAGGATCTCAGCGCAGCGGCCGCGACGGTGAGCGACGTCGTGGCGCTGATCTCCGGAATCGCGGCGCAGACCAACCTGCTGGCCCTCAACGCCACGATCGAGGCCGCCCGCGCGGGCGCTGCCGGCCGCGGCTTCGCGGTGGTGGCCTCGGAGGTCAAGGCGCTCGCCGAGCAGACCGCCAAGGCGACCGAGGAGATCACGGGCCAGATCGGCCGGATTCAAAGCTCGACGGGACGCGCCACGGAGGCGATCGACGGGATCGGCCGGCGCATCCGCGAGATCGACGGCGTGGCGACGAGCATCGCGGCGGCGGTGGAGCAGCAGGGGGCCGCGACCCAGGAGATCGTCCGCAACGTCGCGCAGGCGGCAGCCGGCACCGGCGCCGTCACGGGTACGATCGCGGACCTCGCTCAGGCCGCCGAGGAGACCGGCACGGCAGCCGCCCAGGCATTGGAGGCCGCTGCCGCGATGTCGCGCCAATCGAAGCATCTCACGGTCGAGGTCGGCCGATTCCTGGCGACGGTGCGGGCGGCGTAAGGCGCCGCCCTCTCACGATCGCGCCCGGGATCGCGTAGGACGGCGCCATGCCGTCCGCCCTGCCCACGCTTCTCCTCCTCGCCGTCCCGCTCGCCGCCGCCCTCACGGCGGGGCTGATCCTGCGTCTGTTCCCGCTGCTGCAGCGCTATGCCCTGGCGCGGCCGAACGCCCGCTCCAGCCACAGCGTGCCGACCCCGCAGGGCGGCGGGATCGCCGTGGTGACGGCGCTGGTGACGATCTCGGGCCTGCTGATCGCAGCCCCCGAGATCGGCGGCCGGCCGGACTGGATCTGGCTCGCGGGCTGCACCCTCGCCCTGGCACTCCTCGGGGCCGTGGACGACGTGCGCCCGCTGCCGGCCGGCCTTCGGCTCGTCGCGCAGGCCGTGGCGGTCGGCCTGCTGGTCGGGCACCTGGACGGACGGCTGCTGCCCGGCCTCCCCGTCTGGCTCGAACGCGGTCTCGCCCTCGTGGCCGGCCTGTGGTTCGTGAACCTGACGAACTTCATGGACGGGCTCGACTGGATGATCGTGGCCGAGATCGTCCCGGTCTCCGGCGCCCTGCTGCTGTTCGGCCTCGCCGGGCTCCTGCCGCCGCTGCCGGCCCTGGTGGCGGCCTGCCTGCTCGGCGCGGTGCTGGGCTTCGCGCCGTTCAACCGGCCGGTCGCAAGGCTTTTCCTCGGGGATGTCGGCGCGCTGCCGATCGGGCTCGTCACCGCGTGGCTACTCTGGCACCTCGCCCTAACGGGAGGCCTCGCGGCCGCCCTGCTGCTGCCGCTCACCTACCTCGCCGATGCCAGCCTCACCCTCGCCGCCCGGGCCCGCCGGAGGGAGCGGATCTGGGAGGCGCACCGGGGCCACTTCTACCAGCGGGCCACCGTGAACGGCCTCGGCGTCCCGGGCGTGGTGGGGCGCATCTTCGCGGTCAACCTCGGGCTCGCGGCGCTGGCTGCGGCGACCTTGTTTTGGCCGTCCTGGCCGGTCACCCTCGCGGCGCTGGCGGCCGGGCTCGCCCTGGTCGCGGCCCTGCTCCGCCGCTTCGCCCGCGCTCCGGCGCCGGCCACCGAAGGTGCCGCCCACCCGTGACCGGACTGATCGCGCTCACCGGGGCGACCGGCTTCATCGGCCGCCACCTGCTCGCCGACCTCACCGCCCGCGGCTACCGGGTGCGGGTGCTGCTGCGCCGCCCGACAGCCCTTCCAGAAGGTGCCGCGAGCGCGGTGGTGGGCGACCTGACGCGCCCGATCAACATGGCCGCCGCGCTGGCCGGCGTCGACGCGGTGGTGCATTCGGCCGGCCTCGCGCATGCCATGTCGGGCGCCCCGGAGGACGATTACCGCACCCTCAACACCGAGGCGACGCGCAAGCTCGCGGAGGCGGCTGCCCGCGCCAAGGTGCGGCGGTTCGTGTTCCTGTCCTCGATCCGTGCCCAGGTGGGCCCGAGCGCGTCGGGCGTGGTCGGGGAGGGCGATCCCGCCGCGCCCACCGACGCCTACGGCCGTTCCAAGCTGGAGGCCGAGCAGGCGCTCGCCGAGATCGGGCTCGACTGGGTCGCCCTGCGCCCGGTCCTGGTCTACGGCGCGGGGGTGAAGGGCAACATGGCCGCGCTCCTGCGCCTCGCCCGCAGCCCCTACTGGCTGCCGCTCGGCGGCCTCGCGGCCCGGCGCTCGCTCATCTCCCTGGAGAGCCTGTCGGGGGCCGTCGACACGGTGCTGCGGGCGCCGGATCCCGTGCGGGCAGCGCTGATCGCGGCCGATCCCGATCCGCTCAGCCTGCCCGAGATGATTGCGGCGCTCCGCGCGGGTCTCGGCCGCAGCCCGGGGCTCGTCCCGGTGCCGGCCGGCCTCCTCAAGCTGGCCTGCCGGATGACCGGCCGCGACGCGCAGTTCGCCCGCATCGCCGAGGGGCTGGTGGCCCGGGCCGACGGTCTGGCGGCCCTGGGTTGGCAGCCGGCCGGATCGACCCGGGACGGGCTGGCGCGGCTGGCGCAGGCGGGCGGCTGAGGATCCGGAACCCCAACTCCGGGATTCCAAAGGGATCATCCCTTTGGCGGGTGTCGGGCGGAGCCCGACGAACCTTCCAGGGCTTTGCCCTAGACCCCAGACAAGGGACGATCCCTTTCGAAACCCGGTTACGCCGCGCTCATCGCGGCAGCCGGCGCGCTTCGCGCCACCCGCTGCGCAGCGCGCTCGCGGAAATGCGGCACCGCCGCCTCGAACACCGCCTCCGCGGCGACCCGGTCGCCGGCCGACACGGCGGCGCGCAGTTCCGCCACCCAGGCGTCGAGGCGCGCCCGGTCGGCGAAGTTCGGCCGCGCCGCCATCACCCCGTCGATCCCCGCAAGCGCCACGCGCGGCTCGTCCCGGGCGAACAGGATCTCGTTCAGCCGCTCGCCGGGCCGCGCGCCGGTGAACGCAATCTCGATCTCCGCGCCGGGCTCGAAGCCGGCGAGCCGGATCATCCGCTCGGCGAGGTCGGCGATCCGCACCGGCTGGCCCATCTTGAGGACGTAGACCGCGGCGCGCTCCGAATCCGGCGCGGTGCGGGCCTCGCCGTCCGCGTGGGAGGCGGCGGTCAGGACGAGGTCGCAGGCCTCGCGGACGGTCATGAAGTAGCGGACCATCTCGGGATCGGTCACCGTCACCGGACCGCCCCGGGCGATCTGTGCCTTGAACACCGGCACCACCGAGCCGGCCGAGCCCAGGACGTTGCCGAACCGCACGGCGATCAGCCGGGTGGGGTGACCCGGCCGGACCGACTGCTCGGCGTCCAGCGCCTGGGCGACCATCTCGGCGAAGCGCTTGGTGACGCCGAGCTGCGAGACCGGCTCGATCGCCTTGTCGGTGGAGATCATCACGAGCGCCCGGGCGCCGGCCGCCACCGCGGCTTCGGCGACGTTGATCGAGCCGAACACGTTGGTCTTGATGCCCTCCTGCCAGTCCCGCTCCAGGTAGGGCACCTGCTTCAGGGCGGCGGCGTGGAGCACGTAATCCGGCCGGAACGCCACGATGACCGCATGCGTCCGCTCCCGGTCGCGGATGTCGGCGAGAACCCCCGTCACCGTGGCTTCGGCGGCCAGGATCGCCGGGTGCGTGAGGATGCCGTGCAAAGCCGGCTCCGAGGCGTCGAGCACCAGCACCGCCGCGGCCCCGAACGCCACGGCGCGCAGGCAGATCTCGGAGCCGATCGAGCCGCCGCCCCCCGTCACCACCACCCGGCGGCCGGTGAGGAACGCCTCCAGGCGCACCCGGTCGATCGGCACGGTCGGGCGCAGGAGCAGGTCCTCGATCTCCAGCGGCGCCAGTTCCGGGCCCTGGGCGCCCTCGCCGAGGCCGGCCACCCGGGCGAGGGGTAGGCCGAGCCGCCGGGCGCGGGCGATCAGGTCGTCGGGCGACGCCTCCGGGACGAGGGCGCTCGGCGTCGCTACGAGGCGCCGCACCGGCTCGCCGCGGGCGGCGAGGTCGGCCACCACCCGCTCCAGATCCGGGAAGCCGCCGAGCACGGCGACGCCGCGCATGAACTGGCCGCGCTCGTCCGCCCGCGGTGAGAGGATGCCCCGGGGCGCGAGCTTCTTCACCGAGCCCGCCTCGATCGCCCGGATCAGCACGTCGATATCGGCCCCGCGCCCGAGGAGCAGGGTCGGCACGGTGGCGGCCCGGGCGCTCGACTGCCGGGACCGCGTGTCCTTAAGGTAACGGAAGGCGAGGCGCGCCCCGCCGAGGAAGAAGATCTGCAGGACCCAGTAGAGCAGGATCGCGATCTTGCCGAAGAAGTAGAAGCCGTAGAGGTCGGCCGAGACCAGGACCCAGTCGGTCACCAGCAGGGCGAGCGCCAGCACGCTCGCCGCCCGGACGATGCCGGCGAGATCCTGCAGCGAAGCGAAGCGCCACTTGGTCCGGTAGAGCCGGAAGCGCGCGTAGACGAGTCCGGCGAAGGCCAGGAACGGCGGCAGCAGCAGGGGCAGGGCGTGCAGACGCTCGTCCAGCATCCCGCCCTGGAATCGGAACAGGAAGGTGAGCACCACGGCGGCGGCGGTCGCCGCGAGGTCGTGGGCCACCATCACCGCGGTCTTGTAGTGGCGCTGCTGCATCGGGGGCCGAATGGGGTGCCGCGGGGTATCCGCCGCGGGACCTGTCCTGTCAACGCGACGGGCCGTCCGAACCCGCGTCAGGTCAACGCCCGGGCCGCTTCCCCGGCCGCATCGTCGACCCGGTCGATGTCCGGGGCCTCGATGTGCCGGTAGCGGGCCTGGATCAGCCCGAACGCCCCGAAGGCGGCGTGGCCCGCGGCCACGAGTCCAAGCAGGACCGAGCCGTAGGGCTGGGCGCGCAGCAGCGCGAAGGCCTCGCCCAGCCCCTTGGCGTCGGACGAGCGCTGGTGCCACGCCGCCGCGACGAGGAACCCGCCGATGATCAGGAAGGCCAAGCCCCGTGCCGCATAGCCGAAGCGGCCGATCGGTCCGGCCCAGCGCGCCCGGGCCTGGGCATCGAGGGCGAGCCGATCGGTGACGTCGCCCCGCCACGCCTTCCCCAGGAAGCCGAAGCCGCCGCCGACCACCGCGAGGCCGGCGAGCGCCACGAGCCAGCGGCCGAAGGGTTTGGCGAGCAGCCATGCGGTGCCATCGTGCATGCCGTCGCCGCCGCTCAGGCCGAGCCCAAGGCTCAGCGACGCGGCGCTGGCGGCGAGGCCAAAATAGAGGGCGGCACTGACCAGATGCGCGCCGCGCACCGCCAAGCCCTTGATCCCGGTGCCCCGCCGGTCGGCATCCGTGACGGCCTCGATGAGGCGCCAGAGCGCAAAGCCGGCGAGCCCCAGGGCAATCAGGCCGACGAGCGCCGCGCCGAAGGGTCCGGCCAGCACGGCGCGCAGGGCGTCCTTGCTGTCGCCGGCCCGCCCGCCATGGCCGAGCGCCGCCAGCAGGGCGAGGCCGCCGACCACGAGGTAGACCACGCCGCGGGCGCCGTAGCCGAAGCGGGCGACGCGCTCGATCGTGTTGCGGCCGCCGGGGAGGGTGCTCATGCCGGGATATGGGGGTGCTCGTCGGATGCGGACCCGATCAACGCCCCGCGGCAGGTGCCCGATCCGTTGCCGGCGTAGGAACCTGCGCCGTCCTACATCGGCGTGCGCTCGGCCCGTCCGGACAGCGCTACGTAGAAGCCGAGCCCGTCCTGGGCCGGCAGGGTCTGCAGGCGCTCGATCAGGCCGCGGCGCTTCGCGTCGAGGAGCAGGCGCCCCGCCGGCTGGAACAGGGTCTCGCCGCCGCCCTCCGGGGGCGGATCGAGGCGGATCGCCACGGTCTTGCCCTTGGCGAAGCGGCTGCGCTCCAGCATGTCCTTCAGGGAGGCCTCGGCCCGCGCCCGGTTCGCGCCGCGCAGGTCGAGAACCGAGTCCGCGTCCGTCACACCGAGGGAGCCGCGCAGCTTGGCCGCGTAGAAATCTTCGAAATGGGGCAAGTCGGTGCCTTGGTGCTCTGCCGGGCCGGGGAAGCCGACCCTTGAGTCGGGTGCGGCTCAGGAGGTGAGCCCGCGATAGATGTCGCGCACCGGCACGGCGCCATCAAGCTCCGGCAACGCCACGATGCCGTCGAGCCCGACCGCCGTGCCGCCCCAATCCTCGGCCTCCCGCCGCCAGACCTCGACCCGGGCCTCGTCGGAATAGACGATCAGCAGGACCTTGAGGCTCGGCACCGTCCGGTAGAAGTCGAACTTGCGGCCACGATCCAGGCTCACGGTCGAGGGCGAGAGCACCTCGGCGACGAGGAGTGGATCCGCGGCATAGCCGTCCGGCAGGGGCGGTCCGCAGCGCACCACCACGTCGGGGATCGGCGCGAAATCGTCCATCGCGTCGCTGAGGATCGCCAGACCCGGCATGGCGCGGCAGCCCTTGCCGTCCGCGAGATCCCCGATCCGGCGGATGAGGTTGGCGACTATCGCCTGATGTCGCTCCCGGGGCGGCGCCATCAGCACCGGCTTGCCGTCGAGCAGTTCCCAGCGCTCCTCGTCCGGGCGGGGCTCCACCCAGCGCCTGTACGCGGCGACGTTCATGCGCGCGTCGCGCTTCACAGCCAACGCCATGGCGGCCTCCGATCGCGACTCGGAGCTTAGCACGGGGCGGCCCCAGGGGCGACGGCGTCAGTCGCCGCCGCGCTCCGCACCGGCCATCAGGAAGCGCTGCGGATCGACCGGCACGCCGTCGATGCGGGTCTCGTAGTGCAGGTGCGCCCCGGTGGAGCGTCCGGTCGAACCGACGGAACCGATCGTGTCGCCCGCGGCGACGCGCTGCCCCGGATAAACCGCGATGCGGGCGAGATGGCCGAACCGGGTGGTCAGGCCGTGGCCGTGATCGATCTCCACCATGTTGCCGTAGCCCCCCGCGGCCTCGGCGGCGATCACCCGGCCGGGGGCCGTGGCGCGGGCGGGTTCACCGTATTCTGCCTTCAGGTCGAGCCCCGTATGGAGGGCGAGGCCGCGGGTGAACGGGTCGAGCCGGGTGCCGAACGGGCTCGACACGATCGCCTCGCCCCGGATCGGCCGGCCCAGGGGCAGCCCGGCGGTGGTCCGGCGCAGGCGCTCGCCATCCGCAAGAGTCCGGCGGGTCAGGGCGAGGCTCGCCTCGAAGCCGGCACCATCCAGGACGCGGCTGTCGAGGGGGACCAGCGGACCGCCGACGCCCGCTGACGGCGCGTCGAAGCGTGCGGGATCGAGGCCGGTCCGGCGGATCAGGCCGCGCAGGCGCTGGACCTCGTCGCCGGCCCGCGCGGCCAGGCCGGCAAGGCGCTCGCCTTGCGCCGCCTGCAGGCCGTCGAGGCGCGCCTCCAGCCGGATCAGCCCGGTCTCGGCCTCGAGGGCGCTCCGGCGCGGCAGGATCCGGGTGGGCTCGTCGCCATCGTCGGAGCGCAGATCCAGCGCATCGTCGACCGGCGTGGGGCCGACGCCGCGGCGCGGAGCCAGCGCACCGGTGGCGACGGGATCGGGGCGCGTTTGCCGCGCAACCTCGGCCAGGGAAGCGGCGCGCCGCTCCAGTTCGGCCTGTCGTGCCAGCGCCGCCGTGACGCGCTCCGCCAGCCCGGTCTCGGTGCCGGCCCGGTCGCGGTGGTCGCGGTCGAGGCGATCACGCAGCTCCGCGAGCTGCTCCTCATAGGCGTCGCGCAGCGCCGCCTGCCGGGCCACGAAACCGGCCAGCACCTCGTCGTGAAAGACGATCAGGTAGCTCGCGCCCAGCGCCCAGAGCAGCGCGAGCGCGAGGCCCACGGCGAGCCACGGCGTAGCCCGGGGCGGACGGCGCGATGAGAGTGTCGAACTGTGCATCGGGACGGCCCCGCGAGAGCCGTCATTCAAGACTGGGTAAGGTTAAAGATCCGTCGAGAGTTGTATCGGCGCGGCTCGTCTTGCCTCAAGAAAGCGCCCGGGCGGCCTCCAGCACCGCCTCGGCATGGCCCGGCACCTTGACCTTCGGCCAGATCTTCGCGATCCGCCCCGCGCGGTCGACCAGCACGGTGGTGCGCTCGACGCCCATGTATTTGCGCCCGTACATGCTCTTCTCGACCCAGACGCCGTAGGCTTCGAGCACGCCCTTGTCCGCGTCGGAGGCGAGGGGGAAGGCGAGGCCGTACTTGCCGCAGAATTTGTCGTGGCTCTTCACCGGATCAGGCGAGAGGCCGACGATCTTCGCGTCGGCCGCCGCGAAATCCGGCAGCAGGCGGTTGAAGTCCTGCGCCTCCAGGGTGCAGCCGCTCGTGTCGTCCTTCGGGTAGAAGTAGAGCACGACTTTGTGACCCTGGAGCGCGGATAGCGCGATGCGGCCTCCCGCAGAGGCGGGCAGGTCGAAATCCGGGGCCGGATCGCCCTCTGACAGCGGCATCGTGCCTTCCTTTCGGCCGAATGATGATGTGCAACCGATCCCGTGCCCGGCACCACGCATTCACGCCGCGCACGCCCGAGCCAAAACCGGAGTCGCGGCCGCTGTAAAGCGCGGGCGCGCTTCGATCCACCGGCCGCGGAGCCAGCGGGCTCTGCGGGCCAGACTCCCCGGAACAAGGGTCCCGATGGCGGACGAGACGACGGCGGCATGCAAGCCCCGGGGGAGGGCACGGCGCGTAGGCGGTTTCTGCCTTGTGAGCGCGCTCGCCCTGGTGCTGGTCCTCGGCGCCGGGATCGGCCTCGTGGCCCTGCGCCTGTCGAACGGGCCGCTGCAGATCGACGGCCTGTCGCGCCGCGTCGCCGCCGCGGTGGCCGAGCGCATCGGTCCCGGCTGGAGTATCGGCATCCGCGGCAGCAGCCTCGAGCTCGACCGCGAGAATGCCCTGAGCCTGCGCTTCACCGGCCTCGACATCCGCAATCCGCAGGGCGACCTCGTAGTGCGCGCCCCCCTGGCGCTGGTCAGCCTCGACCTCTGGGGCCTCCTGCGGCTCAACCTGCAGCCGCGCTCCATCGAGTTCCGCGAGACGCAGACCACCGCGCTGCTGCACCGGGACGGGTCCATCGCCTTCGCGGCCTCGGAGGCCAACCACCCGGTCGACATCCAGCCGCATACGCCCCCGAGCGTGGACGGGGTCCGGGGCAGCGTGTCGCCGCTCTCGGCGGGCATCGCGTCGATCTTCGGCATCGTGCTCGATCCGAGCGGCGTGGTCGGCGCCCTCGACCGGGCCCGGATCACCGATGCGCGCCTGCGCCTGATCGACGATGACGGCCGTGAGCGGGCGGTCTTCGCCCGGGTCAACGGCCTGTTCGGACGCGATCCAGCCAACGGCACACGTACCTTCGAGCTGCGGCTCGACGGGCCGCACGGCGAGTGGCGGTTCGGCGGCGCCCTGCGCGACGGGGGCGAGGGCCAGGAACGCTCGGGCGTCATCACCCTCGACGACCTGCCGGTCACCGACCTGCTGCTGCTCTCCGGCCAGTCGGGCCTGCCGCTGACCACCGACCTCAAGGTCTCGGCCCGCGCCGACGTGAGCCTCGCGGCCGGGCGCATCAAGACAATGACCGCCAAGGTTCATACCGGCGACGGCACCTTCCTGATCGAGGAGAAGGACTTCAACCCCGTCACGGTTGAAAGCCTCGACGCGAATCTGAACTGGGACGAGGCCGGCCGCGTGATGGCGCTGACCGGCCTGGATTACCGTGGGGCCGGCAACGCCGTGCACCTGACCGGGGCCTGGAAGGGCAGCGCGGCGGATGCCGCCACGACCTGGACCGCGACGCTGGCGAGCCGGGACGCCACCCTGCGCGGCGCGACGCCGAAGGACGCCCCGGTGAAGATCGACGCGCTGGACGCGCAGCTCTCCGGCCGGGACGGCGGCATCGCCATCGATGCGCTGAACCTGGCCGCCCCGGGGGTGACCGGGACGATCACCGGGACGATCGGCACTACGGCCGACGATGGCGGCCTCAACCTTCACATCGTCGGCCATGACGGCGAGGTCCGGACGGGCCTGCGCCTCTGGCCGGAGCACATCGCGCCGCCGGCCAGGACCTATCTGGTGGACCAGCTCCGACGCGGGCGCGTCGATTCGGTCGATATCCGGGTGAAGATGTCGGGAACCGTCCTGGCCGCCGCCACGCGGGGCGAGCCGGCTCCGGACGACGCCGTCCATATCGATTTCCACGTCTCGGATGCGGCGATCGACGTCACAGCCGACGCGCCGCCGGTCACCAAGGGCAACGTCGTCGGGACCATCACGGGCCGTTCGACCAATGTGCGCAACGTGACCGCCGAAGTTCACGGGCCGGACGGGCGCGGCCTCGCGATCACGGATGGCAGCTTCGTGATCCCGCAGATCACCCCCGACCGGGTGGTGGCCCAGATCGGCATGCGCCTCTCCGGGGGCGCCGACGGCATGGCCTCAGTGCTTCAGGCCAAGCTGTTCAAGAGCGTGATGAGCGTCGATCTCGACCCTGCCACGATCAAGGGCAGCGCCGACCTGCGGGTCGATTTCCCCCTCGACCTCAAGCACATCCCCGACCTGCCCGACCTGCCGGTGACCCTGACCGGCACCCTCAACGACCTCGCGGTCGACAAGGTGATGGGCAAGGACCGGCTGGAGGCGGGCAAGTTCTCCTTGGCGTATGATCGTGGCGCCTTCACCCTGAAGGGCGACGGCCGGGTTGCGGGCGCCCCGGTCTCCGTGGACCTGCGCCAGCCGAAGGTCGGCCAGCCGGGCGAGGCGATCGTCAACGTCGCGCTGGACGATGCGGTCCGGGGCCGGAAGGGCCTTCCGACCGCGCCGCAGCTCACCGGCACGATCCCGGTCCGCGCCGTGGTGCCGATCGGCCGGCCCGGAACCGGCAAGCCACCGATCCGGGTCGAGGCGGATCTCGCCAAGGTCGGGATCGATGGGTTGCTGCCGGGGCTGACGAAGCAAGCCGGCAAGCCGGGACGGCTGACCTTCACCCTCGTGGATGGCAGCCAGGGCCTCGAGCTGCGCGACCTGGCCCTCGACGCGGCGCCGGCGCAGGCCCGCGGCACCGTCACGATCACGCCCGAGGGGACTCTGGAGCGGGCGGACCTGACGAACGTCAAGCTCTCGCCCGGCGACGACCTGCGGGTCAGCCTCGACCGGACTGGCAGCGGCTACAAGGTCGTCGTCCGGGGCGCGGTGGTGGATGCGCGGCCGTTCCTGAAGTCCCTCGGCGGACCGGACGGAAAGGGCGGCAAGGACACGAAGGATGCGAACCCCAAGGATATCGACGCCGACATCCAGGTGCCGATCGTCACGGGCTTCAACGACGAGGCGCTGACCGGCGCCAACCTACGGCTGTCGCTGCACGGAAAGACCCTGCGGGCCGCCACGATCAGCGGCCGCTTCCGCGCGGCCCCCTTCGCGGCCTCCGTCACCCGGGGTGAGCGCGGCGTGCCGACCCTGGCGGTGGATTCGGCCGATGCCGGCGCGACGCTCCGCTTCGTCGACATCTACCGGCGGATGCATGGCGGGCGGCTCAATGCCGGGATCGGCCTCAACGACGGCCCCCAGGCGGGCGTCGTGCAGATCCGCGACTTCACCCTGCGCAACGAGCCGGCTTTGTCGAGCATCATGGCGCAGGGGCCGGAGCCGGCCGACACCGACGCGGCCCGCGGCCGCCGGATCGCCCCGGGCCGGGCGGCCGGCGACGTCACCTTCGACCGGATGCGGGCCAACTTCGTGCGCACGGGTACGCGGGTGGATTTCAGCGACGCGGCGATCTCGAACGCCGCCATGGGCTTCACCCTGTCGGGCTGGCTCGACACGGGTCGCGAGCGCACCGACATGACCGGGACCTTCGTGCCGCTCTACGGGCTGAACAACGTGGCCTCGCAATTGCCGCTGCTCGGGCCGCTGCTGGGCGGCGGCCACAACGAGGGTCTGTTCGCCGTCAATTTCCGCGTGGCCGGCAAGCTCGCCTCCCCGGACGTGAGCGTGAACCCGCTCTCGGCCATCGCCCCGGGCTTCCTGCGCAAGCTGTTCAGCGCCGGGGGCGGGCCCTTCGCGGATGGGATGCAGGCGGTGCCGCAATAGGGCGATGCGGGCTCGAGCGCGCCGCCGGGTTCGCTGCGGCCCACAAAAAAGCCCGGCGCGGCGGACCGCACCGGGCCGAAGCCAAGTCCCAAAAGACTACTTCTCGACGAAGGCCTTCTCGATCACGTAGTGGGCCGCCTCGCCGTGGTTGCCCTCCTCGTAACCGCGGGAGGTCAGGAGCTCCCGGGTGTCGCGGATCATGTCGGGGCTGCCGCAGAGCATGAAGCGGTCGTTCTCGATCGCCATCTCCGGCAGGCCGATATCCGCGAACAATTTGCCCGAGACCATCAGGTCGGTGATCCGGCCGCGGTTGCGGAACGGCTCGCGGGTGACCGTCGGGTAGTAGATCAGCTGGTTCGCGATCATCTCGCCCAGGAACTCGTGCTTGGGCAGCGTCTCGGTGATCGTCTCGCCGTAGGCCAGTTCCTGCACCTGCCGGCAGCCATGGACCAGCACGACCTTCTCGAACCTTTCGTAGGTCTCCGGATCCTTGATGATCGACAGGAACGGCGCCAGCCCCGTGCCGGTGCCGAGCAGGTAGAGGTGCCGGCCGGGCAGCAGATTGTCGAGCACCAGGGTGCCGGTGGGCTTCTTGCCGATGATGATCGGGTCGCCGACCTTGAGGTGCTGGAGCTTGGAGGTCAGCGGCCCGTCCTGGACCTTGATCGAGAAGAACTCCAGCTCCTCCTCGTAATTGGCCGAGACCACCGAGTAGGCGCGCAGGAGCGGCCGCCCCTCGACCTCCAGGCCGATCATGGTGAACTCGCCGTTGCGGAAGCGGAACGCCGGATCACGGGTGGTGCGGAACGAGAACAGGTTGTCGGTCCAGTGATGGACCGACAGGACGCGCTCCTCGTAGAACTTGCTCATCGACGGATCAGTCCTCGAATCCTCTGATGCCCGGTGCGGCAGATCCCCGCCGTCCCATCGGACGGGGGCGGATCCTTGCGAGACGGCCCGCCGGGATCCGGATGTCAAACATACGCGTGTTGCTTCTTTCGCAGTTGCAGCACGCCCGTCAAGGCGCGCCGAGATCACACCCGCGAAAGAACTGAACGGCCTGGAATCGTTCGAATATTAGCGTCTTCGCGGACCCGCCACAGCCGCGCCGCGGACATGGGAGGGTTGCCGCCGGCTGCGGCGCTCAGGCGACCGGGCCGGGGCGCAGGGGCGTCAGGCCCGCCTCGATCTCGGCCCGGCGCGGCTCCAGGAACGACGGCAGGGCCAGGCGCTCGCCCAGGGTCTCCAGCGGCTCGTCGGCGGTGAAGCCGGGGCCGTCCGTGGCGATCTCGAACAGGATGCCGTTCGGCTCCCGGAAGTAGAGGCTGCGGAAGTAGTAGCGGTCGACAGGCCCGCTGGTCGGCACCCGGGCGACCCGGAGCCGGTCGGCCCAGGCGTCGTAATCGGCATCCGGGATGCGGAAGGCGACGTGATGCACCGCCCCCGCACCCTGCCGCGCCGGCCCGGACGAATCGGCCAGGAGCTGGATCTCCGCGGCCGGGCCGCCGGGGCCCATGGCGTAGACCTCGACCGGTCCGTCCTCCGTCTGGAAGGCCCGGTCCCGGCGCATGCCCAGCACCGCGGTGAGCACGGCGGCGGTGCGGCCGAGATCCGGCACGGAGAGCCGGATCGGCCCGAGGCCGCGGATCTGGTAGGCGGCCGGCACCGGCGAGCCGGCCCAGGGATGCTCCGGCCCGGTCCCGCCATCGTTTACGAGGGCGAGGCGCTGCCCCTCGGGATCCTCGAAATCCAGGGTGAGGCGCCCGTCCCGCAGGACGGGTTCGGCCTCCACGATCCCGGCCTCGCGCAGGCGCGCGTGCCACCACGCCACCGCGGCCGCGCCGGGCACGCGCAGATGCGTCCGGGTGATGCTGTTCGAGCCCCGCCGCTCCCGGGGCGCCGGCCAGTCGAAGAAGGTGAGGTCGGTCCCCGGGCTCGCCAGACCGTCCGCGTAGAACAGGTGGTAGGCCGAGACGTCGTCCTGGTTCACGGTCTTCTTGACGAGGCGCAGGCCCAGCGTGCCGGTGTAGAACGCGACGTTCTCCGCGGCGCGGGCGGTCACCGCGGTGAGGTGGTGGATGCCGGTGAGCTGCATGGGGTCTCAGGGGTTGGCGGCGATCGGCCTGAGGTGGGGTTCGGGGGCCAGGTTGCGAGGGCTGGCCATACAGGGAGCGCTTCGGCAGATCTCAGGCTGCGTTCACTGGGCGCGTCTCAGGGCGTGATGGAACTGTGTGCTCGTCGTCATGACTTATCGGCGCCCGACAACGGTTTGCGGGCCGCGTGGCGAAACCGCTGCACCACGATCTCGTCGTCGCCGATGAAATAATCGATGTGGTAGGGATAGGGCGTGAGGAAGAGGCGCCGCACGCCGGGCATCGACGTCCGAGCCCCGGCGTAAGGATGATCCCCACGACCGCGATGAGCGCTGTCAGCCGGCCTTCAACGTTAGCCGCGCCTTGCGGGGACTGGGTCGCGATGTGGCTCAGGGCGCGGTCGATCGGCTGCAACGCGCGCCGCTGAAAATGCAACGTCAAAGGCGATACTTGGACAGGACGGCCTCGACTTCGGCCTCCGTCGCGAAGTCCCCGCGCATCCTCTCGGCCTGCGCCTCGACGAGATCGGCGATTTCATCAGCCGTGAGTTCGATCACCGCCTCGTCCCGGCCTGCATAGGCCAGCACGAGGCGGGCGATCTCATCCTGCATCTCGGGCGGCAGCGCGCGGGCGGTTTTCATCGCCCGATCCAAGAGGTCGGTCATGACTGCAGTATGCACCGATCGCCGTCCGACAAAAGCGACCCCGCTCTCAGAGCCCGACCGGCCGCCCCGCGGCCACCACCAGCATCCTGCCATCCGCGAAGGTCCGCGCGGCGGCGCGGCGGATATCGGCCTGCGTCACGGCCGCCACCATGGCATTGCGCCGGGCGATGTAATCCATGCCCAGCTCCTCGAAGGCGATCTGCACCAGCTGGTGGGCGATCTTGGTCGATGTGTCGAAGCCGAGCGCATAGGAGCCGGTCAGGTAATCCTTGGCCTTCTGGAGCTCGTCGTCGTCCGGCCCGTCCGTGATCAGCCGGCCGATCTCGTCGCCGATCACCGACAGCGCCTCGCCGACGCGCTCGTTCTTGGTGGCGGTGTAGCCCCAGGTCATCGCGGCCGAGCGGTGGCTGACCAGCGAGGTGCCCACCGAGTAGGCCAGCCCACGCTTCTCGCGCACCTCCTGGAACAGGCGGGACGTGAAGGCACCGCCGCCCAGGATGTGGTTCAGCACGTAGGCCGGGATGAAGTCCGGATCGCGCCAGGGCACGCCCGCCATGCCGAAGCGGATCACCGACTGGGGCACGTCGAGGTCGACGATGACGCGCTTGCCGAGTTCCTGCACCTCGGTGCGCGGCACGACCTTGAGCTCACCGGCCTCCGGCAGCGCTCCGAAGGCGCGGTTCAGGCCCGCGGCGAGCTGCTCGGCGCCGATCGCACCGACCGCCGCGACCTTCACCCGGCCGCGCCCGATGATGCGGGCATGCATCGCCAGGAGGTCGTCCCGGGTGATCGCCGCGACACTCTCGACCGTGCCGGAGGAGGGGCGGGCATAGGGATGGCCTGCAAACGCCTCCGTGAAGAAGCGGCGGGAGGCGAGCACCCCCGGATCGTTCTGCTGGTAGCGCAGGCCGGCAATGACTTGGCCGCGCACGCGCTCGATCGCGTCCGGGTCGAGGCGGGGCTTGGCCAACGCCAGGGCCAGGAGCTCGATCGCCTCGTCGGCATGCTTGACCAGCATCTTCAGCGAGCCGCCGATCGCGTCCGGCCCGGCATGGAAGGACAGCTCGATCGCCCGGGCGGCCAGCCGCTCCTGGAACTGGTCGGAGGTCAGGTCGCCCGCCCCCTCGTCGAGGAGCCGCGCCAGCATCTGCGCGCAACCCGACTTGCCGGCCGGGTCCTGGGCGGCGCCGCCCTCGAAGGTGAAGGCGAGCGCGATCAGCGGCACGACGGGGGATTCGACGTGCCACGCCTCGATACCGGGGGCGGTCACGACCGGCAGCGCCGTCGTCGGCGAGTTGGCGGGGGTTGCGGTCTCGACCAGAGTCTCGGTCAAGCTCATGGGAACCTCTTGTCTCTATCTCGGGCGACGGCGGAGCAGGCCAGGGCTCCCATGCGGCACGTCCCGTCGCGGCCCAGGGCCGCCGGGACGCGACCGGGGCTATTCGGCGGCCATCGCGACCGGGGCGTCGGGATCCTGCGCCTTGGTCAGGTAGCCGGTGATCGAGCGGGCCGGCGTCAGCCAGCGCTCGGCGGCGCCCTTCAGACGCTCCTGCGACACAGCCTCGATGTCGGTCGGCCAGCGGCGGACCTCCTCGATGGTCTCGCCGATCGCCAGCGCGGAGCCGTAGATCCGGGCGAGCGACGACTGGCTGTCGGAGGAATAGACCGTCTCGGCCACGAGGCGGGTCTTGGCCCGCTCGATCGCCTCGGCGTCGAGCGCCTCCGCGGGGGCGCGGCGCAGCACCTTGTCGACGGCCTCCTCCAGCTTCTCGAGGGGCACGCCCTCGGCGGGCACCGCGTAGACGGAGAAGCGCGTGTCGTCGATCGCCGAGCCCATGTACCAGGCGCCGGCATTCACCGCGAGGCCGGTCTCCATGACCAGCTTGCGGTAGAGATAGGAGGTCGAGCCGCCGCCCAGAACCTCGGCCAGCAGCTCGAGGTCGTGGCAGCCACCGTCCCGGGCGGTGATGCAGGAGGGGGTCAGGTAGAGCCGCTGCAGGGTCGGCTGCTCGACCTTCGGGTCAGCCACAGCGACCCGGCGGAGCGCCTTCGGCTCCGGCTCCCGCGCCCGCACGCGCTCCGGCCGGGCGCCCTGGGGCGCGACGCGGCCATAGGTGGTCTCGGCGAGACGGCGGACCTCGTCGGGGGTCACGTCGCCGGCCACCACCAGGATGGCGTTCTCGGGGGTGTAGAAGCGCTTGTAATAGGCCAGCGCGTGTTCGCGGTTCAGCCCCTCGATCTCGTGCATCCAGCCGATGATCGGAATGCCGTAGGGGTGATGCACGAACAGGCCGGCCGCCATCGCCTCGGACAACTGGGCGGAGGGGTCGGTCTCGACCCGCATGCGCCGCTCCTCCAGCACCACGTCGCGCTCGGGCGCCACGACGGCGTCGTCGAGGACGAGGCCGCCCATCCGGTCGGCCTCGAATTCCATCATGGTGCCGAGGTGATCCCGGGCGACCCGCTGGAAATAGGCGGTGTAGTCGTAGCTGGTGAAGGCGTTCTCCTGGCCGCCGAGGCCCGACACCGCCTTCGAGAAGGCACCGACCGGGTGCGTCTCGGTGCCCTTGAACATCAGGTGCTCGAGGAAGTGGGCGATGCCCGACTGGCCGAGCGGATCATCGGCCGAGCCGTTGCGATACCAGATCATGTGGGTCGCCACGGGGGCCCGGTGATCGGGGACCACCACCACGTCGAGGCCGTTGTCGAGGGTGAAGGCCGTCACTTCCGGGCCGCCCGCCTCGGACCGCCCGAACGGCGCGGCATCGCCCCGGCCGGCGCTGGCGCCGAAGGCCGAGCCCGGACGCAGCGGGAAGAGGGGGGGCGTCGCCTTCCTGAACAGGTGCATTCCGCTTTCCTTCTGCCGGCCCCGTCACCCGACGCCGCGCTTCGGAACGCCTGTGCGGATGGGGCCGTCCTGGTCGCCGGCGCGCAAGAACCGCACCGGGACGATCATGTCATGTTGCCATGCCGTGGCGCCGTTGCAACAGCGACATGGCGTTCCGGTTACTGCTGCGCGCGCTGGCGGAGGTAGGTCCCGGGATCGGACTCCTCCTTTTCGCGGCTGGCATTGTTGATCGGATCGCTCGAGGGCGGGCGCGCCAGCTTCTTGGGCGACTGCCGGTAGCCGGTGGGCGGATCCGTCAGCACGTTGCGGCTCGGCTCCACGTCGGAGGGCTCCGCATTGGCGCTCTTGCCCTTGAGCAACTCGAAGGGGCTGAGCAGGCTGTCGTCGCGATTGCCGTCGCCGGGCTTGCGCTCCGCTTCGGTGGTCAGGCTTGCCCCGGCGCGGCGGCCGCCGCGGATCTCGTCCACCGACAGGGTGGCGTTGTTGTCGTCGTAGCGGCCCCGGGCCTGGTTGCCCGTCGGCTTGCGGCGCTCCTCGGCGGCACGCTCGCGCTCGACGATCTCGGGATCCTTCGGCCAGGCGGTGCTGGTGGAGCGGGCCCGGGGACGGGGCAGGGCCTTGCCGTCGAGCTTGGGCGGCATCACCAGGGGCGGGCGCTCGTGATAGTCGATCGGATCCTGGCGCTTCTCCAGGAGGCCGATACCCGACAGGGCGTCGCGCATGAACTCGCCGCGCTCCTGTGCCTGGGCGCCGACCGACAGCAGCGGCGTCAGGGCGAAAGCGGCGGGGAGGAGGAGTCGAAGCCTGCGATGCCCGGTCATGCTGCCTCACGGGTTCCGGCCGGGGGGTCCGGCTCGGGGATGGCCGCGGTGCGGCCTGATCCGACGGGTCCCGGCCTGAGACCGGTTTCCGGCGATCGTATGGCGCCTTGACCACGGCAAGCGCGCGTGGGGCTTTCGCCCGGCCGCTGTGGTGCGCGCATCACAGGCGCGCCGCGGGATCGCCGGGCGTGGTTTCCCCCTGGCGCCGGCCGGCCGGGACCAAGCTATCGAGGATCAGGCCGATCACACCGGCCACGATCGCCGCGTCGGCGATATTGAACACGTACCAGGACCATCGGCCCACGTGCAGATGGACGAAGTCGAACACCGCCCCGTAGACCGCCCGGTCGATGGCGTTGCCGAGCGCCCCGCCGACGATCAGCCCGAGGGCGGTTCCGAGGAGCCGCGAGCCCGCCCGGCGCATCCAGAGCCCGAGGCCCAGAGCGGCGGCGAGCGACAGGGCGACGAGGGCCCAGCGCCCGAACCCGCCCTCCTGCTGGAACAGGCCGTAGGAGACGCCCCGATTCCAGACCACCACGAAGTCCGCGAAGGGGGCGAGCCGCCAGGGCTGGGTCAGGACGAGGTCGGTGCCGAAATAGAGGCCGAGCTTGGAGGCTTGGTCGAGGAGGAGGGTGAGCAGGAGGGCCGTGAGGCCGGCGCGGAAGGGGGTCATGCGGCGACCGCGCGGACGAGGGTGGAAAAACCCTCTCCCCATGCGCGGGGAGAGGGCCGCATCTCCCCCTCGCTGGGGAGCGCGGCGAGGCGGTAGCCGAAGGTGAGGAGGCGGTTCAGGCGGTGACTCATCCGGAGCCGCCCCCTCACCGCCGCTCCGGCTGCGCCTCCGCTTCCCGCACGGACGACGCGGTCCGTGCGGGCCTCTCCCCGCAAGCGGGGAGAGGGGCGCGCGGCGGCGGCGGTGAGCACAGCCCTCACGCCGCGCTCGCCTCCGGATGCGCCGCATCCCACTCGCGCAGGGCCTGGGCGTCGCGGGGGGTCACGTCCGGATAGTCCGGATCGCCGCCGACCTCCGGGCTGACCCGCCAGGAGCGGGCGCATTTGCGGCCGTCAGCCGGGCTCGGCACCACGGCGACGCCGCGCACCTCGTCGAGCCGGAAGGCGTCCGCCGGCCCCTCGCCCGCCGCCACGGTGATGGCGGACGTGATGCAGGTATCGGCGAAGTCGCAGCCTTCCAGCGCCGCCAGAAGCTCCGGATCCGCCACGTAGACCTGCGGGGCCGCCTCCAGGCTCGCGCCGATGCGCTTGGCTGCGCGCTCGATCTCCAGGGCGCCGGTGACCACCCGCCGCACCCGCCGGATCTTTTGCCAGCGCTCCGCGAGGGCGGGGTCGAGCCAGGCGGCCGGGGTCTCCGGCAGGGTCTGGAGATGCACCGAGCCGTCCTCGGACGGGTAGCGCTCGAGCCACGCCTCCTCGGCCGTGAAGGCCAGCACCGGGGCCAGCCAGATCGCCGCCCGCCGGAAGGCCTTGTCGATCACCTGCAGGGCCGCCCGGCGGCGGACCGAGGAGACGGGATCGCAGTACAGGGCGTCCTTGCGCACGTCGAAGTAGAAGGACGACAGGTCGCCGGTCATGAAGCCGTTGAGCAGGGCCACCACGCGCTTGGTGTCGAAGCTCGCGTAGGCCTCGCGGATCTCGCCGTCGAGCTCGGCCAGCCGGTGCAGGATCAGCCGCTCCAGCTCCGGCATCTCTTCGTACGCCACGTCGTCGCCCGGGACCCGGTGGGCGAGGGAGCCCAGCATCCAGCGCAAGGAGTTGCGCAGCTTCCGGTAGGTCTCGGCAAACGTCTTGATGATCTCCGGGCCGATGCGCAGGTCGTCGGTGTAGTCGGAGGCCGCCACCCAGAGGCGCAGGATGTCGGCGCCCGAATCCTTGATGACGCTCTGCGGCGCGACGACGTTGCCCTTCGACTTCGACATCTTCAGGCCCTTGCCGTCGAGCACGAAGCCGTGGGTCAGGACGATGTCGTAAGGCGCCCGGCCGCGGGTGCCGGACGATTCGAGCAGCGAGGACTGGAACCAGCCGCGGTGCTGGTCCGAGCCCTCCAGGTACATCACCCGGTCCGTCCCGCCGTCGCGGACGCGCGTGACCCCGGCGAGGCCCGGAAAAGCCTCCGGATCGTCCAGCACGAAGGCGTGGGTCGAGCCCGAATCGAACCAGACGTCGAGGACGTCGGTGACCTTCTCGTAAGACGCCGGGTCGTGCTCGGGCGCGAGGAAGCGCGCGGCGGCCTCGTCCCGGAACCACGCGTCGGCGCCCTCGGCCGCGAAAGCGTCGCGGATGCGGGCGTTGACGGCCGCATCCTTCAGGATCTCGCCCGTCTCCCGGTGGACGAACACGGTGATCGGCACGCCCCAGGCGCGCTGGCGCGACACCACCCAGTCCGGCCGGTTGGCGACCATGCCGGTGATGCGGTTCTTTCCTTGAGTCGGCACCCACTGGGTGTCGTCGATCCCCTGGAGCGCCACCTCGCGGAGCGTCCGGTTGCCGAGGGACTCCACCGGCCGGTCCATGGCGATGAACCATTGCGGCGTGTTGCGGAAGATCACCGGCTTCTTGGAGCGCCAGGAATGCGGGTACTGGTGGCGCAGGACCCCGCGGGCGACGAGGGCCCCGGCCTCGGTCAGCGCGGCGATGACCGCCTTGTTGGCGTCGCCCTTCTCGCCCTTGTCGGTGAGGACGCGCTTGCCCTCGAAGCCCGGCGCGGCCTTGGTCAGCGCGCCGTCGGCATCCACCGTGTAGGGGATGATCGGGTCGATGCCGCGCTCGGCGAGCAGGCGACCGCTCGCCATCCAAAGCTCGAAATCCTCGCGGCCGTGGCCGGGGGCCGTGTGGACGAAGCCCGTGCCGGATTCGTCGGTGACGTGGTCGCCATCGAGCATCGGCACCGCGAAGCCGTAGCCGAGCGCCGCCAGGGGATGGGCCAGGGCGAGGCCGGCGAGTTGCGCCGGGCCCACGTCGCCGACGCGCTCGAACGCCTCGACCCGGGCAGCCTTGAACACCGTGGCGGCGAGGCTGTCGGCGAGCACATAGGTCTGGCCGGGGGTCGCCCAATTGTCGGCGGGCGCCTCCGTGACCCGGTACAGGCCGTAGGCGATTTTTTTGGAGTAGGCGACGGCGCGGTTGCCCGGGATCGTCCAGGGCGTCGTGGTCCAGATTACCACCCGGGCCTGGGCGAGGTCGCCCTCGGCGCCGGAGCGGATCGGAAACGCCACGAACACCGTGTCGCTGACGTGCTCCTCGTACTCGACCTCGGCCTCGGCCAGCGCGGTCTTCTCGACCACGGACCACATCACCGGCTTCGAGCCCCGATAGAGCTGGCCGCTCATCGAGAACTTCATCAGCTCGTCGGCGATCACGGCCTCGGCCGGGTACGCCATGGTGGCGTAGGGATGGTCCCAGTCTCCGGTAACGCCGAGCCGCTTGAATTCCTCCCGCTGCACGTCGAGCCACTGGGCCGCGAAGGTCCGGCATTCCTGCCGGAACTCGATCACCGGCACGTCGTCCTTATTGCGGCCCTTGGCGCGGTACTGCTCCTCGATCTTCCACTCGATCGGCAGGCCGTGGCAGTCCCAGCCCGGGACGTAGTTGGCGTCGAAGCCGAGGGCGCCCTGGCTGCGCACAACCACGTCCTTGAGGATCTTGTTGAGCGCCGTGCCGATGTGGATGTTGCCGTTGGCGTAGGGCGGGCCGTCGTGGAGCACGAATTTCGGCCGGCCCTCCCCGCGGGCGAGCAGCTTCCCGTAGAGGTCGATCTGCTTCCAGCGCTCGAGGAAGAGCGGCTCGCGGACCGGCAGGCCGGCGCGCATCGGGAACTCGGTCTGCGGCAGAAACAGGGTCTTGGAATAGTCGCGGGCGGGCGCGGTCTCGGGGGTGGTCATCGGATCTCGCATCGGCGGTCGGGCCGGCAGCGTCGGGCCGGCGGAATCGGGGCGGGCGGCAGGAGGATCCCGGACCTCCGCGCGGCCACGCTAGAGCGGGCCCTCAGGCGGAGGCCGGGCCGGTAATTCGAATCGGGCGGCGGACGCCGCGCAGGGCGCGCGAAGCGGGCATGAGGCGTTCTCTATCAGCCGCCCCGGCCCGAGGCCAGCGGCAGCACGGATCACGCGCCCGTGACTTGGGATGGGACCAATCGGCGCCTGGATCGTTGACCAACACACCCTCCGCCCGTCGAGGCGGCGCGGAGCCGACCCAGATCCGGGAGTCCATCCATGAAGAAGCTTTTGATCACGACCCTCGCCCTCGCGCCCATCGCCTTCGCGGGCGCCGCGCAGGCGCAAGGGACGGCGCGGGGCGCCCAGCGCGGCGCCGAGGACGGGGCGGCGGCAGCCGGTCCGGTGGGCGGCGTGGTCGGCGGTGCCGTGGGCGCGGCCACCGGCACGGTCGGCGGCGTGCTCGGCACCGATCCCGATCCCGCCCGCCGCGCCCGCGAGAACCGCCGTGAGGAGCGGATGGACCGCCAGGAGCGGCTCGGCCGCTAAAATTCAGGGCCGGTCGCCTCAGGCGGCCGGCCGCGTCTCCCGGCGGATCGTCTCCTGCGCCAGGAGGTAGAGCCCCGAGCCGACCACGATCATGGCGCCCGCCACGGTCCAGCGGCTCGGCAGATCGCCGAACAGCAGGAAGCCGAAGGTCACCGACCAGAGCAGCTGCGTGTAGATGAACGGCGACAGCACGTTGGCCGGCGCGCGGGCATGGGCCAGCACCAGCAGCCAGTGGCCGAGCGTCCCGAACAGCGCGACACCGATGAGCAGCGCCCAGTGGGTCAGGTTCGCCGGGTTCGTCCAGATCCAGGGCAGGAGCGGGGCCATCAGCCCGAGGCCCGCGAGCCCCGTGTAGAACATGGTCGTGGCGGTCGAATCGTAGGCCGCGAGCTTGCGCGTGATGATCGCGTAGAAGGCGTAGACCAGCACGTTGGCCACGCAGAGCAAAGCGGCCGGATGCATCCCGCCGACGCCCGGGCGCACGATCACCAGCACGCCGAGGAAGCCGACGCCGATCGCCATGAGCCGCGCCCGCGACGACCACTCGCCGAGCAGCGGCCCCGCGAGCAAAGCCACGGTGAGCGGCGCGGCGAACTGGATGGAGATCGTCTCGGCCATCTGCAGGTAGCGCAGGGCCAGAAAGTTCAGGGCGGTGGAGGCGAAGAGCAGGAGCGAGCGGATGATCTGCAGTGGCAGGCGCCGGCTCTTCACCACGCCCGGGGTGCGCACCGGATTGATGAACAGCGAGATCATGGCGACGCTCGCCGCGTAGCGCATGAAGGTGGTGACCAGCGGATCGACGCCGCCCCGCGCCAGCGTTTTCGCGCAGGCATCGAGACCGGCGAAGAACGCCACCGCCCCGCACATCAGCGCGATGCCGACGAGCCGCCGCCGTCCCGCCAAATCAGCCTCCGGGGCGGCGCGCGCGCTGTCATCGGTGAGGGATGTCGCGAGCCGCGTGCCCATGCCTGCCAAACCTCGTGGAGGCCGATACTCCTGCCACGCTCGGGCCCGTCCGGGTATCGGCCGGCGCGCAGGGGAACCATGCAGCCGGCACGGTCTCCCGCGCCGGGCCGGCACGGTCCCCCGCGCCGGGGCGGCTCAGTCCGCCGCTCAGTGCTTGGCCGCAGCCTTCTCGACCGAGGCGGTCTTGGTGGCGGCCTTGGCCGCAGGCTTGGCGGCCTTCCTGGGCGGCGGCGCCCCCGCCATCAGGGCGGCGAGATGGCTCTGGTCGAGCCCCGAAGCCGGGCCGAGGCCGGCGGCAGGGGGCGGCACAGTCGGGGCGGGCGCCAGGCTCGCGGCCGCGAGCGGAGGCTCGACCCGGCGCGGCGCGATCGAACCCGTCGTGACCGGCTCGGGCACCGCGGCCGCGGCGACCGAGATGGCAGAGTCCCGCTGCACGCGCAGGGTCCAGTGGGCGGCGGTGGAGAGCGCGGCGACCGCCAGGATCGCCTTGATTCCGCTGGTGAGCAGGGCTCGCATGGTCTCAGGCCCGAATGAACGCGGTTACGCCGGACCGGATCCCCGGCCCCGCTGCATCATCGCGCGGGAGCGTGAACGAACCCGCAATCGGGTGGGGCAGCACCGTCCCGGAACGGGTCAGGTCCATCCTTCGGCGGGGATCGGGAGCGGGCGATATGTGGGCCTTGCGCCGGATCCGCGGTTCCTGTTCCCCGCGTGCCCGACACTCCTGCAGCGACTCGGCCCACTGAGCCTCACAGGAGCGGCCCAGAGAACTGGTCCGGACCATCCCGTCACTGCCGACCCCGCTGCCATGCAGGCCCGAGCGGGCTCGCGAAACCTTCAGGCGCATCGGCGGCCGGGGACAGCCCGTGTAGAGGGTGACAGCCGAGCCGGCAACAGAGGCCGGGCCGTTTCGAAGGCCCCCGCGGCGATCAGCGCGCCGCGGCCGCCGCGGCGAAGCGTATCAGCGCCGCGCTGTCGGCCTCGCCCGTCTCCGCGGCGAGGTGCCGGTAGAGCGCGGCATAGCCGGTGAAGACCTGACGGCCGGCCGTGTCCGGCCCGAGGAAATCAGCGATCTCCCCCATCTCGGGGGCCCAGCGGTAGGCCTTGGGCGCCATGTCGGGCAGGCCCTTGGCGAAGCGGGCGAGGAGCGACGGCTCGTTCTCGGCGAGTTCGGCGAGCAGCGCCGCGCCGGCCCCGGCGCGCTCGGCGGCCAGGATCATGATCGCGGCCAGCGCCGTGAGACCCTTGTTGAGGCCGGCATAGCTCATCTTGAGGCTGGAGGCCGCGCCGACCCCGCCGGGACAGACACGCAGGTCGAGGCCAAGGTCGCGCAGGATCAGCGCCGGCGCCGTCTCGGCCCCGGCGACGTAGACGCGCGGCCCCTTCGTGCCGGGCTTCGGTGGCAGGCCGAGGATCGCCCCGTCGAGGAACGGCGCGCCGGTGGCGGCGACGATCTCCGCGATGCGCCCGACCGTTTCCGGGCTGACCGCGTTGGCGTCGATATAGACCGGCTTTTTCGGAGCCGCCGTTAGGGCGGGCGCGAGCCGGCGGGCCAGCGCCTCCGCGTCGGCGGGCGGCACGATCGAGAGCAGGATGTCGGCGGCGGCGAGGTCGGCATCCGCGGCGTGGACCATGCCGGCGGCCTCGGCCCGGGCGCGGCTCGCCGCCCCGCGCCCGTCGAGGGAGGTCAGCACCTGGGCGCCGTGCTCGGAGAGCCGGGCCCCGACGGCGCTGCCCATGGCGCCGGGGGCGATCACCGCGATGGTGGGCATGGCGAGACTCTCCAGGGCACGTGATCCCACCATAGTAGTCAGCAGGGCCGGCAGAGCCTAGGATCCCAAACGATCGGATTTCCCGCCCATGCCTCAGACCAAGCCGAGGGAAGGCTCGCCGAAGAACGTGCGCTATCGCCGCGTGCCGCAACGCGACGGCATGAAGCTCATACGCCTCTGGGTGCCTGATCCGGCGAGGCCGGACTTCATCGAGGAGGCCGCCCGGCAAGCCGCAATTCTGAGGGGAGCCCCCGAGGAAGCTGAAGCTCTCGACTTTATCGAATCAGCGTTCGACTGGCCCGAACCGTGACGCGGGGTGACATCGTCACCGTCTCCCCGTCAGGGGCTTACGGCAAGCCGCGTCCTGCCGTCGTCGCGCAATCCGACTGGCTCACAGGGACCGATAGCATCCTTGTCTGCCTCATCACGAGCACGCTCCGAGACGCACCGCTCTTCCGGCTGCCCGTCGAGCCGAGCCCCGCCAACGGCTTGCGAAGCACTTCGCAGATCATGGTCGACAAAATTATCGCGCTGCCACGGGCGAAATGCGGTGCTTTCATCGGCCGACTTGAACGCGACACCCTCGCAGCCCTGAGCCGGATGCTCGCCATCGTGCTCGGCCTCGCCGACTGATACAGCGATCTGGTTCCGCACGCTCGATCCCGCGGGCGTGGAACGCTCCGCGGGATGACCGACAGCAGGGCTCCTGCCCCTACCGCAGCGAGCCGCAGAACCGCTGGATGCGCCGGCAGGCCTCCTCCAGCACCGCGTTCGACGTCGCGTAGGAGATGCGCAGGTTCGGCCCGAGCCCGAAGGCCGAGCCGTGGACCGCGGCCACGCCCTCGGCCTGGAGCAGTTCCGTGACGAAATCCTCGTCGGTCTCGATCGTCTTGCCGGCTTCCGTCGTCTTGCCGATCAGCGCCGCGCAGGACGGGTAGACGTAGAACGCGCCCTCCGGCGTCGGGCAGGTCAGGCCGTTGGTCTGGTTGAGCATCGACACGACGAGGTCGCGCCGGCCCTGGAAGGCCGCGCGGAACTTGGCGAGGTGATCCTGCGGCCCGTCGAGGGCGGCCACCGCGGCCCATTGCGCGATCGTGCTGGCGCCGGAGGTCTGCTGGCCCTGCACGAAGTCCATCGCCTTGATGAGCTTCTCCGGCCCCGCCGCGTAGCCGATCCGCCAGCCGGTCATGGCGTAGCCCTTCGAGACGCCGTTCATGGTCAGCGTCCGCTCAAGGAGCTGCGGCTCGACCTGGGCCGGCGTGACGAATTCGAAGTCGCCGTAGGTCAGGTGCTCGTAGATGTCGTCGGTGAGGATGTGCACGTCCGGATAGCGCAGCAGCACGTCGGTGAGCGCCTTCATCTCGGCGCGGGAATAGGCGGCCCCCGACGGGTTCGACGGCGAGTTGAGGACGATCCACTTGGTCTTCGGGGTCAGCACCCGGTCCAGCTCCTCCGGCTGGAGCTTGAAGCCGTGGTCCATGTCGGTGTCGGCGAAGACAGGCGTGCCGCCGCACAGGCCGACCATCTCCGGGTAGGACACCCAGTAGGGGCGGGGGATCACCACCTCGTCGCCCGGGTTCAGGGTGGCCAGGAACGCGTTGTACAGCACCTGCTTGCCGCCGGTGCCCACGATGGTCTGCGAGACCTTGTAGTCGAGCCCGTTCTCGCGCTTGAACTTGCGCACGATCGCCTCGCGCAGGGGCACGATGCCGGAGACCGGCGGGTAGCGGGTCTCGTTGCGGTGGATCGCCTCGATCGCCGCCTGCTTGATGTGCTCGGGCGTGTCGAAATCCGGCTCGCCCACCGACAGGCTGATGACGTCGACGCCGGAGGCCTTCAGGTCCCGGGCCTTCTGGGTCATCACGATGGTCGCGGACGGCTTCACCCGCGAGAGGACATCGGCGAGGAAGGCCATGGCGTTCGGTGCTCCGGATTGTCGAGGTCGGGCGCCGCCTCTTCGCGGCGCGGCGGACCCTAGGCCCGGGACGGTGAGCCGGCAAGCGTGAGACGCCGCGGCGGCGCGCGGGACCCCGTTTTCTGCTATGCTCACGCGAGTCGGGACGGAACGCGAGGCCCTGCCGATGGGCGAGACGACGATCAGCATCACCCTGGCGCCGGACACGCTCCGCGCCGTGCGCGAAAGCGTCGAGGCCGGCGCGTACGCCTCGGTGGACGCCCTGCTCGACGAGGCCGTGCACGCCCTGCAGCGCCAGCGCCGGGAGAATGCCGAGCGGCTCGATGACATCCGCGCGCGCATCCGGCGATCGTTGGACGATCCGCGGCCACCACGGAGTCTTGAGGAGGTCAGAGCGCGTATCGATGCTCTGCATGCCGAGACCGTGAAGGTTCACCGGGAGGAGACGCTTTGAGGTCGTTTTCGGAGCGGAACCCGAAACCAATCTGCTGCAGATCTACCGGTGGGTTTACGACGCGAGCCGGGATCCGAACGTAGCCGACCGGTTTCTGGACAGGCTCCTCAGCCGTTGTGAGCGCATCGGCGATGCGCCCCTTGGCGGGCGTCCGCGCGGTGATCTTGAGCCCGGTCTGAGAACCGTGCCGTTCGAGCGATCTGCCGTCATCGCCTATCGCGTCGAAGCCGAGTTGGTGACGATCACCAACGTCTTCTACGGCGGGCAGGATTTCGAGGCGCTGTATCGGACTGCATCGCCTGACGGCGAACCGACACCGTGATCCGCTTGGCCCGTTACGGATCGCGAACCATCATGCCCTCGCGCCGGCCGGCTCACACCCCCATCTCTCCCGGCATGACACCGCTCTCCGTCCTCGACCTCTCCTTCGTCAGCGCCGACTCGACCCCGGCGCAGGCGCTGCACGACACCCTGGCGCTCGCCCGGCACGTCGACGGCCTCGGCTACCGGCGCTACTGGCTGGCCGAGCATCACGCGCTCCCCAACGTCGCGAGCCCCGCCCCCGAGATCATGATCGGCCAGATCGCTGCCGCGACCCGCAACCTGCGGGTCGGCTCGGGCGGGATCATGCTGCCGAACCACGCGCCACTGATGGTGGCGGAGCGCTTCCGGGTGCTGGAGGCCCTGTTTCCGGGCCGGATCGATCTCGGCCTCGGCCGGGCACCCGGCACGGACGGCCTCACCGCACGGGCGCTGCGCCGCCGTGAGGCCCCGGGGGAGGGCGGCGGGGACGACTTCCTCGACCGCCTGCAGGAGCTGCTGTTCTGGGACGGTGGCTTCCCGGAGGGGCACCCGTTCGCGCGGATCGAGGCGAGTCCCGCGGGGGTGCCGCTGCCGCCGATCTTCCTGCTCGGCTCCTCCGATTACAGTGCGCGGCTCGCCGCCGAGATCGGCTGCGGCTTCGGCTTCGCGCAGCACTTCTCCGGCATGCCCGCCGAGGCGCCGATGCTCGACTACCGGAACCGGTTCCAGCCGACGCGGCTCGGCACGCGACCCCACGCGATCCTGGCGGTGGCGGCGATCTGCGCCGCCACGGATGCGGAGGCCGAGCGCTTGGCGGCCAGCGCCCGCTTGGCGACCCTGCGGCGGGAGCGGGGCGAGTACCGGCCGCTGCCGAGCCTCGCCGAGGCGCTGGCCTATCCGTATTCCGAGGCGGAGCGGATGCAGATCGCGCGCAGTCGCGACCGGCTGCATGTCGGCAGTCCAGAAACCCTGCGGACGCACTTGGCCGACATGGTCCAGCGAACGCAGGCCGACGAGTTGATGATCGTCTCGGCGATCCCCGATCAGGCGGCGCGGCAGGCATCCTATACGTTGCTGGCGCAGACCTGGGGCCTCAGCGCCACGTCGCAGGCGGCCTGACACCGACAAACGTCAAGGTTCCCAAAGGGCTGAGCCCTTTGGTGGGGTGTCGGGGTGAAACCCCGGCCTACGGATCCTGGTCCCCCTCACGGGGGAGCAGGATCCGTACAGCAGGGCTCTGCCCTGCACCCGCAAAAGGTCCCGGACCTTTTGAAACCCGGACTTCAGCGCCCGAACAGCCGACCGAGCCGGGCGAGGAAGCCGCCCCCGTCCGCCGGCTTCTCGTCGGGCGTCGCCGGCTTGGCCGCTTCCGCCTTCGGCGCCAGGACAAGCCCGAGCGCCGCCGTGTCGGTGGTCTCGCGGTCGATCAGGATCAGGCTGCCGGTCTCGCGGTTCTCGGCATAGGCGTCCACCGCCACCGCCCGGTCGAGGCGGAGCGCCACGTCCGCGATGTCGTTGGCCGACAGGCGCTCGGCCGGGCCGGGCTTGCCGGTCTCCGGGTCGATGCGCGAGACGATCCGCTCCACCGTCGCGGTGACCGTGGCGGTGCCGATCTTGGCGAACAGGCTCGCGCCCGGGCTCAGATCGGTCTCGGCCGCCCAGAACAGGCGGGCGTCGAGGGTCTCGGTGACCCGCATCGGCGCGTCGGTGGCCATGATCACCTGCCCGCGGGAGGCGTCGATCTGGTCGGCCAGCACCAGGGTGACCGACTCGTCCTCGCCGGCCTCGGGTAGGTCGCCGTCGGCGGTGTAGATCCGCGCCACCATGGAGGTCCGGCCGGAGGGCTGGACCGTCACCGAATCGCCCGGGCGCACCCGGCCGCTGGCGATCCGGCCGCTATAGCCGCGGAACTCGGAATTCGGCCGGTTGACCCACTGCACCGCCATCCGGAACGGCGCGTTCAACGCCTCGGCGCGGACCGGCACGGTCTCCAGGTAGGTGAGCAGCGGGCCGCCCGTATACCAGGGCGCCGCGATACCCGGCTCGACGACGTTGTCGCCGTTCTTGGCCGAGAGCGGGATCGCCTTGACCTCGGAGAAATTCAGCCCCCGGGCGAAGTCCGAGAAGCCCGCCACGATGCCGTCGAAGGTGCCCTGCGCCCAGCCGGCGAGATCCATCTTGTTCACCGCCAGCACGACGCGGCGGATTCCGAGATTCGAGACGAGCAGCGCGTGGCGCCGTGTCTGGCGGGTCAGGCCCTGGCGGGCGTCCACGAGGATCACCGCCACGTCGGCCGTGGAGGCACCGGTGGCCATGTTGCGGGTGTACTGCTCGTGGCCGGGCGTGTCGGCCACGATGAAGGAGCGCTTGTCGGTGGAGAAGAACCGGTAGGCGACGTCGATGGTGATGCCCTGCTCGCGCTCGGCCTGGAGGCCGTCCACCAGCAGCGCGAGATCCACCTCCGCGCCCTGCGTCCCGTGCTTGCGGGAATCCCGCTGGAGCGCCGAGATCTGGTCGTCGAAGATCTGCTTGGTGTCGTGCAGGAGCCGCCCGATCAGGGTCGACTTGCCGTCATCCACGGAGCCGCAGGCGATGAAGCGCAGCACCGCCTTGTTGCGGTGGGCGGTGAGGAAGGCCGCATAGCCGGCCGCGCGCTCACCGAAGGCGTTGGGGGCCTGATGCACCGTCATCAGAAGTAACCTTCCTGCTTCTTGCGCTCCATGGCGCCCGCGCCGTCCTTGTCGATCACCCGGCCCTGGCGCTCCGAGGTGCGCGCCGCCAGCGTCTCGCCGATGATCTCGGGCAAGGTGGCGGCATCGCTCTCCACCGCGCCGGTCAGCGGGTAGCAGCCGAGCGTCCGGAAGCGGACGAGGCGCTGCTGCGGCGTCTCGCCGGGGGCGAGCGGCAGCCGCTCGTCATCGACCATGATGAGCTGGCCGTCCCGCTCCACCACCGGCCGCTCCTGGGCGAAGTAGAGCGGGACGATCGGAATGTTTTCCTGCTCGATGTAGAGCCAGATATCCAGCTCGGTCCAGTTCGACAGCGGGAAGACCCGCAGGGACTCGCCGCGCTTCTTCTTGAGATTGTAGAGATGCCAGGGCTCGGCACGCTGGCGCTTCGGGTCCCAGCGGTGCTGCGCGGTGCGCAACGAGATGATCCGCTCCTTGGCGCGGCTCGCCTCCTCGTCGCGGCGGGCGCCGCCGAAGGCCGCGTCGAACTTGTGCTTGTCGAGCGCCTGCCGCAGGGCTTGCGTCTTCATCACGTCGGTGTGGACCTCGGAGCCGTGGCTCACCGGGCCGACGCCGCGGGCGAGCCCGTCCGGGTTGGTGTGGATCAGGAGATCGAGGCCGAGTTCCTTGGCGCGGGCGTCGCGGAAGGCGATCATCTCGCGGAATTTCCACGTGGTGTCGACGTGGAGCAGCGGGAACGGCAGCCGCCCGGGGGCGAAGGCCTTCAGCGCCAGATGCAGCAGGACCGAGGAATCCTTGCCGATCGAGTAGAGCATCACCGGATTTTCGGTCTCGGCGACCGTCTCCCGGAAGATGTGGATGGCCTCGGCCTCCAGCCGCTTGAGGTGGCTGAGGCGGTCGGCGGGGGCGCTCGGCTGCACGGCGGCGGCGAGGGCGGCGCTCATCGGGCGAACTCCGGCTGGCGATGGGTGTCGGTCTGGATGGTCTCGAACGCGGCGGGCTCCTGACCCGGCTGCACCGACGCCCCGGGACGTCCGACATGCAGGCCGCATTCCTTCTTGTCTTCCTGCTCCCACCACCAGCGGCCGGCGCGCTCGGGCTCGCCGAGCTTCACCGCGCGGGTGCAGGGGGCGCAGCCGATCGACGGGAAGCCGCGATCGTGCAGGACGTTGTAGGGCACGAAGTTGTCGCGCACGAAGCTGTCGACCTGCGCCCGGGTCCAGTCGGCCAGGGGGTTCAGCTTGATCAGGCCACGCGCGGCGTCGAACTCGGCGAGGGGCGTCTCGGCGCGGTTGGCCGATTGGCCGGCCCGCAGCCCGGTGAGCCAGCCGCTCGCCCCCGCCAGGGCGCGGCCCAGCGGCTCGACCTTGCGGAAGCCGCAGCAGGCCTGACGGGCGGCGACCGAGCGCCGGAAGCCGTTGATGCCCTCGTTGCGCACGAATTTCTCCGCGGCCGCGCGCTCCGGCGCGTAGGCGGCGATGCGGATCCCGTAAGCCGATTCGGTTTCGGCCCAGGTGTCGTAGGTTTCGGCGAACAGGCGGCCGGTATCGAGGGTGACGATCTCGACGCGGCCCTTGGCCTGCCCCTTGGCCTGCCCTTGAGCAAGCTTGGCCATCGCCAGGGCGTGGGTCAGCGCCTGATCCTCGACACCCAGGCTCGTGGTGAACACGAGCCGGCCGGGGATCTCGGCGGCGATCAGGTGGAGGCGGCTGGTCAGGTCGAGCCCGGACAGCTGCTCCGCGAGGGCTTCGGCCGTCTGTCGGTCCGGACGGGTCATCGCGACGGTCCCGGGTTTGAACGTGGATCCTGGGCCGGCGCGTGCCGGACCCTGTTGTGGAACGGTCGAGATGTTCGCTATACCGAACGAAGTCAAGGCGCTGCGGTGCGCCTGTCGGCTCTGCCTGGGGGGTTCGGCGTGCGGTTGCACACAGCGCCCCGCCTGATCCGACGGCGTCCGGATGAAAGAATCTTCTTAACGCTCCCCGAGAGACCCTATACCGGACGCGGGCGATACCGCGCGGACGGACCCTACGGAGACAGTCTTGGACGCGATCGATCTCAAGATTCTCGCCCTCCTGCAAACCGACGCGACGCTGTCCATCGCGGCGATCGGCGAGCGCGTGGGCCTGTCCCAGACGCCGTGCTGGAAGCGCATCCAGAAACTGGAGGCCGACGGGGTCATCGACCGGCGCGTGGCCGTGCTCGATCCGGTGAAGCTCGGCCTTGGGCTGACGGTCTTCGTCTCCATCGAGACGGCCGACCACTCCCAGGAGTGGCTGCAGCGCTTCGCCGCAACCGTCTCGGCCATGCCGGAGGTGCTGGAATTCTACCGGATGGCCGGCGACGTGGATTACATGCTGCGCGTCGTGGTCGCCGACATGCAGGCCTATGACAGCTTCTACAAGCATCTGATCGCGGTGCTGCCCTTGAAGAACGTCACGTCGCGCTTCGCCATGGAGAAGGTGAAATCCACCACCGCCCTGCCCCTGCCGGCGCCGCCCAAGAACGGGCGCCACCTGCCCGGGACAGGACCGGTCCTCGCCGTGGTCGGAGAATGATCTTCTCTTTCTTCGCGACGCAGCGAACGTGATGTTCCAAAATTCGTCCGTTCTACAAAACGAACGTCTTTCGATTGACACAGGCCCTTCAGGCCCCGACATGGTCCCGTAATGTCCCGCCAGAATCTCCTCCCGCGCACCGCCCCGTTCGGGGATGGCGAGCGCGCCAGCCTCGACGCGGTGCTCGGCACTGCCAGCCCCACGCAGCGCGCGTGGCTCGCCGGCTTCCTGGCCGGCCTCGACGCCGCGGGCGGCCAGCCGGCCGCCGTCCCAGCCGCCCCGCCCAAGGCCGCCGCGCCGCTCACCGTGATCTACGCCAGCGAATCGGGGAATTCCGAGGCGCTGGCCGGCAACGTCGCGAAGCTCGCGCGCAAGCAGGGCTTCAAGCCGAAGGTTGTGGATTTCGCCGACCTCGACCTCGCGACCCTGCCCAAGGCCGGCAAGCTGATCGCCATCGCGGCGACCTGGGGCGAGGGCGAGCCGCCGGCCCGGGCCGTGCGGGCCTATGGCGAGCTGATGGGGGAGGGTGCCCCGCGCCTCGACGGCGTCGAGTTCGCGGTCCTGTCGCTCGGCGACACCTCCTACGCGGAGTTCTGCGCCATCGGGAAGGCGCTCGACGCGCGCTTCGAGGCGCTGGGCGGCAAGCGCGCCGCCGAGCGCGCCGACCTCGACCTCGATTTCGAGAAGCCCGCCGCCGACTGGATCAAGGGCACGCTCAAGGCGCTGGCCCCGGCGGACGCGTCCGACAACGTCGTGGCGGTGGATTTCGCCCGCGCCGCCCCGGGCGAGGACGACGACGTCGAGCCGAGCCGCGAACCCCTGGTGGTCGAGGTCGTCGAGCACGTGAACCTCAACTCCTCGCGCTCGGACAAGGAGACGATTCACCTCGCGCTCGCCTTCGAGGACGGCGCGCCGGCCTACGAGCCGGGCGATTCGCTCGAGATCTTCCCCGAGAACGATCCGCAGCTCGTGGACGAGATCCTGAACGCCGCCGGTCTCACGGGCGACGAGGCCCTGCGCAAGGCCCTGCTCGCCGAGCGGGACATCACCACGCTCTCGGCCGCCACGATCGAGCGCTTCGTGAAGGCCACCGGCCACACGGAGGCGCAGAAGCTGATCGACAGCGGCGAGGCCAAGGCCTGGATCGAGGGCCGGCACCTGATCGACCTGCTGGCGGCCTACCCGGCCGAGCTCACGCCCGAGCACGTGACCACGATCACCCGGCCGCTGCCGCCGCGGGCCTATTCGATCGCCTCCTCGCGCAAGGAGGTGGGCGACGAGGTCCACCTCGCCATCGTGGCGGTGCGCTACGAGGCCCACGGTCGCGCCCGCGCGGGGGTCGCCTCGGTCCACGTGGCCGACCGGATCCGCGACGGCGCCAAGCTGCGGGTGCGGCTGAAGCCGAACCGGCATTTCCGCCTGCCGCAGGATCCGGCCACCGACATCATCATGGTCGGGCCCGGCACCGGCGTGGCGCCGTTCCGCGCCTTCGTGCAGGAGCGCCGGGCGATCGAGGCGCCCGGCCGGTCGTGGCTGTTCTTCGGCGACCGGCACTTCCTCCACGACTTCCTGTACCAGCTCGAATGGCAGGACGCCCTGGAGGACCGGTCGCTCACCAAGATTGACGTGGCCTTCTCGCGGGATCAGCCGGAGAAGATCTACGTGCAGGATCGGATCGTCCAGAACGCCAAGGAGCTGGTCTCCTGGCTGGACGGCGGCGCCCATTTCTACGTGTGCGGCGATGCCAAGAACATGGCCAAGGACGTGCGGGCCGCGGTGGTGAAGGCCTACGAGACCGTCAAAGCCTTGAGTCCGGCCGAGGCCGAGGCGCAGGTCGCGGCCTTGGAGCGCAGCCACCGCTACCAGCAGGACGTTTACTAGGGCAGCCCCCCGCGGGTGCGGGGGACGCCAGACTTTTACGGAGCCGGATCGGGCGCGGGTCCCTCTCCCGTGCGGGAGGGGGGACAGGGTGAGGGATCAGGTCTTTCCGGTGAGGGCGCATCCCTCACCCGGCTTTCTGCGAAAGCAGACCTCTCCCGCACGGGAGAGGGGGACCGCCGCGGATCCTGCCCATTTTCGTGGACCGACACGCGATCCGCTCGGCACCCATCCCTGACGCGAGGGGTGGGAGACGCGTTCAGACAGACGGATTCACCCCATGGACGACCACAGCCCCCGCGACACCGCCGAGACCCAGGCCACCGCTCCGGCCAAGCGCGTCTACGAGACCCCGCCCACCGAGCGGCCGATCACCGACGCGGAGGCCGCCCGCGCGGCCCAGCTCGCCGCCAACGAGCACATCAAGATCGCCAGCGGCTATCTCCGCGGCACGCTGGCGGACGGGCTCCTGAAGCACGCCACCGGGGCGATCTCGGAGGATGACGGGCAGCTCGTGAAATTCCACGGGATGTACATGCAGGACGACCGCGACCTGCGCCCCGAGCGGACCAAGAAGAAGCTCGACAAGGCCTACAGCTTCATGATCCGCCTGCGCATCGCCGGCGGCGTCATCACCCCGAAGCAGTGGCTGGCCCTGGATCATATCGCGGTGACCTATGCGGGCAGCGCCCTGCGGGCGACCACGCGCCAGACCTTCCAGTACCACGGCGTGATCAAGGCGAACCTCAAGCGCACGATGGCGGCGATCGACGCTACCCTCCTCGACACGATCGCGGCCTGCGGCGACGTCAACCGCAACGTCATGGCGGCGACGAATCCGGCTCAGGCCGGCGCCCACAAGGCCGCCTACCAGCTCGCCAAAAACATCTCCGATTCCCTGCTGCCCAAGACCAGCGCGTGGCGCGAGATCTGGCTCGACGGCGAGCGCGTGGTCGGCGGCGAGGAGGAGGCCGAGGTCGAGCCGGTCTACGGCCGGACCTACCTGCCGCGGAAGTTCAAGACCGTCATCGCGGTGCCGCCCTCCAACGAGGTCGACATCTTCGCCCACGATCTCGGCTTCATCGCGATCCTCGACAAGCAGAACCAGGTCACCGGCTGGAACGTCACGGTGGGCGGCGGCATGGGCATGACCCATGGCGAACCCGACACCTTCCCGCGCACCGCCGACGTGATGGGCTTCGTGGCCCCCGAGGACGCCATCAGGGTCGCGGAGGCGGTGATGACCGTCCAGCGCGACTGGGGCAACCGCAAGAACCGCAAGAACGCCCGGCTCAAGTACACGATCGAGCGCTACGGCCTCGATGCCTTCCGGGCCGAGGTGGAGAAGCGGATCGGCAAGCCGCTCGGCGCGCCGAAACCCTTCGCGTTCACCGACAACGGCGACCGCTACGGCTGGGTCGCGGGCGATGACGGGCGTTATCACCTCACCCTCTACGTGCCGTCCGGCCGGATCAAGGACATCGCGGACGGCCCGCAATTCCTCACGGGCCTGCGCCGCATCGCCGAGGTGCACCAGGGCGATTTCCGCCTCACCGGCAACCAGAACGTCATCATCGCCAACGTCCCGGCCGAGAAGCGCGCCGAGATCGACGCGCTGGTCGACGAATACGGCCTGACCCGGGGCGCGAGCGCGCTGCGGCGCAATTCGCTGGCCTGCGTGGCGCTGCCGACCTGCGGCCTCGCGCTCGCCGAGAGCGAGCGCTACCTGCCGGACCTGATGACCGAGCTGGAGGAGAGCCTCGCGTCCCACGGGCTGGCCGAGGAGCCGATCACGATCCGCTCCACCGGCTGCCCGAACGGCTGCGCCCGGCCGTTCATCTCCGAGATCGGCCTCGTGGGCCGCGGCCCCGAGCGCTACCACCTCTATCTCGGCGCCGCCCATGACGGCTCGCGGCTCAGCAAGCTCTACAAGGAAGACGTGGCGGCCTCCGAGATCCGCAACACCCTCGACCCGCTCTTCGCCGACTACGCGAAGGGCCGGCAGCCGGGCGAGCATTTCGGCGACTACCTGATCCGGGCCGGGCACGTGGCGCGGACCACCAACGGCCCGGATTTCCACGCGCGCACCGGCGCCCTCAAGCCCGCCGCGCAAAGTTAATTCGGTCTGCACGGGCGGCACATCGCGCCGCCCGTGCAGGTAACGCGTCGCCGTCGTCGGACGATCCTGACGGTTGAGCACGGGTCGGCACGTTGTAGGTGTAGATCTCCAGCATTGCTGCACTTTCCGGCCGCCGGCCCCCGGAAACATTAAATTATTCCAATGTGATCATGTGACCACACCGCCACGTTCGGGAAGTTCCAACCGAATCTGGGCGGTGCTTTGTGCGCGCGCATTGAAAAAGCAGAGCCCTTCCCCTCAAGGATCCGTGTGCCCTGGCGGTGCGGATCTTCTTGAGAGCGATTATAAACGATGTCGGGGCACGGGGGCCGCAGCCTTTCCAGCATTTCGAACGCGCGCAGCCACAGTCTAATCCTCTATACTGCACTGACGACATCATTGCTTGTGGTCTCGACGACCCTGGTCAATGCGGAAGACAGCAGCGCGGCCGAGGACGTCACCCTCTCGGAACTGAGCGTCACCGGAAACGGCCCCGCGGTCGAGCGGGCGGGCGGCCCGGTGATCGGCTACCGGTGTAGCGGGAACCATAGTATTCTGTACTCTTCCGGCTAAGTCATTGATATTCCATCGCCCGATCCTCACGTCCGCCGCATACGTCAGCCAATTCCGCCACATATCAAGCTGGAAACCGAACCAAACGGACGTCGAAACGTATCATCCGACACGCAACGCCGGGCAGTTCGAACTACAAATAAAAAAAGCCCCGGCCAGCGCCGGAGCTTAGAAAATATCGTCACTACAACGATCTTACCTAAAATTCAGGGAGCGAATCCCTCCTATAGAATGTTGCTCCGACGCGGCCCTTATCGATCGCCGGCTCAACATTTGCCAATGCGCGGATGACGTGAAAGCTATGAACGCCCTTCAGTTTAGATAATTGATATACCGATATATAAGTCTTATTAAAACGATCGATATCCTCGGCTTTGATCAGCTCCACCCACTGGTTTCTAACTGGATCCATGGCGGTTCTCCGCGTTAGGTAGGCTTCGCGAATGAGCGCGTCGACGACATATTTTGTTGTGCTGAGGAGTGTCTTGGCGCGACCGACAACGACGTCACGTGTTTTCGGCCCCCTCAAAAGATTGCGAACTTCCGATGTATCGACGATGACGGAGTTGTAGCTTTGGCACGCAACGTCCTTCCCGACCCATGCGAGCTGGCCGCCTACGATAAAACGGATGATTTCCGCAGTTGAACAACGGAGGTGTCTGGCAGCTGCGGCGATTGTGTAGCAGGGATCCTGCGGGTTCTGGATCGGCTTCGCCTTGTCGAGCAGGCGCGCCAAGAAATCATCGAGATCGTCGCGTGCGTAGGTGGGCAATCGGTCGTTCCGCTGACCGCGGTGCTCAGCACGGGGCCGGATGTATCCGTTCGCCGCGAGTGACCGGACTTGGTCGCGGCTGATGTCGAGATAAGCGGCGACGTCCTTTAGCGTGAGTCCGTCCTTATAGGAGGCGAGAAAGCGTTCCGCGCCTTCGACCTTGAACGTTACGTGATGGTTCGAGAATTTTTTGTGGTCTGCAGGGATCAAGCCTGCTGCTGCGAGCATCTTGCGCAGGCGCACGGGATTACGTCCTGTTTCATGCGCGGCTGTCGTAATGGAGTGCACGACCCGTTTATCGATCGTCTGGTGGATCACGACGTCGCCTGGTCCGACGGGCGTGGTTTCGATGATGTGTCGACGCAGAACGTCGCGAACCGGTTCGTACGCGACGCTCCTCTTGTTGACGACGAGGGACCTGTAAAACTGACCATACACCGCCCCTGGACCTTGCCGCCCCGAGCGGGTGTACGGATGCAGGCGGGCGACGCGATCGAGCGCCTGTCGGATCGCGGGCTCGCCTCCGGACGCGATCCGGAAGCCCGCGTCGCCGGCGCAATGCAGGTCATCGTCAGATAGGGTCATCGGTCGCGCATCCGCACCGCGGGTGATGAGCGTGCCGAGCAACTCGCACGACGTGATCGCGACCTGCATTTCGAGGCCGTCGAGCCAAGCGGCACCGGTGGGCCTTTGGTCCAACCGATCGGCCACGTAGATTTCCAGTGCCGAAGGTTGTCGCGGGGCGGCGCTTTTCGCGAGCTGCTCGATTTGGCGGCGTCGGCCGTCGAGTTGAAACGCGAAATCGTCCGTGCTGCGGCCCGTGTTTGCGGCGATCACCGACAACGCGCAGCGATGATGCGGGCACGTGCGAATGCCGGATATCTGCCAGGCTATGCGACCATAGGGCTCGGACGGATTCGCACCGGAAGCCTGCCAGTCATCGTGAATGCACTGCGGACAGATGCAGACTTGCGTGCGACGCAACGTGTTCTGTGCGAAGCGCTCACCGCGCAGGATGAAGTACGGGCTCTCGCTTCGGAAGCACGCCCGTTCGAGCACGGGTAGCGCGACCCCGGTCAACGCGCTGAGCTTGACCAGGGCAGAAGGCCTGCCGGCGACGCAGGCACGGAACGTCAGACCCATGTCGAGACAGAACGCCCGGGCTGTCTCGGCGCTGTTGAGCACAGCCAACCGGGACACCCAGCTGGGAACGGTTTCGTCGCGCTGGATGTCGCAGCGCAGTGCGAGGGTCGGCGTCATGCGGCCACCGCCTCCGTCTGCTTCCCGGCGGCGCGGGCTCTGGATTTCTCCAGAATGAGCGTGGGTTCGGCAATCCGGACCGTTGTCCAATCGGTGCTGACGAACGGGTTGTCGTCGTCCGCGCAGCCGATCAAGTCGGTGAACGCTTGAGCGAAGTGCCGGCGCGTGAGCGTGCCATCGGGCTCGACCTGTTGTGGACCGCCGATATCGATCTCGTCCTCGTGCGGACAGAGCTTGAGATAATCGGGCCGGAGCGCCGTCTCGATCGCCTCATGGGTGAGTTCGATGGCGATCCCCCATTGATATCCGGCAGCGTGGATCAGGCGCGGTGCGAGGTCGGTTTGGATGTCCGCCTCCACGTTCAGATCCGCGGCCCGGGCGAGCGCCGTGACCATGGCCGCGATGGTGTCGTTGTCATCGGGCATCTTCAGCGAGGCGAGATGGATGAAGCGCGCGCGGCGCTTGAGCTGGATGTCGTTGCGGATGAAGTCCGCGACCGACGGCAAGCCGCAGACGATCACCGACACGCGCCAGCGGCGGTTAATCATCAGATCCTTGATCGTGTTGGCGACCTTTTCACGCTCGGTGGGGTTCGGCGTTTGGGTGATGTGTTGCATCTCATCGTAGACGACAATGAGTTTGTCGCCCTTGTCGAGCCGACGGCGAACCTGGTCCCAGGTCAGGTTCTCGCGGAGGTCGCGCTCGAGGGGGTAACCAGTCGCGGCCAGCGTCTCCCGCCCGAGCAGCTTTAGCGTGCAGGGTGAGGGGACGTTAACGATGACGACGGGGCTGTGCGGGCCTTCGGGGTCTTGTGCCTGGAGCGCCGGGTGGCGACGCAGGGTGCGCATCAGGCGGTGCGACTTGCCGGCACCACTCTCTCCGGTGATGACGAGGATCCGTCCCTCGCGCCGATTGGTCCGGGAGTGGGGCTTGCGGGTGTTGGCGCGCAGACCGGCATTCAGGATGAGGCGGGTCAGCGCTGTCATACACACGGCATCGCCCGGCGAGGTGATGTACTTCCCCCGGATCGTCTCGATGGTCTGCAGGGTCTGATGCCCCGGGACGCTGAGGAAGCTGCGGATGTTGAGGGATGGGTCGGTGGCGTCGTGGTCGGTTGGCTCGGTCATGAGGCGTCTCGATGGTTTGGAACATGCGGGCGGCGGCCTGCACGGCGTCGTGCGGGCCGCCGGTGGGGCGTCAGTCTTCGATATCGATCACTGGCGGTTTCCTCGGCGGCGCGACCTGGGCATCGGGCCGGGCCGATCGGGGACGTGACACGCGCGGTTCGCGCTCGGGTACGACGGGACGCGTGGTGTCCATCGAGGCCACGAACGGCGCGCCACCGGTCGGGATTACGCCGTCGAGGGGGCTGGCCGCGGCCCGGTCGGCAAAATCCGCGTCGGTCGGAATCGCGAAGTCGCGCAGGCTGCGCTCGGCCAGGGCGATGTCTTCGGGTTCGTTGAACCGCGTGAGGAACGTCGCGGCTTTTTCCGCGGCTGTCGAACGCGCCTGGATCGTGCGCAGCGCCTCGTCCACGATGGGTTGCGTGAGCGTGGCTTGGTCGGCGAAGCGCTTGGCGAGCACCGCGCACAGGGCCTGGTGATCGGCGAGGCGGACCCCGTCGAAGCCCGTGGTCGCCGCGCGGGCCTCGTACCAGGTTCCGTCGATCGCGACCGAGATCGCCCCGATATCCAAGGGGTCGAGCCGGATGTCGAGCGGGATCTTGCCGCGCTTCAGGTAGAGTTCCTGCAGGACGTCGGCCCGGTAGTCCAAACCCATGATCCGAAGTCCGTGACGGCCCAGGATCCGGTTCAGGCGCAGGCCGAAGATCGAGCGCCGCTCGTTGCGGCCGGGCACAGGCAGAATGCCGTAATAGCCCGTGAGCCGGGTCCAAGCATTGGCTGGTGTTTCGCCGCCGAGCCCAGCGTGTCGGGTGTTGTGGTAGACGTCGAGCGCGTATCGGACGACGAGGAGGACGAACTCCTCGACCGTGATGCTGGCGCGCGCCATCGCGGGATAATCACCGCGCTCGACCTTGTTGGAAAACGTCTGGCCGGTGAACTCGCGGATGAGTTGTAAGCTCAGCGTTTTGAACAAGCGCTCGATGGTGCCGCGCAGGTGCGGCATACCGGCGGGCGGGACGTCGTGTCCGCTCCCGAGGCCGATGATCGCGAGGTGGAACGTCTCGTCGATGAAACTTCCGCCGCTGTCCGTGAACACGTCCTCCAAGCGGCACGCCATGTGCTGCCAGGACGAAAACGCTCCGGCGGCCGCGGCGAGGTGGCCCTTGTCGGAGACGGCCATCTCCAAGGTCGACAGTGTGTTGCGGACCGAAGCGGTCTGATCGACGCGCAGTCCGAGGATGCAGCGTGTGGCGACGTCGATCGCCACGCACAGGAACCACCTCCGTTTTTTCAGGTCTGCGAGTTGTTTGTCCGACAGACCCGCGAGCAAGTCGGTCTGAGACAACAGGAAGAACAGGTCGATCTTCCATTCATCCATCTCCACCCGCTGGCCGGGGCGGATGGCCTCGGCCTGACCGACGATGAAGCGGTGCTTGCGCGTGGCGCGATCGACGCCGATCCTCTTGGCCTCGACCAAGAACATGTCGAGCGCGTCGATCCGCCGGGAGAGGGTGCGGTCCGAGGGCACGGGGTAGGGTTCGAGACCGTCCGCGACCCGGGCCTCATTCAGGGCGTTGAGCGCCGCCCGCATGTTCCGGTGGCAAGCTGCCTTCGATCGGTTGTGCTCAGACGCGTAACGGGCCGCGTAGTCCTGCAGGATCCGCTCGACTTCCGGATGGAAGCGGGGTGTGCGGTTGCCACAGCGATGGGTCTTGGGCCGCAGCGCTAGGGCGTTACGGCCGGCCGCCTCGTAGTCTTCCAGGTGGTTCTTGAACGTCTCGACGCTGGGGCCGTTGTAGCCCGCCGCCGGGCTTCCGGCCCGGGGCTTGCGCGGCCGCGCCGGCGTGCCGTCAGCGCTCGGCGGTCGGACTCGTGCGTCGGCCCGGGCCTGGATCGTTTGGCCGATCTCCCCCAGAGCTTTCGTGATGCCGGCGTTCGATCGAGGCTCCGGCCCCGAGCGCTTGCGGCGCGGCTTGTCGGCGTTCTCGGCATACCAAGCGGCCTCCAACTTGAGGAACTCGGTGATCCATTCGAGGTACCACCCGATCTTCTTCTGATGATCCAGCGGAAGGTCCGCAAACGAGGTCGCCCCGGCCATCATCTGCGTGCGCGCTGTGACTGCGCCGTAGGCGTTGGCCCGAAACTCCAAGCGCCCGAGGCGCGACAGCTCGGTGAGACGTGCGTGTTCGAAGCCCTCGTGCAGGCCGGTGACGGCATTCTGAAAGACGTGGCCGTCGAGACTGTCGCCGACCTTGCGGTAGGGGAGGCCGTCGATGGTGACGGCGTCGTAGGGGCCGATGCGCAGGGGCGCACCAACGGAGTGGATGGCGGGGACCATTACGCGACCTCCCCGATGCGCGAGGCCACGACGGTGACGCGGGATCCGTAGTCGATGAGCTCGTCGGCCGTGAGCAGGAGGACGCGCATGGCGATGAGCCGGACGATCGCCCGGAACGCGGCAGCCCCGTGGGTGCTGGCCGTCACGAGGTCCGCGATCAGCACCGTGCCCTTAATCTCCGCTAGGAGGTCGAGCACCGCCCGATCGGCGGGGTGGGGCGGATCCCGGCGCACGGCGTGGATGAGCCGCGCGTTGGAGATCATCGCGGGCGAGAGCGTCCGCTCGGTAAACAGCGCGACGCCGTCGGCGATCGTCCGTGGGATCTGCGGCGCGATGTGGCGCAGGAAGCCCGAGACGTCGTGCTTGCGCGCATGGCGCTCATCCTTGACGGCATAGAAGATCCGTCGACCGTCCGCGAAGTGGACGAGGATGTCGAAGGTGTGCTGGCGCAGCACGCCGTCGCGGTCGATATACGGGACCGCGGGCGGCTGCTCTTGGATCCGATCGATGTCCGAGTGCGTAGACAGCCAGAGCAGGACGCTTTTCTCGATATGGCTCTCGACGTCGATCTGGCGGATTTCACGGACGGAGACGAAGCTGCCCCGTAGAGAACCTTTGGACCGCAAGCTGATCTTGCGCGACGCCATCGACGGCAGCGGCGGCGTATAGGGCTGTCGATCCCGAGCGATCGAATCGCGGTCGTCGCCTCTGGACGGCACAACGTCGTGTACGGCGGTGGGGTTTGCGTCGTTGAACATGAGTATCCTCATCGATCTGCGATCGCATCACCGGGCGGTGATGCGGCAATCGAAGCGGACGGCCGTCGTCGATCTGCGCGGAGCAGCGCGGTTCGACGGCATTCGCTTCGGGTGACGGAGAGGATGTCGAGCCGCGACGGGGGGATTATCCCCGGCAATACAGGCGCACGCCCTTGCGGAACGCATGAAGACATGCGATTCCTCAACCCGTGCCTGCCGGCGCGTTACGACGCGCTCGCTCGTCACATCATCCGCCAAGGCGGATCGCCGGCACGTTCCCTGGGTCTTGGGTGCCGGCAATCAAGGTGTCGCTACGGGTACATCCGATGGCAGTCGGATGTACCCAGTGCCCTCATAGTTTTTCTCCTTTCCAGTAATGGTGGTTCGTCGCAGTGTCAGATCGTGGCATTATCATAGTCCTCTCTAGAGATTATCCGAACTAGCGTTTCTCGGCACCGATCAGCCACACCATCGCGCTGTCGATAGTCTGCAAATATCCCCTCTATCCATGTAATCCGCTCGCACGTGTCGTACCGCCATACTGTCGTGCGCACCTCTCGCGTCCATAGGCTCTCGTCTGGGGAAACCTTGCGGTTGCCGCCAACTTGGCAGTTCGGGAAGGGGTAAGATCTCGCCGCGCGCAATTATGCGCTGATGGCGGAAGACCGACGGCGGCAGAGAGGGCGGATAAGCACACTCACTCTCGAACCGTCGCCGGTCGCAGTCCAACTTCGGCGCAAAGTGGCGCTCGCTCGTGGCTGCCCTTTTAGACGTATGAGCTCGGCTCATCAGAGTCGAGTCGCAATCCCGCGCCGCCCCACGATCGGTTGAATCTTGGTAAACACTGGTTCGCCAAGATTGTAGACTCGCGCGTCCCTCGTTCTCGCCTTGAGCGATAAACGAGAAACGATCCTGCCCGCAGGCCGTCACAGCATCTTCGACGTCGACGGCATCTGATGTCGACGGCCGAACCATGACCTGAAAGTCGTTCCGGTGGCGGGAGGCGGCGTGTCTTGGATCTGTGTCAGGGAATGCCATCGATCGGCGTATGGGCGTGCCCGCGTTCTGCATCAGGAGGGCCACCAGCAGCGCAACACCGATTTGCGCGAGCAGGTACAAGGCGAGATAGACGTGCCAGCGCGCGAACTCCTCGCGCATGGCGTCGCGAGCCTCCGCGGTTGCAGCATCGACCACGTCACCGACGGCCGCCGCCTGTCGGTCGGCGAACCCAGCGTCTCGTAGTCGGGCAAGGCGCGCGGCCACGCCTGCTGTCGTGACGGATGCGGAAACGTTCATCGCCGTCACGCCTGCCGGTCCGAAAAGCGCAGGTAGGCATCGAGTTCGATCACCAACGGCTCGAGCACGTCCGCGCGATCGAGATCGTCGAGGAACCTGAGTTCGGCCTCGACCTCCTGACCGGTGACGTCGCGGTGCCAAGCCCGTGGCCGCCCGTCCGCGCCGTTCGACCACCGGTAGCCGCGGGCGCGGACCCGGTCTTTGAGATCGAAGGGGAGTCCCAAGGCGTACACCCGCAGGTTCGTTCTCCGGACGGCGTCCAGCAGCTGTGCCAGGGGCGTCTGCCCGGACTCCGGCAGCGGGTGCTCCAGGATCTCCAGGAGCGCGAAGCAATCGTCGATGGCGCGGTGGCCGTCGTAGTAAAACCGGTTGTGGTACGCGATATAGTAGAGCTTGGTCCCCTCGATGCCCTCCTCGAACCACTTCACCTGGGTTTGCGAGCAGGCCCACGGCAGCGTCTCGAACACCGGGCAGGCCCGCTCCAGGAAGCGCCGATCGAAGCCCGCATTATGCGCGATGACGAGGTCGGCGTCGGCGGCGAATGCCTCGATCGCGGCGACGTCGAGGCGCTTGCCGCGGACCATGTCGTCGGTAATTCCGGTCAGGCGCTTGACGAGCGCCGGGATCGGCTGGCTCGGCTCATGAAAGCTCGTGTGTTGACTGAGAACGCCGAGAACGACGCCACCGGCCGTGTAGGCGAATTTGATCATGCCCAGTTCGATGATCTCATCGCCGTCGGGCCCGGTATCAAGACCCGTGGTCTCGACATCGACGATCAGGCCGATCTTCGTGCGGGGTCCGAGCGGCTTCTCGCAGTAGTCGCGACGGGCGAGCCTGCGCAGAACGCGAAACTCAGTCGAGCAGCGTAGGGCGATGGCGTGGAGTTCAGCCTCGAAGAGATCCATGTCCAAGCTCCAGATGGGGTTTGTGCCGATCGGCAACGGCCAGGGCACGCGACATCGATCCCGCGGGAGGGCAGGGGGATCGACGTCTGCGAGGGGGAAGGGTTTGTGCCGGCGCTCAGCGCGCGTTGCGCGTGCGCACCGGCAGGCGGATCGCGTCGGGCCCGATCGGGAAGATCGTCTCGACCAGCCGCTTGACCGAAGCGTCGTCCTGCGGCTGGAAAACAGTTTCGGGGCTATCCTGGGCTGGCACGGGCCGGACGGGCGGCAGGGTCTCGAACCGTTGAATGAGCGGCAGGAGCAACTCTGGAATCGCGCGATGCAACTCGTCGCGGAGGTGGCGTGTCATCCGCTCGACCGTCGGGATCACCGGGACGCCGAAATGCGCGTCGACGTCCGATCCCTGCACGGTGAGGTGAGGGGGCAGGCCGGCCGCGCCGAACCAATCGATACACGCGCTCGTTGTCACATCGATGGTCGAGTAGCCTTGATCGCGCAGGTAGGACCGTAGCAACAGCCGCACCGACGCCACGTCGCGTTCCAGGGGCTTGCGCAGGCGCGGGCCCATATCCCCACCTCCGCGCTTGATGCTGTACGCGCCGGCCCAACCGCAGGCGACGTCAATAACGACGATATCCTGATTGACGGAGCGCACGGCGGGCTGATCATAGCGCAGGTTGAGCCGCGCCAAGTTCTCGGCCGTGTTGGAACCCAAGAGGCCGTCGGCGGCTGCGGTGATCGGGATGACCGGATTGTGCAGGACCTCGAAGCGGCCGCTGGATTGCAGAGCCTCGACGAACGCCTTCTCGAGGAGGATGCCATGGCGCTTGACCACAGAGGACGAGACGCTGATGAGGCGACTGAGTTCTGCGCCGAGGAGTTCATCGAGCGGGAATTTTGTGCTGACCGCCGCAGCGACTGCATCGCGGGCCGCTTTCAGTAACACATCATGGACGGAATGATCCGACGGATGGAACAGCATCCGGTCACCTCAAGATCTGCGGGCGTCCAACACTCGGACAGGCCCTGGAACTTGCGCAAAATGCGCGTATTTGCGCATTTTGCGCAACTCGGCAAGTCGTCCCATCTGAGGAATCAATGATTAGCCCGGCGCAGTGCCGCGCCGCCCGAGCACTGCTAAATCTCTCGCAGCGACAGCTGGCTGAGGCGGCCCGTATCAGCTTACGCTCGGTGCAGGGATTCGAAAGGGGCGAGCACGCATTGCGGAGTGCGGCTATGACTGCGATCGAGGGAATCTTCTCGAACAGAGGAATCGTCTTTATATCCGACCCGGACTGGATGGGCGTGAAAATAGAGACGGCTCGTTAGACAATCCGAAGGGCATTCGCAATCAGTTGGCTACTCTTTGAAGGCCGCAAAAGCGATCGATTTATCCACATCTATCGCTTTCATGTCCGAGTTTTATGCGCGTCGGGCACATCCGAAGATTTGTTCAATATCGCACACATAACTGATGGTTGTATTTCTCAAATGTTATAATGCATGTAATAAGAATATATTCAGAGGTATCGAGCTTTCAGACTGCGCGGTCTGGCCTGCCCCCATTCGGTGGCCCGAGTTCGAAGTTAGTGCATCGTCGGTCGGCTGACGATGGCAGGGCGCGCGGACGGCACTGATCCGCTCGGTTCGGTTGGCCAGAGGACGACCTCCGGCGCGGGTGGCTGG
>NZ_JAKSYG010000223.1 GCF_022829725.1 Methylobacterium sp. E-005 | reverse complement strand
CGGGGGCCAGCGCGCCGCCGGTGATGAAGGCGCTGTTCCGGTTACGGCCGAAGTCGAGGTACTGGGCGTCGGCCTCGATGCCGACGACGACGCCGGAGCCCGGGGTGAACTGGTAGTTGTAGCCGATCTGGCCACCGCCGGAGAAGCCGTCCTGGCTGCGGTTGCGGAAGGTGGCGGTGGTGCCGGCGGCGGCGTAGGGGGCGGGGACGCCGAAGGTGGAGTTGTTGTTGCTGTTGCTGCTGGCGTCGAAGGCGTAGCCGGCGTTGATACCGAAGTAGGCGCCGGTCCAGGTGAACACCGGCACGGGGGTGAACACCGGCGGCGGAGCGGCGCGGCGCGGCAGGTCGGCGGCCGAGGCGGCAGCGGTCAGCGCGGTGAAGGCGGCCAGAGAGGCGAGGAGCTTGGTCATCGGGTAAGGTCCAAAATTTCGTCTGGAGCTATGGGTACCGGCTTATGAGCCAAATAGCTGTAGTTTTACGGACACACCGGCGAGCGACGCGTAGGCCTGTCATAGTAAATCGTCTATGAACGCATCTGAGATCGCCGTAATACATCGCGCTGTACACGAACGAGCGCCACAACATCTCACCCAGGCTTTGGTTGCACGCCGTCAGCCCTTTGCCGCGTCCCTGTTGCCGAACGGTGACAGGCTCGGTCGGCGGCCTTCTGCAGGGTGGGTCACGCGCTAACCCTCTCGGTCGAAAGCGGCCTGTCACGCCCTGTGCCGCTGTTCGATTCCAGGGTTTGATGGTCTGGCGCTCGATGCGCTCATCGGGGCGACGCATCCGGGTGCTGCGCGCGGACCACGCGTCGTGCTGGTGATCGCGCACCGAACCCTCTCGGTTCGCGGCGCCAGCCGTCTTCCGGTTAACGGATGGCCGCCTCACGCCGGTCGCTCAATCCGGTGACGCAACCCGCACCGCCGCGTCGCCATCAGCCCCCCGCACACCCCGCGGAGGTGCTGTCGTGAGGACTACGTGGCGCCTTCTCGCCCTGTGCCGGCCTCATCTCTCCCTGCTCGTGTCGGGCATCGCGCTCAATGTCGGCGTGGTCCTGGCCCATGTGGAGTTCCTGGCCGTGGCTGGCGGGTTCGCTGCTGCGATGGCGCTGGCCGGTCTCAGGATCACCCCGAGCGGGTACTTCGCGCTTGCGGCGGCGATCCGCGGCCTCGCCCGTCTGCGGACCAGCGGCCGGTATCGCGAGCGCCTCGTCACGCATGAGGCCACGCTCGCCCATCTGGCGACCCTGCGGGTCAGGCGCGACACGATGATCGGCGCGCACGGCGCCCGCCTGTCGGGTGGCCAAGCCCGGCGCGTTGCGGTCGCCCGCGCCTCCCTGAGGGACGCCCCTATCCTGCCCCACGAGCCGACCGAGGGCCTCGACGCGGATGCCGAACGGGCTGCGCGCGCTGATGGCCGGGCGGACGACGGTGCTGATCGCCCATCGGCGGGTGGCTTTGCGGGACATGGACGCCGTGATCAGCCTGTCCGCCGGGAAGGCGTGCGGCTCGCAGCCCGATTGGATCGTCCGCTAACATCGCTGCGCCCACCTCGCGGCAGGCGGAGGAGCTGTGCGGCGGAGGTCCCCGGCTCGGGTCCCTTCGGCTCGGAAAGCTGACACTGTCGTCTGGTTCCGCGAAGATCAGAACACACAATTGCGAGCCCGAGACTGTCTCTTTCAAGCACCTATTTGTGAACCGGTCCTGCCGCCGCGCGTCGCAACCAGTCGAACCGGCACGCCTTAAGACAGCGCCGAGTCGATCGGCCCAAATTTCCGCTTCTCAATTCTTGATCGATGTTCTCGAAGGGCTCTGCCATGTCTTACAACAGGTCGATCGTGATAGCTCTCGTCGCCGCTACGGCGCTCGGTGGTGCGGCCTTCGCGGCCGAGCAAGCTGCGGCGCCCCACGAGACGCCGGCGCAGAAGGCCGCCGATGCGGATGCCGGCAAGCTGTCGAAGGACGGGGCGCAGGCGTTCCAAGATCTCCAGCTCACGCGGCTCGCCATCTTTGAGGCCAATCCGGCTCAGGCCAAGGACATGATCGGCAGGGCGCAGGCGGCCTTCGCGAAGGCCAAGACCGACGACACGGTGTTCATGAAGGCGGAGGCCGACCTCAAGTCACCCGCCGATATGGCCGGGCAAAAGGGCATGGCCTCGTCCGCGACGGCGCAGCCGGCGGCGACTGACGACAAGCCGTCCAGTAATCAGTCGAAGAATCCGGTCGCCTGGGTGCCGGTCGACGCGCAGCTGACGCTCGGCGACGAGTTCGTGGCCACCCCCGAGAAGGCCTCGGCCGTAACCGAGGCGAACAAGAACCTCGCGCAGGGCGACCAGAAGGGCGCGATGGAGAAGCTCAAGCTCGCCCATGTCGACGTGAACTTCACGATGGCGGTGCTGCCGCTGAAC
>NZ_JAKSYG010000221.1 GCF_022829725.1 Methylobacterium sp. E-005 | reverse complement strand
GCCGGCGAGACGCTGCGCGCGGTGGCCGAGCGCCCCGCGGGGCGGTCGCCGCCTAGACCGACATCCACCGGAGCGCGTCGGCCTCGACCCTGTCCGCCCGTGCTCCGCGCAGGACCACCGTCCCGCGAGCCATCACCGCGTAGGAACTGCAGAGGTCGCAGGCCCCTTGCGAAGTCTACTTCGACAACCTGACCCCCACCCCGCCCTTGGCGCTGATGTCGGCGATGCCCCTCTGGCCCGTGCCGCGCAGGTAGGCAACCGCCCGGCCTGTATCCTGGATGGTCGAGGGCTGGATGCCTTGGCTGGGCTCAGCGAGCGGGCGGAGTTTGGGCCGGGTCACCACCGCTCCGGCGATGCCGGGCTGCTGCTGCTGGCCGCCCGAGAGATCGCCGCCGCGCCGGTGCAGCATGTCCTTGAGCACCGGGA
>NZ_JAKSYG010000220.1 GCF_022829725.1 Methylobacterium sp. E-005 | reverse complement strand
GCTGGCGTGGTTCGCGCTGGTTCTGCCGGCGCTGGTGCTCAACTATTGCGGGCAGGGCGCGCTGCTGATCTCCGCCCCCGACGCCCTCGAGAACCCGTTCTTCCGCCTGTGTCCCGACTGGGGACATTACCCGCTGGTGGCGCTCGCCACGATGGCGACGGTCATCGCCTCGCAGGCGATCATCTCGGGCGTGTTCTCGCTGACCCAGCAATCGGTGCAGCTCGGCTTCCTGCCGGCGATGCGCATCGTCCAGACGGCCCGGGAGGAGCGTGGGCAGATCTACGTTCCGATGGTCAACTGGCTGCTGGCCCTCGCCACCCTGGTGGCGGTGGTCATGTTCGGCTCCTCCGATGCGCTGGCCGGCGCCTACGGCATCGCGGTGTCGATGCTGATGGGCATCACCACGCTGCTCGCCGCGCTGATCGCGCTCCGCTGGGGTTACAACCCGGTTCTAGTCATCGCGGTGAACGGCCTCTTCCTCGTCATCGATCTGGTCTTCTTCGCCGCCAACAGCGTGAAGATCCTGGAGGGCGGGTGGTTTCCCCTGGTGCTGGCCGGCTTCGTCGCGCTGATGATGCTGACCTGGAAGAAGGGCACCGAACTCGTCGAGGCGGCCCGGGTCGCCCTGCGGCAGCCGGAGGATGTCTTCCTCGCCGGCCTCCAGCATCGCGACCTGTTGCGTCTGCCGGGGACGGCGGCCTTCCTGTCGGCGGCGGAACACGGGATCCCGCTGCACCTCTCGCGTTTCGTGGAGCGTAACCATGCCCTGATGGAGCGCATCCTGATCATCACGGCCCTTTACGAGGAGACACCGACCGTCCCACAGGCGCAGCGGGCGCACGTGACGATTCTGGCGCCGGACTTCTACCGGGTGATCCTGCGCTACGGTTTCATGGAGGAAGCCTCGATCCCCGAAGGCCTGGCCTGCGCGATCGAATCGCGCCATCTGCCGCCGCACGTGCTCGACGACATGACCGTTTTCGTCGGTCACGAGACGATCATCCCCACGGACGACGCGCGCGGCATGGCATCGTGGCGGGAGGGCCTGTTCGCCTTCATGCAGCGCAACGCCGAGCGCACCGGCGCCTTCTTCGGCGTGCCGACCCGGCAGGTGGTGGAGGTGGGGACCGAGATCGAAATCTGAGGGGCGCGGCGGCCACTCCGCGGTCGGCCTATCCGAGCGGAGCGCACCGAAACGTGTGATTCGCCCCACGGTCCAAGCGGAACCGTGAGCCCCCCGCCTCGTTCCGCCCCGACGCAGGCGGTGCGCCATCCCGGCGCACGCCGGATCGGAGGGACACGATGAACAGAGATCATCTCGAAGGCGGCCTCCGCCATCTGGGGGGCCGGGCCAAGACGGCGGCGGGCGCGGTCCGCGGCAATCCGGGAAGCCAGCTCGACGGCGCCTACGACCAGGCTGCCGGCGCCGCGCAATACGCCTACGGCGAGGCGCGGGACGCCGTGCGCGACCTGCGCCATGGCGGCGAGCACCTCGTCGAGGAGGGCCGGAGCCGGTTCCGCGACGTCAGCGCACGCGGGCGGGATCTGGCCGACGAGGCCGTGGAGCGCGGGCAGCATTACCGGGACCGCGCCGTGCGCCAGGGCCGCCACCTCGCGGCGCGCGCGGACGAGAACCGCGGCACGACCCTCGCCCTGGTGGCCGCCGTCGCATTCGCCGTCGGCTGGCTGGCCCGCCCGACACGGTAGACAGGCCACGGATTGTGCGGCTGGCGGGGCGGCGTGAAAGCCGCCCCGCCGCCCGGAACGCATAAAGACATCTTTATGTCTTGATTGCTTCGCGGCGCGCGAGGTGGTAGAGGCTCGCGCCGAACCCCACTGCGAACACGGAGCCGTCGACACATGGCCAAGGATTATATCGTCAAGGACATCGGGCTGGCCGATTACGGCCGCAAGGAGATCTCGATCGCCGAGACGGAGATGCCGGGCCTGATGGCGGTCCGCGAGGAGTACGGCGCGGCACAGCCCCTGAAGGGCGCCAAGATCGCCGGCTCGCTCCACATGACGATCCAGACCGCGGTGCTGATCGAGACCCTGAAGGCGCTCGGCGCCGATATCCGCTGGGTCTCCTGCAACATCTACTCGACCCAGGATCACGCCGCCGCCGCCATCGCGGCCGCCGGCATCCCGGTCTTCGCCGTGAAGGGCGAGACCCTTGAGGAGTACTGGGACTACACCTCGCGCCTGTTCGACTGGCATGACGGCGGCATGCCGAACATGATCCTCGACGATGGCGGCGACGCCACGATGTTCGTCCATCTCGGCCTGCGCGCCGAGAACGGCGACACCGCCTTCCTCGACAAGCCGGAGAGCGAGGAGGAGGAGGTCTTCTTCGCGCTGCTCAAGCGGAAGCTCGCCGAGAAGCCGAAGGGTTGGTTCGCGGGCCTCGCCGACAGCATCAAGGGGGTCTCCGAGGAGACCACCACGGGCGTCCACCGCCTCTACGTGCTGGCCAAGGAGGGCAAGCTGCTCTTCCCGGCGATCAACGTGAACGATTCGGTCACCAAGTCGAAGTTCGACAACCTGTACGGCTGCAAGGAGTCGCTGGTCGACGGCATCCGCCGCGGCACCGACGTCATGATGGCCGGCAAGGTCGCCATGGTCGCGGGCTTCGGCGACGTGGGCAAGGGCTCGGCCGCCTCCCTGCGCAATGCCGGCTGCCGCGTGCTCGTGTCGGAGATCGACCCGATCTGCGCGCTCCAGGCCGCCATGGAGGGCTACGAGGTCGTGACCATGGAGGATGCCGCCCCGCGCGCCGACATCTTCGTCACCGCCACCGGCAACAAGGACATCATCACCATCGACCATATGCGGGCGATGAAGGACCGGGCGATCGTCTGCAACATCGGCCACTTCGACAACGAGATCCAGGTTGCCGGTCTCAAGAACCTGAAGTGGAACAACATCAAGCCGCAGGTCGACGAGATCGAGTTCGCCGACGGTCACCGCATCATCCTCCTGTCGGAGGGTCGTCTGGTGAACCTCGGCAACGCCACCGGTCACCCGTCCTTCGTGATGTCGGCCTCGTTCACCAACCAGACGCTGGCGCAGATCGAGCTGTGGTCCAACCCGGGCAAGTACCAGCGTCAGGTCTACACCCTGCCGAAGGCGCTCGACGAGAAGGTTGCGGCCCTGCACCTGGAGAAGATCGGCGTGAAGCTCTCGAAGCTGCGCCCCGATCAGGCCGCCTATATCGGCGTCTCCGAGAGCGGCCCGTTCAAGCCCGAGCACTACCGCTACTGACGCGGGGACGGCGCGGCGACGCGCCGAACTCCCGGTTGCAAAGCCGGTGGGCGACGGGGCTTCTGGCCCCTGTCCCGACCGGCATTTTGAGGCCCGGCGCGCTGCGTCGGGCCTTCTTGTTTGTCAAGCTGTGTATGCAGGGTCGAACTGTGTCTTCTGTGTGTCGTTAACGATTGATTATGCGCGCCGGTCAAATGCCACGCTTCGTTCCCCTTCCGGGCGGATTCCTACGCACGGTAGAGTACCGGCGAATCTTTGATCGATGGGGCCGCGCCGGTTCGGGAGAATCGCCGCGGGGTCGGTGCGTTCTGCGCCGCGCGATGGCGCGCGCCGCTCGCATCGCCGTCGGTGGACGGGGGCAGGGCAAACCATGGGTGTCGGTCGACCGACCCACGTTCGAATCTGCGTGGGTGCGCTCACCCTGACCATGGCGAGCGCGGCCCTGGCCGAGCTCCCCGACGCGCCCGTGGCCCATTCGGGACGCGAGATCCACAGCGTGGCCGCGCTCGCAATCTTTGGCGGGCTGGTCGCCTTCGCGGTCATCCTGTCGCTGCTCCACCTCTACGAGCGCAACCGCTGGACCCGACGCGAGCGGGAGCTGGCCGCAGCCCTCGACATGCTCCGCGGCGCCCATGACCGCGCCGAGATGCTGCTGAACGCCGAGCGCCAGATCATCGTGACCTGGGATCAGCGCAGTGAACCGGTGGTGGAGGGCGACATCAGCCTCGCGATCCACGGCGAGCGGCCGGCCTCGGGCTATGCCCGCCGCGTCCTGGCCTTCGGCACATGGCTCGTGGCTGCGGACGCGCAGGCCGTCGAGACCGCCGTGGAGCTCCTGCGGGCGCGCGGCACCGGCTTCACGCTGAGCCTGCGGACGCAGACCGGCCGCAGCATCGAGGCGCATGGTCAGGCGGTCGCCGGCCGGGCGCTCCTGCGCCTGCGCGAGACCAGCCAGGAACGCAGCGAGATCGCCGACCTGCGCGCGACCCTGGACGAGACCCGCCGGGGTCTTTCGGCCCTGTCGGGACTCCTCGACGCGATTCCGCAGCCTGTCTGGCGGCGCACCCGCGAGGGCAGCCTGAGCTGGGTCAACGCCGCCTACGTCAACGCCGTGGAGGCGGAGAGCCGGGAGGCCGCCCTCGATGCCGGCCTGGAGCTGTTCGACCGGCCGGCCCGGGAGACCATCGCCCGCGAGGAGGCGGCCCGCGCCGCCGGTCTGACCCGGAGCGTGCCCCGCCTTTCGGCCATCGTGGCCGGCAGCCGGCGCATGCTGGACGTGTTCGAGACCAGCCTCGACACCAGCCGGGTCGGCATCGCCATCGACGTGTCGGAACTGGAGAGCGTCCGCGCCGACCTGCAGCGGCAGATGAATGCCAATGTCCGCACCCTCGATCAGCTGCCGACCGCGGTGGCGATGTTCGACGTGTCGCAGCGGCTGATCTTCCACAACGCGGCCTATCGCCAGCTCTGGGACCTCGATCAGGCCTTCCTAGACAGCCGTCCCTCCGACGGCGAAATCCTCGATCACCTGCGTGCGAAACGGAAGCTCGAGGAGCACGCCGATTTCCGTGGCTGGAAGCAGGGCGTGCTCGCCGCCTACCGGGCCGCCGAGGCGAACCAGACGTGGTGGTACCTGCCCGATGGCCGGACGCTCCGCGTGGTGGCGGATCCGAACCCGCAGGGCGGCCTGACCTACCTGTTCGACGACGTCTCCGACCATCTGAACGCCGAATCCCGCTATAACGCCCTGCGCCGCCTGCAGGCCGAGACCCTCGACACCCTGGCCGAGCCCGTCGCGGTGTTCGGGGCCGATGGACGGTTGACGCTCGCGAACCGCGCCTTCCTCACCGTGTGGCGGCTCGACCCCGCCATGGTGGAGGAGCGCCCGCACGTCGATGCCGTCATCGCGGCCTGCCGGGAACTGGCCCCGGCCGAGGAGCCCTGGCTCGATATCCGCGACGCCGTCGTGGGCCTCGAATCGCGGACCGCCCGGGCCTTTCGGCTGGAGGTGGCAGACGGCTCGGTGCTGGACTGCGCCGCCCAGCCGCTACCGGAAGGCGCGACGCTCCTCACCCTGATCGACGTGACCGCCAGCGTGAATGTCGAGCGGGCGCTCACCGAGAAGAACGACGCCCTGGAGAAGGCCGCGCAGCTGCGCGACACCTTCGTGCACCACGTCTCCTACGAGCTGCGCTCGCCGCTCACCAACATCATCGGATTCACGCAGCTCCTGGGCGACGAGACGGTCGGCGCCCTCAATGAGCGACAGCGCGAATATGCCGACCACATCATGCGCTCCTCGGCGGCGCTCCTCGTCATCATCAACGACATCCTCGATCTCGCGTCGATCGATGCCGGCTCGCTGGAGCTCCAGCGGGAGGACGTGGACGTTCAGGCGACCATCGAGGCCGCGGTGCGCGGGATCGAGGACCGGCTCGCCGAATCGCGCATCACCCTCTCCCTCGATGTCCCGGAGGATATCGGCAGCGTGCATGCCGACGGGAAGCGCGTCCGCCAGATCCTGTTCAATCTCCTCTCGAACGCGGTCGGCTTCTCCGAGGCCGGGCAGCGCGTGGAGGTCCATGCCCGCCGCGACGATCAGGACCTTCTTCTGAGCGTGCGCGATCACGGGCGGGGCATGCCCGCGGAGATCGCCGACTCGGTCTTCAACCGGTTCGAGAGCCACACCCTCGGCACGCGGCATCGGGGGGTCGGCCTCGGCCTGTCGATCGTCCGCTCCTTCGTGGAGTTGCACGGCGGCCGCGTCCATCTGGAGACGGCGACCGGCCAGGGAACCTGCGTGACCTGCACCTTTCCGCTCGATCCGACGGCCCGGTCCCGCCGCGAGCCGATCCTGGATGTCCGGCCGCCAGCCCTGCCGGCCACGGCCCCGCGGAAGCCCGGGCTGGCGCTGCATTAGGCGGTCTGACGGGCGCAAAAGGCGACGCCGATACAACCGTCAGGCTTGATTCTTCAGCCTACGCCGCGCAGCAGGGGGTATGTCCAAACAGGATCGCTCCGGCTGGGCCGTTTTCGGCATCGGCGACTTCCGCCTGTTCGGTGCGGCCCGTTTCCTCACGGGCCTCGCCTATCAGATGCAGGCGGTGGCGATCGGCTGGTTCGTCTACGACCTGACCCATTCGGCCCTGGCGCTGGGACTTGTCGGCCTTGCGGGCTTTCTGCCGGCCATCGTCTGCGCGCTGATCACCGGCCATGTCGCGGATGCCTACGACCGCCGCCTCGTCGGTGCCGGGGCCTTCGCGCTCCAGAGCGTGGCGAGCTTCGGCCTGCTGGCCTGCGCCCTCTCGGGCGTCCATGTCGTCTGGCCGATCTACGCCCTGGTGATCCTCGTGGGCACCGCCCGGGCCTTCGCCAATCCGGCCCTCCAGGCGCTGCTGCCGACCCTGGTGCCGACGGCCCAGTTCAGCTCGGCCATCGCGTGGAACGCCTCCCTGTGGCAGAGCGCCTCGGTGATGGGACCGGCGCTGGGCGGTTTCCTCTACGCCCTCGGGCCGGCCGTCGTGTTCGGCGGGGCGGGGGCGAGCTTCGCCCTGGCGAGCGTCCTGACGGCGCTGATCCGCTTCCGGCCGGCCGCAGTAAGCGAGCGGCCTCCGATCACCTGGGCGGCCCTCTCGGCCGGGATCGCCTACATCCGCTCGCAGCCGGTGGTGCTGGGCGCGATCAGCCTCGACCTGTTCACCGTCCTCCTCGGCGGCGCCACCGCGCTGCTGCCGATCTATGCCGGAGCGGTGCTGCATGTCGGCCCCCTCGGACTTGGGGCGCTGCGCAGCATGCCGGCCTTCGGCGCCGTCACCATGGCGGTGCTGCTGGCCAACTACCCCCTCCGGCGCCATGCGGGCCTGCGCATGCTCCGGGCGGCGGCGGTTTTCGGCGGCGCCACGGTGGTGTTCGGTCTGTCCACATCGCTGCCCCTGTCGATGGCCTGCCTGTTCGTCACCGGCGCCGCCGACATGATCTCGGTCTATGTTCGCCAGACCTTCGTGCAGGGCGAGACGCCGGACGCCATGCGCGGCCGGGTCTCGGCGGTGAACACGGTGTTCATCGGCGCCTCGAACGAGCTCGGCGAGTTCGAATCCGGGGTGCTGGCTGCGGCGATCGGGGCGGTCCCTGCCGTGGTGGTCGGCGGGGCCGCGACGGTCGGCGTCGCGCTGCTCTGGGGGAAGCTGTTTCCGGCGCTCCGGAACCGCGACCAGCTTATCGTGCAGGGATAAGAGCGATTATCCCCCGGCGGCACCATTCGGCGCGCAAAAGGGATAGGTCCTTGCGGACCGGTCTCTCAAGGGTGCGCCCTGCGGTCCGAGACGCTGTCGCACGCCGCCGTCCGAACACCCATCGCGTCTCGCCCCTCGCGGCCGGAGCCCGACTGGTAGCCGGGCTCCCGCTCGAATGCGCTCAGCGCCCGCCGAGCAGCGGCGACCAAGTCGGATCCGACGCGTAGGCCGGCGTCGGGACCGGCTGCTCGACCTTGCCGGTGATGTCGACCATGAACAGCTTGCCGCCGCCCTGGCCGCCGGGATCGCGGAAGAACAGCACGTATTGCCCGTTCGGCGCGAAGGTCGGCCCCTCGTTGTGGAACCCCTCGGTGAGGACACGCTCGCCCGACCCATCCGGCTTCGACACGCAGATGGCGAAGCCGCCGTTGCGCTGGCGGGTATAGGCGATCAGGTCGCCCCGGGGCGAGAAGGCCGGCTGCGAGGCCGAGCCGGCGCCGAAGGTGATCCGATGCGGGTTCGAGCCGTCGGCGCCCATCACGTAGACCTGCTGCGAGCCGCCGCGATCCGACTCGAAGGCGATCTGCGATCCGTCCGGCGAGTAGGTCGGCGAGGTGTCGATCGCCATGCCGTTGGTGATCGAGCGCTGGGCCTTCGAGGCGAGATCCATCGTCACGATGTCGGCGTTGCCGCCCTGCTGGACGCTCATCACGATCTTGCGGCCGTCCGGCGAGAAGCGCGGGCTCGCGCTCATCGAATCGACGTTGCCGAGCGCCTGCCGCGACCCCGTCTCCAGGTTGATCATCTGCACCCGCGGCTGGTGTCCGTTCGCCTGCGCCATGAAGGCGATGTCCTGGGTCGCCGGCGAGTAGCGCGGGGCCACGACCGACATCTCACCGCTGGTGATCGCCCGGACGTTGGCGCCGTCCTGATCCATGACCATCAGGCGCTTGCGGCGGTTCTCCTTCGGGCCGGTCTCGTCCACGAAGGCGATGCGGCTGTCGAACCAGGGTCCGAGGCCCGTGATCTTGGTGTAGACCGCGTCCGAGATCAGGTGTCCGGTACGCCGGACGTTGGCGGCATCGGTCCCGTATTGCTGGCCGGTCATCTGCTGGCCGGAGGTCACGTCCCAGAGCCGGAACTCGACCTTGACGCGACCGGCCTCGCGGACCACGCGGCCGGTGACGAGGCCCTGAACGCCGGTGGCGCGCCATTTCTCGAAGTTCGGGGCCGCGTCGAAGTTCGGCTGCTCGGGGAAACGTCCGTGCTCGAGGGGCGTGAAATACCCTGAGCGGCGCAGGTTGTTGGTCACCACGCCGGAGACGAGACCGGCGAGGCTCGGATCGCCGCCGAAATCCGCGATGGCGATCGGCATCGGCTGGAAGTTGCCGCCGCCGATGCGCAGCTGCAGCTGCGCCTGTGCGGGCCCGGCCAGGAAGGCCGTCAGCAGGGTGAAGACCGCGATCAGACGCGCGGCGATGGACGTCGGGCGGCGCCCGACGGAGGGCAGGTTCTGCATGGTGGGTCGGATCCGAGTGACGATCTGACGAGGCGGTCCGATCAGGGCGGAAGAAGGGCTGGAGACCCTCAAGTCGCCGTGAACTCGAACTCCGCGTTGATGGCCTTCCAGTCGTTGTAATACGGCGCGTAGGTGGCCGGGATGTTGTACGGCGCGCAGCGGCGGACCGCCCGGAGCGCGGCCTGCGCGATGGACTGGTCCACCGAACTCGCCCCGCCGCGCATGATCCGCGGCTCGGTGCTCAGCGAGCCGTTCGGGTTGAGGCGGATGTCGAGGACCGGCAGGACCACGCCCTGCGCCGCCCCGGGGGGCGCCGAGTAGCAGCGCTCGATCTGCTGCTGGAGCAGGCCGACCAGGGCATCCCGCAGCGACGGCGACAGGCGCTGGGCGTTGCCGGTCGCCGCGCCCAGGGCCGCCACCTTCTGCACGGCGTGGCCCGTGGCGCCGGTCGATTGCGACGGCACCTTGGAAGCCAGCATCGAGCGGATATCGCCCGCGTTGAACTTGTTGGCGAGTTCGGCCTGCTTGCGCGCCTTGGCCTCGCCGTCGGCCTTGGCCTTCGCATCCGCCATCGCCTTGGCCTTCGCCTTGGCGGCGGCATCAGCCTTGGCGGCCGCTTCGGCCTTGGCGGCTTCCGCCTTAGCCTTCGCGGCAGCCTCCGCCTTCTCGGCCTCAGCCTCGGCGAGTTCCTTCTGGCGCTCGGCTTCCGCCTCGGCCTTCGCCTTGGCGTCGGCGGCCTTCTTAGCGGCTTCCTTGGCCGCTTCGGCCTTGGCGGCGGACTCGGCCTTCGCCTTGGCAGCGGCGTCCTTCTGGGCGGCCAATTCGGCCTCAGCCTCCTGCTTCTCGATCAGCTTTTCCAGCTGCTCGCGCTTCTCGGCCTCGACCTTCGCGGCCGCATCCGCCTTGGCCTTCGCCTCGGCCTTGGCTTCAGCCTTGGCGGCAGCGGCCTTCTCGGCAGCCGCTTTCTCGGCCGCAGCCTTGGCGGCTTTCTCGGCTGCCTTGTCGGCGGCTTTCTCGGCGGCGGCCTTCTCGGCGTCGCGCTTCTCCTGGGCCGCCTTGGCGGCCTGGGCGACCGCCTGCGGATCCGGCTCGGCGCGCAGCGGCATCTCCTCCGCATTGGCGAGCTTCATCTCGGCCGTGCGGGTGGGGGCGGTGGGCGCGTCGGTCTTGGAATTCTCGGGCTCGCGATCCTCGACCTTCTCGGCCTTGCGGTCGGCCCGCGAGGTCGCGTTCGGCATCGGCTTGTCGGCCTGCCGCTCGCCCTTGGTGATCTCGGAGAACTGGTTCTCGGTGATCACCTCGACGGGCACGCCCTCCTGGGCCTCCGGCAGGGCCGGGGCCGCGATGCTGAACAAAGCCAGCGCGAGGAGCGCCACATGGGTGCCGGCGGAGATCCAGACACCCGGCTCTTGACGATCGAAGCGGAACTCCACGGCCAACGCCCTACTGATGCTCAGGCTCGGTCACGAGGGCGACCTTCTTGAAGCCCCCGCCGGTCACGATCGCCATCACCTGCGCCACGCGGCCATAATCGACCCGCTTGTCGCCGCGCACGAAGACGCGCTCCTCGGTCCCGGTCTTGGCGGTCTCCATCAGCTTCGGCACGATCGTGTCGTCGGTGAGTTCGTCCTCGCCGAGGAAGATCTGGCCGGTCTGGCGGATCGACAGGGTGATGGGCTTCACGTCGGAATTGAGTGGCGAGGCCTTCGACTGCGGCAGGTCCAGCGGGACGCCGACCGTCATCATCGGCGCCGCCACCATGAAGATGATCAGGAGCACCAGCACGACGTCGATGAACGGCGTCATGTTGATCTCGTTGATGGGCCCGCCGCGCCGGCCCCGGCGGCGACGCTTGCCGCCCCCCTGTGATCCGCCCGCTGCCATACCCATGGATCGGTCTCCTCCGGAACGGCCTCAGGCGGCGAGCGGCAGGCGCTCGTCGATCTGGCGCGACAGGATGGCGGAGAACTCGTCGGCAAAGCCCTCCAGCCGCGACTGCAGCTTGGCGACCTCGGCCTGGAGCTTGTTGTAGGCGAGCACCGCCGGGATCGCCGCGAACAGCCCGATGGCGGTGGCGAACAAAGCCTCGGCGATTCCGGGGGCGACGACGGCGAGCGACGTGTTCTTCGAGGCCGCGATCGAGGTGAACGCGGTCATGATGCCCCAGACCGTGCCGAACAGGCCGATATACGGACCCGCGGAGCCGATCGAGGCGAGGAACAGGAGGCGGGATTCGAGACGCTCCACCTCCCGGTGGATGGTGACGTCGAGCTGCTTCTCGATCCGCTGCGACAGGGACTGGATCTGCCGGCCCGACCCCTCGAACGAGCGCTTCCACTCGCGCATGGCCGCGACGAACACCGCGGCGAGCCCCGTGGCCGGGCGGTCGTTGAACGAACGGAACAGCTCCTCCAGGGAGCGGCCGGACCAGAATGCGTCCTCGAACGCGTCCATCTCGGCGCGGGTGCGGCGGAACAGCAGCGTCTTGTCGACGATGATCGACCAGCACCAGATCGAGGCTGAGAGCAGCCCGATCATCACGATCTTCACGACGAAGTGGGCCTGCAGGAACAGACCGAGCAGCGTCATATCGGCGACAGGCGCGGCCTGCATCGCGTCGGCTGGGTTCATCCGTCGAGGTCTCCTGCTCCGGACCGCGCTGCGCCGGGCGAGGCCCGCGTCCGCCGGATCCGTGAGCGATATCAACGCTGTCGCCCGCGAATCTGTCGAAAGTAAGGGCCAGCGGCGGCCCCCGCGCCCCGCCGTGGCAGCGGGTCTGTTAAGGGCGCGGCAGGGTTAAGGATCGGTTTCGATCCCGGCGATCCTGAGGCGTCCGGCTGTTCGAACGGGGGCGGGGTGGACCTGCCGGAACCGGCTCCCTTATGGTCGCGGACGCTGGCGCCGAGTCGCGCGCCGTTCGAGACAAGCACAGGAAGCGCATGACACTTCCCGTCCCCAGTCTTCAGGAACTCCTGCCCACGGGCCATGCCCGGTTCCTCGGTTGGTCCTGCATCGCCGATCCCGCCATCGCGGGGGCCCTGGCGCGGGCCGGGTTCGATGCCGTCCTGCTGGATCAGCAGCACGGCGCCTACGATTACAAGACGAGCTGCGCGGCGATCACCGAGGTGGCGCTCGCCGGCAAGCCCGCCCTGGTGCGGGTGCCGGTCGGCGAGTTCGCCATGGTGTCGCGGATGCTGGATGCGGGCGCGGCGGGCATCGTCGCGCCGATGATCAACACGGTGGCGCAGGCCGAGGCCCTCGCCGCCGCCGCCAAGTATCCACCGGTGGGCGAGCGCAGCTGGGGCCCGGACCGGGCGATCGTGCTGTCCGGGCTTCGGGACAGCGCGGAGTATCTCGCGGTCGGCAACGCCCGCGCCCTCACCATCGCCATGTGCGAGACAGCGGAGTCGATCGCCGCGCTGGAATCGATCCTGGCGGTGCCGGGCATCGACGGCATCCTGGTCGGGCCCGCCGACCTCTCGATCGCCCTGTCGAAGGGCGCAGCCATCGATCCGTCGGGCTCGGCCGTCACGGCGGCTTTGGGCGAGATCGTCCGCAAGACCCTGGCGGCCGGCAAGCTGCCCTGTGCCTTCGCGCCGTCGGCCGCCCGGGCACGCGAGATGGTGGCGATGGGCTTCCAGCTCGTCTCGATCGAGTACGACGCCATGACGATCGCCGCGGCCTTCGGACGGCTGCTGCGTCAGGCCGACCCGTCCCGGACAGGGTGACGCTTATCCAGCCGGGGCGAGCTGGCGCCGCAGAACCTCAGGGAGCCTGACGGCCCGGCCGTCGCGGACGCAGGCGACCGTCACCGCGGCGACGACCAGTGTCGCATCGTCCCGGCGCACCTCCTGGGTGAGCTGCATGGAGGCGCCGCGGAGCGAATTCGTGTGCGTGAGGACCGTCAGCAGATCGTCCATCCGGGCCGGACGAACGAAATCGAGGCTCATCCGCCGGACCACGAAGACGAGGCCCTGCGCCTCGCGGTGCAGGTCGGACTGGTCGCCGGCGAGGCCGCGGAGCAGTTCCGTCCGCCCGCGCTCCAAGAAGCGCAGATAGCTCGCGTGATAGACGAAGCCCGAGAAATCGGTGTCCTCGTAATAGACGCGCACACGCATCCGGTGCGGCTGACCGTTCTGCGTCTGGTCGCCGGTCGACGGCTCGATCACGCTCATACCGTTCGTCTAGCGGCTTTCTGAGCGGAGGTGCAACGCGACGAAGGCCGCCTAGGGGCGACCTTCGCGGAGTTCGGGTCGGGGACGGTTCGATCAGCCGCCGATGCGGTTGGCGAGGGTTGCCGAGTGCGCGTGCTCGTCGGCGATATACGGCAGGGCCTCAGTGGCGAACTTGCGGCCCTGGGCGTTGTCGCCCGACTTCGCGTAGGCGTCGTACAGCGCCAGCGTCCGGGCGTCGGAGCGGGCCTGCTGGTCGATGTAGGTACGGTCGAACGAGCGGCCGTTCGGGGCCGATTGCAGCTGCGCGAGGCGCGCCTGGCCGCGCTCGCCGAGCGCCACGCGGCGGCCGGGCTCGGCGGGGCTGTTGTCGACGAGGCCGACCGCACCGAGCGCGCCGCCGACGATGCTCGTGCCGAGGTTCGCGGCCACGGTCACCGGGGCGAGCACGAGCCCGATCGGGTTGCTCAGATCGGTCCGGATGCCCTGGTTGTCAGAGACGACCGTGCCGTTACGCGACAGGGAGGTGTTCGGCGGCAGCAGGGCGTCGGTGGTCGCCTTGCGCTCGACGAGGACGCGATTGGCGTAGTTCCGGACGTGGGGGTTACGCGACCGCTGCAGGGCGATGCGGCTTGCCTCGATGCTGGCGGCGTCCGAACGCAGGGCCTCGGCGCGGAAGGCCGGGGTCTCGGTGGCGGCGGCACCGATGCCGTCCTGCTGCGCGAAGGGCGACACGCGGATCGGCAGTGCGTCCTGCGCAAAGGCCGGCGCGGTGAAGGCGGCGGAGAGGCCGAGGACGGCGAGCGTCATTTTCTTCATGGCGGAAGTCTATCCTGGTGTTGTTCTTGATGGCTCGAAGGTCTGTCGCGCGCCATCGGGCGAAGCCATGAGCGCAACAGCCTAGCCGGCGCCTCATCGCGTTGGCGCGGTCGCCTCCACAACAGGTGCGTTTCAGCCCTGTTCCATCGCGCGCAGGAATTTCTCGCCGCACCAATTGCTTAAGTATCCAACGATAAGCTTGGCTTTACGGTCGAAGATGGCGCGACAAAAGGCCAATTCCGAGAGGATGTTATTACGGTTGCAGCGCGGCACGCCTTGTGACGGCTGCAAGCGGCTAGGACCAGCGGCACATGAGCCGTTCGAAGTGCTGATGCGAGCGAGGCGCATGGACGCGCACGGCGTCGTGATCAGTTGCCGCCGCCGTCGAAGAAATTGGACTGGTCCTTGGAATCCCGGCGGGGCTCGGCGACACCGAGGTGCTTGTAGGCGTGGCGGGTGAGGACGCGTCCGCGGGGGGTGCGCTGCACGAAGCCGCGCTGGATCAGGTAGGGCTCGATGATGTCCTCGATCGCGTCCCGCGGCTCCGAGAGGGCCGCCCCGATCGTCTCGATCCCGACA
>NZ_JAKSYG010000217.1 GCF_022829725.1 Methylobacterium sp. E-005 | reverse complement strand
GCTGGCGTGGTTCGCGCTGGTTCTGCCGGCGCTGGTGCTCAACTATTGCGGGCAGGGCGCGCTGCTGATCTCCGCCCCCGACGCCCTCGAGAACCCGTTCTTCCGCCTGTGTCCCGACTGGGGACATTACCCGCTGGTGGCTCTGGCCACGATGGCCACCGTGATCGCCTCGCAGGCCGTGATCTCGGGCGTCTACTCGCTGACGCAGCAATCGATCCAGCTCGGTTTCATGCCGATGATGCGGGTGGTCCACACCGATCAGGAGGAGCGCGGCCAGATCTACGTGCCAGCGGTGAACTGGCTGCTCGCCGCCGCGACGCTCACGGCCGTCGTGGTGTTCGGCTCCTCGGACGCGCTGGCGGGCGCCTACGGCATCGCGGTCTCGGCGCTGATGGGCATCACCACGCTGCTCGCCGCGCTGATCGCGCTCCGCTGGGGCTACAACCCGATCCTGGTCTTCGCGGTGAACGGGTTCTTCCTCGTCATCGATCTGGTCTTCTTCGCGGCCAACAGCGTGAAGCTGTTGGAGGGCGGCTGGTTTCCGCTGCTGCTGGCTGGCGCGGTCGCCTTCCTGATGCTGACCTGGATGAAGGGCAATCACGTCCTCGAAACGGTCCGGCAGACCATGCGCATGTCCGAGGCGACATTCCTGTCGCGGCTGTCCACGCACCCTCCCGTGACGCTGCCCGGGACGGCGGCCTTCCTCACCGCCGCCACCGAGGGCATCCCGATGGCCCTCGGCCGGCTGATCGAGCGCAGCCGCTGCCTGCACGAGCGGATCCTGCTGATCACCGTGATCTACGAGGAGGAGCCCGTCATCCCCGCGAGCGAGCGGGCGGAGGTGACCTTGGTGGCGCAGGGGATCCGCAAGGCCATCTCGAAGTACACGCCCGGCATGGAGCGCGTCGTGCTGCGTTACGGCTTCATGCAGACCGCTTCGATCCCCGAGGGGCTGCAATGCGCGGTGGCGAGCGGCCTGCTGCCGCCGGAATATCTGGAGGATATGACCTATTTCGTCGGCCACGAGGTGGTGATCCTGTCGCCGACCCAGCCCGGCATGGCACCGTGGCGGGAGGGTCTGTTCGCCTTCATGAAGCGCAACGCCGAGCGCACCGGCGCCCATTTCGGCCTGCCGACCCGGCAGATCGTCGAGGTCGGGACGGAGATCGAGATCTGATCGCGGGCACCGCGCAGGAACAGGCGCAAAGCGGGGCTTCGCAGACGGGAGCCACCCGCGCTCCGCATTGAAAACCGCGCCGTTCGCCAGCATATCGCCACCGCGAATTTTTCCCCACAGCGGAGGCATCACCCGTGAGCGAGACGATCGAGCGGCACGAATTCGGGGCGGAGGTGGGTCGCCTCCTCGACCTCGTCGTGCACGCGCTCTACTCCGACCGCGAGATCTTCCTGCGCGAGCTCGTCGCGAACGCCGCCGACGCCATGGACCGGCGGCGCTTCGAGGCCCTGACTTCGGCGGCAAGCGCCCTGCCGCCGGACGCCAAGGTCCGCATCGCCCCCGACAAGGATGCGCGGACCCTCACCGTCTCGGATGCCGGCATCGGCATGACCAAGGAGGATCTCGCCACCAACCTCGGCACCATCGCGCGCTCCGGCACGCGGGCCTTCTCGCAGACACTTGAATCCGCCAAGGTCGAGGACCGGCCGAGCCTGATCGGCCAGTTCGGCGTCGGCTTCTACTCGGCCTTCATGGTGGCCGACCGGGTCACCGTCACGTCGCGGCGCGCCGGGAGAGACGAGGCCTGGACTTGGGCCTCGGAAGGGCAGGGCAGCTACACGCTGGAACCCGCGACGCGCTCCGAACCCGGCACCGACATCGTGCTTCACCTCAAGGCGGATGCCGACGAGTATCTGGAGCCCTACCGGCTCGACCATCTCGTGCGGAAATGGGCCGACTTCATCACTGTGCCGATCGCAATCGTGCGCGACGGCAAGGATGAATCGGCCAATCAGGGCACCGCGCTCTGGCGCAAGGCCAAGTCCGAGGTGACCGAGGAGCAGTACGAGGAATTCTACCGCTCGATGGGTATGAATTTCGACAAGCCCTGGGCGACCCTGCACTGGCGTGCCGAGGGACAGCTCGAATTCTCGGCGCTGTTGTTCATCCCAGGCTCGAAGCCGTTCCAGGCGCTCGACAACGAGCGGCAGAGCAAGGTCCGGCTGCATGTCCGGCGGATGTTCATCACCGACGAGGCCGAGTTGCTGCCGCCGTGGCTGCGCTTCGTCCAGGGCGTGGTCGACACCGAGGATCTGCCGCTCAACGTCTCCCGCGAGATGCTGCAATCGACGCCGGCCCTCGCCCGAATCCGCCGGGCGGTGACCGGCCGCGTCGTGTCCGAACTTACCGGCCGCGCGAAGGATGCGGAGAGCTATCAGTCCTTCTGGGAGAATTTCGGCCCCGTCCTGAAAGAGGGCATCTACGAGGATTTCGAGCGCCGGGCTGAGATCGCGCCGCTCCTGCGCTTCCGTTCCTCGGCGGTGGAAGGCTGGACCTCGCTGCCCGACTACGTGTCCCGGATGAAGGACGGCCAGGAGGCGATCTACTATCTTGTAGCCGACGATGCCGAAGCGCTGAAATCATCGCCGCAGCTCGAGGGCTTCAGGGCCCGCGGCCTTGAGGTGCTGCTCCTCTCCGACCACGTCGACGCCTTCTGGCCGGATCAGCTCGGCACCTTCGCGGAGAAACCGCTCCGCTCGATCACAAAGGGCGGGCTCGACCTCTCGAAATTCGCCCTCGAGGCTGAACAGTCGGAGGCGTCGGAGGGCATCGATGCCTTCGTGGCCGCCGTGAAAACCGCGCTCGGGCCGGAGGTTTCGGATGTGCGCACCACCGACCGGCTGGTCGATTCGGCGGTCGTGCTCTCGGCCGGCACGGGCGGGCCCGATCTGCAGATGCAGCGTCTCATGCGGCGGGCTGGACGCGCCGGCGCCGGACAGCCGGTGCTGGAGATCAATCCGCGCCACCCGCTGATTCGAACGCTCGCTGCGGCGCCCGAATCGGAGGTCGCGCAGGCGGCCGGCACGCTGCTCGACCTCGCCCGCATCCAGGACGGCGATAGCCCACGCGACCCAGCGGCTTTTGCCCGGACGGTAGCGGCGGCGCTGGCGGCGGCGCGATCGGCCTAGGGACAGGCAGGACACAGCCCGGGCCTCACGGCGTGTGTCGGCGCACATGCCGAGAGAACATTGATAAGTCCGGTTGATCAAACGGAAATGGTCAAGCCATAACTTCGCCACCGGTCGGGAGCATTGCCCGGCCGGTGGCGCGGGCGCGGTGGGGGCCGCAGGCGTCGGATCCGATTCCTTTCGCGCGCGGCCCGCCGCGCCTCACGGACGCTGCATGAACCCGGTCGAGGCTGAAGCCGGCACCAGACAGGCGGTCGCGGCGGCGCGAACCCGGGCGCACGCCCGGGCGTACCGCCACAGCGGCCGCGTGCGCACCATGCGTCGCCTGATCCCGGTGGCGGCCGGCGGCTCGGTGACGCTGCTCCTCGCCTACCTGTTCAATCCCTTTTCGGCCCAGCTTCCGGGCGTCTCGGTCGGTCCGGTGACGCTGGCGGGCACGAAGGTCCGCATGGAGAACCCGCGGCTTGCCGGCTTCCGTCAGGGCACGCGCGGTTACGAGGTGACGGCGGATGCCGCCCTGCAGGACGTGCGCAAGCCGAGCCTGATCGAGCTGCAGCAGATGCGCGGCCACATCGCCACCGACGACCGGGGCGGCATCGCCCGGCTCTCGGCCACCTCCGGCCTGTTCGACAGCGCCCGCGAGGCCCTCGACCTCAAGGACGACATCCGGATCTGGACCGACAAGGGCGAGGAGGCGCGCCTCCGCTCGGCCGCGGTGACGTTCAAGACCGGCGCGATCACGTCGCAGGAGCCTGTGACCGTGTCGAGCCCGCGCGCCACCGTGAATGCCGACACCCTCGACGTGGTGGAAAGCGGCAAGCGGATCTCCTTCGTGGGCAACGTCCACGTGGTCATCGTCAGTGAGGATCAGGCCGACAGGCCGCATGACGGGCCGGCCGAGACATCGGCCCTGCGCATCCAGACCACGGACGCGCGGCCCTCGGACGGTTCCCGATGAGCGCTGCCCGCACTCTGGCCGCTGCCCTGGCGGCGTGCCTGCTGCTCGCCGTACCGGCCCTCGCCCAGAAGCCCGCGGCGCGGAAGGATTCGCCCTTCGGCAATATCGGCGGCAGCGGCAAGGACCCGATCAAGATCGATGCGGACCGGCTCGACGTATTCGACCGGGAGAACAAGGCGATCTTCGCCGGCAACGTCGTGGCCGTGCAGGGCGAGAGCACGATCCGGTGCTCGACGATGACGGTCTATTACAAGCGCGGCAAGGATACGCCGGGCAAAGACGCCAAGCCCGACGGCAAGACCGACGGCAAGGTCGCCGAGGCGGGCGCCGACCCGACGCCGGCCCGCAACCCGGCCGAGAACGGCATCCAGAAGGTCGATTGCGCCGGCCCGGTGACGGTGGTGCAGAAGGATCAGGTCGCCACCGGCGATCACGCGGTGTTCGATCAGGACGCCAAGCGCATCGTGCTCACCGGCAATGTCGTGCTGAGCCAGTGCCAGAACGTTACCCGCGGTCAACGGCTGGTCTACGACATGAACAGCGGCCGGGCCAACATGGACCCGGTGGCGGGCGGCCGGGTCTCGGCCCTGTTCGTGCCGGGCGAGAAGGCCGACGCCAAGGACGGGAAGTCGAAGGGCTGCACGCAACCGCCCCCGAAGCCGAAGGCGCAGGTCGATTGAGCGGCGCAGTGGCGTTCCAGGCCGGTCCGCAGGAATCGGCAGCCCGTGCCGGCTGGCTCGGGCGCCTGTTCGGGCGGCGGCAGCGTCAGCCCGAAGGCGCCGAGGCCGGGGACCAGCCCGCGGCCGACATGGGCGGACCCGGCATCCTCAGCGTGCGCGGCCTGCGCAAGAGTTACGGCGCCCGCACCGTGGTCCATGAGGCCGGGCTGACCGTCCGCACCGGCGAGGCGGTGGGGTTGCTCGGCCCGAACGGCGCCGGCAAGACCACGATCTTCTACATGATCACCGGGCTGGTGGTGGCCGATCGCGGTGACATCACCCTGGACGGCCTGCCGATCACCCACCTGCCCATGTACCAGCGGGCACGTCTCGGCATCGGCTACCTGCCGCAGGAAGCCTCGATCTTCCGGGGGCTGAGCGTGGAGGACAACATCCGCGCCGTGCTGGAGGTCGCCGAGCCCGACCGTAAGGAGCGGGCGCGCAAGCTCGATTCCCTGCTGGAGGAGTTCGACATCGCCCGCCTGCGCAAATCGCCCTCGATCGCGCTCTCGGGCGGCGAGCGGCGGCGCTGCGAGATCGCCCGGGCGCTCGCCTCCTCGCCGACCTTCATGCTGCTCGACGAGCCGTTCGCGGGCATCGATCCGATCGCGGTGGGCGACATCCAGGATCTGGTGAAGCACCTGAAGCAGCGTGGCATCGGCGTGCTGATCACCGACCACAATGTCCGCGAGACGCTCGGCCTGATCGACCGCGCCTACATCGCCCATTCGGGCCGCATCCTCACCGAGGGCACGCCCGAGGAGATCGTGGCGAACCCCGAGGCGCGGCGGCTGTATCTCGGCGAGGATTTCAGGCTTTAGCCTGCCGCCACGCCCGCGGGGTCGGGCGAGCGATTGCTTAGCCCTTCCAGTTCTTCAGCGCCGCGAACGGGCTGTCCGAGCCCGCGGGCTTCTCCGGGTTGAGCACCGGCTCCACCTGCGCGATCGCGTCCGTCATCGAGAAGGCCGAGCCGCTCTGGAGCCGCCCGCCGGCGGCATCCCGGTGGCCACCGCCGCGGAACAGGCGGGCGCCGTCGAGCGCCGTTCCGTCGTTCGAGCGGAACGACAGCGTGCCCATCCGCTGGACGTTGACCACGCGCTTCGCCCGGCCCGCATCCATGATCAGGTCGGAGACCCTCTGGAAGGTCCCGGAATCAAGCGCGAAGGACAGGAGCGTGCCGTCCTTCAACGGGCGGAACAACGTGTCCGAGCGGGCGAGCGCCCGGGCGAGGCGCATGCGCGTGGTGAGCGCGGGATCGTCGTCCGGCGCCTCGCGCAGCATGGCGTCGACCACGCCGGTGCGCATCGCCGTTGCGCGCTGTTCGAGTTCGGCCGGGCTCGCCCCCGTCCGCAGGATCTCGGCCGCTGCGAGCAGGAGATCGGAGACGAACCGGTCGTGCCAGGGATGCCCGACCGGCACGAAACTCGACACCGCTTCCCAGAACATCTCGTCCAGCGCCAGACCGCCCCGGAAGGCGGGGCTCTCCTTGCGCCAGAGATCAACGGCGTCGATCGCCGCGAGGAGACTCGACAGGTCGGTCCCGGGCTCGTGACTGGCGAACAGGGCCCGGTGCTCGAAGGCCATCCGCGTGGCGCAGATCTCCTCCTCGATGAGGATCGCGATCTCGGGATCGCCCATATCGACCCGGTTGAGCCCCGGCCGGGCCGGGTCGGGGAGCGGCTCCAGCCCGAGGCGCCGGAGCTGATCGAGGGACGAGGCGTGGTGGTCGAGCACGACGAGGCGGTGCCTGCGGCCCTCCTCGCGGCGCTTGTTCAACGCGGCGAATTTTTTCAGGCCCGCAATGGTCTGCTCCTCCAGGCCGAGGTCGGTCATCAGCAGGATCTCGCCCTCGGTCGCCTTGCCGAGGCGCTTGATCTCGTCCTCGAGAACCGGACCCACATCGCTGTAGCGCGGCACGTGGACGACGCGCTCGACCGGGGCGCAGGCGGCCGCCACCGTAGAGGCGCCGTAGCCGTCGAGGTCGTGATGGGTGATCTGGATCAGGCGCACGCGGAGCTGTCTCGGAGGGTGACGGAGGAGGGCGGTCTACGACGGCGAGGCCGAAGAGGCGAGGGGCGGCTCTTCCGTCCGGCGGCGTTCAATGCAGAATGCGATGAGGCCGTCATCGAGTCGCAAACGACCGGGCGGCCCCGGAGCCCCGAACGGGCCCGTCAACCCGGAGGAACGCCATGGCCCTGGCCGCTTCACCGCGCGTCAAGCGCATCCAGACCGTCTCGCTCGCGCTGCTGGTAACGGCCGGGGTCGTCAACTATGTCGACCGCGCGACGCTGGCGGTGGCCAATCCGCTGATCCGCGAGGATCTCGGCCTCTCGATCCCCGACATGGGGCTGCTGCTCTCGGCCTTCCTGTGGGCCTATGCCTTCGCGCCACTCCCGGCCGGCGCTCTCGCTGACCGGCTGGGCCCGCGCCTGACGCTCACGCTGGGCCTGACCTGCTGGTCGTTTGGCCAGATGCTGGGCGGGGCGGTGTCCTCGTTCTGGCAATTCGTCAGCGCGCGCATCGTGCTCGGCATCGGCGAGGCGCCGCATTTCCCGACCTGCGCCCGCGTCTCCCGCGACTGGTTCAACATCCGCCAGCGCGGCACCGCCACGGGGATCTGGAACTGCGCCTCCTCGCTCGGCACCTTCCTGGCCCTGCCGCTGCTGACCTTCCTGATGGTGAGCTTCGGCTGGCGGGCCATGTTCGTGATCATGGGGGCGGCGGGTCTGGTGCTCGCCACGATCGTCTACGCGGTGTTTCGCAACCCCCGCGAGTCGAACCTGACGCCGGCCGAGCGCGCCTTCCTGGAGGAGGGTGACGCACCGAACGCGAGCCGTTCCGTCACCTGTAGCGCGTGGCGGCGGCTGTTCGGCTTCCGCACCAGCTGGGGCATGATCATCGGCTATTTCGGCTGTATCTACATGACGTGGCTCTACACCGCGTGGCTGCCGAGCTACCTGGAGATCGAGCGGCACTTCACATTGCAGAAGACCGGCCTCGTCGGCTCGATCCCGTTCGCGTTCGGGGTGATGGGCGGCATCCTGGGCGGCCGGGTCGTCGACATGCTGGTCCGCCGCGGCGTCGATCCGATCCGCAGCCGCAAGATCCCGATGGCCGCCTCCCTGGTGGCGACCGCGGCCTTCACGGTGGTGGCGGCGCTGACCCCGAGCGACACGCTCGCCATCGCCTGCATCTCGGCCTCGCTGTTTCTGGTCTACATGAGCTCGTCGGCCGCCTGGGCGATGGCCTCGGTGGCGGCGCCGGCGAGCTGCACGGCCTCGCTGGGCGCGATGCAGAATTTCGGCGGCTATATCGGCGGCGCCCTGGCACCGACGGTCACCGGCTTCATCGTCGGCGGCACCGGCCATTTCTCCATGGCCTTCATCACCGGTGCGGTGATCGCCCTCGTGGCGGCCCTCGGATACTGGACCCTGATCCAGGATCCGATCTCCGACGAAGATCCGGCGGAGGGCTTCGTGGGCGGCCTGCGCCTGGCCGAGTAGGTCGGCACCGGCGGCGGGGGCGCCTCCGCACCACTCATCAGGCGGTGGCGAATCGCCACCGCCGTGGAGCGGGGTTGTCCGATCCTGAACTCTGGGAACGCGTCCCCGCTCCGCGGGCAGGGACTCTCCCTGCAGTCCCAAGCGTGGCGCCGTCGGCGCGTCAAACGCCGGATTGCGCGTGGCCAGCCGGCGCAAAATCGCCTCCGCATCCGCGGCTGACCTGTGGCGTGACGCGGAGCTTCGCCGATCGGGGACCAAACGTCTGTCCGCAGCCGGACAGCGGCTAGGTTGTAACAACTGATCCGAACGGTCTTCTTGTCACATTCTGAGCCTTCCCATGCCCGATAGACGCTGGGTGGATGCAATGATGTTACCTAAATCAGTTTACAGCGGAAGTCAGCATGGATTTGAGTCGTAAAATGTGTATACCGATCCGGTGAGGGAGGGGGGATCAGAGGGACCTCCAGCGGAGACCGGTCCGATGCCCGGCCTGAATCGCGATTACGTCACTCGGTTGCAGGATGACCTGGAGGCAAGCTTCCGGGAGGATCTCGAGCAGGCCGTGATCGACTCGACGCGCTGGCCCGACCTGATCGAGCGGGCCGCGCGCAGCTCCGGCAGCGTCGGCGCGCTCCTGCTGCGGACGGATCGGACGGGGCTCGATGCGCTGTGCACGCAATCCCTTGCCGAACCCGCGCGTCGCTATTTCGACGAGGGTTGGCACCGGGAGGATCATCGCCTGCGCGGCCTGCCGACGATGCGAACGCGCGGCATCACGGTCGACTTGGATTTCACCTCGCCCGACGAGATCGCGCGCCTGCCTTATTATCAGGATCTGCTCGGCTCCTGCGGCCTGCGCTGGTTCGCCGGCGTCGGGTTCGAGGTGAAGGGCAGGCTCTGGTGCCTCTCGCTGCAGCGGACGGTGGCGCAGGGTCCGTTTGAGGCGCACGAACAGGAACGCTTGGCGACCCTGTCGCCGCTCCTGCGTCGCGCGGCGCTGCTCACCATGATGGTCGAGAAGGCGCGGTTCGCCGGACTGAACGAGGCCTTCGACAGCATCGATCGTGCCGCGATGGTCCTTGATTCCGAGGGTAAGGCACTGTGCTGGAACGCGGCGTTCCAGGGGTTGCTCGGGCTCGACCTGAAGCTGGCGGGTGGACGCCTCGTCGCCGAGGATCCGGAGGCCGCCCGGCAGTTGGAGGCCCTGGCGCGCCCGTGCGGGTGGGCGCCGATCTCGGTCGTCGTGGTGGCACGGCGCGATGCGCAGCCGATCGTGATCCACGTGGTTCCCTTGGTTGGGCCGAGCCGGGGTCTGTTCGCGGGCGGTCGTACGCTGCTTTTGGGCCGCGTGGCCGGGGCCACGCCCGTTCCGACCTCGGCGATCCTGCAGGCCGCCTACCGGTTGACGCCCGCGGAGGCGCGCCTTGCCCAGTCCCTATCGGCCGGGGATTCGCTCGCAGAGGCAGCCGCCCGGTTCGCCATCACCGCGGCGACCGCCCGCTCGCAGCTGAAGGCGATCTTCGCCAAGACCGGCGCAACCCGGCAGGCGGACCTCGTCCGGCTGGTGGCGGGTCTCGCACGCTGAGCGCGCCTCCGGTCGGCGTCGAGGATCGGCATCGACGGGCGGCGTCGACCTGGGACGCAGGGGCGGACGGAACGGGCTGGGCCACCAAGCCGTTTCAGCTGGGAAGCCGCTTCGACCCAGACGTGTAGGAGAAAGTTCGATGACTCATCGGATCGCCCTGATTTCCGCCCTGACCATCGGCGCTGTCCTGGCCGGTGCTCCCGCAGAAGCGAAGGGTTGCCTTAAGGGCGCGGTGGTCGGCGGTGTCGCCGGGCACATGGCCGGCCACGGCAAGATGGGTGCCGCCGCAGGCTGCGCCGTTGGCCACCACAATGCCAACAAGAAGGCCAAGCAGGGCTAAATTCCTGTTCGGCCGCCGGGGTTCGACCCCGTCGGCCGATTGATCGACGCGAAGCCGGTGCCTCCACGGAAACCGGTTTCGCCAGGGCCGGAGCTGGCCCTCGACGACCCGGCCGTCCCTACTCACCGCCGACGGCCGGCGCGCCGGTATTCCCGGTTCAGGCTCAAACCGTATGACCGACGCGATACGTCCCGCCACCGAGATCGATCTGCCTGCCATCACGGCGATCTACGGCGAGGCCGTCGCGACCAGCACGGTGAGCTTCGAGACGCAGCCCCCGTCACTCGACGAGATGACCCGACGCTTCGCCACCCTGCGTGACGGCGGCTATCCCTATCTCGTGGCAGTCCGGGACGAGGCGGTCGTCGGCTATGCCTATGCCGGGCCGTATCACCAGCGTGCGGCCTATCGCTCGACCGTCGAGGATTCGATCTACGTCGCGCGCACCGCCCGGGGCGGTGGAATCGGCCGCGTCCTCCTTGAAGCCCTCATCGCCGCGTGCGAACGGATCGATTTCCGCACCATGGTGGCGGTTATCGCCGAAAGTGGCTCACCGGCTTCCGCGGCGCTGCACGCACGCCTCGGGTTCAGGCCGGTCGGAACCCTGGAGGCGGTCGGCTACAAGCACGGGCGCTGGCTCGACGTCACCCTGATGCAGCGCTCCCTCGGCCCGGCTCGCGCCACGCCACCGACGCGCGTGTAAGGTCGGTATTGGATCCCGCGCCTTCAGCTCAAGGCTGTCGTGTCATGATGCGGACAACTTCGCACGTGAGAGGGCGGGGCAGAGGCGCATGACACGCGGAGCTTGGCCCGGTGCGCGCGCGCGATGACGCGAGGGAGGAGCCTTCCTCCCGCGAGCGGTCCGGTCCCCCCACGGTCCGCGAGGCATAGGAGTTCGGGTATGCGGTTTTCATCGATCGGTCGCAGGATTGCGCCGCTCGCGATCTTGGCTCTCCCGGCGCTGGTTGGCGCCGTGCAGGCGGCGACCCCGGCCGATCCGAGCGGTACGTATCTCACCGAGGACGGGCGCGCGCGCGTGCGCCTTGAGAAGTGCGGGGCCGCGAATGACCGCCTGTGCGGGTACGTGGTCTGGTTGAAGGTTCCGCTGAACGACAAGGGCGAGCCGCGGATCGACTTCAAGAATCCCGACCCGAAGAAGCAGGCGCGTCCTTCGCTGGGCCACCAACTGATCATGGGCCTGAAGACCAATGCCGACGCGCATTACGAGGGCAAGATCTACAACTCGGAGGATGGCAAGTCGTACGACGTCACCATCTGGACGGATGCGCCGGGCGAGCTGACCGTCCGCGGCTGCCTGATCGCGTTCCTGTGCAAGTCGCAGACCTGGACCAAGGTCAGCGACCTTGCACCCGGTCAGCTCCCCGGCCCGACCAACGGCCCGAACGGCCCGCGCAGCGATCCGGAATACGCGACCACGGCCGGTGCGAAGCCTGCGGCGGCGAAAGCCGGCACGAAGGCCGCCCCCAAGCCCGCGGCCTCGGCGCCGGCTCAGGAATAAGCGGTCCTCACGCCGCGAGCGCCGCGTAGGTCAGGATACGCAGCTCCCGCCGGATCGGGAGCGCCGAGGACGGCACGAGCTGCGTCATGAGCACGACCGAGAGATCCTCGACGGGGTCGATCCAGAACGCCGTCGAGGCCAAGCCACCCCAGGCGACCTCGCCGGGGGTGCCGAGGATCTGGGCGCGAGCCGGATCGAGCATCACCGAGAAGCCGAGGCCGAAGCCGATCCCGGTGTAGGAGGTCTCTGCGAAGCGGGGCGTGCCCATCGCGGCGAGGTCGCCGGGCAGGTGATTGGCCAGCATCAGATCGACGCTCTTGCGGCCGAGCAACCGGCGATTGTCGAGGGTGCCGCGGTTGAGGATCATCCGGCAGAAGCGCTGATAGTCGGCGGCCGTCGAAACGAGGCCGCCCCCGCCCGAGGCAATGGCGGGCGGCTGCGCGAAGGCCGTCTCCACGGAATCGTCGTACAGGCGCAGCCGGCGCTCGCGATCATACGCATAGGTGGCGCAGAAGCGCGGCATCAGCGCGGGCGGCACGTGGAAATCGGTATCGCTCATGCCGAGCGGCTCGATCACGCATGCGCGAAGATACTCGGCGAAGGGCCGGCCGCTGACCGCCGCCACGTATTGCCCGAGGACATCGGTCGCCACGCTGTAGTTCCAGGCGCTGTCCGGCTGAGCGAGGAGCGGCAGCTTCGCCACCCGGGTGGTCATCTCGGCGAGCGTGCCCTCCCGCGCCAGGAAGTCAATTCCCTGCTCGCGGTACTGCGCATCGACGAGTGTCGCCTCCATGAAGCCGTAGGTCAGGCCGGCCGTGTGCGTGAGGAGGTCGCGCACGGTGATCGCCCGACGCGCCGGCTCGGTCTCAAGCTTCGCCCGGTTGCCGCCCACCGCGACCCGCATCTCAGAAAATTCGGGCAGGACGCGCGCGATCGGATCGTCGAGCTGGAACAGGCCCTGTTCGTAGAGCTGCATGACCGCCACCGAGGTCAGCGGCTTGGTCATTGAATAGATCCGCGCCACGGTATCGAGGGTGAAGGCTGTTCCCCGGGCGAGATCGGCCTGGCCGCAGGCCCGCGCGAAGGCGATGCGACCGCGCCGTGCCACCGTCACCGACAGGCCGGCGAGCCGTCCATCGGCCACGAGGCGGTCCATCCAGGGCTCGATCCGCGCGAGTGCCGCCGGATCGAAGCCGGCAGCCTTGGGATCGGTGTCGGTCAGCGCGCTCATGCGGTCTCCACGCCTCGTCGCGCACAAGTCGTAAGGGGATCGCTGTCGAAAATCACCAGCCCATCGTGCCCGGGCCGCCCTTGAACGGTCCGACGATGCCCGGCGTAATCCAGCCGCCGTAGAACGCGCCGGGCTGCGGCGTGACCTGGTCCGGGCCGACAAAACAGGCCTCCATCGGCCCCGCATAGAACGCGACGTAGCCGGCGATCGGGCGAAAGCCCGGCGTGGGGTCCGGGTAGGTCCAGGCGGCGCCGGACGCGACTTTGCCGCCGCCCTGCACGTCGAACAGCCGCGCCTGACCCTTCCACTCGCAGATGCCGCCGCGCCGCGGATTGACGAGCGCGCCCGCCGCGATGTCGCCGGGCGGCAGGTAGTAGGTCGGCGGGTGGGAGGTCTCCAAGACCCGGTACCCGGCCTCCGTCTCGGCGATCATCACGCCGCCGAGCACCACGCGCAGCCGTTGCCGCACCGGCTCGAGCCGCGGCGGGCGCGGATAGGTCCAGACGCTTTCCTCCCCCGGCTTGACCGGGTCTGGTGCTGGATGGGTCGGCGGCCAGATCATACGGATCCCCGTGCAAAGCATGCACGGGGCGATATAGGGCGGTTGGGTCGCCGTTTGTCGGGAGCCCGGCCCGTGCTAGCCCGTGGCCGAGATTCGAGCCCGGGACCGTTCGCGATGGATATCGCCCTCTTCCTCGACTTCGACGGCACCCTCGCCGAGATCGCCCCCCGGCCCGATGCGGTGGTGGTGGAGCCCGGCCTCGTGGAGACGCTGGAGCGGTTGCGTGACCGCCTCGGCGGCGCGCTGGCAATCGTGACTGGCCGGCCGGTCACCGTGATCGACGGCTTCCTGGCGCCCGCGCGCCTCGACGCCGCCGGGCTGCACGGGGTCGAGCGCCGGGTCGGTGGTGCCCTCAGTGGGGGACAGGCGGAGGACCATCCGGACCTGCGCCGGCAGGTCGCGCGGCTCGAGGCGGCGAGCGCCGCTTTGCCGAACGTCCTGATCGAGGACAAGGGCGCCTCTGTCGCGGTGCATTGGCGGCTCGCGGGCGCCGATGATGCGGCGCGCGCCGAGGCGCTGGTCAAGGCGGCTGCCGAGGCGCTCGGGCTGGAATATCGGCTGCAGCTCGGTAAGGCGGTCGGCGAGATCGTACCGGCGCAGGCCACCAAGGCGCATGCGATCCGCGCCTTCATGGAGCAGAGCCCCTATCGCGGGCGGGTGCCGGTCTTCCTCGGGGACGACCGGACGGACGAGATCGCCTTCGCATCGGTCAACGCGGATGGCGGTATCGCGGTGCGGGTCGGCGACGGCGAGACCGTCGCGCGCCGCCGCCTGCCCGACCCAGCCGCCGTCCGCGCCCTGCTGCGCGACTGGGCTGAGGGCGGCGCCATCGATCCGGCGGCCCTGCCGCCAGCCTGATTCAACCAGCGCGGGGGGATTGCCATGTCCGGCGGTTTCGTGGGCGGCGGCCCCCGGATCATCCTGCGGATCGAGGGAGCCTGTCTGCTCGCCTGTTCGGTGGCGGCCTATGCCTGGCTCGGGCAATCCGGGTGGACCTTCGCCGCCCTGCTGTTCGCCCCAGATCTCAGCATGCTGGGATACGCGGCCGGTCCGAGACCCGGCGCCATCGCGTACAACGCTTTCCACACCATGACGCCGCCGCTGATCGGCCTCAGCGCAGCGGCGGCGCTGAATCAATCCGTCCTGATCGGGTTGGCCCTGATCTGGCTTGCGCATATCGGGCTTGATCGGATGCTCGGCTATGGCCTCAAATACGCGACCGGCTTCGGCGATACGCATCTCGGCGCCGTTGGACGGGTACCCACCGTGGATACGCCGCGATAGGGCGTTTCACGGCCCCGTGGGACTTGTCCAATCGGCGACGTGGGGTGAATGAAGTGCCATTGACGGTCCAGTGAGCAGAGGCCCCCTGCGATGTTCGAGTTTCCGGTCCTGGTCGGCGACATCGGCGGAACGAATGCCCGTTTCGGCCTCATCGAGGCACAGGGCGGGCAGCCCCGGCTCCTCTCGCACGAGGCGACGGCGGACCATCCCGACCCGTCGAGCGCCATCCGGGCCTCCCTCGCCAAGGGCGGTGACCTGGCGTCGCCGCGTTCCGCCATCCTGGCCATGGGCGGTCGTGTCGATGGCCCCGTGAACCAACTCACGAACGCCCATTGGCAGATCGCCGGACAGCGCATCGGCGAGGATTTCGGCCTGTCCTCCGCGGTGGTGGTGAACGATTACGTGCCCGTAGCCGCCGGCGCCGCCGGTATAGAGCCGCACGATCTCACGGCGATCGGACCTTGCCCGCCGATCTCCGGCGGTGCGCGCGTGGTGCTGGGACCGGGCACCGGGTTCGGCGCCGCGGCTCTGGTACCCTACACCACGCATCTGGCGATCGTTTCCACCGAGGCCGGCCATACCGATTTCGGCCCGGCCGACGCCTTCGAGGAGAAGGTCTGGCACGCGCTGGAACGGGTCGAGGACCGGATCACCGTCGAAGCCGTCCTGTCCGGCCCTGGCCTCGCGCGGCTGCACGCGGCGGTGACGCATGTCCGCACGGGGCGGCCGCACGAGAAGATCGATCCCGCGGCGGTGACCGAGACCGGCCTCGATGCCTCCGATCCCCATGCCGCCGAGACGCTGGAGCTGTTCGGCAGGCTGCTTGGCCGCGTCTGCGGCGACCTCGCCCTGACGTTTTTGGCCACCAGCGGCGTCTATATCGGCGGCGGCATTGCGCCCCGGATCATCAAGGTGCTGCAGGAGAGTGGGTTTCGCGACGCCTTCGAGCGGAAAGCGCCCTTTGTCGAGATGATGCGCAAGATCCCCACCAGCGTCATCACCGTTCAGGATCCCGCCTTCCAGGGCCTCGCGGCCCTGGCCAATGAGGGCCGGACGTTTGTTTATCACGGACAGGTGTGGCGGAAGGGGGCTTGAGGCGCCGATATTCCCCCTCGCCTCGAGGGAGAACGTCTTTCCGTGCGGCACCAGCGGATGGGTTCGATGCACACGATCCCTTGAACGATGCCTTGGGGTCCGCCTGCTTCGCGACACTCTGCCGGATCATGGATATGGCGAATTTGCCGTAACGGGCCTCATGCCGCCGCCATCTCAAGCCTCCCTTCGATTGATCGCGATCGGTTGAACCGTCTTCTCATGGCCTCAGCTATCGTCGAGCGAATCGATTTCGTGACGATGGACGGGATGGCCGCGCGCTCCGGTGCGACCAACATCCTCGTCCAAGTTGAACGGTTCGGGGGCGCGTGAGAGGGCCGCCCGTTGCACGTTCCGATGGCGCCGGCATCCCGTGTTTGATGCCGCGCGCCTCGGACTATAGGCTCAGGCCGCCGCCAGAGGCTTCGACACCTCTTCCAGCGACTTACCCTCGGCGGCCGTGCCCCAGATCCCGCCGACCACCGCGGCAACCAGCATCAGCACGGCGCCGAGTCCGTAGCCGAACAGCACCCAGTCCCGCGAGCCGGTCTCGACCAGGGTGCCGAACAGCAACGGGCCGGAGACGCCGCCGATGCCGGTGCCAACCGCGTAGAAGGCCGCGATGGCCAGCGCCCGGATCTCCAGCGGAAACGTCTCCGAGACCGTGAGATAGGCCGAGCTCGCCGCCGCCGAGGCGAAGAAGAACACCACCATCCAGGCGCCCGTCTGCCCGACCGGCCCGAGCACATCGAGGCGGAACAGCAGGCCGACGGCAGCGAGCAGCAGCGCCGAGATCCCGTACGTGAAGGCGATCATCTTGCGCCGGCCGATCGTGTCGAACAGGCGCCCGAGGAGCAACGGGCCCAGGAAGGAGCCGAGCGCGAAGGGCAGCAGGTACCAGCCGACACTGTTGCCAGGCACGTTGTAGAATTGCTCGAGCACCAGCGCGTAGGTGAAGAACAGCGCGTTGTAGAAGAAGGCCTGCGCGATCATCAGCGCGAGGCCGACCATGGTCGCCTTCCGGTTCGTGACGAACAGCGCCTTGAACACCTCCGAGAGCGGGGTGCGGTCGCGGGTGCGGACCTTCATGCGCTTGCTCTCGTCCACCGGCGGCAGGGTGACGCCCTCGTCGGTGAAGCGCTTCTCGATCCCGGTGACGACCCGGTCGGCCTCCGCGGCGTAGCCGTGGGTCGCGAGCCAGCGCGGGCTTTCGGGAATCCACGTGCGCAGGAACAGGATCACGAGGCCGATGGCGCCACCGGTGAAGAAGGCGACCCGCCAGCCCCAGGCCGGATCGATCACCTCGGGCTTCAGCAGCACGATCGACATGAACGAGCCGAGCGCCGCGCCGATCCAGAACGAGCCGTTGATCACGAGGTTGGTCCAGCCGCGGACCCGGGCGGGGACCAGCTCCTGGATGGTCGAATTGATCGCCGTGTACTCGCCGCCGATCCCCGCCCCGGTGAAGAAGCGGAAGAGGCAGAAGCTCCAGACGTTCCACGACAGGCCGGTCGCCGCGGTGGCGACGAGGTAGAGGGCCAGCGTGATGAAGAACAGCTTCTTGCGCCCGATTCGGTCGGTGAGCCAGCCGAAGCCGATCGCGCCGATCACCGCGCCGACGAGGTAGCAGGAGGCGGCGAGCCCCACGTCGAACTCCGAGAAGGACATCGGCGGCTGCCGCAGGGCGCCCACCAGGGAGCCCGCCAGCGTCACCTCCAGCCCGTCGAGGACCCAGGTGATCCCGAGTGCCACGATGACGAGGACGTGGAACCGGCCCCAGGGCAGACGATCAAGGCGCGCCGAGATGTCGGTGTCGATCACGCGGCCAATTTCTGCCCGCTCCGGCGTTCCGGAACTCCCCTCGACCTTGCTCGTCATGCGCGCTCGTCCTCCCGATCAGGCCATTTACCGTGCCTGCACAACCCGTATTTACCCAGATCGCAAGCAGGTGTTGGGAACGGGTTGGGAATCGATTCGGTTCGAGCCGGTCTTCATTTGATGCGCGCAGACCGGAGGCACCCACGCGGTGCCCCGTCATGCCCCTCCGTCCTGCCTCCCCCCGTCGCCGTTGCGCCCGCCTCGCGACGCTGACGCTGATGACGCTGACAAGTCTGGCGACCGTCCCCTCGCAAGGGGCCGACGTGCATCTCGAACGCCCGAAACCCCGCGTGTACATGCCGGCCGCCGACCGGTGGAGCCTGCGGCCAACGGAACCAGCCCTACCGACCACGACCGGCAGCATCCGCGGCCGGACCGAAACGTCGATCCCGGAGGGCCGCCACGTCCGCCTCGTCTACCCGGCCCTGATCGAAGCACGCTGACGCGGCAACCGGTTGGCGATCCGCGGCGACTCGGGCACAGCGCCTGCTGGGTGTGTCGTGGCCATTGGGATCGGGCCGATACGGAGTCGGGAATGCCAGAGGTGATCGCCCTCATCGGGTGCAAGGGGCCAACACAGGAAACGGACTATCTGGCAGTGCTGGCTGCCGCGATGCCCGAAGAACGGATCGTCCCGTTTCGCCTGATGGATGATGGGGCGCGGGACGCGGCCCGGGTCGCCATCGTGGCCAATCCCGATCCCGCCGAGGTCGCGGCCCTGCCGAACCTCGTCTGGGTTCAGAGCCTCTGGGCCGGCGTCGAGCGGCTGGTGAACGCCTTCGACCGGCCCCTGCCGATCGTGCGGCTGGTCGACCGTGAGATGGCCCGTACCATGGCGGAGGCGGTGCTCGCCTGGACCTATTACATCCAGCGGGACATGCCGGCCTATGCGCGCCAGCAGCGGGCGGGTGTCTGGCGGCCCCATCCCTACCGGAAGCCCAGCGACACGACGGTTGGCCTGCTGGGGCTCGGCGCCCTCGGGATCGCGGCGGCGGAGAGGCTCCTGGGGGCGGGCTTTCGCGTCACCGGGTGGAGCCGCAGCCCGAAGGCCGTCCCCGGCATCGAAGCGATGCATGGGGTCGCGGCGCTTCCGATCATGCTCGGCCGTTGCGACATCCTCGTCTGTCTGATTCCATTGACGCCGGAGACGCGCGGCCTGATCGACGCCGAGCGTCTCGCGGCCCTGAAGCCGGGCGCGGCGCTGATCAACTTCGCGCGCGGGCCGATCGTGGCGACGGACGATCTGATCGCGGCGCTCGACAGCGGCCATCTCGCCCACGCGGTGCTCGACGTGTTCGAGGTCGAGCCCCTACCGGCCGAGTCCCCCCTCTGGTCCCATCCCGGCGTGACCGTGCTGCCGCATATCTCGGGGCCGACCGACATGCCGTCGGCGGCCGCCACGGTGGCTGCGAACCTGCGGGAGTTCCGGCGGACCGGTGAGCCACCGCAGGGGATCGATAAAGCCCGGGGCTACTGACGTGACACCCGGTCCCGCCGGCGACCGTGAACCCTGGCCGTATCGGCGTGTTTATGGCCGGCCGCCGCCCTTGCGCCGGCGGATCCGGAAGGACTTTCACACAAAATGGCTTGGCCACGCTGCTCATTGATCGTTGCCGGCGTCGCGGCCGTCGCGGTGGGTGCTACCGCGAGTCTCGGGCGCTTCAGCTACGCGCCGATGCCAGACCGAGCGGATCTGCTGAACGCGGACCGCTATCCCATCCAGACCGCCTTCGACATCCTCGGCCGCCGGGTCTCCCGGGCCGAGGCGGATCGCCTGAACGCCACGGAGAGCGGCCGGAAGGAACTGGCCTCCGGCGGGACCGCGGTGGCGATCGATCCCGCCATGGTCGAGCGTGGCCGACAGGCCTTCTACCAGGAGACGTTCGGCAACGAGGTCTTCCTCACCGATGTGATGGGCATGCTCGACGGCGGCCTGACGCCGACGGAAGTCGCCCTCGCCGTGGCCAAGCTCGGCGGGCAGGGAACCACGAACCTCCAGGTCGCCATGGCCCGCGACCTGCGCATCGGCGATCGCGTCTACAAGACGGGTGAGCTGGTCCCGACCGGGCTCGACGTGCCGAAGGGCGGCGCCTTCATCATCGGGATCAAGACCTTCTACGACCGCGGCCACCTGCGCATGGGCATCACCTGCGCACTCTGCCATGCCGCAGTCGATCCCGGCACCGGCAAGGTCGTGGAAGGGGCGCCGAATATCGATCTCAATGCCGGGCTGCTGATGGCGCTCGCAAAAAATTCCTCTGCTTACTTCATGCACGCCAGCGTGCCGGAGGCCGATGCCCGACCGAGTGCCGACCCGCAGCACACCGGCTCGACCACGGCCGGTCCGGTGCTGCCGGACGCGGCGGCTGTGGAGGCGGCCACGAAGGTGCAGGTGGCGAGCTGGCCGCCTGGCAGTTTCGACTCCTCGGCCGATCGGGTTACCAACCCGACCTCGATCCCGTCGAGCTTTTCCGCCTATGGCGAGCCCTATAGCTGGAGCGGACGTGAGGCGCTCGGCCCGTTCGCGGGCCTGTCCTCGCTGAATAACAACGTGCATGCCGCCAATTCCGACACCACCCAATTGGCGGCGGCCGCCCCCTGGCTGTTCGGCATGGATCCCGAGACGTATCTCGGCATCGTCCTGCGCGGGGCCGCAACGGCGTCGTTCCGCTACAACCCGGACGGCAACCGGAGCCCGTCCGAGGTGCTGAGGAGCGTCGACCCGACGCCGGCCTCGCCGGGTCTGAACAGCTACGCCGTGCTGCCGACCTATCCGGCCACGAACTATGTCACCGACAACGGCCTGTTCGCCTCGGTCCCGGGCGAGCCCGCCAACCACGCCAACAACGCCATGTCGGCGTTCCAGAACCTGCTGCATCCGCCAGTCTCCGGACAGGACGCGAGCCAGGTGCGCGCCGGCCGCGCGGTGTTCGAGAAGGTCGGCTGCGGCGCCTGCCATTCCGGGCCGGCGCTCACCAACCACCGGGTCATCCCGGAGGCCGAGATCGGTACGGAACCGACCCGTGCGCGGGCCGGCGCCAAGATGGAGGCGCGCCTGTCGCCGCCCGCGATGTTCGCCGTCGGCACGCCGTTCCCGCTGGCCGAGAAGCCCGCGGTCGTCCCGGTGCCGCTCGCGGGCGATGCGCAGGCTCAGGTCCAGCTTGCCTGGGGGCAGGGTGGGACGCAGGGTGGCTACAAGGTTCCGAACCTTGTCGGCCTCCTCTGGACGGCGCCCTACCTGCACGATTCCGGCGTCGCGGTCGGGCCCGATGCGGAACGCCAGCTCGGCGTGCCGGGTACGCTCTACAAGGGGATCGCTCCGGATCCCGCCAACAGCCTGCGGTCGCTGATCGACCGGGATCTACGCACCAAGGTCGTAGCCGCGAACGCGGCTTCGGATACGGCGCGGACCGCCCGCGTTACCGGGAAGGGGCATGCCTTCTGGGCGGATGCCGGTTCGGGTGTCTCGGCCGAGGAGCAGACGGCGCTGATCGCCTATCTGCTCTCGGTCGATCGCCTGACGGAGCCGGCCGCAACGCCCTGATCAGGATACGCCATGACGCAGAACACCAACCCGGTCTGGTTCATCACCGGCTGCTCGACCGGCTTCGGTCGGGAACTCGCCAAGCTCGTCATCGAGCGGGGTTGGCGGGCGGTGGTCACGGCGCGCGACCGGGCCAAGGTCGCTGACCTCACGGAGGGCGCAGCGGATCGCGTCCTCGCGCTGTCGCTCGATGTCACCGAAGCCGGGCAGATCACCGCCGCCGTGGGGGCTGCCCAGGACAAATTCGGGCGGATCGACGTGCTCGTGAACAATGCGGGCTACGGCTACCAATCCTCGATTGAGGAGGGCGAGGAGGCTAAGATCCGAGCCCAGTTCGACGCCAACGTGTTCGGCCTGTTCGCGCTCACCCGCGCGGTGCTGCCGGCGATGCGGGCGCAGAAATCCGGCCATATTCTCAATATCACCTCGGTGGCGGGGTTCGTGGGTTTCCCGGCCTCCGGCTACTACGCGGCCACCAAGCACGCGGTTGAGGGTTTCTCGGATTCCCTCGCCGCCGAGGTCGCACCCCTCGGCATCCGCGTGACCTGCATCGAGCCGGGCCCGTTCCGCACCGACTGGGCCGGCCGCTCCCTCATTCAGACGCCGAACGCAATCCCCGACTATGCCGGGACCGCCGGGACGCGCCTCAAGGCCACCTCGGAAAAGAGCGGCACACAGGCCGGCGATCCGGTGCGGGCCAGCGCAGCGATGATCAAGGTAACCGAGATGGACGCACCGCCGCGCCACCTCGTGCTGGGAGCCTGGGGCTACGACGCGGTCACGACCCGGTTGAAGCAGGCGCTGGCCGAGATCGAGGCGTGGCGGGAAACGAGCATCGCGGCTGATTATCCGGAGGCGTGACGCTCCGTCTCAGCCAGCAGGGCGAAGCGGTCCGGAGCGAACCCCGATCGCCGCTTTGTCCACAGGCGCCGCGCCCCGGGGAAACGCCTTGGTAAGCGACGGCGCGCCACGATTCCGGCTCGGATCGATACACCGGACCCGGATGCGATGATGACCTGCCAGCAGCTCGCCGAGGAACTCAAGCGGATCGCCACCGCGCAGGTCAGCGACATCACCCGTGCGGTCAAGGAGGGCCAGAAATCGATCGCCTTGAACGAGGTACGCGACATGGCCCGGCGCCTCGAACTTCTGGCCGATGCCTTCGACCCGAAGCCGGTGACCGAGGATGCCGACGGCGCGCAGGCGGCCTGACGCAGCAACCCGGCCGGAGGAGCCGTCATGATTCAGGCCAACTTCACCATCCGCCTCGGCGAAGCGTCGCTGCCGGCGTCATCGGCGCAATGGGTCGCCGACGCCGAGGCCGCCCGGACAACGGCGCGCACGATCGTGCAGGGTCTGATGCGCCAGCATGGCGGCGACCCGCGCCTGCTCGCGGCCACCCTGGTGATCACCGACGCGGGCGGTGCGACGCTTCTGGAGATTCCATTCTTCGACGCGCTGTACATGCCGGTTGAGCCGGTCGCCGATCGTGATCGGCGAGCACGGCGCGTAACCCCGCCCTCGCGTCTCGACGCGGCATTGGGTTCGCTCCGCCGGCTCGCTGGCGCGTTCGGCGCGCGCCCGCAGCCCGCGCACGGATCCCTGACGCGGTCCCGCGTCTCGGCTTGAGGTCGGATACGAGCGGCTCCTGACCACTCCACCAGGGCTACGATCGCCGCAGGTCCGCATCGGCTCGGCGATCAAGGCTGCACGCATCATTGTCCCCGCGGAGCGGGGAGGGGCGCTGAACGCATCAGATCGCCTTACTCCACCCCGGCGCGACCTCACAGATCCCTGATCGCGAAACCCCGCTCGGCCAGGCGCTCCGCAAGGATGCGCCGGTGGCAGACCGATGGATCGCGTTCGAAGCAGAGGAGGCAGAGGGGTGCCGCCTCCGCCATGGCGGCAAGCTCCCCCAGGGCCGTCTGCCCGGCGGCGGTGTCGAGCACCTCCTCGCAATAGATCCGGCGCAGCAAGGCCGCATCCCCGGCCCGAGCCGCCTGCCGACCGGATTTCGGCGTCCCGAGGCTGCGCAGATGGGTATAGCCCAGCCCTGCTTCCCGCAGCGACGTACTGAGCACGCCCTTCGAGAAGCCGCGCTTGCGCGAATTCGCCACCGCCCGGACATCCGCCAGCACGCCGACGCCGGCATCGCGCAGGATGCCGCCGAGCTGCTCAGAATCCAGGCCTTCGTACCCTATGGTAAAGATTTGCTTGCCCACAGCGCGGCCACCGAACTCGCATGTCACGACCGGCACTTAAGCCGAATCGCGGCCTGTGCAACATCGGGGGATCCCCTGCGTATGTCGCGGCGATGCAACGCATCTCGGAATTCCGCCGCAATAATCGCAAAGGTCCGTTAACCGCGCCGGGGCCATCGAATACGCCTGTCTGTGGCGCATCTTCGGTGGCGGGCTAAACACTGATGTCGCGGATCAATCAGCTCTCGCGCGCTCCCTCCCTCGGCCTGTCCGAAGGCCTGGGCCATCGCATCACGGCCGTTCGCCGGCTTGCCGGTCGCTTCGCCGCGGCGATGATTCTCGCTGGCTTGGCAGCCTGCGCTTCGAACCACGATTTTTATCCCACCAAGGGCGATGCCAAGCCCCATCCGGGCGTGGCCAAGGCCAAGCTGCATCCGATCCAGGGCATCGACATCTCGAAGTGGCAGGGCAATGTCGACTGGGCCTCGGTCCGGGCCGCCGGGACGCAGTTCGCCTTCATCAAGGCGACCGAGGGCGGCGACCACGTCGACGAGCGCTTCCGGACCAACTGGGACGGGGCGGCCCGGGCCGGCGTTCCCCGAGGGGCCTACCACTTCGTGTTTTGGTGCCGCTCCGCCAAGGAGCAGATGGACTGGTTCAAGAGGAACGTCCCGAACGACCCCACGGCCCTTCCGCCGGTGCTCGACGTCGAGTGGAACGGCCATTCGCAGACCTGCCCGAAGAAGCTGCCCAAGGCGCAGGCGCTAGCGATGGTCACCGAGATGCTCGAGGAGATGGAGCGCTACACCGGCAAGCGCCCGATCATCTATACCGACATCACCTTCCACAAGGATGTGCTGGAGGGCGAACTCCCCGACTACCCCCATTGGCTGCGCTCGACCGCGGCGGAGCCGGAACAGAGGTTCGTCAACCGGAAGTGGATGCTTTGGCAGTTTACCTCCACCGGCCGCGTCCCGGGGGTGCAGGGTGACGTTGATCGCAACGCCTTCTACGGCACGCCTTCCGATTGGGCGTCATTCCTGACGACCGATTGCGATCCGCGTGAACATAAACACCTATCGGAACAAGGACTATGTACCGACAAGTAATTTAGTGCTGTGGTCCCAAACCTAGGTTAGTTCAGTCTTCGGCGGCGAGTCGTATGTGTGGAGGCCCGGTCCAAGCCGGGCGCACCTGAGAGAATCCTTTTGGGAGCTTGGTTTGCCACACTCTCGTCAGCTTGATGCGAATCGACCGTGCCGGCCCGACGGGCAATCTGCTTCTCGATGTACTCTCGGATACAGACCGAGCGTTGATCACGCCCCATCTGGAGCCGACGACCTACGCCCGGGGTCAGATCGCTTTTGAGGCCGGCGCCGAGGTTACGCACGTAATTTTTCCCTGCGACCACACCGTGCTGGCCCTGGTCGTCACGACCCGAGACGGGCGGACCGCCGAGACTGCCACCATCGGTCACGATGGTGCGGTCGGTGGCCTCGTCACCCGGGGGCGAATGCACGCTTTCGCTATGGGGATGGTGCAGAGCGGCGGTCCGGCGCTGCGCCTCGATGCCGCCCGGCTGGAGGAAGCGGCCAGCCAGTCTCCCTCGTTGCGCGATCTGCTCGTGCGGTACACCGATTGTTTCGTCGCGCAGCTGCTGCAGATGGCCGCCTGCAACGCGCTCCATCCGATCGAGCAACGCTGCCTCCGCTGGCTCCTGACGCTTCAGGACCGGATCGAGGGCGACACGCTTCCGATCACCCACGAGGTGCTGGCCGGGATGCTGGGTGTCCAGCGGACCTATCTGACCCGCATCCTGCGGACGCTGCAGGAGGGGGGGCTGATCCGTGCCGCGCGTGGGCGCATCACCATCCTGAATCGCGCGGCCGTCGCGTCCGCCGCCTGCGAGTGCCACGACCGCGTGCGGATGCACGGCGAGCGGGTGCTCGGAGCGACGTACGCTTCGAACCGCCAAGGTCGCGGCCCGGCTTTCGAAGCGACGGCCGTTTAGAGCTCGCTTTGCCGAACTGGCCATCGGCTCGACGCAAGCGTGGCCGTTACGACAAGGGGCTTGGCGCGGACGGCGTCGCAGCGCTCAACGGATGATCGGCGCACAAACCGGTGCCGCGATGCCCGGCACCGGCGCCATGACCACGTCGATCCCGTAGATCAGGCGCAGAAGCGCGGGCGTCACTACCGCGGCGGATGGCCCGTCGGCGACCAGCCGCCCCGCATGCAGGGCGATCACGCGGTCGGCGCAGAGCAAGGCGTGGCCGGGATCGTGGGTGGAGAACAGGACAGCGATACCGGCTTGCGCCAGCCGACGGATCTGGCCGAGGACGCGGGCCTGATTGCCGAAATCGAGGCTCGCGGTCGGCTCGTCCATGACGAGGAGCCGCGGGTCCCCGCTGAGCGCCCGGGCAATCAGGGCAAGCTGTCGCTCGCCGCCGCTGATCTCGGTGTAGACGGCCCCGGCCAAGTGCCCGATTCCGAGGCTGGCGAGTGCCCGTTCGGCCGCGGCCTGATCGGACGGGCCGGGCGCAGCGAACGGGCCGAGGTGGCTCGCGCGTCCCATCACCACCATGTCGCGAACCGTGAACGGGAAATACGCCGCGTGCGCCTGCGGCACGGCAGCCATTGCCCGGGCGATCCGGGCCCGCGGCAGCCGGGATAGTTCCGAGCCGTCGAGCCGGATCGACCCGGCTCGCGCGGGCAGCAGACCGAGCAGCGTTTTGAGCAGGGTCGTCTTGCCCCCGCCATTCGGCCCCAGCAGGCCGAGAACCTCGCCGGCCGCGAGGCCGAACGAGACACCTGACCCGACCGTGCGGTCGCCGTAGCCGAAGGCGAGATCCGCGACCTGAAGCATCACCCGATCCGGTTCCGCCCGGCTGCCAGCAGCCACAGGAAAAACGGGGCGCCGACCAGGGCCGTGAGGATGCCCAGCGGCACCTCGATCGTCCCGGCGCTCCGCGCAATCAGGTCGACGATCAGGAGGTAGCCGGCTCCGAGCGTCAGGGAGGCCGGGAGCAGCCGGCGGTAATCCGGGCCCACCAGCAGACGCGCCATGTGCGGCACGATCAGCCCGATCCAGCCGATCACCCCGGTCATCGACACCGCGGCGGCCGTGACCAGGGTCGCCCCGGCGATCAGCACGGGGCGCAGGATCCGCGTCTCGACACCGAGCGCCCGGGCCTCCTCGTCGCCGAGGCTCATCAGATTCATCCGCCACCGCAGCAGCACCAGGGGGGCAAGGCCCAGGAGCATCATCGGCAATACGGCGCCGACATCACCCAAGGTGACTGAGGACAGGCTGCCGAGCAGCCAGAACGTGATCGCCGGCAACTGGTTGTAGGGATCGGCCAGCACCTTCAGGAGCGAGATCCCCGCGCCCAGCACCGCACCGACCGCGACGCCGGCCAAGACCAGGGTCAGGACCGGATCGTGGCGCCGCACGGCGAGCCCGATCCCGTAGACCGCCGCGACGGCGCCCAGGCCACCCAGGAAGGCGAGCGCCTGGATGGTCGCCACCGGCAAACCGAGGTAGATTCCCAGCACAGCTCCGAGACCGGCCCCCGCGGAGACACCCAGGATGTCGGGCGAGACCAGGGGGTTGCGGAACAGGCCCTGGTAGGTCGCCCCCGCCGCCGAGAGGGCCCCTCCGACCACCAGGGCGGCCACGACCCGGGGCAGGCGCACCTGCATCACCACCGTCTCGACCATTGCGGGCGCGCGGGTCGGCAAGCCGAGCAGCCGGTGGCCGAGCACGGTTGCGAGATCCGCGAGGGGGACCGGATATTGTCCGACCGCCAACGCGACGATGGCCAGCATCAGGACAGCCGCCGCGGCGAGCAGCGCCACTGGAAGCCCCGCCCGGGGGGCTGCGCGGACTGCGTCGGCAGCGGCCGGCTCTCCGCTCAATGCGGCGCACCCGGTGGCGGAGCGAGTAGCGCGGCCGCCTGCCCGGCGTCGAGGTCGACATGGTAGAAACGGTGGTAGAAGTCGCGCACGACCTCAGGCATCGGTTGCGGAAACAGATTTGGGTGGAGCAGCCCCGCCAGCCAGCGCAGGCCGATCAGCCGGTTGACGCCCGGCGGTGCGTCGAACCACGGGAAGGGCTGCTGCGGCGCCAGGTAGATCCGGCCCGTTTTGACCGCCTTCGTGTCATGCCAGAGCGGGTCCGTCCGCACGGCGGCCGCGAACGCTGGATCGAGGGTGACGATCACGTCCGGGTTCCAGGCCAGAATCTGCTCGGGGGAAACCGTTCCGAGGCGCCCGTCGCCGCCCTGCGCCACGTTCCGACCGCCGGCCGCTTCCAGCACCTCGGTGTTGATCGAGCCGGAAAAGCCCGTCTCCAGGCCGCGCGGACCCCGGGCGTAGTAGACGCTGGGCCGCCGGTCCTCCGGGATGGGGCCGATCGCCTTGGCCACCGTACCCGTAAGCGCGTCCGCGTAGGCCGCCAGGGCATCGGCCTCATCCTGCCGGCCCAGGGCTGCCCCGAGCTGCCGGAAGGTTTCGGGCATCCGCGTGAACCTGCCGTCGAGCAGGATGTAGGGGATGCCGGTTTGGGCCTGAACCCGGTCGGCCAGGGACGCATAGGTCGGGCCGAGGCTGCCCGAGTCGACGATCAGATCGGGCTTGGCGGCGAGGACCGCCTCGACATTGGCGGTGCCGCGGCGCCCGGTCAGGCGGCCATAAGCCGGCAGCGCCCGCGCGCGCGGATCGAGAAACGGCAGCGCCTCAGGCCCGGGCGCGCTGACCCAGCCCGCCAGCCGGTCGGGCGCCAGGGTGTAGAGCAGCACCGCGGCCGGCGGGCCGGCGGGCAGCACGCGCTCAATCCGATCCGGCAATTCGACGGTCCGGCCGGCGGCGTCGGTGAACGGGCGCGCCGCGACGGCCCCTGGACAGGCGAGACACAGGAGCAGCAGACAGGCGAGCGATCGGCCGTATGGGAATGGAAGCCCCATCAAGCCGCCTTGCGCTCAAGGATCTCGATCAGCGCCCCGTCCGGTCCTTCCACGAAGGCGATTCGCAGGCCCGGTCCGCGCTCCGTGATCCCGGTCCGCACCGGAACCCCCCGGGCCGTGAGATCGGCCATCGCCGCCTCGATGTCGGCGACGCGCAGGCCGAGATGCTCCAGGCCCAGACAGGGCGTCGGCCCGGCCGGCGCGGTCTCGGCCGGCGCCTGCTCGATGAAAACGGTAAGCCCGCCGAGGTCGAGGACGACCCTCTGGATCACCCCATCACCGACGCGCTTCACCTCCCGCGCACCGAAGGTCTCGACGTAGAACGCGGCGGCCTGGAGGGCGTCGCGGCTCCGGAGATGGACGTGGTCGCAGGCATACTGCATCGGGGCGAGACTCCTTGCGATTCGCGTCTGTGCAGGCGGGCTGACGGCGCCCGACCCGGCAGAGCACCGAAGTTAAGCCCCTTGGGCCCAGGGGGCGAGGGGCACCGCTTGACGTCCCGCGCGAACCCGCAGACTTTCGCGATCAGGACCGTTGCAGGTATGCAACAGCCTTCCCACATCCGGGTGGAATTTCCACACCGCACAGCCATAGAGTTCCATGCGCAATCCCTACGACGTGCTGGGCGTGGCCAAGGGGGCGAGCGAGGCCGACATCAAGAAGGCCTATCGCAAGCTCGCCAAGGACTTCCACCCCGACCGCAACAAGAACGACGTGAAGGCCAAGGATCGGTTCGCCGAGGCAAACTCGGCCTATGAGATCCTGGGCGATGCCGAGAAGCGCAAGCAATTCGACCGCGGCGAGATCGACGCCGAGGGCAAGCCGCGCGCGACCGGGTTCGAAGGATTCGGCGGCGGCGGCTTCGGCGGCGGGCGCGGCGGCAATTTCGACTTCGAGGGCATGGCCCGCGCCCGGCAGGGCGGCATGGGCGGCGGAATGGGCGAGGACATCTTCTCGCACATCTTCGGCGAGGCCTTTCGCGCGGGCGGCGCCGGGCCCGGCGGCCAGCGCGGCACGCCCAAGGGCGAGGATGTCGCCGCCGAGCTGTCCGTGACCCTTGAGCAGGTCGCCAGCGAGGAGAAGCTGCGCCTGTACCTGCCCACGGGCCGCGAGGTCGACGTGGTCATCCCCCGCGGCGTGGTGGATGGCCAGACCATCCGGCTCCGCGGCCTCGGCCAGGGCGCGGGTCCGCGGGGCGAGCCGGGCGACGCGCTGCTGACCATCCGGATCCGGCCGCATCCGCGCTTCACCGTCGACGGCTCCGATCTGCGCACCACCGTCGACGTGCCGCTGGAGGACGCCGTGCTCGGCGGTACGATTCGCGTGCCGACGCTGACCGGCGCCGTGGAGATGAAGATCCCGTCGATGACGAGTTCGGGCCGCACCTTCCGCCTGCGCGGCAAGGGCCTGCCGCGGAAGGACGGGAATCCCGGCGACCTGTTCGCCACCACCGCCATCGTCCTACCGGAGGGCGAGGACGCGGCGCTGATGGAATTCGCCCGGGCGCGGCGCGGCGCGAAGGCCGCTTGAGGCGCAGGGAGCGGGCCGGACTTCCGTCGCCGGGCCGCCTCCGCTAAGGAGGCGCCCCGGCCCCGAGAGGGACCGCGCGGCTTCGGGATCGATCATGGCGGAACACGGGCACGGCCTTCTGGCGGGCAAGCGGGGCATCGTCCTGGGCATTGCCAACAATCGCTCGATCGCCTGGGGCATCGCTCGCAGCGCCCACGCCCACGGGGCGGAGCTCGCCTTCACCTATCAGGGTGAAGCCCTGCGCAAGCGCGTCGAGCCGCTCGCCAAGGAGCTCGACGCCCAAGTCATCGGCCATTGCGATGTGACGGAGGCGGCCACGATCGACGCGGTGTTCGCGGAGGCGGCCAAGGTCTTCCCCGAAGGGATCGACTTCGTCATTCACTGCATCGCCTTCTCCGACAAGGACGAGCTGACCGGCCGATATATCGAGACCTCGGAGGAGAACTTCACCAAGTCGCTCCTCGTCTCGTGCTACTCGTTCACCGCGGTGGCGCAGCGCGCTGAAAAGATGATGCGGCCGGGCGGCTCCCTTGTGACGCTGACCTATTACGGTGCCGAGAAGTGGATGCCGCACTACAACGTGATGGGCGTCGCCAAGGCGGCTTTGGAAGCCTCGGTGCGCTACCTTGCGGCCGACCTCGGCCCGAAGAACATCCGCGTCAACGCGATCTCCGCGGGCCCGATCAAGACGCTGGCCGCCTCCGGGATCGGCGACTTCCGCTACATTTTGAAGTGGAATGAGTACAACGCGCCCCTGCGCCGGACCGTGACCATCGGGGAGGTGGGCGAGACAGCAGCCTATCTGATCTCCGACATGGCGGCCGGCATGACCGGTGAGATCCTGCACGTGGATGCGGGCTACCACGTTGTGGGCATGAAGAATCCCGAGGCGCCGGATCTAACCCTCGACAAGGAGTGAGTGGGCGCGCGAGGCGCGTCTCCCTTCTGCGCAGCGCTACGGGCTGCACAGGTTTGCAGTCTCGGGGCGGCCGCCAGCCGGGGAGACCGCGGGTCCCCTCTCTCGTACGGGAGAGGTCTGCACGCGGAAGGCCGGGTGAGGGTCGAGAACCCTCAGACTGAGGCGCGCCCTGTCGGCGCACCCATCGCGTGCCCGATCCTGTACCTAGCTCCCCTCACCCCAAACCGTCCCCGCACAGGCGAGGACGCCCGTTGCGCGCCGTCCTGATCGGCAAGCCTCAAAACCCGTGTCGTCCGGAGCGTGCAGACAGGCAAGGGAAGGCAGAACGCGCGGCAGACTTCCACGGCCTCAACCCTCATCCGTCTGTTCGAACTCCCCCGACCGTTTCAACCCCGCGATCCACGTCTCGCCCTCGCGCTTGATGACGGTGCGGGGCTGCGCGCCGCTATGCTCGGCGATGCCCGCGGCCAGCCGCTCGGAATGCGTCACCAGCCAGACCTGCGTGCGCTCGGCCGCCCGGGCGATCAGCCGGGCTAGCGGCTCCATCAGGTCCGGATGCAGGCTGGTTTCCGGCTCGTTCAACGCGATGAAGGGCGGCAGCCGGTAGCCGAGGAGGGCACCGGCGAGGGCAAGGTAGCGCAGGGTCCCGTCCGACAGTTCCGGGGCGGCGAAAACCCGGCCGGCGAAGTCGGGGATCGTGAGACCGAAGCTCGCCTCCCGCCCCGGTTCCGGAACGACGAGCCGGGCCCCGGGGAAGGCTCTGGCCACGGCTGCATCGAGGTCGACCGTGTCCTGCCGGATGTGGGCGAGGGTGGCGAAGACTGCCGCAAGATCCGACCCGTCCGAGGCCAATGTCGGCGTGGTGACCGCGAGGCACGGTCTCCGGAGCGGCGACTCCGCGTCGGTGCGGAAGCCGTGATGGAAGCGCCACGCCAGCATCGCCTGGCGCATGAGGGCGATCTCCGGCTGGCCGGTCGCATCGAGCAGGCTGCCGAGCGCCGTCTCGGTGGCGAGCAGATCCGTCCCCAGGGTCTGCTTGCGCCCCGCCGCATCGCGGATGAAGCCGGTGCGACCGTCGCGGTCGAGGATCACGGCCGAGCGGCCGCCAGTCCGGACCGTCAGGCGCTCAGCCTTGACCTGCGGCTCCCGGCGAAAGGCCGCACCGTATATTTCGGCGCCCGCCTGAGGCACGAGGCCGATCTCTACCATGTAGACGTAATCCTGCCCGATGGTGTCGTGGCGCAATGTGACCGACAGGCTGATCCGCGCCGGTTCGCCCTGCCGCCGCCGGCCGGCCCAGAGCGCCGAATCCATGCCGCCCTCCGCGGCGACGCCGCGGGTCAGGGTTCCCTGCGCGGCCGCCTGCAGCAGCTCGAGCGCCCGGTAGAGGTTGGTCTTGCCTGCGCCGTTGCTGCCGACGAAGATCGAGAGCGCATCCACGGGAAGCCGATCCGCCGGAGCGACCGGTAGTCCGAGACCGCGACCGCGCGCACCATCAGCATGCCGGCTTCCCCAATCAGTCGGGGACCGTCAACTCCGCGATGCCCTTCGGGGCCTGCGGGAATCGCGGGTCCATCGCCTCCAGCGTATCCGCCACGGTCCGCGCGATCACGTAGTTGCGGAACCATTTGTGATCGGCCGGCACCACCAGCCAGGGGGCGTCGGGCGTCGAGCACCGGGCCAAGGCGTCCGCGAAGGCCTGCTGGTAGGCGTCCCAGGACTTGCGTTCGACGAGATCCGCCGGATCGAACTTCCAGTGCTTCTCCGGATCGGCGATCCGGGCCTCCAGCCGCTTCTTCTGCTCCGCCTTGGAGATGTGCAGGAAGAACTTGAGGATGGTCGTGCCCGATTCGGTAAGAAGGCGTTCGAAATCGTTGATCCGGCCGTAGCGGTTCTGCCAGACCGCATCCGGCACGAGGCCCTTCACCCGCACCACCAGCACGTCCTCGTAGTGGCTGCGGTTGAACACGCCAATCAGACCACGCCCGGGTGCCCGGGCGTGGTAGCGCCAGAGGAAGTCGTGATCGAGCTCGTCGCTCGACGGCACCTTGAACGAGGTGACGACGCAGCCCTGCGGGTTCACACCCTTCAGCACCGAGCGGATCGTGCCGTCCTTGCCGCCGGTGTCGATCGCCTGGAAAACCAGCAGCACGCTGCGGGCCCGCTCGGCATAGAGGCGTTCCTGGAGGGCGACGATTCGCTCCCGTTCCCGGACCAACGCATCCTTCGCAAAGGCCCTATCGAGGCCGCCATCGGCACGCGTATCCACGGCGCCGAGGTCGAAGCGGGTGTCGGGCTCGACCGTGACGATCCCCGGCGCCGCGCGGATGGGCACCCGCGGATGGCTGGCCGGCACCGCCGGCATGGCATCTGCGACGCTGCCGACCCGGCGGGCGGTCGATGGCCGGCCCGATCCGTGCAGGTCGGGGGTCTCTGTCACGCCGTCAGCACGTTTCTGGCCGCGATGATGCTTGCTGTGCTTCTTCGACATGGGGCAGGACCTGTTCGCGGACGTTGCCGACCGTCGGCGAGAACGGGTGGCGCTCCGAGCCGTTCCGAGCGCCGGTGCAGGACGGGATTGAGACGGTTGGTCAGCATCTACTTCATCCGCCACGGCCAGACGGACTGGAATGCCGAGGGGCGCCTCCAGGGTGGCCGCGACACCGATCTGAACGCGCAGGGCGAACTTCAGGCCGCGGCCGTCGCAGAGCGCCTCGCCGCCGCGGCGGGCGAGAAGCTGGCCACAGCGGATTTTGTGGCGAGCCCGCTCAAGCGGACCCGGCGCACCATGGAGATCCTGCGAACGCGGCTGGGCCTTCCGCCTGAGGAGTATCGCACCGATCCGCGGCTGCGGGAGATCGGCTTCGGAAGCTGGGAAGGCTCGACCTGGGCGGAGATCCGTCGCCGCGACCCGGCCGGCGCCGCGGGGCGCGATCGGGATCGCTGGCACCACCGTCCGCCGGGGATCGGGGGCGAGAACTACGCCGCCCTGGTGGAGCGCGTCGGGCCGCTGCTCTCCGCCCTGGACCGCGATACGGTCATTGTGGCCCATGGCGGCGTCGCCCGGGCGGCCCTCGTGGCGCTGGGCCACCTCGACATCTACGCCGCCCCCCGGATCGGCATCCGCCAGGGCGAGGTGCTGATTCTCGAGCCCGACAATTGGCGCTGGGCTTGATCCCGTGCGCGGGCGCAGTGCAAAGCCGCCTCGATAACGGCATGATCGGTGGGCTATAGGGCGGCTGCCACGGAGGCGTCGGCCAGGGCGGCCGGCCAGCGGAGCAGCGGATGAGTGACGTCGCCGAGAAGACCCGGCCCGGACCGGCTGCCGGGGCCAGCGGACGTCACGATGCCGGGGCGGCCATCCTGCGGGGCGCGCACCGTCCCGACCTGATTCGCGACGAGGTGCTCGCCGAGATATTTCTGGAGTCCGCCCGGTCCCGGCCCGACCATCCCTGCCTCGTCGACGGTGCGACCGTGGGGGCGGGCGGCGTCCACCCGCACCTGACCTATGCCGCGGTCGCGTCCCGCGCTGGCCGGATCGCCGCCGGGCTCGCCCATCGCGGCATCGGCCCGGGCGATGTGGTCGGGCTCTGGATGGCCCGGGGGCCCGAACTCCTCGTGGCGCAGATCGGCATCACCCTATCGGGCGCCGCTTGGCTGCCGTTCGACGCCGAGGCGCCGGCCGACCGGGTCGGCGTGTGCCTGACCGATGCCGCCGCCAAGGCGCTCCTCGTCTCACCGGCGCTCAAGCCTTCGGCGCCCGACGCCGCACCGGCCCTGACCCCGGCGGATCTCGACGCCGCGACCCCGGCCGAAATCCCCGTGCCGGATGCCCGCGCGCTGGGCCTGACGCCCGATCACCCCGCCTACCTGATCTACACCTCGGGCTCGACCGGCGTGCCGAAGGGCATCGTCATCAGCCACGCCAACATCTGCCACTTCCTGCGCTCGGGGAACGCCCTTTACGGGATGCGCGCCGACGATGTGGTGTTCCAGGGGGCCTCGGTCGCCTTCGATCTCTCCATGGAGGAGATCTGGGTCCCGTATCTCGTCGGCGCCACGCTGTTCGTGGCGAGCCCGGCCATGATGGGCGACGTGGAATCACTCCCCGGCATCCTGGAGGCCGAGCGCATCACGGTGCTCGACACCGTGCCGACCCTCCTGGCGATGATCTCCGGTGACCTGCCGACCGTGCGCCTCGTGCTGCTCGGCGGCGAGGCGCTGCCGGAGCCGCTGGTTGCCCGTTGGGCCACGGGCTCGCGCCAGCTGTTCAACACCTACGGTCCGACCGAGGCGACCGTGGTTGCCACCGCCGCCGAGATGCGGCCCGGCGTGCCGGTGACGATCGGCGGCCCGATCCCGAATTATTCGGTGTACGTGGCAGGCGATGATCTGAGCCTGCTCGGGCGCGACCAGCAGGGCGAGCTGCTGATCGGCGGCCCGGGTGTCGCCCGGGGCTACCTCGCACGGCCCGAGCTGACCGCGGAAAAGTTCATCGCCAACCCCTTCGGCTCGGACGGGACCGACCCGGTGCTCTACCGCTCCGGCGATGCGGTCTCCCTCGATGCCGCCGGGCGGATCGTGTTCCACGGCCGCATCGACGATCAGGTCAAGATCCGCGGGTTCCGCGTGGAACTCGGGGAGATCGAGGCGCGGATCCGCAGCGTGCCCGAGATCAACCAGGCCGCGGTGGTGCTGCGGCAGGATGACGGCGTCGATCGCCTCGTCGCCTTCCTGATCCCGGAGCGCGGCCGCACGATCGACACCGCTGCCCTGCGCAAGACGCTCGCGGGGCAGATGCCGCCCTACATGGTGCCGGGCCATTTCGAGGTGGCCGAGACGCTGCCGCGCCTCACCTCCGGCAAGGTCGACCGCAAGGCCCTCAAGATCGCCCCGCTGACCGTGGTTGCGGCCGACGGCGAGCAGGAGCCCCCGGCCAACGAGACCGAGGCCGCCCTTGTGGCCGCCGCCAAGCAGATCTTCGGCAACCAGCCGATCGCCCTGGAGGGCGACTTCTTCGCCGATCTCGGCGGCCACTCGCTGCTCGCGGCCCGCTTCGTCTCGGCGGTCCGCGAGAACCCGCCGCTCGCCGGCATCACCCTGCCGGATGTTTACGCGCTGCGCACGATGCGGGCGATGGCCGACGCGCTGATCGCCCGCACCGGCGGCATGGGCGCGGCGGCCGCGACCCGCGACCTCAGCTTCGAGCCGCCGCCCCTGCTGCGCCGGGCGCTCTGCGGCCTCGCTCAGCTCGTGGCTTTGCCCGTCGTGATCGCGTTGGCCACCGCCCAGTGGCTGGGCATGTTCGTGACCTACCTGCTGCTCACCGGTGGCGGCTTGAGCTTCTTCGCCGAACTCGGGGTGCTGCTCCTCGTCTACGTGGCGATCAACGGCGTGACGGCGGTCATCGCGGTGGCCGGCAAGTGGTTGATCCTGGGCCGGACCAAGCCCGGCCGCTATCCGCTCTGGGGCGCCTACTACTTCCGCTGGTGGCTGGCGCAGCGGCTGGCACCCCTCGTCCACGTGAAGTGGCTGCAGGGCTCGCCGGCCATCGCCAAATATCTGCGCCTGATGGGCGCCCGGATCGGCCGCGACACGCTGATCTCCGATATCGAGGTCGGCGCGCCCGATCTTCTGACGATCGGCGACGGTGCGTCGCTCGGCGGACGCCTCGTCATCGCCAATGCCGAGATCGTCGGGAATGAACTCGTCATCGGCCGTGTGGAGATCGGCGCTGACGCGGCGGTCGGCACATCCTGCGTGATCAGCCACGACACGGTGATCGGCCCGCAGGCCGAGATCGGCGATCTCACAACGATCCCGGCGGGATCGCGCGTCGGAGCGGTCGAGCGCTGGGACGGTTCGCCCGGCCGCAAGGTCGGGATGGCGGACCCGGCCGCGCTGCCCGCGCCGGCGGACGCCTCCTGGCCGACCCGGGCCGCGTTCATGGCCGCCTACACGCTGCTCCTCGCCGTGATCCCGGCGGTGGGCCTGCTGCCGATCTTCCCGGCCTTCTTCATCTTCGACCAGATCTCGGACTCGCTGTCCGACATCACGGACGTCGATTATCATTGGTACCTGCCGATCCTCACATGGCCGACCGCGATGCTGATGACCGCCGGCACGGTGTTGCTGATCGCCGGCATCCGCTGGGTCGTGCTGCCCCGGACCCGCACCGGCACCTACTCGGTCCACTCGCTGTTCTACCTGCGGAAATGGTCGCTGGCCCTCGCCGTCGAGGTGACGCTGGAGACGCTCTCGTCGCTGTTCGCCACCGTCTACATGCGGGCGTGGTACCGGCTGATGGGAGCCCGGATGGGCCACGGCGCCGAGATCTCGACGAATCTCGGCGGCCGCTACGACCTCGCCGATATCGGGGCGAAGAACTTCGTCGCCGACGAGGTGGTGTACGGCGAGGAGGAGATCCGGCGCGGCTGGATGCACCTGGAGCCCACGCAGACCGGCGCCCGCGTCTTCGTCGGCAACGACGCCGTTGTGCCGCCGGGCGCCGTCATCCCCGATGACGTGCTGATCGGCATCAAGTCGAAGCCGCCGGCCAACGAGGCGATGAACCCGGGCGAGACGTGGTTCGGCTCGCCGCCGATCCGGCTTCCGGCCCGCCAGAAGGTTGATCTTGGATCCGACGCCCAGACCTACGAGCCCGGGCTCTGGCCGAAGGTCCGGCGCGGCGTGTTCGAAGCCTTTGCGACCTCGTTCTCGCCGATGCTCTACATCACCCTCGCGATCACGGTGATCGACTGGTACTTCTACCCGGCCATCCTCGAGAAGGACTGGTCGGGGCTGGCGATCAGTTTCGTCACGGCGAGCGTCGCCATCGCGCTGATCCAGTCCTCGGCGGTCATCGCGATGAAGTGGCTGCTGATGGGCGTGTACAAGCCCGGCATGCAGCCGATGTGGTCGTGGTGGGCGATGCGCACCGAGGCTATCGCGGTGGCCTATTGGGGGCTCGCCGGCAAGGTGCTGCTGGAACATCTCCAGGGCACGCCGTTCCTGCCCTGGGTGCTGCGCCTGTTCGGCGTGAAGGTCGGCCAGGGCGTATGCATGCTGACAACCGACATCACCGAGTTCGACTGCGTGACGATCGGGGACTACGCCACGATCAACCGGGTCTCGGCGCTGCAGACCCACCTCTACGAGGACCGCATCATGAAGATCGGCCGGGTGATCGTGGGCAAGGGGGTGTCGGTCGGCGCCTTCTCGACGGTGCTGTACGACACGAAGGTCGGTGACTTCGCGCGGCTGCGCCCGCTCACCATCGTGATGAAGGGCGAGTCGATCCCCGGTAATACCGAATGGGAGGGCGCGCCCGCAGTCCCGGTGATCCACGCCCCGTGACGCGATCCGCCGATGTTATGCGCTGCTCCGGACCCGGGGGCGGAGGAAACGCAGGATATTTTCCGATGCAAGAATTCCGCAACGCGAGATGATTATAGATAGGCATGGGCGTTGCTGATATCTGTATAGCCTGATTCGTCTTCGCGCGTCGTCAACTGCGAAGACGCGTGCGGCGGCCTTGTATTCGGGCGGGGGATCGTTGGTCGGCCGTGCAGCTTGATCCCGCCACACTGCTCGTCGTCAATTCGACGGTTACCCTGCTGGCGGGAGCGCTGTTCCTCACGTCCTGGCGACAGGCGCCCGAGGAGCGGACCCTGGCCTACTGGGGCGTGGCCCATCTGGTCGCCGCGGCCGGTACCGTCGGGTTGGCGCTCCGGGGCCAGATCCCCGATGCGGTTTCGATCGTGTTGTCCAACGCGGTCATTCTCTCGGCCTATGGACTGATCTGGAGTGGCGTCCGCTCGTTCGAACGGCGCCGGCCCCATGCGGGGCTGGCAATGGCAGGCGCGCTCATCTGGTGCGGCCTGTGCCTCGTCCCGACGTTCTATGAATCGCTGACGCTGCGCGTCATGTACGCCTCCGCGGTGGCCACGATCTATTGCGGCGCCGCGGCTGCGGAGATCTGGCGCGGCCGCGCGGAGCGGCTGGCGTCCCGGGTCACGGCGGCCGCCGTGCTCGGGCTGCACGGCGCCTTCTACTTCGTGCGGATCCCCGCGACGCTGCTGGCACCGCCGCACCTCCACCCCAATCCGTTGGCCTCGCCCTGGGTGGCGATCCTGTGTTTCGTGACCATCCTGTTTTCGATTGCTGCAGCCTTCACCTTCATGGCTCTGGTGAAGGAGAGGGCGGAACGGGAGCAACGGATCGCGGCCTCGACTGACGCGCTCACGGGCGTGCGCAACCGTCGCGCCTTCGTGGCGGCGGCCGGTATCGCCCTTGGCGCTGGTGAGGGCGGCGCGCTGCTGCTGGCCGATCTCGACCGGTTCAAGGCTGTGAACGACGTCCACGGGCACGCGGTCGGTGACGCGGTGCTCGTCGGGTTTTGCACCATGGCGACATCCCTGCTGCCGCACGATGCGTTGCTGGGACGAATGGGCGGAGAGGAGTTCGTTTGCTTCCTGCCGCGGGTCTCGGTTGCCGAGGCCGTGGCCCGGGCCGAGGAACTGCGCCGGACCTTCGCCGGCCTCCAAGTACCCGAACTTCCGGAGCTGCGCGTCAGCGTCAGCATCGGTGTCGCCCCGGTCCGGGACGGCGTCGGGTTCGACGCCCTGATGCGCCGGGCGGATGCCGCACTTTACTCCGCGAAGAATGGCGGCCGCGACCGGGTGGCCGAGGCCGACATGCCCCCCCGGGCCGCGTGAAGCCAGCGGGCGTCGTCGTCAGGCCAGGGCGCGCGCCGCCTCAGAGACCTTGCGGACCGAGGCATCCACCTGGGCCGCCGCCGTCGCTATGTCGGCCATCGCGGCACGCGCCGTGTCGACGCTGTGGGCGGCCGATTGCATGTTCTCGGTCAGGTCGCGGGTGACCGCCGCCTGCTCGGTCACGGCGGACGAGACGCTGAGGGTGATCGCGCTGAGCTGCTCGATGGTCGAGCCGATCCCGTCGATGGCGGAGACGGCCTTGCTGGTCTCCGCCTGGACGGCCGCGATCTGGCTGCCGATTTCGCCGGTCGCCCGGGCGGTCTGCTCGGCCAGGGCCTTCACCTCGGCAGCCACCACCGCAAATCCCTTGCCGGCCGCACCCGCGCGCGCGGCCTCGATCGTGGCGTTGAGGACCAGGAGGTTCGTCTGGTCGGCGATCGAGCGGATCAGGTTCACGGCGGCGCCGATCCTGTCGGCGGCGCCGGTCAGCCCGACGACGATCGCCCCGGCCTCCTCGGCGCGCGTGACCACCTGATCGACCGACGACTTGGCCATGAGGGCGTGACGGCTCAGCTCTTCGATCGAGGCGGCGAACTCCTCAGAGCCGGCCGCAACCGCCTGGACGTTGCGGGCGGTCTGGTTCGAGGCCTCGGCGGTCTCGTCGGCCTGCTGAACGACGCGACTCATCGAGTCCCGGATCGCCGCGATATCCCCGTCGATGGCGCGTTGCCCCGTGGCCCGGCGCTGCCGGTCCTCGACCTGCTGGGTCACGTCGGTGGCGAACTTGACGACCGCGCAGGGCCTGCCCTCCGCGTCGAGGATCGGGTTGTAGGCGCCGAAGATCCAGACGACCCGCCCACCCTTGCCGATCCGCTGGAATTCGCCGGCTTGGTATTGCCCCGCCGCCAGGGCCGCCCAGAACGCCGCGTAGTCCGGGGATGCCGCATCGGTGGGCGATATGAACATCCGGTGATGACGGCCGCGGATCTCGTCCAGGGTGTAGCCCATGGTGGAGAGGAAATTCGCGTTGGCGTCCGTGATCGTGCCGTCGAGGGCGAAGCAGATCATTGCCTGCGAGCGATTGATGGCTGCGATCTGACCCGCATACAGGGCGTTGCGAGCCCGTTCCTCGGTCACGTCCGTGGCGATTTTCACGACTTTCGTCGCCTTACCGCTGCGGTCGAGGATCGGGTTGTAGGAGCCCTTCACCCATACGATCCGTCCGTCCTTGGTCTGGCGGGCGAACTCTTGGATCTTGGGCTGACCGGCGCGCAGCCGATCCCAGAACGCCGCATAATCCGGGCTGAGGCGCTCGGCCTCCGGCACGAACAGGCTGTGGTGACGCCCGCGGACCTCCGCGAGGGTGTAGCCGACCAAGTCGAGGAAGATCGCGTTGGCGTCCGTAACGTGGCCCGCCAGATCAAATTCGATACGCCCCATGGTCCGGTCGAGTGCCGAAACGGGGACGTCCGAACGTGAACCAAACAGTGCCATCGTCGCCCCCGAACTCGGTTTGCCGTGAGGTTTAAGGTTGCGCCACAGGATGATTTAGAAACTGATAATTCTGCCGCCTCTGGTCCATCCAGGCGGATTTCAATTCTCGGAACGTGGTAACTCGGCCGCATGAAATGCGCCGATTACAATTTATGATTGCTACCCTCGTCAGTAACGTGGCGACTGGCATTCGGGGAGAGGGGCGCGTCCGACTTGCCAGCGGTAATATTGAAGGCCGGCGAACGTGAACGTTCGAGGTTTCGGGCGCTCGATATTTCAGAACGAACTGTTGGCGCTCCGGATCGCCTGGAGATCGGTTCGACGCGAACGTCTTTTTGAGACAGGCGCACGCCCGCACCGTTTCAGTCCCCGGCCGTCCAGCCGAGTCTGCCGCCAACAGCGCGCTATCGATCAAGGCTCGCTTCGCGAACGGCAGGTCGCGATGGTGCCAATCCGTTCGGCGGATGGGCAACAGGCGTTCGCCTTCGCTATGGACCGGCAACCCGCGCGCGTGGGCGGCCTGACGCGTGCCGATGGAGATCAGGGATGGATGAACCAAGCCGGCTGGACCGACTGGAGATGCGCCTCACCGAGCAGGAAGCGACGATCGAGGATCTGAACCGTACCGTCACCGCGCAATGGCAGGTGATCGACCGGCTGTCCCGCCATGTCGCGGGCCTGCGCGAGCAGGTGGAGGAGGCGGCAGCCCGGGCTGCCCCGCGAGGCCCCGAGCCGCCGCCTCCGCATTATTGAGCCTTCGGTCAGAAGTTGGCCTGGGTGACGAACTTGGTCACGAGATAGGCGTCGAGCGCCTCAGGCCCGCCCTCGCTGCCGTAGCCGGAATCCTTGACGCCGCCGAACGGCGTCTCCGGCAGGGCGAGGCCGTGATGGTTGATCGAGATCATGCCGCTCTCCACCGTGTTCGAGACCCGGGCCGCCCGCTCGGCCGAGCGGGTATAGGCGTAGGCGGCGAGCCCGTAGGGCAGCCGGTTCGCCTCGGTGAGGGCTTCCTCGTCCTCCGAGAACCGGTTGATGATCGCGAGGGGGCCGAAGGGCTCCTCGTTCATGATCCGGGGGGTGAGCGGCACCTCGGTGAGGATTGTGGGCTCGAAGAAGTTGCCCTGATTGCCGATTCGTTTGCCGCCGGTGCGCAGGGTGGCACCGCCCGATTCGGCATCGGCGGTCAGCGCCTCGACGGCTTCGAGGCGCCGGCTGTGGATCAGCGGACCCATCCTGGTGTCGGGATCGAGCCCGTCCCCGACCTTGAGGTTCTTGGCGAAGGTGGAAAATCCCTCCACGAACCGGTCGAATACGGATTCGTGCACGAGGAAGCGGGTCGGCGAGACACAGACCTGTCCGGCGTTCCGGAACTTGGACGGTGCCAGGACCGAAACCGCCTTCTCCACGTCCGCGTCGCCGAACACGATCGCCGGCGCGTGCCCGCCGAGCTCCATGGTGGCCCGCTTCATATGCTCGCCCGCGAGCGCGGCGAGCTTCTTGCCGACCTGCGTGGAGCCGGTGAACGAGATCTTCCGGATCACCGGGTGCGCGATCAGATAGGACGAGATCGTCGCCGGATCGCCGTAGACCAGCGCGAGCGCGTCCCCCGGGATGCCGGCATCCAGAAAGGCGCGGACCAGGGCGGCACAGCTCGCCGGCGTATCCTCGGGGCCCTTCAGGATCACCGTGCAACCGGTGCAGAGGGCCGCCGAGATCTTGCGCACAGCCTGGTTGATCGGGAAGTTCCATGGCGTGAAGCAGGCCACCGGGCCGACCGGCTCGCGGATCACGGCCTGGAGCACGCCGTCGGCGCGACCGGGGATGACGCGGCCGTAGGCGCGTTTCCCCTCCTCGGCGAACCAGTCGATGATGTCGGCGGCCGCCAGGGTCTCGATCCGCGACTCGGCGAGCGGCTTGCCCTGCTCAAGGGTCATGGTCCGGGCGATGTCGTCGACCCGGGCGCGCAACAAATCGGCGGCCTTGCGCATCACCTTGGCGCGCTCGAACGGCGCCACCTTCCGCCAAGCCGGGAAGGCGCGGGCCGCCGCCGCCAGAGCCTCGTCGAGATCCGCCGTATTGGCCACCGCGCATCGGCCGATCGTCTCGCCCGTGGCCGGGTTCAGGACCGGCAGAGTTTCCCCTTCGACACCCGCGCGCCAGCGTCCAGCGATGTGCAACTCGGTATCCGGATACATCGATCGATTCCCGTCTGGCCGCAGCGTCGGCCGCGCGCCGACTGTGACCATCTCGCACCCACGGGCAATCCCCGTAGCGGCATGGCTCGGACGGTTGTCACTCAGGCAGCGGCGCGCGTGCGCTCGGGGACATCAACAAGGGTCGCGGTTCCGTAGCGGGCGCGCAACGTCGCGCCCTTCGGCACCACCTGCCAGCCGTCGCGGCAGCCGTCGATCGGTTCGGAGACTACGACGATGCCGCCCGGCCCCTCGCGGAAGTACAGGCTCGGGGGGCGGCCGTCGCAGGCCCAGCGATAGGCGGTCAGCGTCTCGCCGTCGGTGAGCAGCGCCGTGAAGCGGACAGGTTCACAGATGGCGGCCTCGTCCATCAGGCCGCGGATGATCGTCATGGTCCGCGCCATCGCGTCCACGGGGTCCTGTTCGAGCCCGTTGGCCAGCGCCAGGAGGAAGATCGCCTCGGAATCGGTGCTGCCGCGGCGATGGTCGTACAGCGCGTCCGGGATCAGCGCCTCGAGCCGGCGCTTGATCCGGTGGTAGCCGCCGACCTGGCCGTTATGCATGAACAGGTGCCGGCCGTGGACGAACGGATGGCAATTGGCCCGGGCGGTCGCGGTGCCGGTCGAAGCGCGGACATGGGCGAAGAAGGTTCGCGCCCGGACCTGCCCGCAGAGATTGACCAGATTCTCGTCCGACCAAGCCGGCGAGATGTCACGATAGACCCCCGGCTCAGGCCGTTCCGCATACCAGCCGATGCCGAACCCATCGCCGTTGGTCTCGGTTTTCCCCTCGTCGGCGTGCAGCGACTGGTGAACCAGCGAGTGGGTTGGCGCGCAGACGAGGTCGGAGAGGAAGACCGGCTCACCGCTGTAGGCGAGGAAACGGCACATGTCGGACAACGATCCTTCAGCTCTGGCCCGCGCGAACCCGCTGGGGCTTCGTCGCGGGGTGGGGACGTTCCGTCGCAGGATGTTAACAGTCGATCCACACGGGTGAACAGTTTCTTAACCGCAGAGGCGATGCGCCAAATTCGGGCGCCTCGCACCAATGTGCAGCGGCCTGATTGCAGGGCGGGCATGCTGCCCCGGATCGCGCTGACTCTTGTGAGCCGGCTGTTGACAGGTCAGCATGGCCGAATCGGGGAATCAGAAGCCTGTTTTCAAGGCCGTGACCCGTTGTGGGGCGACGTACCCAGTTCAGGAGACATCAATGGATCGCGCACAGCCCGAGTGTTCCAACCCGGTGGCCCTCGTCGTCGAGGACGACGCGGCGGTCCGTGACCTTGCCACCGCGGTTCTGGAAGAGACGGATCTCGGCGTGATCGCCTGCGAGAGCGCCGAGGCCGCGCTCTCGGTGCTGGAGCGCTCGGACGTCACCGTGGCGCTGCTTTTCGCCGATGTGCGCCTGCCGGGCGCCATGGACGGCGTGTCCCTGGCGCAGGCGGTGGGCCGCCGCTGGCCGGATGTCCGGGTGGTCGTGACCTCCGGCGCGAGTCGCGATGCGCGGCTGCCCGATCAAGCGGTCTATATGCAGAAGCCCTGGCGGGCGCTCGACGTGCTCGTCCAGGCCGAGCACGCCACGATAGCCGCCAAGGCAGCTTGAGCGGGTAGGGCGCTCCGCCTGTCCCTCCCCCCTCTGCGGGGGAGGGTTGTCCCGTGTCGAATTCGGACCGTCAAAGGCGATGGACTGAGCCGCAAACGAAAAAACCCGGCCGCTCGCGCGGGCCGGGTTTTTCTCAGTTCCGTACCGTCGTTCAGGCGGCGGGGGCGGGGCTCACCGGCACCTGACCCGAGGCGTTGCCGCCCTGACCCTGTGCGGCCGACGGCGACGGGAAGCCCGGACGGCGGCTGCCGGCGGGGAAACGGGGCTTCGGCTTCGGCGCGGCGATCAGGCCCTCGCGGATCGCGGTCTTGCGGGCCTGCTTGCGGGCCCGGCGGACGGCCTCGGCCTTCTCGCGAGCCTTGCGCACGGACGGCTTCTCATAAGCCTTGCGCTGCTTCATCTCACGGAAGATGCCCTCGCGCTGCATCTTCTTCTTGAGGACGCGGAGCGCCTGATCGACGTTGTTGTCGCGAACGAGTACCTGCAACGGACTTGATCCTCTGGACCTGGATTTAGGACTCGCGCAGCCCGCCGCCGATCTGGAAACCGGCAACGTCCCTCGCCCGGGATGAACCCGGGAGGGACGGGAACGTCGGTTTCCGAATCGGCGTGGAGCCCACGCCTTGACGGGGCTATTACACCAAGCGCGCACCAGTTCCAACCTGTTCGCACGATCGATCTTCGGCGCCGGCGTGATAGGTTGCCGGCATGAGACACGACGACTCGCAGCAATTCGCCAGCGACAATTATTCCGGCATCTGCCCGGAGGCCTGGGCCGCCATGGAGGCAGCCAATCGGGGCCATGCCCCGGCCTACGGCGAGGACGCCTGGACGGCGCGCGCGGCGGACGCGTTCCGGACGCTGTTCGAGACCGAATGCGACGTGTTCTTCGCGTTCAACGGCACCGCCGCCAATGCCCTTGCGCTGGCCGCGCTCTGCCAATCCTACCACAGCGTCATCTGCGCCGATTCGGCCCATGTCGAGACCGACGAGTGCGGCGCGCCCGAATTCTTCTCCAACGGCTCGAAGCTGCTCACCGTCCGCACCGAAGGCGGCAAGCTCACGCCGGAGGCGATCCGCGGGCTCGCGACGAATCGCAGCGACATCCACTTCCCGCGGCCCCGGGTGGTCACCATCACCCAGCCGACCGAGACCGGGCAGGTCTACAGCGTCGCCGAAATCCAGGCCCTGTCGGCGACCTGCTGGGAGCTGGGGCTCGCCCTGCACATGGACGGCTCGCGCTTCGCCAATGCCTGCGCGAGTTTGGGCTGCAGCCCGGCCGACATGACGTGGCGCGCCGGGGTCGATGTCCTGTGCTTCGGCGGCACCAAGAACGGCATGCATGCCGGCGAGGCGGTGGTGTTCTTCGACCGCAAGCTCGCCGAGGATTTCGGCTACCGGTGCAAGCAGGCCGGCCAGCTGGCCTCCAAGATGCGCTTCCTCGCGGCCCCCTGGGTCGGCATGCTGGAGAGCGGCGCATGGCTCCGGAATGCGGCCCACGGCAACGCCTGCGCCCGGCTCTTCGCCGATGCCGTCTCCGGGCTGCCGGGCGTGCGGACCCTGTTCCCCGTCGAGGCCAATGCGGTCTTCCTGACGATGCCGCCCGCCACCATGGACGGCCTGCGCGCCCGGGGCTGGCGGTTCTACACCTTCATCGGCGGCGGCGCGCGCTTCATGTTCGCCTGGGACGCGAAGCTCGACCGGGTCAATCAGCTTATCGGTGACCTGCGCGCGCTGTCGGCTGCGGCGGCCTGAGGTTCAGCCGTTACAGCAGCGCCAGATCGGCCGGGTCCGCGCTCGGGAAGATCCGGCGCAGGCTCGCCTGATCGAGGCCGTAGAGGCGCCGGAACAGGCCGCCGAGCAGGCCCCGGTAGTTGGTCAGGACCGGATAATCCCGGTTCTGAAACAGGTTTGCCTCGTCGGCCCGCACCTGCGGCCCGGCGATCCGCCCACCCCGGCCTCCGCCGCCGAGAATCCAGTAGACGCTGCCGTGGCCGTGGTCGGTGCCGCGGTTGCCGTTCTCGCGGAAGGTGCGGCCGAACTCCGATAGCACCACTACGACGGTGTCGGACCAGCCTGGCCCGATCTCCTCGGCGAAGCCCGACAGGCCGCGTCCCAGCTCGCCCAGCCGGTCGGCGAGGTAGCCGGTGCCTGCGCCCTGGTTCACGTGCGTGTCCCAGCCGCCGACATCCACGAAGCCGAGATTGAACGAGTCGCGCATCAGCCGGCCGATCCGCCGGGCCGACAGCTCGAACCCCTTCGGCGAGACCGCGCCACGGTCGGCCTGGGCCGCGTGGTCGGAGATCGAGCGGTAGACCTCGTCGCGCACGCGAAAGCCCTCGGTCACGGAACCGGCAAGCTTGGTCCCGCTCCACATGGCGGCAATGAGCTTGGCCTGCCGCTCGTCGATCCCGGGCTTGCCGACGCCGTTGATGGCGATGTTGGGCACCGTCTCGCCGCCGCGGAAGATCAGCGGCATCTGGTCGGTGAAGGCGATCGGGCGAACCCGCGTCAGCTCGGCGGCGAGCCGCGCCATGAAGCCGGAATTGTAGTCTCGGACGGCCCCGATCGTCTGGCCCATCTCGATCGTGTCCTGCGTCTCGAAATGGCTGCGCGTCAGGTCGTCGGTGCCCGCGAAGGGCACGAAGGCCGCCTGCCCCTTGACGTAGAGGGGCAGGATCGTCTCTCGCAGAGCCGGATGCAGGCTCCAGTCCGCGTCGAGCGCCAGGGCGGCCTTCGGATCGGTGGCATCGGGCTTCGCGATCGCGAGGTTCGGCCGCGACCGGTAATAAAACTCGCTGCCGGTGGGGATCACCACGTTGGCGGCGTCGTAGGCGCCACGCAGGAACACCACGAGCAAGCGCGCATCGGCCTTCGGCGCAGCCCAGACGCGTCCCGCCACCGTGGACAGGCCGAGCGCCGCCGAGGCACGGATCAGGTCGCGACGGTTCATCGCATGAACTCCGGCGAGGCGAGGTAGAGCGTGTTCCAGTCCTGGGGTGAGACCGCCTGCGCGAGTGCCGCCCGCGTGGAGGCCGAGAGCGTGCCCGACAGGGCCGCGAAGTAGAGCCCGTTGGCGAGGACCGGGAAGGCCGGCTGCTCGGGCTGGTCGGGTGCCGGCGGCTTGAACAGCCCGGCCGAGCCGGAGCCGATCTGCCGGGCGATCTCGAACCGCGTCGCGAGCTGCCCCGGCCCGCTCCAGGCGGCGGACTCGAGGGGGTAGCCGTCCGGTGTCGAGCGGTTGAACAGACCCTCGCCGAGCCGGTTCAGCCAGCCGAGCACCGGGCCGGGATTGAGGATCACGCGCTGGTCATACGCCATGCGCACGGCCGAGAAGACGTAGCGCACCGGATCCTTGAAGCCGCCGCGCTCGGCCGCGAAGGATGGCTCGCGCGCCAGTGCCTCCATCACGGCCGCGATGTCGCCGTCCGTGCGGGTGAAGATGGTGGCGAGCCGGGCCACCAGCGCGTCGTCCGGTGCCTGCCCCAAGAAATAGGTGGCGAGCGCCCGGGAGATGTTCGTGGCGGTGGCGGGATGGTGCGCGATGACGTCCACCGCCTCCTCGACCTCCGGCCAGCCGCGGCCCTGGATCGCTGTGCTGAGGAAGACCTTGTCACTGTAATCGTGCCGGTTCGGGTTGAACTCGAACAGCCCGTCGCGGCGGAAGTCGGCGGCGTGCTCCGGCCGGAGTTTCGGATCCTCGGGCTTCAGGTCGATGCCGATCCCGGTCAGGATCCGCGCCAGCGCCTCCACGTCGCCCTGCGTGTAGCCGGAGCCGACACCCATCGTGTGCAGCTCCATGATCTCCCGGGCGTAGTTCTCGTTGATCCGGCCGGCGGCGTTGTCGGCGTTGTCGAGGTAGCGCAACATCGCCGGGTGGCGCAGGCTCGCCATGAGCAGGTCGCGGAAGCGTCCGAGGGCGTGCGGGCGGATCGCGGTGTCGAGATAGTCGCCCACGGCGGCCCGGAGCGTCGCCTTGCCCTGATGCACATTGAACCGGTTGAACCAGAACCACGTCAGCCGCTCGCGCAGCTGGTCCGGACTGTAGAGGGCGCGCAGCACCCAGGCGGAGGCGGCGTTCCGCGCCGCCGTATTGAGCGCCGTCTGGAAGGCGTGCTGCCCGGCCTTCCTGGCCTCGGGATCCTGGACGTCCTTGAAGGCCTTCGCCTGCGCGTCGAGCGCCTGGGCCCGCTCGAACAGGCTGCCCGGCGGGGTCAGCGCATCGATCGCCGCCTGCGCATCCGGAGGCAGCCGCGTCCCGGCGGGCGGATGGAGCTGTCCGTGCAGCCAGCGGGCGCGCCCCTCGGCTTCCAGCTGCGCGAAGGCGGAGGGCGTGGCGCCCCAGGTCAGGGCGTCGAGGAAGGCGACATCGGCTGCCGCGGACGGGTTGAACGAGCCGGCGGCAAGCGGGCCGGGACCCGTCGAAGATACGAGCAGGGCGGCAATCAGGAGACAGCGTGGGGCGGCGCGCGACATGGCAGCCTCGCGATGCGTGAATCGGCATACGGAGCCTGGTGTCGGGCCCCTGTACGGTCCCTGAAGGGACGCTCCGATCAGCCCCGCGTCTTTGCCAATATCGGGGCATCCCGCTACACGATCCCGAGACCGCGCCCGACGCGCACCCTCACGTTCCGCCGATCCAGAGCGTTCGCTCCATGCTGATGCAGACCAAGACCGAGGCGAGGCCGGCCGATCCGGTGTCGCGGCGGCGTACCTTCGCGATCATCTCCCACCCGGACGCCGGCAAGACCACGCTGACCGAGAAGCTGCTGCTGTTCGGGGGCGCGATCCAGCTCGCCGGCGAAGTGAAGGCCAAGCGCAACCGCGTCTCGACCCGCTCCGACTGGATGGGGATCGAGAAGGAGCGCGGCATCTCGGTGGTCACCTCGGTGATGACCTTCGAGTACGGCGACTGCGTCTTCAACCTGCTCGACACGCCCGGCCACGAGGACTTCTCGGAGGATACCTACCGGACGCTGACGGCGGTCGATTCGGCCGTGATGGTGATCGATGCCGCGAAGGGCATCGAGGCGCGCACGCGAAAACTGTTCGAGGTCTGCCGCCTACGCGACATCCCGATCGTCACCTTCGTCAACAAGCTCGACCGCGAGGCCCGCGATCCGTTCGAGTTGCTCGACGAGATCGAGAAGACGCTGGCGCTGGACGTCGCCCCGGTCACGTGGCCGATCGGCACCGGCCGCAACTTCTCCGGGACCTACGAGCTCGGCGGCAAGCGCGTGCGCCGGCTCGACGCTGCCGAGGATGCCGGGATGGTGACGGTATCAGGGCCGGACGATCCGCTGTTCGACGAACTTCTCACCGAGAACGGCGCGGCGGATGCGTGGCGCGAGGAGGTGGAATTGGCCGAGGGCGGTCTGAAGCCCTTCGACCTCGACGCGTTCCGGGAGGGCCACCTGACGCCGGTCTTCTTCGGCTCGGCTTTGCGCAATTTCGGCGTGCGCGACCTCATCGATGGCCTCGCCCAGGTGGCGCCGCCGCCCCGGGGCCAGGATGCCGACAAGCGCCTCGTGGAGCCGACCGAGCCGCGCATGACCGGCTTCGTGTTCAAGATCCAGGCGAATATGGACCCGAACCACCGGGACCGGATCGCCTTCATGCGGGTCTGCTCGGGCAAGCTCAACCGCGGGATGAAGGCCCGGTTGGTGCGCACCGGAAAGCCGATCTCGCTCTCGGCGCCGCAATTCTTCTTCGCCCAGGATCGCGCCATCGCGGACGAGGCCTATGCCGGCGACGTGGTGGGCATTCCCAACCACGGGACGCTCCGGATCGGCGACACGCTCACCGAGGGCGAGGACATCGTGTTCCGCGGCGTGCCGAGCTTCGCCCCCGAGATCTTGAGGCGGATCAAGCTCACCGACGCCATGAAGGCCAAGAAGCTGCGCGAGGCGCTCCAGCAGATGGGCGAGGAGGGCGTCGTCCAGGTGTTCGTGCCGCAGGACGGCAGCCAGGCGATCGTCGGCGTGGTCGGCGCGCTCCAGCTCGACGTGCTGAAGGAGCGTCTCCAGGCCGAGTATGGGTTGCCGGTGGATTACGAGACCTCGCGATTCTCGGTCTGCCGCTGGATTGAATCGGATTCCGAGGTCGAGCTCGACAAGTTCATCGACTCGCACGGCTCGGCGATGGCGAAGGACCTCGACGGGGCACCGGTCTTCATGGCGACCACCGCGTTCTCGCTCCGCTACGAGGAGGAGCGTTACCCGGCCGTGCGCTTCACTGACGTGAAGGATTATCAGAAGCGGTCGGGGTGAGCGGTCCCAGACCACTGATCCGATCGATGCCCTCTTCCTGAGGTGCCCGCCTCAGCGGGCCTCGAAGGAGCCCTTAAGCCGGCTGCACGATCCCCGGAGGGCTCCTTCGGGGCCTCTCCGCTGCGCTCCGGCGCCTCAGGACGAGGGGGGGGAGGCCTTGCAGTCCAACCGCCTCTCAGAACTTCCCGAGCATCGGGAACTCCACGCTCAAGCTCGACTCGGCCGCCATCGGCGCCTCGCGCTTGCGCGGCTTGCGGTTGAGCACCTGCTTCAGCTTCGTCTTCAGCACCGCCATGTCGAACGGCTTGAGGATGAAGGCATCCGCACCCGCTTGGTGGGCGAGGTTGATGTCTTCGAAATCGAAGGACGATTCGGTCAGCATGAACGGGATGTTCATCAGCGCGTCGTCCGCCCGGATCTCGCGGAGCAGGCTGAGCCCATCCATCGGCTCCATGTCGAGGTCGGAGATCACCAGGGCGTAGCGGCGCTGCCGCAGGCGTTCCAGCGCCTCGGTCGCACTGGTGACGCCCTCGACGTCCGGGAAGCCGATGCGGGTCATCAGCATCACGATCAGGCGGAGAAGCTTCTCCTGATCGTCGACGATGAGGATCGTGGGCGTATCGCTCTCGGACATCGCGCGGCTCAGACGAAGAGGTGGTCGATGCCCTGGCGGGACATCGTGTCGGATTGCAGAGACAGGCACAGCCCGTGGATCGCCGACGCCTTCGGCGTCCCGCGCTGGAGCATCGGCAGCAGATTCGCCTTGGCGAACAGCGTTTCGTTCCCGGGCGTGCGCTGGGCGCTCTTGAATGAGTGCACGAACTCGCGTTTGGCGATCTCCCGCCACTCGCTGATCTGCACGTCCCGGTGGCGGCTGTCGGCGCTCACCCGGTCGAAAGTCTCGTGGACGGACGAGCGCTCGCCCTCGATCACCTGACAGGCGAAGTTGCCCTCGATCACCAGGAAACTCGTGATGACCGCGAACTCGTTCTTCTTCTGAGCAATGCGGCCGATATCGCCGATCTGCTCGGACCGCTTCGCCGGGTCCGACGACAGATTCAGGCGCGAGAAGTAGATGATGTGGACGAGGCTCGTCCGTTTCGCCCGCATGACCCCGTGATCCGAAACCCTGGCGGTCCGACGCATCCGGGCAGGACGCGCCGAACTCCAGCCCAGCCCGAGCCAGATCCTTGCATGAGGCCAGATAACGCGTCGTAAACGCCCACCGGCAGCCGCAGCGGGCAGGTGCAGCCCGGGCCCGGCAAGATTTGCCGATCCCGGTCCGCTCGGGCCGCCGGCAGGGCCAAGACTGCCGGGTCAATCTCAGGCGCCGTCAACGTTTTCAAACACTTGGCGGTGGCACGGCGGTTGCGCGACACCCGGCCTGCGGGCCGTGCCGGCGCGCATCGGGATCGCTCGCCATGGATCTTTTTTCCGCCCTGCAGACCTCGGTCTCCGGACTGCAGGCGCAGTCCTACGCCATCAGCAACATTTCCGGGAACATCGCGAACTCGCAGACAACCGGCTTCCGGCGCGTCGACACGAGCTTCGTCGACCTGATGAACGAATCGGTGCCGAAGCGCGAGACCTCCGGGTCGGTCATCGCCCAGTCGCAGCTGACCAACACCCTCGCCGGCAACATCGTCTCGACGAACGTGGCGACCAACATGGCGATCAGCGGCCAGGGCTTCTTCACGGTGGTGCAGAAGACCGGCGACGCCAACGGGGCCGCGGTGGTGGGCGGCGCGACCATGTACACCCGCCGGGGCGACTTCTCCGAGGATAAGGATGGTTACCTCGTCAACGGCGCCGGCGGATACCTCACCGGCACCAACCTCGACGCGAGCACCGGGCAGGTGACCAACACCGGCCCCGTCAAGATCAGCAACGTGTCGCTGCCGGCCCAGCCGACGACGACGATCAGCTATGCCGCCAACCTGCCGGCGACGCCGATCACCACCGACTCGCCGATCACGGGCAAGGACATCTATACGGCCGGCCCGGTGGTGACGAGCGGGACTGCAACGAGCGCCCCGGTGGCCTCGACCGACACCACGACCTTCATTGATAACAGCATCGCCGGACCGTCCATCACCACCTATACGGCGACAGGTGCGCCGGTGACGCTGAATACGCGCTGGGCGAAGGTTCAGGATGCGGACACGAACGGCAATCAAGCCGTCTGGAACCTGTACTACTCGTCCACACCGTCGGCGTCGGCGACGGCTTCCACATGGAACAACGTCGGCACGGCCTTCGCGTTCGACACGACGGGCAAGATGACCGATCCGTCCACGGGATCGGTCACGCTCGATGGCGCGAAGGTCGGCGATTACACCTTCGACAAGCTGTCCTTGAACATCGGGACGTCCGGCCTGACGCAATACGCCGACACGAGCGGCGCGGTGACCACCAACACGCTCACCCAGAACGGGTACACGGCTGGCACTCTGACCAGCGTGGCGGTCGGCAGCGACGGCAAGATCAACGGCACGTTCTCGAATGGGACGGTGGCCCCCATCGCCACGGTGGGCATCGCGCAGTTCGCCAACCCGGACGGCCTGCGGGGCGATACGAGCGGCAACTATCTCCAGACGGTGGATTCCGGCCCGCCGCTCAGCGGCCTGAACGGCAGCACACTTTCGGGGGCCAGCGTCGAGCAATCCAACACCGACATTGCCACCGAATTCTCTAAGATGATCGTAACCCAGCAGGCCTATTCTGCGAACACGCGGGTCATGTCGACGGCTCAGACGATGATGTCTGACCTGCTCAACGTGATCCGCTGAATGACATCGGGCACCGGGCCGCGGAGGGCGTGAGATGTCGCTGAATGCGCTTTCGACCGCCACCGCTGGGCTCGCCGCCACGCAGGCGGCGATCAATGTCGTCTCGCAGAACGTCGCGAACGCCGGAACGGCGGGCTACGTCAAGCGGACGATCTCGACGGTGTCCACCGCGCCCAACAATTCGGGGGTCGCGGCCGGGCAGATCACCCGCAACTTCGACGCGGCGGCGCTCAACCAGCTCCGGCTGGAAACCTCCGGCGCCGCCTATACCAGCACGAAGGCCGGGATCGCCACGCAGCTCGACGCGCTCTACGGCACGCCGGGCACCGCGACGTCGCTCGACGGCACGCTGAACACCTTCACCGAGTCGCTTCAGGAACTGGCCGCGAACCCGACCTCCGCGGCCGCCCGCACGACGGTCCTCGGCAACGCCTCGGCATTGGCGATTCAGATCAACAGTGCCGCCGGCACGGTGCAGTCCCTGCGCAGCGGGATCGAGTCGCAGCTCGGCACGGATACGAACGCAGCGGGCGCGCTCCTGAAGAGCATCGCGAGCCTGAACACCAAGATCCAGAACACCTCCGACAGCGGTTCGCTGGCCGACCTGCAGGATCAGCGCGATCAGGCGCTCACCAGCCTGTCGAGCTATATGGATATCCGGACGACCGCGCAGCGCGACGGGACGGTCTCGGTTCTGACCCAGTCGGGCGTGACCCTGGTCGATCGGGGCTCCGCGGCGTCGCTGAGCTTCGACGGGCGCGGCACGCTGAACGCCAATTCGACCTACTCCGCAGATCCGACCCAGCGCTCAGTGGGGACCATCACCGCCACGCTCCCGGGTGGCGGCCAGATCGACCTCGGCTCCCCGGGCGTCCTGCGCTCGGGCAGCCTCGCCGCCGAGTTCGAGCTGCGCGATCAGACCCTGCCGCAGGCCCAGCGCCAGCTCGACGACCTCGCGGCCGGGCTCGCCACCGGGCTGACCAACAAGTCGGTTACCGCGACGCAGGGCGCGAACAATTCCGCCGTGATCGATCTGACCGGCATGCAGGCCGGCAACACCCTGACGATCCCTGCCAGCGCGAACAGCACCGGCCGGAACATCATCCTGGTGGCATCCAACGATCTGTCGACCCCGATCACGGCGAGCCAGACCGTCGATGCCAACGCCCTGGTGGCGAAGGTTCAGGTGCCGGTGAATGCCACATCGGTCGGCGCGGCTCTGAGCGGCCTCGATCCGAATCTGGCGGTGACACCCGGCTCCAGCACGGTCGTCACCATTACGAGCACGGCCGCCAAACCCCAGGTCACGGCGGCGGCGAGCATCACCGTCCCGACCACCTCGGATCCCAAATCGGGCTATCCGCAGATCGCCCTGTTCGTGGATGGCACGGGGAATAACCTCTACACGGGCTCGCTCGATGGCGGCTCGAAGCTCTCGGGTCTCGCCCAGCGGCTTACCATCAACACCAAGGTGTCCGCCGACACGTCGGTGCTGACGGCGACGAGCGCGGCCGACCCGACCGCCACCGGCAGCCGGGCGCAGACGCTGTTCGCCGCCCTGACCTCCACGCAGATAACGTTCTCGTCGGCGAGCGGGATCGGCGGCGTCTCGGCCCCCTACACCACCACCGTGGCGGGCTTCGCCCAGGACGTCATCGCGACGCAGGGCGCCGCCGCCTCGAACACGACCGCGATCGACGCGACGCAGCAGACCGCGCTCTCCACGGCCCAGGCCCGGTTCTCCTCCGCGGCGGGGGTCAACATCGATAAGGAGATGTCGAACCTGATCGCCCTGCAGACCGCCTACGGCGCCAATGCCCGGGTGCTCTCCGCGGCCCGCGACATGCTCAACCAGCTGCTGCAGATCTGATCATGACCACGATCACCCCCTTCGCGGCCGGCGCCTATCTCACGACCCGGAACGCCTCGAACCTGACGGCGCTGAAGAACCAGCTGAACGACCTGTCGAATCAGGTCTCCAGCGGAAAGGTGGCGACGACCTATGGCGGTCTCGGCGCCGGACGCTCGACCGCGCTCAACGCACAGGCGATGCTGAGTGCGCTGACCGGATACGCGTCCGGCATCGGCGCCGCCCAGACGCGCACGGATCTCGCGGTAACCAGCCTGACACAGGTGGCGACGCTTGGTACGACCGCCCGCGACACGTTGAACAACGGCCTCCAGAGCGCCGCCGCGACGACCGTCTCGGGTCGCGCGACCGCGATGGCGGATCTGCAGACCGCCCTCGACACGCTGAACCAGTCGGCCGCGGGCAATTACCTGTTCGGCGGGGGCAACGCGACGACGCCTCCGGTGGCCGATGTCGGCTTGATCATCAACGGGACGACCAACCAGGACGGGAGCAAGAAGCTCGGCCTGCAGGGATACATCGCCGAGCAGGTCAAGGCGGATCTCGGGTCGGGGATGGGTCGCCTCGGGGTCACGCAGCCAACGAGCAACGCAGTAACCGTATCGGAGCCGAACGACGCAACCCGCGGAACGTTCGGCTTCACACTGAGCGGCGCCACGTCGTCAACGCCCTCGGTGCCGACGGCGATCGCCGCGACATCTGTCGCCGGTACGACCAGTACGCAGGGTCAGGTAAGTTTCACCGTGAACAGTCAGCCGGCCGTCGGCGACAGCATCACGGTCACGCTGCAAATGAACGATAAGGATAAGACCACGACGACACTGACGCTCACTGCGGTTTCCGGGACATCGGATCCCTCGGTGACGGGCACGGGGGCAACCTTCGCAATCGGCGCGGACAAGGACGCGACCGCCGACAACCTCAACACGGCCCTCAAGGGGGTCCTGTCGATGGCCGCCCAAACCACCCTGACGGCCAGCTCGACGGCGACCGCCGCGGAGAACTTCTTCAGCGGTTCGGCGAGCGCTGGTGTCTATCCCCTGCACATCGACACATCGAGCGGTCTACCCGCCTATGTCGCCGGGACGAAGGACAACACGGTGCTCTGGTACCAGGGCGAGGATTCGCAAACGCCGGCGATCGACACCCAGTCGGTTCAGATCAGCGCCGGTGCCAGCATCGGCACCGGGGCACGGGCGAACGATGGTTCGATCCAGAAGGTTCTCGCCGGCCTCGCCACGATGGCCTACGCCCTGCCGGCAACGACCGCCGGCGACGTCAACACCGCCTATCAGGCGGTGGTCGATCGGGCGGGAGGCTTACTGACCTCAGCCTATACAAGCCCCAGCGTTCAGGACACCGTCACCCAGCTGTCCCTGGCATCCGCGCGCCTCAAAAACGCCAGCTCCACCAACGCGGCGACTCAGAACACCGTGCAGAACACCCTGGACGGGATCGAGCAGGCCCCCACCGAGGAAGTCGTCGCCAAGCTCCTCGACGTTCAGAACCGGCTGCAGGCGAGCTACCAGATCACGGCCACGCTCTCGAAGCTCTCGCTGGTCAACTACATCAGCTGAGCCTGGTCCCCGCGCGCGATGTGCGATCACGGACCTTTGTGGTGAACTGGATCTTGATCCGGCCCCGCGATCATAGTCTTGCCGCTTTCCAGCGGTGAACCTCCGGTTGCGGATGCACCGTCTCGTCGCCGCTGGTCCGAGGAGAGGTCCGCATGTCGCTGTCCGAACCCGTCGCACTCGTCGGCCGTCTGGGCGGCGCATCGCGGATCGGCGCGATCGTGGTGGTCGAGCAGGCCATCGACGCGTACATCGCCGGTTATACGCGGCCGGATGACCGCGGCATCGCCCTGGACATTCTGCTGCGCGATTTTGCCCGCCTGCGCATCCTAGAGCCTGACCTCGACCCGTTCATCAGCGAGGTCGAAGGCTATATCGATCTCCTGCACCGACAGCTGTCACGTCTTGCCGCGTAATCCGCGCTGGCCGGGTTTGCCACTGGCGGTTCTTGCGATCCTGATCGCCGCGGACGCCGCGTCGGCCCGTGAGCTGGAACGGGCGCCCGCGGCCCCCGGTCCCATACCGTGCCCCGCGAAAGGTCCGGGTTTCGTCCGCCTGCCGGGCAGCGACAGCTGCGTCCGCGTCTCGGGCCGGGTTGCCGCCGGAATGGATCTGCGCGCCGGCCGAGCCCCCGCGGCGGCGCCGGCCATCGCCGGCCGCCTCGCCATCGACAACCGCACCGATACGGATCTTGGCGAGGTGCGGACCTTTCTGCGGTTCGGAAACGGCCGACGCTGAGGTCCACGGCCCAAGATCTAGAGGTTGCGCGACAGGACCAGCGGTCCGCTGCGCACGCCGCGGCCGTACGGGGAGGGCGCCGGGGCCTGCCGGCCGTAGCCCGCCGGCAACTGCGCCCGGCCGATCTCCTCCGCCAGCGACTTGATGAGGCTTTCCGACACCCCCCGCGCGCTGTCGAGCACTGTCTGGTTCGCCTCGACGGCGGCGGTGAAGCGCTTGTGCGCCGTCCGCAGCTGCTCGACACCCTGGGGATGGAAGCGCTTCAGGGCCACGGCATTCGCCTTGGCGACCTCGAGCCCCTGCATGTAGGCCGCCGCCAGCGCCGCCTTCGGCTCGGAGGCCGCGATGCCGTCCTGCAGCCGCCCGGCCCGGATATGGGCCGCCTCCTCGGCGAGCACCGCCTCCAGGGCGGCCATGTTGCCAAGCACCCCCGCGACCAGCGCCTCCGCGGTCACGCGGTCCGCCACGCGCAGCGGTTCAGCCCTTTGCATGGGTCGTTCCATCACTCGAAGCTCCCTGCATCTTCATGATCTCATGGAAGATCGAATCGGCAATGCCGACGCCGCCGCTCTTCACGATCTGTCCCGCGTATTCCTTGGTCAGCATCGAGCGGTAGACGCCACCGCCCGTGCCGTTCTCGCCCAGCGGGCCGTCGGTTCCCTCCGACTGGGTCAGCCGGTCGAGGCTCGATTCGAGGAACATCGACTCGAACTCCGTCGCGGTCTTCCAGGCCTTGGCCTTGCCGGCGGTCTTGATGATCCCGTCGACCGCGCTTCCGGCGGCCGCGGTCCCGACGCTGGCGGCGGCGTTGGCCGCTAGACTGGCGAGTGGCAGCATGGTTTGGGCCTCCTCTTATAGCTTCGTCACATCAGTTCGATTTCGGCCTGCAGGGCGCCGGCCGCCTTGATGGCCTGCAGGATCGAGATCAGGTCGCGGGGGCCGACGCCGAGGGCGTTGAGGCCGTCGACGAGCTCGCGCAGGCTCACGCCTTCCTTGACCACGGCCAGCTTGTTGCCCTCGCCGGTATCGACCTTCACGCCGGTGCGCGGCACCACGACGGTTCGGCCGTTTGAAAGCGGCGCCGGCTGGCTCACCTGCGGCTGCTCGGTGATGGTGATGGTGAGGTTGCCCTGCGCGATCGCCACCGTGGAAACGTGGACGTCGCGGCCCATCACGATGATGCCGGAGCGTTCGTCGACGATCACCCGGGCGGTCTGATCGGGCTCGACCTTGAGCTGCTCCACCTCGGTGATCAGCCGGATCATGTTGCCGTTATAGCGGGCCGGGATCTGGATCGTGACGGTGGCCGGGTCGGTGGGCTCGGCCGTGTCCGCGCCCATGAAGTCGTTGATCGCCGCCGCAATCCGCTTCGAGGTGGTAAAATCCGGGTTGCGCAGGGACAGGCGCAGGGATTTGGCGTCGTTCAGCTTGAAGGCGATCTCGCGCTCGATATTGGCGCCGTTGGAGATGCGGCCATTGGTGGGGACGCCGCGGGTGATCTTGGCGGCAGCGCCCTCGGCGGCGAAGCCCGCGATCGCCACCGACCCTTGCGCCAGGGCGTAGACCTCGCCGTCGGCGCCGAGGAGCGGCGTCACCAGCAGCGTGCCGCCCTGGAGCGACTTGGCGTCGCCGAGGGAGGAGACCGTCACGTCGATGCGGGTGCCCTGGGCGGCGAAGGGTGGCAGGCTCGCCGTCACCATGACGGCGGCGAGGTTCTGCGTGCGCATCGTCGCGCCGCGGGTGTTCACGCCGAGCCGTTCCAGCATCGCCTGCAGGGACTGCTTGGTGAACGGGATGTTGTTGAGCGTGTCGCCGGTGCCGTTGAGGCCGACGACGATGCCGTAGCCCACGAGCTGGTTCTGGCGCACCCCCTCGATGGAGGCGAGATCCTTCACACGCGACAGGGCGAGCGCTGGGCCGGAGAAGGCCGCGAGCAGCAGCGCCCCCGCGAAGACGCCGAGCAGGGATTGCAGGAGACTGAACGCGGGGCGCAGGCGCATGCCGAGGGTTTCGCGGGTAAACGGACCTGCCGTCCTCCTGCGAGCGCCGTGCCATCTGCGGCAGGCTGCCAAGCACCTCGCAGCATTGTCTTTTCACAGCCGGCCGGAATTCCGGTGGGCGCGTGGCGCCGGCACCGGACCTGCCTACCCGGCAGCTTCTGCCGCTCTGTTTACCCACGCTTAACCATCCGGGCCGACGTTGCGATGCGGCGCAGGGGTGCCAGGAGCAACGCGAACCGGATCATGCGCGTCGAGACTCGCCAGCCGATCCAGAACGCAGGCGGCGTGACGCCCTCCCGGCGGCCCGAGGGCGGCCCCGGCTTCAGCCTCGGCGCGGCTTCGAATCCCGCGTCCGGCGCCAACGCGCCCGCTGCGGCCGCCTCGCTGGCGGGCCTCGACGCGGTCCTCCTCCTTCAGGCCGAGAGCGAAACCCCACAGGAGCGGCGGCGACGCTCGGCCAAGCGCGGCCATGATCTCCTTGACGGCCTCGACCGGCTGAAGGCCGCCCTGCTCGGTGGTCGTGTGGCGCCGCAGGAGCTGCGCGCCATTGCGGGTCGATTGGCCGAGCGTTCCGGCCCGTCGGGCGATCCGCGCCTCGATGGGCTCATGGCTGAGATCGAGCTGCGTGCGGCGGTGGAACTCGCCAAGCTTGAACCGCGACGGGGCGCCTGACTACACCGCCCGCCGCTTCGGTCCGGTGGGCAGCATCTGCGGTTCGCCCGGGCCGGTCTCCACGCCGAGATCCGGCACCGCGATGATCGGGGCGCCACGCAGGTCCTTGCGGGTCACGATCGCGCCGCGCTCTTCGAGATAGGCCAACATGCGCCGGGCCCGGCCACCGGAGCTGGTGCCGTAAGCCTCGGCCAGCACGGCGTCGGTGGGGCAGGGCGCGCCCTCGATCGCCGCCCGGGCCACCACGAGGAACAGCCCGGCGAGGTCGTCCGGCAGGCCTGCCGCGATCTCCTGCGCGCGGACCCAGCCGGAATCATCGGCGACCGCGCCGCCCGCCTCGGCCCGGGCGACGGCCAGCCGCCGCTTGAATTCGGGCAGCCCCATCGTGTCGCCGCGCAGCCGTCGGATCCGGCATCGGACCGTGAAATCCTGATAGAGCGTCGCGGGCGTGCAGGCGGCGGCATCCGCATCCGCCAGAACCGACGCCAGGACTTCGGCGAGCGCCGCTTCCCGCGCCTCCGGAGCCATCGGCTCCTCGTCGGGCTCCTCCGCGGGCGCCGGCGGTCGGTAGTTCGCAAGCTGGACGAGCACGTCCGGCGCCGGGGCGGGACGCGGCTTCGGGCGCGGCGCGAACGGCACCGCGCTCTCCGTCGGGCTCGCTGTGAGGATGAGCGAGCGGGCATCCTCTGTTGCTTCCGGCAGGGGGACGAGCACCGGGGAGGAACTGCGACTCACCGTGACGGTCGGGCCGACCGCGATCGTGAGCGGCCGGCGGGACAGGGCCGGGCCCAACGCCACGAAATGCCCGCGCGGCAGATCGCGGAACGTCTCGGCTTGGCGGCGTTCGAGGCCGAGGAGATCGGCTGCGCGGGCCATGTCGATATCGAGGAAAGTCCGGCCCATCAGAAAGTTCGAGGCCTCGGCCGCGACGTTCTTGGCGAGCTTGGCCAGTCGCTGCGTAGCGATGATGCCGGCAAGCCCGCGCTTTCGCCCGCGGCACATCAGGTTGGTCATCGCGCCGAGCGAGAGGCGCCGCGCCTCGTCCGAGACTTCGCCGGCTGCCGCGGGGGCGAAGAGCTGCGCCTCGTCCACCGCCACCAGCATCGGATACCAATGGTCGCGGTCGGCATCGAACAGGCCGCCGAGGAACGCGGCTGCGGCCCGCATCTGCCCGTCCGCGTCGAGGTTCTCCAGCGACAGGACCACCGAGACCCGGTGGGTGCGCACCCGGGCGGCGATCCGCTGAAGGGCGACGTCGTCACCGTCCGCCTCCACGACCACGTGGCCGTAGCTTTCGGCAAGACTCGCGAAATCGCCCTCCGGATCGATGATTGCCTGCTGCACGAGGCCGGCACTCTGCTCCAGCAGCCGCCGGAGCAGGTGCGACTTGCCGGAGCCCGAATTGCCCTGGACCAGGAGCCGCGTGGCGAGCAGTTCGGTGAGGTCGAGGAGCGCGGGGCGCTCGCCGGTCAGGCCGAGATCGATGTCGGATCGCATGGCGCCTTGTAGCACGCCGCCGGCCCGCGCGCGTGTCCGCGGAGGCGCTGTCCACGCTTCCCAACAGATCTGCCACGCGGCCTTCGGCCTGGACCGGAGCGCTCAGGCCCTGTACGGCCACGCCCCTCCCAGACAGAATCCGGACCCACGACACGATGGCGGCCTGCGGCCTCGATTTCGGCACGTCGAACACCACCCTCGGGCATCTCGGCCCCGAAGGACCGACCCTGCTGCCGCTGGAAGGATCCCATCGGACGATTCCCAGCGCGATCTTCTTCGAACTCGGCCGGGAGCCGGTGATCGGCCGCGCCGCCACGGCCGCCTATGTCGAGGGTCACTCCGGGCGGCTGATGCGCGGCCTGAAATCGGTGCTCGGCACGCCGCTGATGGATGAGGCGACCCCGGTCGGCCGCCAGCGCCTGCGCCTGCGCGACATCATCGCCCGCTACCTCATGGAGGTGAAAGCGCGGGCCGAGGCGGCCAGCGGCCAGACGCTGGACACCGTGGTCCATGGCCGTCCGGTCCATTTCGTCGATGGTGACCCGGAGGCCGACCGACGTGCCGAGGACACGCTCCGTGAGATCGCCCGCGATGTCGGCTTCCGGGAGGTCGCATTCCAGTACGAGCCCATCGCCGCGGCCCTCGACTACGAGCGGCAGGTCCGGTCGGAAGAAATCGCCCTGGTGGCCGATATCGGCGGCGGGACCTCGGACTTCTCGATCGTGCGCCTGTCGCCGGAGCGCCGGGGAAAGCCTGACCGGGCCGGCGACATCCTGGCCAATGACGGCGTGCGCATCGGCGGCACCGATTTCGATCGGCAGCTCAGCCTCGGCACGGTCATGCCGCTCCTGGGCCTCGGCAGCCCGATGCGCCGGGGGGACCTCGCGGTGCCGAATGCCTATTATCACGACCTCGCGACATGGTCGGCGATCAACCGCCTCTACAATCCCAAGACCCTGCGCGAGATCGACGAGGTGATCCGCGACTGCGCCCGGCCCGATCTCGTCGGACGGTTGCACGCCGCGGTGGAAGGCGAGCGCGGCCATGCCCTGGCGGGGGCGGTGGAAGGCGCGAAGATTGCCGCGTCGGAGCGTGGCGAGGCCGACCTTGATCTCGACTTGATCGAGCGCGGGCTTGCGGCACGTCTCGATCGCGGGACGCTGGCCGATCAGACGAGTGACCTCGCCCGGGCCGTGGCGACAAGGATCGGCCGCTGCTTCGCGCAGGCCGAGCTGGCGGCGGAGCGAATCGACGCCCTGTTCCTCACCGGCGGCTCGACCGGCCTGCCGCATCTGCGCGCTGCGCTGACCGCGGTCCTGCCGTCCGCCCGGGTGGTGGAGGGCGACATCTTCGGCTCGGTCGGGTTGGGATTGACGATCGAGGCGGCGCGGCGTGGGGTGTGAATCGCTCAACCCCTCGGGGTTGAGCTGGCAACCTGCCACGGCTTCACGATTCGCACCCCGGTCGGCACGAAGTCGGCGCTGTTGCGGGTGACGGCCGTCATCGCATGCACCATGGCGGTCGCCGCGATGAGGGCATCCCGCCCCGGCCCTGGATCGGGCGCGTGCAACCCTGCGCAGCATAGGGCGCCTGCGGCGTCGACGGGGAGAACCCGTGCGGCGAATTCCGGCAGGATGTCGCTGTCCATCCACGTGCGCAACTCGGATACGTCGTTCGTGTCGAGCAGGAAGGTCACGAGACATCCGACGGTCGCGAACATCCGCCCGCACGCGGGCTATCGAGAGCGATATCGGAGAGGCCGGGGGCACGGGAGGGCCTCGACGATGTTCCGGCGCTGCCCGGCATCCCGCTCATACTTCTCAAGACTCGGGAGTACCTGTACGGGCGCGCCACGCCGCATGATGAAGACCGGTGTGCTCTCGGCAGCCTTCCGGGCATGGCGGGCATTCTGTTGAAACGCCCGGCTGGACAATGTGGTGACGGTCACGACCGCTTCTCCAGGAAGCAGCACCGCTGACGTCGGTTCACTGGAACGACCGGCCGTTGCCTGCCAAGCGCCGATTGACGGCTCGCCCCCGATCCCCGACAAGGCGGGCCGCTTCCGATCGGAGACATTGGCGGCCCATCCGGTTCGCCACCTCGCCCGATGCTGTTCAACTCCTTCGTCTTCCTCCTCGCCTTCCTGCCGGCCGCCCTGATCCTGCACGCCCTCGTGGCGCGGGCCGCGCCGGGCTGGCGCCTGCCGTTGCTCGTCGGCCTGTCCTTCGTGTTCTATGGCTGGTGGGACATCCGCTTCGTGCCGCTCCTCGCCGGCTCGATCCTGACGAATTGGTGCGTGGCGCGCCTCTACCGCCGCTGGCCTGGGCGCTGGCTGATCCCGGCAGCCATCGCCGCCAACCTCGCGCTCCTCGGCGTGTTCAAATATCTCGACTTTGCGGCCGACCTTGCCAACCTGATCCCAGGCCTGGAGGCCCCGCGGCTGGGTCTCGCCCTGCCGCTCGGCATCTCGTTCTTCACCTTCCATCACATCATGTATCTCGCCGACCTGCGGGCCGGTCGGGCGCCGGCCTTCGGGCTCGTGAAATACGCCCTCTACATCGCCTTCTTCCCGCAGGTTCTCGCCGGCCCGCTCGTGCGCTGGAGCGAGATCATGCACCAGTTCGAGGAGGCGCCCTATGCGCGGCCCGACGCCGCCGAGCGGTTCAGCCGCGGTCTGATGCTGCTGGCGGTCGGCCTCGCCAAGAAGGTGTTCCTTGGCGATCCGCTCGCGGCCTACGTGAACCCGGTGTTTCAGGCCGCCGCCGCCGGCAAGGCCGTCACGATCGCCGAGGCGTGGCAGGCCACGCTCGGCTTCACCTTCCAGATCTATTTCGATTTCTCCGGATACACCGACATGGCGCTCGGCATCGCGCTGCTGTTCGGCCTCGTGCTGCCGCAGAACTTCGACGCGCCTTATCGCGCTACGTCGCTGCGCGACTTCTGGCGGCGCTGGCACATGACCCTGTCGCGCTTCCTGCGCGACTACCTCTACATTCCGATGGGTGGAAACCGGCACGGGCTGACGCGGCAGGTCGGGGCGCTCGCCGCCACCATGACGCTGGGCGGCCTCTGGCATGGGGCCGGCCCGACCTTCCTGGTCTGGGGTGGGCTGCACGGGATCGGACTCGGGGCCGGCGTGCTGGCACGACGCGCGCGAATCGCGATCCCGGCGCCGGTCGGCTGGCTGCTGACCAGCCTGTTCGTGATGCTGACCTGGGTGATGTTCCGCGCGACGAGTTTTGACGCCGCGCTCATCGTGTTCAAGGGCCTGTTCGGGTTCGCCCCGAAGGGGTCGGGTTTCAAGTGGCGCACGATCGCGGTCGCCGCCCTCGTGGCCACGGTCGGGCCGACGGCCTGGGACGCGGTCCACCGGCTGCCGCCCCGGCGCTGGCTCGCCTTCGGCTTCGCGCTCCTGTTCGTCCTCGTCCTGCTGAAAATCGGCGACGATGCGAACTACGAGTTCATCTACTTCCAGTTCTGAGGATGACGGCAACCCCACGCAGCCCAAACCGGACCTGGCGCGGCTTCGCCCGCCTCCTGCTGCTGTCGGTGGCCGGCATCTTCGTGGCCTATCTGGCCCTCGCGGTGCTGGTCGATCCCTACGACACGGGCCGCTCGACGCTGCTGTCCCGCGGTGCCGTCCGGCCGCAGGGCCCGCGCACCGCCTCGGCCGTGCGCGGGCGCGATCCCGCTTACACGGGGGCGGTGATCGGCAATTCGCACATCCAGCTCATCGAGCCGGCGGCGCTGACCCGGCTCACCGGCATCCCGTTCGTCCAGCTCTCGGTGCCGGCGACCGGCCCCATGGAGCAATTCGCGGTGCTCGACTGGTATCTGCAGCACCATGCCCGGCCCGCCGCCCTCGTGCTCTCGGCCGACGCCTTCTGGTGCGCGGACGAGCCCACCTTCCCGAGCGAGCACGGGTTTCCCTTCTGGCTGCTCGGAGACTGGCCCGACTACCTCAAGGGACTCATCCGCTTCCCGGCCGCGCAGGAGACGATTAACCGCCTTGGCTGGCTGCTGAATCCGCACCACAAGACGGCTGCGGCCGACGGCTGGTGGGATTACGAGCGCAACTACCTGAGCCAGGGCTTCGGCATCGACCCTGCCAAGAAGGCGGCCCTGGAGAAGCCCGTCGGGCCCGCGCCGGAACCGCACCACGGCGGCCCGTTCCCGATCGCCGGCCGGTTGCGCGCTGAACTCGGTCGGGTGCCGGCGCAGACGCCGGTGGTGGTCGTGTTTCCCCCGGTCTATGCGAGATCCGAGCCCCCGGCCGGCAGCCCCCGGGCTGTGGCAGAGGCCGCCTGCCGCTCAGAGGTCCGTGCTGCGCTGGCAACGCACCCATTGAGCACGGTGGTGGATTGGCGCGACGGGCGCCCCCAGTCAGCCAATCCCGATCTGTTTTTCGATCAAACCCACTACCGGCTGCCGCTCGCCCGAAGTCTGACGACGGAACTCGCCGACGCGATTGTTCGCCTCCGGACACAGCTGACAAAGTAAATGCTCTGTACCGTGACCGGATTGCCGCACGCGGCAGTGCGGTGACGACGCTTTAGAGGCGTCGGTCCAGGGCGCGTTGTCGTGGTAGACCACCTCGACTATACGGCACCTCACGTTATCGCCGCGCACCGGCCATCCCCTGGTGGGCGGCTCGATTCCAGCGAGGGTGACGCATGGCGAAGGTGACGCTGGAGGACGGCTACGTCCCGTCCGACGACGAGCCCTTCATGAACGACCGGCAGCGCGAGTATTTCCGGCGCAAGTTGCTGAGCTGGAAGAACGACATCCTGCGCGAGGCGCAGGATACCCTGGTCGCGCTCCAGAGCGAGAACGAGAACCATCCCGACCTCGCCGACCGGGCCTCGTCGGAGACAGACCGGGCGATCGAGCTGCGGGCGCGGGACCGCCAGCGCAAGCTCACCGGTAAGATCGACGCGGCGCTCGCCCGGCTGGAGGACGGCTCCTACGGCTTCTGCGAGGAGACCGGCGAGCCGATCTCCCTTCGTCGCCTCGATGCGCGGCCGATCGCGACCCTGTCGTTGGAAGCCCAGGAGCGGCATGAACGGCGCGAGCGGGTCTATCGGGACGATTGAGGCCGCTGCCCTCGGCGCATGACCTGTTGCAGATGGGCACTGCCTGTCGGGCGTGACGCTCGTCCGTGCGTCACGCGGGAAACTCGGGCACCAGTCGGAAGCGGGCGCCCATTCTCATCGGAGAGGCTTCAATCCGATCGTCTCACTGCGTCAGACGGAGCGCGCCGATGCTCGCCTGAATCTTCTGGAAGGCGGAGATCAGGTCGTTGGAGTTGTTCGCGATGAAGAATTGGCTTGCCGACGAGGCGCAGTTCTTCAGCAGCGTCTGACCCGCCGAATCGATCGGGTCGGTCGGGATGCTGAAACCGATCGTGTAGATCGAGATATTGACCGCCTTCGCATTGGTGCAGGCCGTCGCAGTCAGTGCATCGAGGGCGGCCCGGGCGCTGTTGGAGTCCGAGACGTTCTGGTAGGGCGCCGGCGGCATACGCGGATTGGCGCTCGACTGGTTGGCGTTCTGAAAATAGCCGGCGGCGAAATACAGCGATCCGGTCGGGGCGTTCGGGTTGGCCGTCCAGCTGTTCGTACCGTCGGTCATCAGAATAATGATCTTGTTGATCGAAGAGGCATTCGACGAACTGGACGTCGCCGTATAGCTGGCCGGTGGGCTTGTGGCTGGATTGATGGATGCGTAGGCGCTTGAGAAGACACTCTTCGGCGAGAGCGTCCGCCAGCCCCACATGAGCCCCTCGAAGATGTTGGTCGATCCGAGCGGCGCCATGTTGTTGATGAGGGTCTTGAGCGCCGTCTGATCGGTGGTCAGCGGCAGGAGCGGCTGCGTCGTGCAACCGAAATTCGGGCCGTTCGGAATTCCGACGTAGGTGCTGGATGTGGCGTTGAGCGGGATCACGTACTTGCACGCCCGGCCCAACGAGGCATCGTACGACAGGGATTTGTTGATCGCGCACGATCCGTAATTGGTGCTGTTGTCGTCGTCGATGTAGCTGTTGTACGAGTAATACGTACCGGTGCTGTCGGTGTAGCCGCGATACGTGCTGCTCGCATCGCCCGGCTCGTCGGGTGCGAAGAGCGGGACGTAGTAGGAATCCTTATTTCCGGAGGTCGGGGCGCTGTCCTGGGTGTTCAGGGGGTAGGGTAGCATTTCGAGGCATCCGCCCCAGCCCCAGCTGCTGTTGCCGCTGCTGCTCTTGAGCTTCCTGAAGATGTCGAACCGGCTCGTGAAATTCGATCCGCTCGGCGAGAGCACGTTGGTCCAGTGCAGGCTCGATTGCCCGTTCTGATCGATCCAGCTGGCGTTCTGATAGGTCGTCGGATTTACCGCCACGGCCCCGGCAAAGGGTACGATCGAGATCCGGGTGGCGCTGCTGAACGAGCTGTTGGTGTAGACATAATTGACGAAGTTCGTCGCCGCCTGCTGCACCGCCTGCAGCTTCGATTGTCCGCCGCTCGATTCAGCCATCGAGCCGGTGTTGTCGAGCACGAGCGCGATCTCGAAGGTCTTCGGAAGCGGCGTGGCGCATTGCGATGTGGCGCCTGGATTGATGCGGGTGGTTCCGGTCAGCTTCCCGAAGAAGGTCGTCGACACCTTATGAGCGGTCAGGGTGATCTGGCGCGGGTTGCTGGTGATGGTCAGCGGATCGACCACGAGATTTGTTGTGCCCATGGCGCCGGTCATCGTCGTCTGGGCCAGGGTGTTCAGGTCGGCCGACGTCGCGGTCGATGGCGTCTGGCAGAGCAGCAGCGCCGTCGAATCCGTCGCGGCCTGGAGCTTCGTCTCGAGGCGGGTCGCGAAGCCGTAGTCGATGGCCGCACCGCCCATCATCAGCATCGGTATGCTGAGAAAGGCGAACAGCAGCGCCACGTTGCCGCGACGATCCCGCGCGAGGCGGCGGATGCGCTTACGGAGTCGAGCCATCACACGCCGCCGCGTTCGTGCCGGGCAACACCACTTCGGTGTAGATGTTGTTCCCGTAGGTTTTCCCGCCCCGTGTCGGCCACGGCGCGATGCTCGAGAAGGTGATCGTGCCGCTTAAGCCCTTGGCGAGCTTCACAAGGGCGCTGCCGATCATCGGCGTATAGCTGATGCTGACCTCGGCCAGGACGTAGCGCATGCCCACAGTCTGATAGCCGGGCGGCACCGTGAGGCCGCTCGCCAGACCGGTGCTGCGGGCAACGGCGTTGCCATTGGCGTAGCTCGAGCAGACGGTCGGGATCGTGGTCGACCCCGTGACGCCGACGCCCATCGCGCTGACCACGATCTTCACGGCGCCGGTGTTGAACGGGCGCATGACCGCGGTCGCCGAGGCGAAGATATCACTCATCACGGTCGTCGCGACCGGGTTCTTCGCATCACCCTGCGCGGTCAGATCGGCGACGGTGCGGGCGAGCAGCGTCAGCTTGCGCCACTCGTCGATGGCATGTGCCAGCTCCGTCATACCGGCCCAGATCGCCAGCAGGACCGGCAGGATGACGGCGAACTCGACCGCGGCCGTGGCGCGGCGGTCGCGCCGCAGATGCCGAGCTTTGCGGGCGAGGCGGCTCAACACGGGGGCGTGCCCCCGCTGGTTTGATACGGTTCCGTGCGGAACACGGCGGTCGACATCAGCAGGCTCGATCCGGCTTCGCTTCCCGTCGTGAATTTCCGGGTGCTGAGGCCCATGAGATTGAAGAACGTCGGGAATTGCACGGCCGCGGTCACGATGACGATCGTGCCGGGCGCGGCGCAGGCGTATCGCGTGCCGAAATTGGTATCCCAGGTCCCCGTGGTCGTGTTGACCGGGGTCGAAGGCGCGGCGTCCGAGAATGTGCTGGCCGTCGCCACATCGATCTTCACCGCTTGGCAGTTGAAGATGTTGACGATGGTGGCGTTGGCCGGCCCGCACATCGTCGTCTTGAGGGCTGCCAGGAGCTTGGACGGGTCGGTCTGCCCCACATTCGCCTGCTGGAATTGCCCGGTGAAGATTGTGCGGACGGCATTCTGCAGGGCTCGATCGAAGTTCTGCGTAGCCCAGATCTGGAACGCCACCTGAAAGATCGCCCCGCACAACGCGAGGAAGGGCAGCGACACCAGGGCGAACTCCACCGCCGCCGCCCCATCGGCGTCGCGGCGGAGACGCGCCAGATGTCGACCGAACGTCCTGTGGCTGCCGAGAAACATTGGTGCTTGGTCGTTCATCCCGGGCGAATTACGAGGACAATACGCGCTACAAGTTGCGTAGAAGCGAGCTTTTACCAAAGACTTAATTCGCTTATTCAGACCCTGCCGGTCCGACGTTTATTTCGACGCTGCCGGGTCCGTCACACCGCATGGTGCGGGTATGCGCCTGCGATTGACGCCCTGGCGGCCTGCACCACTTCTCTGCTCAGGCTGAGCCGGAGATCCCCATGAAGTTGCCTCTGACCGCGATCGTGTCTGGCGCGATCGCGGTGCTGGCGCTCGCCGGCTGTGACGCGGCGAAGCCCGGGCCCGCCGGCCCGCCCGGCCCCAAGGGCGATCAGGGGCCGCCCGGCCCGCAGGGAACAGCCGGCCTGAACGGGGCGACGGGTGAACGCGGCCCTTCGGGCGAACGGGGCCCGGCCGGCCCCGCGGGGGCTTCAGGCCCGGCCGTGAACAGCCAGATCCGGCTGGATGTGGCGTGCCGCCGCGACGAAGAGTTGATCGGCGCCTATTGCCGAGGCATGGCGGTCCTGCCGTCCGTCACCGTCACGGATGGCGTTGCCACGGTCGGCTGCCTCGACATGATCGCGAAGGCCGCCAAAGATGCCCAGCCTGTCGCGGTCTGCATGAAGAAGCCGTGATGAGAGCCCTGGTCCCCGCTTTTCTGACCGCGCTGGTCTCGACCGCCGCTTGCGCGCAATCGGTCGTGCCGAGCGAGCGCGCGGCGATCGACCTCGTGCGCGACCGCCGCACCACCGGGTTCGCCACCGTGGCTCAGACCCTCGCCTACGCCGAGCGCGTGACCGGCGGAGCCTTCAGCCTCGGCGGCTATCGCGTCGATTATCGCCCGGAGGCGCCCTTCGCGCGGGTGCGGATCTGCTACCGGCTGGGGATCGATCCGCCGGCCTGCGGGCTCGCCTACCGGGTCGCCGTCAATCCACCCCATGTCGAGCCGTCCGACCGCTACGATGGCCTCACCCGCGATCTCGAACACGGGCCGCGCGCCTTCTTGCGGGCATTGGCCCGCGAGGTCGACCTTCAGCATCAACCCGCGATCCTGCGGAAGATCCAGGCGGCGCTGGATCCATACAACCCTTACGACTGGCGCTAAGAGTCAAAGCAGCCGCGGCCAGCGCAGCAGCCGCTCCGGCGCGAAGGCCGCCACCGGCACCGTCGGGTTCCGGCCGGTGGCGAGATCGGCCACGATCTCACCGGTGATCGGGCCGGTGGAGAGGCCGATATGGCCGTGGCCGAAGGCGAAGAACAATCCCTCGTGTCGGGGCGCCGGGCCGATCACCGGCATCCCGTCCGGCGTCGAGGGACGGGACCCGAGCCACGGCTCGTTGTCGAGGGTGCCGCCCAACCTGAGGGTCCCGGCGGCCTCCTGGCAGGCTGCTTCGATCTGGGTATGATCGGGGGCGGCGTGCCGGGCGTTGAGTTCTACGCCTGATAGAACGCGCACGCGATGGTCTCCCATCGGCGACAGGATCGAGCCGGCGCCGGTGTCGAGCACCGGCCGGGTCAGCGGCGGGCTCTCCGGGTGCAGGGCGTAGTGACGGTGATAGCCGCGCTCAGCCGCCACCGCGAAGCGATAGCCCAGCATCCGCGCGATCGCCCCCGAGGCGGCGCCCGCCGCCAGCACCACTTGACGGGCCCGGACGGCGCCGGCGTCCAGATCGACACGCCAACCGTCGGAATCCGGTGCGAGCCGCGCGACGCTGCCGCGCAGGCGGCGTCCCCCGAGCCCGGAAAACAGTGTCTCGCAGGCCTCGACGAGGCGGCCCGGCTCGCGCACGGAGCCGGTTTCGGTGAGCAGCATCGCTTTGGCGTAGGGCCGCACCAGGGCCGGCTCCAGATCGCGCAGGGCCGCCGTATCGAGGATGTCGAAGGCCAGGCCATGCCCGGCCAGGATCTCGCGTTCCAGGGCCGCAGCCGCGAAGGCCGCTTCGGTGCGGTAGGCCTTCAGCCACCCGGTCCGCTGCAGCCGCTCGGTCGTGCCGGCGCGGGCCGCGAGGCGCTCATGCGCCGGGTAGGCGGCACTCGTCAGGGGCAGCAGCGCTTCCGCGGCGCGACGCCACCGGGCGGTGCGGGCGCTCGCCAGGAAATGCGCCGCGTAGGGCAGGATCCGCGGCAGATGCTTGTAGTTCAAACGCAGGCCCCGGTCGGCGTTGCGCAGGTAGGCCGGGAGCTTACCCCACAGGGCCGGGCTCGACATCGGGAGGATCGAGCCCCGGCTGATCACGCCGGCATTGCCGTAGGAGGTACGAGCCCGGGCCTCGCCGGGGTCGCACAGGACCACGTCGAGGCCACGATCCCTGAGCGCGATCGCGCTGGCAAGGCCCACCATCCCGCCGCCGATCACCACGATATCGGCCGTCTCGTCCGTCGCCATCGAACCGTGTCCCGCGCCGCGTCAAGCCGAGCCTTCTGACCGGTTTCCACGACCCTGGGTAGCGACTTCCCGGTGGGCCGCCATGAGCCGGACGGGCAGCAAAGGCTGTGAAGTCCTGCGCCCATCGGGCCGAAGATCGGGTATGGAGCGGATCATGACCCTCGTCCGCTTCGCCCCGTCACCGACCGGCTACCTCCATATCGGCAATGCCCGGCCGGCTCTTCTGAACGCGCTGTTCGCCCGCAGGACCGGCGGCCGTTTCCTGCTGCGCCTCGACGACACCGATGCGGAGCGCTCGACCGAGACCTTCGCCCAGGCGATCCAAGAAGATCTCGCGTGGCTCGGCATCGAGCCCGACCTCTTCGCCCGGCAGAGTGACCGGAAGGCGGAGCACGACGCCGCGGCCGATCGCCTGCGCGCGGCAGGACGGCTCTATCCCTGCTACGAGACGCAGGAGGAACTGGAGCGCCGTCGCAGGCGCCAACTCGGACGCGGCCAGCCGCCGATCTACGATCGGGCTTCCCTCAAGCTCACCGGCGAGGAGCGCGCCGCCCTCGAGGCGGAGGGCCGCCGGCCGCACTGGCGCTTCCTGCTGGAGGCCCGGACCGTCACCTGGGACGACCTCGTGCGCGGGCCGGCCCATGTCGATTGCGCGTCCCTGTCCGACCCGGTGCTGATCCGCGCCGATGGCAGCTACCTCTACACGCTGCCCTCCGTGGTGGATGATGCCGATCTCGGCATCACCCACGTGATCCGGGGCGAGGACCATGTCACCAACACCGGCGTGCAGGTGCAGATCTTCGAGGCGCTGGGCGCCGCCGTGCCGATCTTCGGCCATCACAACCTGCTCACCACCGCGGACGGGGAGGGACTCTCGAAGCGCCTCGGCCACCTGTCGCTGCGCGGATTGCGCGAGGCCGGCTACGAGCCCGCTGCGGTGCGCTCGCTCGCCGTGCTCACGGGCTCTGCCGAAGCCGTGCGGGCGGTGGCCGATCTCGACACGCTGGCCGGCCTGATCGACCTCGCCGAGATTTCGCGGGCGCCGGCGCGGTTCGATACGGCGGAGCTCGATGGGCTCAACGCGCGCCTTGTCCACGCCATGCCGTATGCGGAGGTGGCCGACCGTCTGGCGGCGCTCGGCGTTGCGGCGGATCGCGCGGAGCCGTTCTGGTTGGCGGTGCAGGCCAATCTCACCAAAGTCGCCGAGGCGGCCGAGTGGTGGCGGGTCGTCGCCGGTCCGGTCGAGCCGGTCCTGACCGAGCCTCCGGTTATCGAGGCGGCTCGAGAAAGCCTGCCGCCGGAACCGTTCGGCCCCGAGACCTGGAAGGCGTGGACGACCGAGATCCGGACTCGCACCGGGGCGAAGGGCCGGGGCCTGTTCATGCCACTCCGGCTCGCCCTCACCGGGCTGGAGCACGGGCCCGACCTCGCTGGCCTTCTGCCGTTGATCGGTCGCGAACGCGTCGTGCGGCGGCTGGCAGGCGAGGCGGCGTGAGCTACTCCGCTTCAGCCGCTTCCAGCCGTGTGGCCAGCAATTTGTCGACGCGTCGTCCGTCGAGATCCACCACCTCGAACCGCCAGCCTGCGATCGTGCAGGTCTCGCCGGTCTCCGGAAGGCGCTGGAGCGTCGCAATAACGAGACCGGCGGCGGTGGCGTAATCGCGCGATGGCGGGAGCCTCAGGCCCAGTTGGTCGGCCAGTTCGTCAGCCGGCATCGAGCCCGCGATCAGCCAGGAGCCGTCCGATCGGCGCACCGCGTCGGGCTCTGTCTGCTCGGAGGGGAACGCACCTGCGATGGCATCGAGGATGTCGGCGGGCGTCACAAGCCCGTCGAAATGGCCGTACTCGTCGTGGACCAGCGCCATCGGCACGGGCGCGTTACGCAGGACGTTCAGGGCATCGAGCGCGTCGAGCGTGTCGGGCAAGACCGGTGCGCGCCGCAGATGCGCGCGCATGTCGAGGGGGTCACCCCGCGACAGGGGACCGATCAGATCGCGTACCTGAAGCACGCCGATCATCGCGTCGGGGCCGCCCTCGGCGACCGGCAGCCTCGCATGGGTGCTCGTCAGCACCCGGGCCCGGATGGTTTCGGGATCATCGGCGAGGTCGATCCAAACCACATCCGTGCGCGGAGTCATGACGCCGCGAACCAGCCGGTCGCCGAGCCGCAGAACGCCGGAGATCATCGCCCGCTCGTCCCCTTCGATCACGCCGGCCGTCTCCGCCTCGGCCACGAGGCTGCGGATCTCCTCCTCGGTGACCGCGCTGGCGCTCTCGGTCTCCTGGCCGATCAGGCGGAACACGGCGCGGGTCGAGGCGTCGAGCAGCCAGACGGCGGGGAGCGCCACCTTCGAGACCACACGCATACCGGGCGCCACCGCGCAGGCGATGCCCTCGGGATTGCGCAGGGCGATATGCTTAGGCACCAATTCGCCGATGATCACCGACAGGTAGGTGATCACGCCGATCACGAGGCTGTAGCCCAGCGTGTCGGCCCAACCCCGCGGCAGGCCAAGATCGATCAGGATCACCGCCAGCCGGTCGCCCAGCGCAGCGCCCGAGACCACGCCCGACAGGATGCCGATCAGCGTGATGCCGATCTGTACGGTCGACAGGAAGCGCCCTGGCTCCTCGGCCAGCGCCAGCGCGGCTTTCGCGCCGGCGCGACGCTCCGCGGCCAGCGCCCGCAACCGGCTCTTGCGCGCCGAGACGAGGGCCAGCTCCGAGAGGGAGAACACGCCGTTCAGCACGATCAGCACGACGACGGTGATAAGCTCGATCAGGCCGGATCATCGAGCCGTGGTCCCGCTGGGCGGGGTCGGCTCCCTCTGGTTGCGCGGGAATGCAACATGGGAGCATGGCACCCCCGTCGCAACAGCCAAGCCCCGGTTCAGCGCGGGCGCGCCTCGATCAGCGCCGAATCGAGCAGGAAGCTGCCATCGGGCTCGATGCGGAAATGCCCCACGACCTCGGCGGCAGCTGCGGCCTGCAGCGCCCGGATCGCCGCGACATGGGTCGGCGGCGTGCGCATGCGGGCGATCCAGCTCGTGAATTCCATGCGCGGGCGGCTCGCCAGGACGGCGCCGGGCGTGAAGCCTGCAGCCTCCAGCATGGCGCGCCATTCCGAGAGCCGGTAATCGCGCACGTGGGAGGGATCCCGCAGCAGTTCCACGGCCTGGAGGTGCGTGTCCAGCAGCGGATCCTCCGGTGCAATTGCGTCGCAGGCGACGAGCAGGCCGTTGGGCTTCAACACCCGCCGGGCCTCCGCGAGGGCGGCCGGCACGTCGCGCCAATGATGGGCGCTGAACCGGGTGAGCACCGCGTCGAAGCTCGCATCCGCGAAGGGCAACGTCTCGGCGGCACCGTGGCGCGTCTCGATCCGGTCGAGCCCGCGTCGGCTGGCCTCGGCAGCGACGGCGCTGAGCATCGCGGCCGAGAGATCGTAGGCGGTGACCACCGCGCCGGCCGCAGCCGCCGCGAAGGCGACATGGCCGCCGCCGCAGCCGAGATCGAGCGCCCGCGCTGCGGGGAGCGCGCGAACCAGGGTGCCGATTCGGTCGAGATCGGCACCGCCCGCATGGACTGCGCTCGTCACATAGGCGGCGGCCTGCGCTCCGAACTGGTCGACGACGTGGTTGGCGTGGCTGCGCCCGGTCATGGATCTATCCCCAAATCAGGCCCGCAGGGGCTCCAGGCGGGATAGCCGCAGCGCCACGGCCAGCGCCAGCCCGTAGAGGCCGCCCACGAACAGCACCACGCCGGTCCAGCCCCAATGAGCGAAGAACCAGCCGCCGGCCGTGCCGAGTACTGAAGAGCCCAGATAGTACAGGCCCAGGTAGATCGAGGAAGCCTGAGCCCGGTCGCGCCGCGCCCGCCGGCCAACCCAGCTGCTCGCGACCGAGTGTGCTCCGAAGAAGCCCACCGTCATCACCACGATCCCAAGAACAATCAGCAGGATGCGATCGGACAGGGTCATGAGGATCCCGGCGAGACCCAGCGCCGTGGCGAGCCAGAGCACCCGCCGCCGGCCGTACCGGCTCGCGAGTTCACCGGCGACGGGGCTGCTCACCATCCCGGCGAGGTAGACGGAAAAGATCAGCCCGATCACCGTCTGGCTGAGCGAGAAGGGCGGATCGAGCAGGCGAAAGCCGATGTAGTTGTAGACGCAGACGAACCCACCCATCAGCAGGAACGCCTCAACGAACAGCCAGGGCAGGCCGGCATCCTTGAAATGGTGGCCGAAGCTGCCCGGCACCTCGCCCCACGCCATCCGGCGGGCCGTGAAGCTGCGCGATGGCGGCAGCCAGCGGTAGAAGGCAAGGGCCGCGACCAGCGCCAGCACACCGATGGTCGCCAGCCCGATCCGCCAGCCGACATGGTCGGCCATGACTCCGCTGATCAGCCGGCCGGACATGCCGCCGAGCGCGTTGCCGCCGACGAGCAGGCCCATGGATAAGCCGATGGCCTGCGCGTCCATCTCCTCGGCAAGATAAGCCATGGCGACAGCGGGCAGGCCGCTCGCCGTGAGCCCGGTCAGGGCGCGCAGGGCCAGGAAGCCGTGCCAGCCCGGGACGATGGACGCCACGATCGTGAGCAGCGCGGAGGCCAGCAGCGAGGCCAGCATCACCGGCTTGCGGCCCCAGATCTCGGATAGGGGGCTGACGACCAAGAGCGCCACCGCCAGCAGACCGCAGGGCAGCGACAAAGCGAGGCTGCTCTCGGCGGGAGAGACGTGAAAATCGGCGGCGTAGATCGGCAGCAGGGGCTGCACCGCGTAGAGCACCGCGAAGGTCGAGAACCCCGCGGCCGCCAGTGCCAGCGCCGTGCGTCGGAAAACCGGCGTGCCCGATCGGATCAGCCGCCCGTCCGTTTCGGTATCCATCGCCGTCCCGAGCAACCGTCCCCACGCGGTGGTGCGATGATGCGGCAGACCCGTCAACCGCCGCGCAGGGTCTCCCTGCGCGGCGATGGTATCAGCGCGGCGGAGGCGGGGGTGGTGCGACCTGTCCCTGACCTTGCTGGAGCAGTGGCGTGATCCGCTGGACCACGACGCGGCGGTTCTCCCGCGACGGGCCCTGCGTGTTCACCTTGAGGTACTGCTCACCGTAGCCCTGGGTCGTCAGGTTCTCCGGCGGCACCTGGAACTGCTGCGTGAGGACGGTCGCGACCGATTGGGCACGCCGGTCCGAGAGGGAGAGGTTGTCGATCGCAGAGCCGACCGCGTCCGTGAAGCCCTCGATCAGGAACACTTCCAGAGGATTGGCCCGGATGGCGCGGTTCATCGCGGCGGCGATCACCGACAGCTTCTGCGCCTGGTCTGGCGTCACCGTGAACGAGCCCGTTTCGAAGGTGATCGTGTTGATGTCGATCGAACGCATCCGGGCGCGGAGATCCGGGCTGTAGCGGATCTGATCGAGCGTGTAGCGACGATCGACGGCGACCACCGGCGGCGCCGTCAGCGCCGCGTAGACCTCACCCTCATCCGCCTGTGCATAATCCACGATGTAGCGGTCCGGCGGGATCCGGATATCCGGAGGCGGGAGCACCACCACGTCCTCGTAGATCGGCCGGATCGGACCCGCATAGGTGTTGTCGATCAGCACGAGCTCGCGGCCGTCGCGATACCGGAGATATCGGCGCAGCATCCGCCCGTCATCGCCGGTCACGGTGACGACCTGCTCGCCGCCGGGCCGGTCGAGGTAGCTGTAGAAGTCGGCGCCTTGCTGCACGGAGCGGTAGCCACGCGGGTCGAGGTAGCGGAAGCGCTCATTCTCGTCGTGACGGATCAGGTAGGTGTCGCGGTCGCGCACGATGATGCGCCCGGGTTCCCGATAGTAGGTCCGACCGTCCTCGTTATACTCGCGCCGGTCGCGCACCACCTGCTCGAAGCTCCGAACGTTGTCATCCTGCCGGAAACCGCCCGGCACGTATCCCGGCTGGCCGGGCGCGCTGAATGCGCCGTTGCCGGCTCCCGTGCCGGGGCCGCCCGTTTGGCCCGGCGCCTGGAATGGACGCCCTGGAACGCCCGGTGCCATGTTGGGCGGCAGGGGGCGGCCCGGTTGCGCGCCGGGGCCGGCGTTGGGCTGCGGCCGACCATCGGGCTGGACGTCCTGGCGCTCAAACGGCCGCCCCGGCACGCCGGGGGCCATGTTGGGCGGAGCGGGACGGCCCGGCTCCGCGCCGGGTCCACCCTCTGGTCGAGGACGGTCGGTGGGCTGCACATCCTGGCGCTGAAGATTATGGCGCTGAAGATCCTGGCGCTGAAGATCCTGGCGCTGCAGATTCTGACGGGGCGTCGGCCGTTCCGGTGCTCCCGGCGCCGCGTCGGGCGGTGCGGGACGGCCGGGCTCGCCGCCTGCCGGGCCAGGGCCCGGCTGCGGACGGCGATCGCGCTGGTTCTCGGGGCGCTGATCGAGCCGACCCGGGCCGCCCTGCGGGGCGGTCGGGCGATCCGCATCGGGGGCGCGGCGGTCACGCTCGGGTGTTTGTGGCGGCGGTGCGGCTGGCCGTTCGCCGCCTGGCCGGGGCTGGGCACCGGGACCACCGTTCCGGTCAGGAGCGGGTCGATTGAGCTGACGATCCTCGCGGTCGGGCTGACGATCCTGTCGATCGGGACGGGCATCCGGCGGCCGCTGTCCCTGACGCTCCGGCCGCTGCTCCTGACGGTCGGGCCGGGGATCCGGACGTGCATCCGGCCGTTCCTGGTTCGGCGGACGCGGTGCCTGCGGTTCGGGGCGGCGCTCGGGCGCGCGCTCCCGCTGCGGCGGCTCGGCTTGGCGTTGGGCCGGGGGTTCCGGACGCTCCCGCGGCGGTGGTGCGGCCCGTTCCGGGCGCGGCTCCGGCCGCTCGCGGCCCGCCGGCGGCCCGGGGGGAGGGCCAGGCCTTTCCTGCGGTGGGTGTTCCGGCCGCGGGCCGCCATGCGGAGGCTCGCCACCCCGGGGCCCACGGTCTTCCGGGCCGCCCTGCGCCAGCAGGATCCGCCCTGGCGACGCGTCGGCTGGCTGAAGGGACATCAGCGCCGGCAGAACAGTGCCGGTCAAGAGAAGCAGTCGCAGTAGCCGCATCAAGGCCTCGTGTCGGTTCAGGCCGAGCCGAACACGGAACGCCGCGAATGGTTCCTCGCGCTCGTGCGCTACGGCGTCAGACGCTGGGGAACGGCGATCACGTTCGGGGCAATGATGCGCACGGCCACGTGATCAGGCTTCACGGAGCCGGTCGGCGTGTCCTCCGGACCGCCCCTGCTCCTGTTGGCGTCGGCGCCCTCGACCTCGCCCCTGGCTCCAACTCCGGCGCGTCCGGCGGCGTCGGCGGCCAGTTCCGCCGCGGTCCGGTCGGCCCGGCCGACCAGCGTCAGCCGCACCTTCGGGCGCGAGAGGGCCTCGGCCTGCATCGGCGTCACGAAGATGTCGCCCTTGTGCCGGACCAGCATGCTCTCGGCCTTGACCAGCGATTGCGCCCAGGTCTTGCCCTCGGGCTTGCAGGAACAGTTCGGGACGAATTCCTTGCGGAATTTGAAGGCGTTGGCGAGGCTCGTATAGGCGCGGCTGCCCTTCACCGTGGCGGCGTGCTTCAGGGCATCGTCGCCGTAGGGCATCGAATAGGCCTGCGCCTCGGCGCCGGGGCAGAGCGCCTGACACATCTCGTCCGCGCCGCCGCGCCCTTCGGGCAGGTTGCGCATCGGGAAGAAGCCGCCGTCGCAGGTCCGCACGCAGACCATCTGCGGGCCGCCCAGGGCGTAGGACTCGCCGCTCGCCGCATAGGTTTCCCGCGCCGGGCAGGTGGAGGCGACGAGGCTCTGCAGCTCGCGCCTGCGCGTCCCACTATCGTCGAGCACGGCGCCGCCATAGGTCGCCTTGAGGGCGCGGATCCGCTGCTCCACGGCGCCGCATTGCGGCGGGCGGGTATCGAAGAACAGGAACTTTTCCGTGCAGTTGAGACCGCGGTAATAGGCCTCGAGCCGGCCGATCTCGTCGTTGAGCGCCCGCGTCGTGCTGGCGCCGGTCTGAAGCGATGCGAGCTCGGCCCGGTAGCGTCGGCACTGGGGCGAGGGCACCTGCGGCGCCGGCCGACCCTCGGCGGCCTGCAGCTCCGTCGGCGTTTCCTGCGCGTTGGCCTGCACCTTGAAGGCGCTGATGAGTCCGAGGGCGAGGGCCGCGCTCAGGATGACGCGGCCGAGCGAACGGACGATCGGACGGTGAGGCATAGGCTGCATCGCGTTGGCCGGGTACGCTCCGCTCCGAAGAGGCCGGGCGGCGCGCATCCGCGCTTCGGGGCCGAAGCATCACGATCCTACGCCCCCTCGCAGGACGGCGACACCCCTCCTACATCCTATCCGCAAGCTTGAGGGGGAATTGGCCGGCGATGTGGTTTCGGAGTCTCACCTATGTTGGCGTTCTGGCGCTTGGGCTGGCTGCAGCCGCACCCGTCGTGGCCCAGGAGCCGGACCGGATCTTCGACAAATCGACGGTCTGGCGCCCGCTGACGCCGAACGACAAGCTGGTCGTCTACGGCATCGACGATCCGGCGGTGGCAGGCGTGGCGTGCTGGTACACGCAGCCCGAGAAGGGCGGGATCAAGGGCACGCTGGGTCTGGCCGAGGATGTCTCGGACATCTCGCTGGCCTGCCGTCAGACCGGGCCGGTCGCCTTCAAGGGCAAGCTGAGCCAGGGCGAGGTGGTGTTCAGCGAGCGGCGCTCGCTGATCTTCAAGTCGATGCAGATCGTTCGCGGGTGCGACGCACGGCGCAACACGCTGATCTACATGGTCTATTCCGACAAGGTCATCCAAGGCTCGCCGAAGAACTCGACCTCGGCGGTGCCGATCGCCCCCTGGGGAACCGACCCGGCGCCAAAATGTGCCGACGCCATGAAATAGGGCCGGCGCGGCCGGTCAGTCCTGGCAGGTGATGCGGATCGGCCGCTCGATCGGCGCCGGGACCGGCTGGCTGATGGCGCCTGTATATTCGTCGGCGGCGGCGACGCCGTAGGAATTGGCGGCCGCGTAGCCCTGGGCTTCGCACCACGCGTTGGCGACGACCTGGCCGCAGCTGCTTCCAGGCGTCGTCAGGCACTCGCCCACGCCGTAGCCATCGCTCGACGGGATGAGGAACGTCTTCTCGACGTGGCTCGGCGCCTTCGCGGGCGTCTCTCCGTCGCTGCCAGCCAGCGCTGTATGCGCGAGGCCGGCGGTGGCGAGGGCGGTGGCGAGGGCGAGGATACCGGCGGCCGAGCGTCGCATTGAGGGTCCTTGAGAACAGGAACTGCGGCGTGAGGTTCGTAGCCCGGACGGTCCGACGGCGCGGTTAAGGAAGACTTACCCGCGAGGCGCAGAGGCCTTCTCGAATTCCTCACGCTTTTGGGTTAGCCCCATCGCGCGCGCCGCGCCGTCGCGGCGATGCAACAGAATGCCGTGGCGGCATCGTCCGCCGTGCCACGTTTCGGCCGTTCTTGGCTGCGGGCGAACTCTAGGTCTCTGACGGCAGGCTCGTTTTCGTCGGCGGTTGCGCCGGGAGGAGGGTGGGTTTCATGGCGCCGATGTTGCGGCTCTACAACACGCTGACCGGCGCCAAGGACACCTTCGGGCCGATCGATCCGGCGCATATCCGCATCTACGCCTGCGGCCCGACCGTCTATGACGCCGCCCATATCGGCAATGCCCGGCCGATCATCGTGTTCGACCTGCTGTTCCGGCTGCTGCGCCATCTCTATGGTCCGGCGCACGTCACTTACGCGCGCAACGTCACGGACGTGGACGACAAGATCAACGCCCGCGCCGCCGAACGCGGGATCACCATCCGCGAACTCACCGACGGGACGCTGGCGCAGTTCCACCGCGACGTGCGCGACCTCGGCGTGCTGATGCCGGACGATGTGAACGTGGTCGGCGAGCGACCCCGCTTCGTGGAACCCCGCGCCACCGATCACATCGCCGAAATGGTCGCCATGATCGAGGCCTTGGTCCGTACGGGCCACGCCTACGTGGCGGAGGGCCACGTCCTGTTCGACGTACCGTCGATGCCGGATTACGGCGGCCTGTCGAAGCGCCCCCTCGACGAGATGGAGTCCGGTGCCCGGGTCGAGGTTGCACCCTACAAGCGCTCGCCGCTCGATTTCGTGCTCTGGAAGCCCTCGAAGCCTGGCGAGCCGTCCTGGTCCTCGCCCGCGGGGATCGCCGAGCCTGGACGTCCCGGCTGGCACATTGAGTGCTCGGCCATGTCGGCCAAGCACCTGGGCCAGACCTTCGACATTCACGCGGGTGGAATTGATCTGATTTTCCCGCACCACGAGAACGAGGTGGCGCAGTCCCGCTGCTGCTTCGGCACGCCCGTGATGGCCAATGTCTGGCTGCACAACGGCTTCCTCCAAGTGGAGGGGGAGAAGATGTCGAAGTCGCTCGGCAACTTCGTCACCATCCGCGATGTGTTGAAGGACTGGCCGGGGGAGGTGGTGCGGCTGACGATGCTGAAAACGCATTACCGCCAGCCGATCGACTGGACGCTGCGCGGCCTGGAGGAATCGAGCCGCGTGCTGGAGCGTTGGTACAACGCCGCTGGGGACGAGCCGGCGGCGCACGCCGTTCCAGGGGCGGTTGTCGAGGCGCTGTGCGATGACCTCAACACGCCAGCCGCAATCAATGAGCTGCACCGGCTCGGCGGCGCGGACGCGCAGCCCGCTGCTTTACGCGCCGGGGCGAACCTCTTCGGTTTCCTCATACGCACCCGGAGCGAGCGGGCGACCGCGCAGGTCGCCGCCTCCGGGGTCGACGTTGCGGTTGTCGAGGCGCTGATCGCCGAACGCCGTACGGCCCGGGCCGCCAAGGATTGGGCGGCCTCCGACCGGGCTCGCAACGCGCTGACCGCCCTGGGCGTGGCCGTCAAGGACAACAAGGATGGAACGACCACGTGGACAGTGGCGCGCTGACGTATCAGCCGCGTCCTCTCGCCCGCTTGCACCTTCCGTCCCGGGCGGCATCTGTCGACCACGACAATCCGCCGGGAGAGAGATCGGCCCGTGAGCATCCTCGGAACCCTTGGAAGATATCTCGTCCCCAGCGGATCGGCCCTGGCGCTCGGGCTCGGCCTCGCTGGTCCGGCCGCGGCGATCCAGGGCGGCGCGCCGGCGGGGCGGGATGCTTTGGCGGAGGCCACCGTCGCCATCGGCACGATCACCCAGCCCGAGGAGGCACTGAAACTCACCCGCTGCACCGGAGTCCTGATTGCGCCGGACCTTGTGCTGACCGCGGCCCATTGCGTGAACGGCGATCCCCTGGGCGCGCTGGTGGTGTTCTTCCGCGGCACCGAACCGGCACAGCCGGTCTACGGCGCCCGGGTCGCTGCCCGGTACAGCCCCGATCCGGGGGAGATGCTGCCGAACGCGGCGCCCGATGTGAGCCTCGCCGATCTTTCCCTCGACCTGGCGGTGCTGCGCCTCACCGAGCCGGTGCGGGGACGTCGGCCGATCGCGCTGGCGGCCGATGCCAGCCGCGTCCCGAAGAGCCTGCGGATCGCCGGAGCCGGCCTGTCGGGGAACAGCGTCGGGCGGCTGCGCACCGCAGCGCTGACTCCGCTCGCTGCGAGCAGCACCGGGCTGACCATCGCGCAAGCCCGAGGCGCCCGGGTCTGCTTCGGCGATTCCGGCGGCCCGGTCGTCGCGCAGGACCGGCGCGGTCTCTATGTCTGGGGCGTGGCCAGCGCGGTGATCAGCCGGGCCGCACCCTGCGGGACCTACGTGGTGATCGCGCCGGCGGCGCAGGTTTTCTCCACACTACGCTGAAGCTGCCGGATCCTCAACCAACGCCCTGCCACCGAGCGCCGCGAGGGTCGAAGGAGCGACGCTTTGTTCGACCAGCAACGTTCCGGAAGTGAGGCGCTTTTCCCTTCCCCTCGTGGGAAGGGGCCAGGGGTGTTTCCGGATTGGGAGCAGCGCTGCCTTCTGCACCACCCCCACCGCCAATTCCTCCCCGCAAGGGGGAGGAGCGCGCGTTACACCGACCCCAAATGCGAAAACCCCGCGCGGCCAGACCGCACGGGGTTTTTCGGGGATCCGGTGAAGCGGCGGATCAGACCGCCATGCGCTCCTCGCCGTCCATCGGCTCGCGCAGCACGTAGCCGCGGCCCCAGACGGTCTCGATGTAGTTCTTACCCGAGCTGGCGTTGGCGAGCTTCTTGCGCAGCTTGCAGATGAACACGTCGATGATCTTCAGCTCCGGCTCGTCCATGCCGCCGTAGAGATGGTTGAGGAACATCTCCTTGGTGAGGGTCGTGCCCTTCCGCAGCGAGAGGAGTTCCAGCATCTGGTACTCCTTGCCGGTCAGGTGCACCCGGGCGCCGCCGACCTCGACGGTCTTCTGATCGAGGTTCACGATCAGGTCGCCGGTGGTGATGACCGACTGGGCGTGGCCCTTCGAGCGGCGCACGATAGCGTGGATGCGCGCCACCAACTCGTCCTTGTGGAACGGCTTGGTCAGGTAATCGTCCGCGCCGAAGCCCAGGCCCTTCACCTTGTCCTCGATGCCGGCCATGCCGGAGAGGATCAGGATGGGCGTCTTCACCTTCGCCACGCGCAGGTTGCGCAGCACCTCGTAGCCCGACATGTCGGGCAGGTTCAGATCGAGGAGGATGATGTCGTAATCGTACAGCTTGCCGAGATCGATACCCTCTTCACCGAGGTCGGTGGTGTAGGTGTTGAAGTTCTCGGACTTGAGCATCAACTCGATGCTCTGCGCGGTCGCGCTGTCATCCTCGATCAAAAGTACCCGCATCGTCGGTCCCCAGCCCAGCCGGCCGCATCAGCGCGCAGACACGTCCCGTCGTTCGCCCGCCACCGGCCTGTGGACGGGCGCCTCGTCACTCTTGACGTGGGACGCTATGGATTAATCGTTAACAAAACCTGATTCCCAACCGCAAGCGCCTCGTTCGCGGATCCGCGAGCTTGACCGGAGGAAACAGGCCCCTCCAGCCGCGTTCGGGTCCGTGATGTCGCGCCGCTTGCGGTCAGGGCCTTCGCCCCTGCGGTCTAAGTACTTCTCACGCAACGCTTCGATCCGACCTGTGGTTCACCGGCCACAGCGCCCGATTTCATCGAGCTTGGCCGTGACCCAGCGCCGGACCGAGCCGCTACGTGCCCGTGGATCGCAGTGTTAAGGAGGCCGGTAAACGAAGCGTTGAGAGCGCGTCTCATGACACAGGATTCGGCAAGACCCGTTTCCTCCCTTGCATCGGCCCGGGCGGCTTTGGAGCGCGTCGAGGTGCTGGAGACCTTCGGCCGGGTCGTGGCGATCCGCGGCCTGCTGGTCGAGGTCGCCGGGCCGGTGGCGGCCATGCGGCTCGGCGGCCGGATCGATGTCGAGGGCGCCAACGGCCACGGGCTGGTCCCCTGCGAGATCATCGGCTTCCAGGGCGACCGCGCGCTCGCGATGCCGTTCGGATCCCTGGAGGGTGTCCGCCGCGGCTGCCCGGCCTTCGTGCGCGACGAGGCCGCGGGGGCCATCCGCCCAACGGGCGCCTGGCTGGGACGGGTGATCGATGCCCTTGGTCGGCCGGTCGACGGGCTCGGCCCCCTGCCGCAGGGACCGGACATCTACAGCCTGCGGGCCGATCCGCCCCCCGCCCATGCCCGGACCCGGGTCGGCGGCCCGCTCGATCTCGGCGTTCGCTGCATCAACACCTTCCTCACCATGTGCGCCGGCCAGCGGATGGGCATCTTCGCGGGGTCCGGCGTCGGCAAGTCGGTGCTGCTCTCGATGCTCGCCCGCTACACGGCGGCCGATGTGGCCGTGATCGGGCTGGTGGGCGAGCGTGGGCGCGAGGTTCAGGAGTTCCTGCAGGACGACCTCGGCGCCGCCGGTCTCGCGCGCTCGGTCGTGGTGGTGGCGACTTCGGACGAGCCGGCCCTCATGCGCCGCAACGCCGCCTACGTGACCCTGTCGGTGGCCGAGCATTTCCGCGATCAGGGCGCCAAAGTGCTGTGCATGATCGACTCGATCACGCGCTTCGCCATGGCCCAGCGCGACATCGGCCTCGCGGCCGGCGAACCGCCGACCGCCAAGGGCTACACGCCGACGGTCTTTTCGGAGCTGCCGCGCCTGCTGGAACGGGCCGGGCCGGGAGTCGGGCAGGGGACGATCTCGGCACTGTTTACGGTGCTCGTCGAGGGCGACGACCACAACGAGCCGGTGGCCGACGCGGTGCGCGGCATCCTCGACGGGCATATCGTCATGGAACGCGCCATCGCCGAGCGCGGCCGCTATCCAGCCATCAATGTGCTGCGCTCGGTCTCACGGACCATGCCGCGTTCCTGCGATCCGGCTTATCTGCCGGTTGTGCGGCGGGCGCGCCGGGTGCTCTCCACCTATGCCGATATGGAGGAACTCATCAGGCTCGGGGCCTACCGCGCCGGCTCGTCCCAGGAGGTCGACGAAGCCGTGGCGCTCATGCCGCATCTTGAGGCTTTTCTTGGGCAGGGTAAGGAAGAAGCAACGTCCATCGGCGATGGTTACGCACGGCTCGGTCAGATTGTCGGCGGAGCCTAGGGCGCGGCCTGGGTATGATCCGAGGCTCGGGCTTGAGCGTTGCGTGGAGTGAGCGTCCTGATGAAATCGCGTGACACGCTGATCCGCCTGCGCCGCTTCCAGGTCGACGAGAAGCGCCGGCGCGTGACCCAGATCGAGATGATGATGGCCGACTTCCAGCGCATGGCGGTGGAACTCGATCGCGAGGTCTCCGTGGAGGAGGCCCGCGCCGGCATCACCGATGTCGGTCATTTCGCCTACCCGACCTATGCCCGCGCTGCGGCGACCCGCCGGGACAACATGCGCCAATCCGCCCAGGCCCTGGAGGGTCAGCTCGCGGAGGCAAAGGCTGAGCTCGGCGAGGCCTTCGAGGAGCTCAAGAAGGTCGAGATCCTGAACGATCGCGAACGCACCGCCGAGCGGGCGGCCGAATCGGTCCGCGATCAGGCCGCGATGGACGGGATCGGGCTCAACCGCGCCCGCGGCTGAGGAGGTCCGCGCGACGTCGGCTCGGCAGGGTGCATGGCACGAAACCGTCATGATCACCTGACAAGGGGGGCCGCGGTGGCGTCAGGCCGCTTGCAGGGCGCCGCGCGACGGCGCATCAGGGGCTCTCCCCGGGGCGTCGGTGTTCATGAAGAAGATCAGCGAGTTCATCTGGCCACTCATCGGCCTCGCCGCCGTCGTCGTCTCGGGCTATTTTCTCTACCAGGAATTGAAGACGACTTCGCTCTCAGCGATCTGGGCCGCGGTGCTGGCGATCCCGCCGCACCGGATCCTGCTCGCGGCGCTTTCGACCCTGGTGGCCTACGCGGCGCTCGCTTGGTACGACCGGATCGCGCTGCTGCATCTGGGTGTCCGCCACATCTCGTTGGTGTTCGTCTCGCTCTGCTCGTTCACGACCTACGCGCTCTCGCACAACATCGGCGCCTCGGTCTTCTCCGGCGCCCTGGTGCGCTACCGGGCCTACACGGCGAAGGGACTCACCGCGGCGCAGGTCGCCGTACTGGTGGCGCTCTGCTCGTTCACCTTCTTCCTGGGCACGGTGCTGCTCGGCGGCTTCACGCTGGTCTACGATCCGCACCTGCTGGCCCGCCTTCAAGACAAGCTGCCCGCCATCCTCACGAATCCGGGCACGGCGGTCGTGGTTGGCATCGGCATGCTGACGTTCGTCGCCCTCTACGTGGCCGGATCACTCCTGCACCTGCCGCCGATAAACCTCCGGAAGTTCAAGCTCGAATACCCGCGTCCGGGGATCATGCTGCGCCAGCTTGCGGCTGCGCCTTTGGAGCTCCTGGGAGCCGCCGGGATCATCTACTTCGCCCTGCCCGACACGGTGAACCCGAGCTTCATCCCGGTGCTTGCCATCTTCCTGGCTTCCTTCTCGGTGGCGCTCGCCTCTCATGCACCGGGCGGCTTGGGTGTCTTCGAGATCGTCTTCCTCACGGCGATGAATATCGCGGAGACCGATGAGACGCGTAAGAACGCGGTCATTGCCGCGCTGCTGGTCTTCCGTGTGTTTTATTTTTGGATCCCAGCGCTGATCTCGGTGATCGTGGTCATCGCGTTCGAGCGGTCCAGGCTGGCAGCCGCAATCGGCTCTGCGGCGCACGGACCCAAAGCCACCGCCGTGCCGGAGCCGCCGGTCGTCGCGCCGGGGCTCGACGCGCACGAACTGGAGCGGGAGCTCAAGGAGAAGGCGATCTGAGGCGGGTCAGCGGAGCAGGGCACGTCGAGCGCCGCAACTCCCTGCCCCCCCTCTGATGGGACCCTGACGGATTCACATTTCGAGCCCGGCCACTTCGGTTTGGTTTCGAGCGCGCGCGCCCTCTCCCGTGCGGGAGAGGTCTGCTTTCGCAGGAAGCCGGGTGAGGGATCAGGTCGGTCCGGATAACGCGTGACCCGGCGGCGCGCTCGATCCTGAGCGTTCTTGTCCCTTACCCCAACCCTCTCCCGCTCGAGAGGGGGCCGTCGCGCTCTGCCGCGGGCCTCGGTGTTCGACCAGGAGGTGTGATCATCGTAGCCCGCCCGGGAGAGGGGGGCTCCGCCGCGGAGTTCGGTGTCGGACCCAGATGTGTGAACATCCCAGGCTGGGGAGGGAGGCGTCCCGCGGAGTCGGCCACGCCCCTATCCCCTCCGGTTCAGATCGAACTCACCGTCCGCAGCCGCGCCCGCGGGTGGATCTCGGCTTGGCTCATCACAGGGGTCTCCCGGCGGAACCGCTCGATGATCGAGCGCACGAAGGGCCGGGTCTGGGTCGAGGTGACCAGCACCGGCATCTCGCCTTGCCGCGCCGCGGTCTCGAATCGGTCGCGTACGACGGTGACGAACTCGCTCAGCTTCGAAGGCTGCATCGCGAGATAGCGTTCCTCCCGCTCGCCGACGATTGATTCGAGGAAGGCCTGCTCCCAGGCCGGCGACAAGGTGATGATCGGCAGGCTGCCGGTCTGGTCCTGATACTGGGCGCAGATCTGCCGTCCGAGTCGGGCGCGGACGTGCTCGACCACGTCGCGCGGGTTCTTCACCCCGCCCGCCACCTCGGCGATCGACTCCACGATGGCGCCCAGGTCGCGGATCGAGACGCGCTCGGCCAGCAGGAATTGCAGCACCCGCTGGATACCGGTGGTCGAGATCTGCGACGGCACGATCTCCTTGAGGAGTTCGGTATGCTCCTTCGGCAGCTCACGCAGCAGTTTCGAGACCTCGACGTGGTTGAGGAGCTCGGAGACGTGCGCCTTGATGACCTCGGTGAGATGCGTGGAAACCACGGTCGCGGCGTCGACGACTGTGTAGCCCTTGACCTGGGCCTGGTCGCGCAGCGCGGCATCAATCCAGGTGGCCGGAAGCCCGAAGGTCGGCTCCAGCATGTGCTGGCCCGGCAGCTGGACTTGTCCGCCCATCGGGTCCATCGCCATGAACTGGCCGGGGAAGATGCGGCCGGTCCCCGCTTCAATCTCCTTCACCCGCACCACGTAGGTGTTGGCATCGAGCTGGACGTTGTCGAGGATGCGCACGGAGGGCATCACGAAGCCGAGTTCGGCCGCGAGTTGCCGGCGCAGGGCCTTGATCTGGTCGGTGAGGCGGTCCTGGCCCTCGCCGTTGACGAGGGCGAGGAGCGCGTAGCCCATTTCGAGCTTCAGGTCGTCGAGCTTGAGCAGGTCGGTGACAGTCTCCTCTTTGCCGGCCGCGGCTGCCGCGACGGCCTTGGCGTCCATCGGAGCGCCCTGTGCGTCCAATGGCGGGGCCTCCTTGGCGGTCTTGTTGATCCGCCACGCGGCGTAGCCGGCGCCGCCGCCGAGCAGCACGAACGGCAGCATCGGCATGCCGGGCAGGAGCGCGATCAGCAGCATCACCGCCGCCGACATGCCGAGCGCCTTGGGATAATGCGCGAGCTGCTTACCGAGCGCCTTGTCGGCTGCGCCCTTCACGCCCGCCTTGGAGACCAGCAGGCCTGCCGCGGTCGACACGATCAGGGCAGGGACCTGACTCGCGAGGCCGTCGCCGATGGTGAGCAGCGTGTAGCTCTTGGCGGCGTCACCGAAGCTCAGGCCCTGCTGCGCCACCCCGATGATGATGCCGCCAACCACGTTGATGAAGGTGATCAACAAGGCCGCCACGGCGTCGCCGCGCACGAATTTCGATGCGCCGTCCATGGCGCCGAAGAACGAGGATTCCTCCTCAAGTGCCGAGCGCCGGGCCTTGGCGACCTTCTCGTCGATCAGGCCGGCCGAGAGATCGGCGTCGATCGCCATTTGCTTGCCGGGCATCGCGTCGAGGGTGAAGCGAGCCGCAACCTCCGCGATGCGGCCCGAGCCCTTCGTGATCACCACGAAGTTCACGATGATCAGGATCGCGAACACGATGATCCCGATCACGAAGTTGCCGCCCATCACGAAGTGGCCGAAGGCCTCGATGACGTGGCCGGCCGCCGCTGTGCCCTCGTGGCCGTGGCCGAGGATCAGGCGGGTCGAGGCGAGGTTCAGGGCGAGCCGCAGCATCGTGGCGATGAGCAGCAGCGTCGGGAAGACGGTGAATTCGAGCGGGTTGTCGATCGACAGGCCCGTCATCATGATCAGCACCGAGGTGATGATCGAGACCGCCAGCAGCAGATCGAGCAGCATGGCGGGCAGCGGGAAGATCAGGACCGCGAGGATCCCCAGCACGCCGGTGGCGAACAGGAGGTCCGATCGCTTCGACAGGGCCTGCACGTCGCCGCGCGTGGGCAGTGTGAACTGACCCAGGATCGCCGCCGGGCTCATTCGTGTCGGCGCGCTCGCCGTCTCCGCCATCGATCCCACCCGTCGCCGCCCACCCGGGACGCGTTCCCTGCGGCGAACCCGGCAAGATCTGCCGGGCGGATGGTTAGCGGCCCGTTAAGACCGGAGCGGCCGGGGGCGGGAACCCGGCGCGACTCCATCGCTTGACCGCTCGATAAATGCACCGCCCGGCGCCGGACATCCACGTCCGTCCGGCAGCATCGCCACCGAACCGGGCCTAGGCCCGCCGTCCCGGGAGAGTCCCATGGCCGCTCGCGCACTGACCGCCCTGTTCGACCATTACGACGCCGCCGCTTCCGCGGTCGACCAGCTCGAGGCGGCCGGCATTCCCCACGGCGATATCAGCATCATTTCGAACCGGCCCGATCCCGCCGCCGCGGCGCTGCCGCCCATCGACAAGGCTCAGGAACCGGACGAGACGGTCGATTCCGCTGGGACCGGGGCGACGGTCGGCACGGTCCTGGGGGGCGGTGCCGGCCTCCTCGCCGGTCTGGGGCTCCTGGCGATCCCGGGCCTCGGGCCGGTCGTTGCGGCCGGCTGGCTCGTGGCCACCGTGACGGGCGCCGGCGTCGGAGCCGCTGCTGGCGGACTGATCGGCGGTCTCACCGGCGTGGGGCTTAGCGAGGGCGAGGCCGAGACCTATGCCGAGGGCGTCCGCCGCGGCGGGACCCTGGTGACGGTCCGGGCCGACGACAGCAGGGCCGAGCATGTCCTGAGCATCCTGGCGCATGCGGGCTCGATCGACCTCGACGAGCGCGCAGAGGGCTGGCGATCGCAGGGCTGGACCGGCGGCACGGTCGGACCGGCGGCGAACCAGCCCGACCTTCCAATCGGCACCAATCGCTGAACGGCGGCGACCCGAACCGTCCTGCGCCCGATCAGGCCATCATCTTGCGGGCGAACATGGCAGCGGCGAACAGCACGGCGGACCCCGCCGTGATCAGGCTGATCATCAGGAAGCGCCGCGGCTCCGTCGACGATTCGGCCCGTACCGGCTCGACGATCGGGCTGAAGAACTCGATCTGGCGGGCCGCGACCATGCGGGACCGCTCGTAGGCGGTCAGCACCGCCTGATAGTATTTCTCGGCGTTCTTGCGATCGTTCTCCAGGGCCTCGAACCGCGTCAACGCATCCGACAGGAGGCGTTTCTGCTCGGGGTCCTGGCTGGCGGATTGCCGCTCGATCCGGGCGATGTTCTCGTCGAGATCCTTGATCTGCTGCTTGATGTCGATGATGCGGCGGGACTCGGGACCCAGGTCCCGCTGACCGATGGCGAGCTGGACCGCGAGGTTGATCCGGGAGGCGCGCAACTCGGCCACCATCTTCAGATTCACCTCGTTGGACTTCTGCGCATCGAGCACACCCTCGCGGTTGCGCAGGTCCCGCATCGCGAGGCGGATCTTGGTCATCCGCTCCTCGGCGAGCTTCAATTCGCGGGTGCTCTCGGAGACCGCATCCTCACGCGCCTTCACGCTCAGGTCGTTCACCATCCGCTCGGCCTCCTTCATCACCGCCTTGGTGATGGCGAGCGATTGATCCGGGTCGAACGCCTGCACGCTGACCGCCATGATCCCGGAGCTGGGTTCGATGTCGATATCGACGCGTCGCTTCCAGTAGCGAAGGAACTTCTCGATCGGCTTGTCCGGATCGAAGCGCGAGATGTAGTCGATGTTGTCGTTGCTGAACCATTCACGCAGGGGCAGATGCGCTTCGAGGGCTTCCAGCATCGGCCGGCTGACGATGTACTCCTTCGTAATCAACGTATCCTGGGCCACCATCTGGCTCGACACGCCGGCGGTGGTCCCCACCGCATCCGGGGCAGCCTTGTCGGCCGCACCGAGGGCCGGCCGGATCGCGAAGCGCGCCTCGGTGACATACCGGTCCGAGGCGATCAGCCCGAAATAGATCGCTCCGGCCAGGGTCGGCAGCGCGAAGCAGACCACGAACAGGATCGGGATCCAGGGATCGTTCTTGACGTGGCTCTGGTAGGACCGGATGCCCTTCTTGCGATCGGCGAAGCGCGACATCCGCGCGATCTGCCGCAGCGACTCGGTGATGGCCTGCTGGCGCTCGGCGGTCGTGACCGGCTGCCCCTCGGCTTTCCGGATCTCCATGTTCATGGCTTGATTCCCGGCCTCCCCGGCCATCCAAGTCGATCCGTCTGAACGTCACGCGGCCGCTTCGCACCGCGCGTCCCGATCGTCTCCCACGCGGACGCGGCAAAAGCATGTCCGCATGCTGACAGACCGAGGCGCGTCATGCGAGGCAGGTCATGCATTGAGGCGCCGATAGACCTCGATGGCGTCGTCGACGTCCTCGTAGATGATCGCGCGGCCGTTGAGCAGTACGAGGCCCTGCGAGCACCAATTCCGGATCGTCTCCATGGAGTGCGAGACCATGATGATGTCCGCGTTCTTGCGGCGCTGGGAGAACACCTCGTCGCAGCGCTTCGAGAAGCGGGCGTCGCCCACGGAGGTGATCTCGTCGATCAGGTAGCAGTCGAACGGGATCGCCATGCTCATGCCGAAGGCGAGGCGGGCGCCCATGCCGGACGAGTAGGTGTAGATCGGCACGTCGAGGTAGCTGCCGAGTTCGGAGAAGTCCTCCACGAAATCCAAGACCTTGCGCGGATCCTCCCCGTAGATCCGGGCCACGAAGATGACGTTGTCGCGCCCGGTCATCTTGGGATGGAAACCGCCGGCGAATCCCAGCGGCCACGACACGCGCAGGCCGCGATGGATCTTGCCTCGGGTCGCATCCTCCGTCCCGGCGATCAACCGCATCGTGGTCGATTTGCCGGCGCCGTTGATGCCGAGGATCCCGTAGGAAATGCCTGGCTTCAGAGTGAACGAGGCCTGCTCAAGGATGGTCCGCTTATGACCGTCCGTGCGGTAGACTTTGCTGACTTTCTCGAAACGGATCACCGGATCGTCTCCCGGGCGGATCGCCGAACCGCCGGTCCATGCGGTCGGCCGTGGCGCTCCTGCGCGCCGAAAGCGGCAAATCTGAGAATGCGATAGGTGGCGGGCGGCCGTCGGGCGGGGACGCTCGATCCCGGTGCGGGATACAGATCGCGCTGGAATGAAAGTGCAGCTCTTACCCCGCCGTTGACGCCATTCATCATATGGCATACCAAATACCATCGGCGCCAAGCAGCGAAACACGGTGTTAGCGCCGACGAGCTGGAACTTTAGCTCCATGTCCGGAGAGAAAGGCCGCCCATGAGCCATGGCGAGACCGGCACGATCGCCGGGACGGCTTCAGACCTTGCCCATCTCGTGATGGCGATCGGCGACGCCGTCGTCGTGGCCGATCCGAAGGGTGCCATCACCATCTGGAACCCCGCAGCGGAGCGGATCTTCGGCTTCACCGCCGCGGAGGCGCTCGGTCAGACCCTCGACCTGATCACCCCCGAGCGGCACCGCCGTCGCCATTGGGACGGCTACGCCAAGACGATGCGGACCGGCACCACCCGCTACGGGGCGGAGACCCTGAGGGTGCCGGCCATTTGCAAGGACGGACGCCAACTCTCCATCGCCTTCACGGTGGGGATGGTGCGGGACGCCGCCGGCCAAGTGACCGGGATCGTCGCGGTAATCCGCGACGAGACCGAGCGCTGGACGGAAGAAAAGCAGCTGCGCCAGCGCGTGGCCGCGCTCGAAGCCGCCGTGCCGGCCTGAACGGGCCTGACGCGCATCGCCTTCACCGAACCACCAACCATTTCAAGGGAGGACGCCCCATGAGCAAGCCGCTGGAAGGCATCAAGATCATCGACTTCACGCACGTCCAGGCCGGTCCGGCCTGCACGCAGCTGCTGGCGTGGTTCGGCGCCGACGTGATCAAGGTCGAGCGCCCCGGCGCCGGCGATGTGACCCGGACGCAGCTGCGTCACGTCGAGGACGCGGACGCGCTCTACTTCACGATGCTGAACTCCAACAAGCGCTCGCTCACCCTCGACACCAAGACCCAGGCTGGCAAGGAAGTCCTCGAGAAGCTGATCCGGGATTCCGACGTGATGGTCGAGAATTTCGGCCCCGGCGCGCTGGACCGGATGGGCTTCTCCTGGGCGCGCATCCAGGAGCTGAACCCGGGCATGATCCTCGCCTCAGTGAAGGGCTTTTCCGACGGGCACCACTACGAAGACCTGAAGGTCTACGAGAACGTCGCCCAGTGCGCCGGCGGCGCCGCGTCGACCACGGGCTTCTGGGATGGCCCGCCCACCGTCAGCGCCGCCGCGCTCGGCGACTCGAACACCGGCATGCACCTCGCGATCGGCATTCTCACGGCGCTCCACCAGAAGAACAAGACTGGCAAGGGCCAGAAGGTCGCCGTGTCGATGCAGGACTCGGTCATCAACCTCTGCCGCGTGAAGCTGCGCGACCAGCAGCGCCTCGACGCCCTCGGCTACCTCGAGGAATACCCGCAATACCCCCACGGCGAGTTCTCCGATGTGGTGCCGCGCGGCGGCAATGCGGGCGGCGGCGGCCAGCCGGGCTGGGTGCTGAAGTGCAAGGGCTGGGAGACCGACCCGAACGCCTACATCTACTTCACGATCCAGGGCCACGCCTGGGCACCGATCTGCAAGGCGCTCGGCAAGGAGGAGTGGATCACCGATCCGGGCTACAACACCCCCCGCGCCCGCCAGGACAAGATCTTCGACATCTTCAAGACGATCGAGGAGTGGCTTGCCGACAAGACCAAGTTCGAGGCGGTGGACATCCTGCGCACCTACGACATCCCCTGCGCGCCGGTGCTGTCGATGAAGGAGATCGCCGAGGACAAGTCCCTGCGCGCGAGCGGCACCGTCGTCGAGGTGGCGCACCCGAAGCTCGGCAAGTACCTGACCGTCGGAAGCCCGATCAAGTTCTCCGACATGCAGGTCGAGGTGAAGGCTTCGCCGCTGCTCGGCGAGCACACCGACGAGGTGCTCGCAGACCTGGGCTACACCCAGGAGCAGATCCGGGCGATGCACGAGGCCCGCGCGGTCTGATACGGACCGGACGCCCTCCGCGATCCTGAGACAGGACGGCGTCGCCGCGGCGCCGTCCTTTTCATGTGCGAGGCCAGGACCCGATGCGTACGTTCCTGAGTCGTTTCCTGCCGGAGCTGACCCCGGTCAGCAAGCGCGAGCGCCTGCGCTCCGCCGCGGGCGCCCTGGTGGGGATCCTGGCGACTGGCTTGGTCTGCCGGGCTTCCGTCCCAACCGAGGCGCTCCCGATCCTGATCGCCCCGATGGGCGCCTCGGCGGTGCTGCTCTTCGCGGTGCCGGCGAGCCCCCTGGCGCAGCCCTGGTCGATCCTCGGCGGCAATCTGGTCGCAGCCCTGGTGGGTGTCACGGCGGCGGGGTGGATCGCCGATCCGTTCGTGGCGGCGGCCTGTGCGATCGGGGTGGCGATCGCCCTGATGATGCTTCTGCGCTGCCTGCACCCCCCGAGCGGCGCCGTGGCGTTGACGGCGGTGCTGGGCGGCCCCGCGGTGCGGGCGCTGGGCTACGGCTTCGTGCTCTGGCCGGTGGCGGCCAATTCGCTGATCCTGCTGGCAACGGCCCTGCTGTTCAATAACCTCACCGGGCGCACCTACCCGCATCATCGCCCGGCTGGACCGCGGACGGAGGATCCACCTTCGGGCGCCCGGGTCGGGTTCCGCGCCGCCGATCTCGATGCGGCGCTCGAAGAGTTCGACCAACTTCTCGACGTCGACCGGGGCGACTTGGAGCAGATCCTGCGGCGGGTGCAGATGCGGGTCTACGGCCGCAATTCGGGGCCGATGACCTGCGCGGCGATCATGTCGCGTGACGTGATCGCGGTGGCGCCCGATGCGCCGCTGGCCGAGGCGATGCGGCTGCTGCGCCGCCACCGGATCAAGGCACTGCCGGTCACCGACGAGCGCGCCCGGGTGCTTGGGATCGTCACGCAAACCGACCTCCTCGACAAGGCCGCCTGGGACCGGTCCGGACCGCGCCTCGGGCTCGGTCGCCGGCTGCTGCTCACCGCAGAGCGGGGCAGGGCGCCCCACGGTTGTGCCGCCGATATCATGAGCGCGGTCGAACCAGTCCGGCCTGACATGTCGATCGCGGCGCTCGTGCCCCGGATGTCGGAGGCGGGGCTGCACCACCTGCCGGTGGTCGATACCGATGGCCGGCTCGTCGGGATCGTCTCGCAGACGGATCTGATCCCGGCGCTTCTGTCCGAAGCCGGCGTACCCGAGGCACCGTCGCGGGTTCGCGTCTCGGCTCAGCCCGCTCTGACCTGAGCCGCGGGCCGGTCGCGCAGGAAGAAGTCCACCGCCTGCGCTACGACGGCCGGCTGATGGGCGTGTGGCCCGTCATGCTCGACATAGGTTACCGGATAGCCGGCCTCACGCAGCGCCGGCACATGGATCCGGGCGCTTCGGTCGATCGGGATCTGTTCGTCCCGCGTCCCGTGCGACAGGAAGATCTTTGGCGCGCCGACCTGGAGATGCACCGACAGGAAGCCGGCCGACGAAACGATCAGGTGGCTCGCCACGTCGCCGTTCGCGAGGCCGAGGGAGAGGGTGTAGCTCCCGCCGTCCGAGTGGCCCGCGAAGCAGAGGCGTTCTGGGTCGAGCAGGAACCGGTCGGCCACGTGTTCCAGCGTCGCCGCGACGCGTTCCCGGTCGGGGCCGTGGCCGGCGATGACGATGTCCCAGGTCGGGAACAGCGATTGCGGGACGAGGAGCAGGAACTTTTCGGATTGGGCATGGCGCTCCTGCATCGGCAGGATGCGCTCGGCACTGCCGCCGCCGCCGTGGAACAGCACCACGAGCCGGCAGGGCCGGCGGTGATCGAGGCCTTCGGGGACCACCAGCACCGCGTCCCGCTCGGCGAAGAGGCCGAGCTCATGCCGGCCCGGGGGGAGGGGGGCCTGAGTGGGCAGGCGGTGACGGAAATGCAGGCGGCCGGCGAGGTCGGGATCGATCATTGCGGGATCTCGCGGGACGGGGCTGAAGGCGCTCGCCTCCGTCGCGACAGAGGTGGAGCCGCAGGTCCTCATTGAAAACGGCCGGACCGCTGAGCGATCCGGCCGACGTAACGCGGTCAGGGATGCGGGCTAAAGGCGCCCACCACCCTCACTTCTTCTTCTTGATCCCGCTCTGCGGGTTGAGGCTGCCGATGTTGCCGCTCTCGCTGCCGGCGGCCGGATCGATGACGGCGTTGACCAGGCACGGACGGCCCGAATTCATCGCCTCGTTGACCGCGCGGGTCAGCTCGTCCGGCGTGGTGACGTGGTAGCCGACGCCACCGAAGGCCTCCATCATCTTGTCGTAGCGGGAATCCGGCACGAACACCGTCGTGGCCGGGTCGCGGCCGGTCGGGTCCGTGTCGGTGCCGCGGTAGATCCCGTTGTTGTTGAACACGACGATGCAGACCGGCAGCCCGTACCGGCAGATCGTCTCGACCTCCATGCCGGAGAAGCCGAAGGCGCTGTCGCCCTCCACGCAGAGCACCGGCTTGCCGGTCTCGACGGCGGCCGCGACGGCGAAGCCCATGCCGATGCCCATGATGCCCCAGGTGCCGACATCCAGGCGCTTGCGCGGCTGGTACATGTCGATGATGCCCCGGGCGAGGTCGAGGGTGTTGGCGCCCTCGTTGACCAGGATCGCGTCCGGCCGCTCCTTGACGATGGTCCGCAGCGCGCCGAGCGCGGCGTGGAAGGTCATGGGCGAGGCGTTGCTCATGAGCTTCGGCGCCATCTTGGCGATGTTCGCCTCGCGCTTGGTTTTGACCGTCTCGATCCAGTCGGACGGGGGCTGCTGCCAGCCCTTGCCCATGCCGTCGAGCAGCGCCTGCACGCAGGAGGCGATGTCGCCGACGACGGGGGCGACGATCTCGACGTTCGAGTCCATCTCGCGCGGCTCGATGTCGATCTGGATGAACTTGGTCGAGCCCGGCTCGCCCCAGCTCTTGCCCTTGCCGTGCGACAGGAGCCAGTTCAGCCGGGCGCCGATCAGCAGCACCACGTCCGAGTCCTTCAGGGCCGTCGAGCGCGCCGCGCCGGCCGAGAGCGGGTGGGTGTCGGGCAGGAGGCCCTTGGCCATGCTCATCGGCACGTAGGGGATGCCGCTCGTCTCCACGAGCGCACGGATCGCCTCGTCAGCCTGGGCGTAGGCGGCGCCCTTGCCGAGCACGATCAGCGGCCGCTTGGCGGATTTCAGCACCTCCAGCGCCCGGGCGATCGCCTCGGGGGCGGGGCGCTGGGCCGGGGCCGGATCGATCACCTTGACCAGCGACTTCTGGCCGGCCTCGGCGTCCATCACCTGGGCGAACAGCTTGGCGGGCAGGTCGAGGTAGACGCCGCCCGGACGGCCCGAGCAGGCGGCGCGGATCGCGCGGGCGACGCCGATGCCGATATCGGCAGCGTGCAGCACGCGGAAGGCCGCCTTGCACAGGGGCTTGGCGATGGCGAGCTGGTCCATCTCCTCGTAGTCGCCCTGCTGCAGGTCGACGATCTCGCGCTCGGAGGAGCCCGAGATCAGGATCATCGGGAAGCAGTTGGTGGTGGCGTTGGCCAGCGCGGTCAGGCCGTTCAGGAAGCCCGGGGCCGAGACGGTCAGGCAGATGCCCGGCTTCTGGGTCAGGAAGCCCGCGATCGCCGCGGCATTGCCGGCATGCTGCTCGTGGCGGAACGAGATCACCCGCATTCCCTCGGCCTGGGCCATGCGGCCGAGGTCGGTGATCGGGATGCCCGGGACGCCGTAGATCGTCTCGATGCCGTTGAGCTTGAGGGCGTCGATCACGAGGTGGAAGCCATCGGTGAGCTCGGGCTCCGCCTCGACCTCGGGCGCGGGGTGGACGATCTTGGCGAGTGCGGTCATCGGGGATCTCCGGGAGGTCGGATCTGAAGGGGCGGGGAGCGTCAGGCTGCGCGGATCGGCTGGGCGGCGAGTGCCGCGGGGGCGTCGTCCGCGGCGAGGTAGCGGGCGCGCATCGGGCGAAGCAGGAACATGGCCAGGGCCGCCGCCGTGACGTTGAGCACGATGATCAGCGTGAACACAGCCGACCAACCGTAGGCCGCCGAGAGCAGGCTGGCGAAGGGCACGAGGAAGGCGGCGGTACCCTTGGCGGTGTAGAGCAGGCCGGCATTGCTGGCGGCGTATTTCGAGCCGAACGTGTCGCCGCAGGTCGCCGGGAACAGCGAGTAGATTTCGCCGAACACCCCGAAATACACGGCGGTCGCCAGGACGAACACCATCGGGTTGTGGCCGTAGGTCAGGAGCACGATCACCGCCGCCGCCGCCGTCGAGAAGGCGATGAACATCGTGTTCTCGCGACCGATATGGTCGGACACGAAACCGAAGAACGGCCGGCCGAACCCGTCGAAGATCCGGTCGAGGGAGATCGCCAACGTCAGCGCTGCCATCTGGAGGCCGAACAGGCTGACCGGAACGCCGGCCACCTGGAAGTCGTGGGCGATCGGGGCGATCTGCGCCGCCGCCATCAGGCCCCCGGAGGCGACCATCACGAACATCGCGTACATCACCCAGAAGACCGGGGTGCGCACCGCCTCACGGGGGCTGCGGTCGACCTTGGTCTGGGGCAGGCGCAGGCTCTTGCGCTGGACCGGCGTGATCGTCGACGGCTTGCGCAGCAGGAAGGCGAGCACGAAGACCACGACGCCCTGTCCGATGCCGAAATACAGGAAGGCGTCCTGATAGCCGCTGTTGGCGATCATCCGGGCGATCGGCACCACCGTGATGGCGGCACCCGCGCCGAAGCCGGCCGCCGTGGCACCGGCCGCGAGGCCGCGGCGATGGGGGAACCATTTGAGCGCGTTGCCCACGCAGGTGCCGTAGACCGAGCCGGCGCCGATGCCGGCGATCACCGCCCCGAGGTACAGCATGAACAGGCTGTCGGCGTAGGCGTCGATCGTCCAGGCCAGGGCGATCATCACGCCGCCGAAGGCGACCACGATCTTCGGGCCGTAGCGGTCGACGAACCAAGCCTCGACCGGCACCAGCCAGGTCTCGGTGGCGACGAACAGCGTAAAGGCGAGCTGGATCGCGGCCCGGCCCCAGTGGTAACGCTGGTCGATCGGATCGACGAACAATGTCCAACCGTATTGGAGGTTGGCGATCATGGCCATGCAGATCACGCCGAAGGCGAGCTGCCACCACTTCGCCGACGGCGAATCCTGGCGTTCCATCCCTAAGCCTCTCTTGGGCGGCGCGGCCTTAGGCGGCGGCGTCTCGTGCGCCTCTGATCATGCACATCCGTTCCAGGCATGCAATATACCAGTGTGGTACGGACAGGATGAACTGTCAGGGCGGCGATATTATGCCGTTTGGCTGGCATAGGGAATCGGCCCCCAGGCACCCAGGGTGGGCTGATCCGTCGGGCGCAAGGTTTCGTCGAGGGCAGGGATGCCCGCTGTTTCAGCCGGGATGTTGATTAGTGCGCGCGTGGCTGCCCAGTCGGGCCCAGCCTCGACCGCCGCTAGGGCGTTGTCGTCCAATCCCGTGACCTTCCCGCGGTCGAGCCTGAGGATTGCCCGGCCGGTTTCAGCCTGCACGAAACGGATGGTTGCCATTCGGCGCAGGCATTCGCGCAGGAACCCGGTATTGGCAGCCGCCGACAGGTCCGCGCCCTTGAACACCGCGTCGGGGCCGCGCGCGAAGATATCGACCTTTCGGAAACGGTCGATATCGATCAGCCCCTTCACGTCGAGGATATTCAGGATACCGTCGGCCCAGAACGCGATGGTGCGCGGGCGCTCGCCGAGCGGCACGCTGTTATCCAGAAACTCGCAGACCACCTGCTTGTCGCGCGCCAACGCCCAGTTGAAGAACAGGCGTGGCATGCCCGTGTAGGCTTCGACATTGTGGGCCAGCAGATCCTCCACCGCCTTGTAGCGGCCGAACATCTCGCCCCGCTGCCACGCACGTTCCACGGTGTCGGCCGGGGGCGTCACCATGAACTGCATGTAGACCCGGTCGCCGAACCGGGTGAGCAACTGGCCACCCCCGTCCGAGCCGGCCTCGGCCTGGAAACTGTCGAACCGGAACCGGTCGATCAGCAGGTTCGAGATCCGCCGCTCGGCCGCCTTGCGGGTCACGTAGCGGTCGAGCTTCATATCGATGATCTCGACCTCGTAACCCGTCAGCGTTCCGGCATAGCGGGCGGCTTCCCCGAGGCTGTCGTAAGCGAGGAGGTATTTGCGCCAGACATCGGGGGTGATCACCGCGAAGTCGGACCACGCCATGCCGAGGCGCCGGGCGAGGCCCAGCTGATAAGGGCGGATCGTGCTCTTGCCCGAGGCCGAGGCGCCCTTGACGTTCATCACCACGGGGTGGTGCTGGGCCGCGAGCCGGCGATAGCCGCGAGCCTCGACCACGGTCGCGATCCAGGGTTCGATCATTTCGCCGATGCGCCGGCTGCCGTAGCCGTTGGAGACCAGCGTCCCGGCAAGGCTGCGCAGAAGGCTGGGGTCGCGGATCAGCGTGTTCTGTCGGGCGATCAGGCCCGATACGACCGCGCGCAGCGCCTCGCAGGCGGCGATCTCGAGACCGTCGCCCGCCTCCGAAGTCCGCCGCTGCCACGCTTCGATATGGTGCAAGGCCCGGGTCGCACGGTCAACGCGTGGCGCCTCGACCGCTGGCGGGCGTCGGCCGAGCATCCGGTCGAGCCAGCGCGGCTCCGGTGGAGGAGGGGCCGGCGGATCGTCGAGAATGGCGGCGATCTCGCGGGTGAGCACCGAATCGGCTTCAGCTCGGATCCGTGTCAGGGCGGCTTCCACCTCGCTGAGGCGGGGTTCGATCCCGTCGCGCAGGATCGTGGCGACGATCGCGCGAAAATTCACGCCGAGATCGGCGTAGACCGCGCCCACCGGAACGGAGAGATCCGACATGACCCGGATCAACACCTCGTGGACGACGAGACGGCTCGGCCGGAAGCGCGTGAGCTGCCGGGCCGGCAAGCCGCACAGGTCGCTGAGATCGAAGGCGTCGCGCAGCGGCGTCTCGACATGCTCCGGGCGGTAGACGGTGACGAGGGGCAGGAAAGCGGCGGGCAGGTCGGAGCGGACGCCCGGGTTCCAGGGTCCGATGGGCGGTTCTGGTGTAAGGGCCGCTCGATCACTCATCCGCGCGTCTCCCTTCCCACTCTGCGGGGGAGGGTGGACGGACCGTCAGGCCGGGTCGGGCGAGGGGAATCCGGGTTTTGAACGAGCGCGACCTGCCTGACGGGCGGCGCTCAGTTACGCGCCGTCGCTCCCCTCTCCCCACGCCCTTCAGGGGCCGCCCCTCCCCGCAGAGGGGGGAGGGAGGGCACGTCGCAGATCGGGTGAGCAGGCTGGACAAACCCGCTCGGCTCACCGCCCGTGCAGGCAGGTGATGAGTCTCAGAAAACCTTCTGAAACCAGCCATGGGCATCGTTGGTGTTGCCCCGCTGGATATCCACGAGCAGGTTCCGCAGCTGCTGCGCCACCGGCCCCGCCTTGCCGTTCCCGATGGTGAAGCTCTCCTCCCGGCCCTTCACGGTGCCGATCGGCGTGATCACCGCCGCAGTCCCGCAGGCGAAGGCCTCGGTCAGGCGCCCCTCCCGGACGTCGGCGCGCCATGCGTTGATCGTATAGGGCTCCTCCTTGACGGTGAGTCCGGATTCGCGTGCCAGGGTCAGGACGGAATCGCGGGTGATGCCGTGCAGGATGCTGTCCGAGAGCGGCGGGGTCACCAGCGTGCCGTCCTCGAACACGAAGAACACGTTCATGCCGCCGAGCTCCTCGATGTAGCGGCGCTCGACCGCATCGAGGAACACCACCTGCTCGCAGCCCTGCGCGGCCGCCTCCGATTGCGCGGCGAGGCTCGCGGCGTAGTTGCCGCCGCACTTGGCCGCGCCGGTGCCGCCCGGAGCCGCCCGCGTGTAGTGTTCCGACACCCAGACCGTGACGGTGCTGTTCGGATCCTTGAAGTACGAGCCCACCGCCGACGCGATGGTCAGGAACAGGTATTCCGAGGCCGGCTTGACCCCCAGGAACGCCTCCGTGGCGATCATGAACGGCCGGAGATAGAGGCTGCCATCCGCCGTGTCCGGGATCCAGGCGCGATCGATCTCGACGAGCTTGTGCATCGCCTCGACGAAGGCATCCTCCGGAAAGGGCGGGATCGCCAAGCGCTCGGCCGAGTGGCGGAAGCGGCGCGCGTTGGCGTCCGGCCGGAACAGGGCGGCTCCGCCGTCTGCCGTGCGGTAGGCCTTGAGACCTTCGAAAATCTCCTGCGCGTAGTGCAGCACCGCGGCGGCGGGATCGAGCGGGATCGCCTCGCGGGCCTGGATCCGCGCATCGTGCCACCCGCGTCCGGCCGAATAGCGGGCAATCACCATGTGGTCGGTGAACACCTTGCCGAAGCCGGGATTCGCCATGAGCGCGGTCCGCTCCTCGGCACTCCGCGGATGGGGGTGGCTTTTGATCTCGAACGTCAAGTCGTTCACGGTAGGGTCCTCGTCGACTGAGGCTCTTATGGCGCGCTCCGGCGCGCGAATCTACGGAGCCGGCGCATGACGGTGTCGCCGATCATGCGAGTCAGTCCGCCGGCGCAGGCTCCGACAGCTGCAGACGGTGCAGGCGGGCATAGGCCCCGCCTGACGCGAGCAGCTCGTCGTGCCGCCCGGTCTCGATGACGCGACCGGCCTCCATCACGACGATCTGATCGGCGTCACGCACGGTCGAGAGGCGATGGGCGATCACCAGGGTGGTGCGGCCGCGCATCAGCCGGATCAGCGCCTCCTGGACCAGTCGCTCCGACTCGGAATCGAGGGCCGATGTCGCCTCGTCGAGGAGCAGAATCGGCGCATCCTTGAGGAAGGCGCGGGCCAGCGCCACCCGCTGCCGCTCGCCGCCGGAGAGACGGCCGCCGCCCGGGCCGACCTGGAAGTCGTAGCCCTCCGGCAGGGCCGAGACGAACCCATGCGCCGCGGCCGCGCCCGCAGCCGCCTCGATCTCCGCGCGGGAGGCGCCGGGGCGGCCGAAGCCGATATTGGCCGCGATCGTATCGTCGAACAGCACCACCTCCTGCGAGACCACCGCCACCGCGGCGCGCAGCGAGGCCAGGGTCACGGCGCGGACATCCTGACCGTCGATGGTCACCCGGCCCTCGACCACGTCGTAGAGCCGGGGCACGAGGTTGAGCAGCGAGGATTTGCCGGAGCCGGAGCGCCCGACCAGCGCCGTCACCGAACCGCCTGGGACCGTGAGATCGATCCCTTCCAGCGCCGGCGCATCCGGCCGATAGCGGAAATGGAGGCCTTCGTAGCGGATCGCCCCGGAGGTCATGGTCAGCGGCCGGGCATCGGGCGACTCGCGGATGGCGGGGGCCTCGTCCATCACATCGAAGTAGCGACGCAGCGCGGCTGCTGCCTCCTGTAGGATCGCGTTGAGATTGCCCAGCGCCCGGGCCGGCTGGGCCGCGAGCAGCAGGGCCGCGACGTAGCCGGTGAAGTCGCCGACCGTCTTTTCCCCCGCCAGCACCCGCTGACCGACCAGGACCAGCACCCCCGCCACCGCGATGCCGCCGCCGATCTCCAGCAGCGGGTCGAGGCGCCCGCGGGCGTTGGCGGCCTTCATCTTGAGGCGGCGCACCTCGTCGAGGGCCTGCGCGGCGCGGCCCTTCAGGTAGGGCTCCATCGCGTAGGTCTTGGCGATCCGGGCACCCTGGAGGCTCTCGGAGATCAGGCTGGCAGTGGCACCCATCTGCTCCTGCGTCGAAGTCGAGACCCGCCGGAGTTTTTTTCCGATGCGCCCGATCGGCCCGGCCACGAACGGCACCGCCACGCCGGCCACGAGCGTCAGCACCGGATCCATCCAGAGCAGCGCGGCCACGAGGCCGATCAGCATGGCGATGTCGCGCAGCAGCACCGTCGAGATGCGGGTCAGCGCCTCCTTGATGAAGGCGAAGTCCGTGGTGAAGCGCTGCGTCAGGGCCGCCGGGCTCTCGCGGCCGAGCTGCGCGAGGTCGGAATCGATCAGATGGCCGTACAAAGCCGCCTGCATGTCGGCCTCGACGCGGGTGACGACCCGGTTGGTCAGCACGGTCTGACCGTAGAGCGCAAAGCCGCGGGTGGCGGTCACGACGATCACCACCAGCGGCCCATACGCGACCGCCGCCGCGTCCTTGCGGTCGAAGGCGTCGAAGGCCGCCTTGATCAGCGCCGGGTAGAGTCCCGTCGAGGCGCCGACCAGCGCGATCAGCACGAGCACCACCGCGAGGGTGGCCCGGTGCGGATAGAGCCAGATGCGCCAGAGCCGGGCGAGGAGCGGAGCCGTGTCGCCGGGGAGGCGCGCCATGAAATCTACCGGATCGGATCAGCGCCATCCTCCGGCAGGAGGCGTCGCGGCAGCGGGTTTGCCGCCGCCGCCGCCGCGGATCAAGGTTTTTGGGTCAGTGGTCGTCGTGCCGGCCGTGATCGTCGTCGTGGTCGTGATGCCGGCTGCCCCGCATCCCGTGGCCGCCCATCGGCCGGGCGAGGATCATGGCGCGCCGTTTCTGATCCGCGTCCAGGCTCGCGTAGAGCGGCTGAGAGGCGTCGGCGAGCTTGCGCAGGGCTTCGCCACGCGCCGTGGCGGCATCCGCCATCGCGCGAAGGGCGGCCGGGGCGTCGTCCGCGAACCGGGGTCGGTCGCGCATCAGCGCGCGCCGCTGCTGGCGCAGCTTGGCCATGTCGCGGATCGCGGTTTCGACCGGCGGCCACAGCTTCTCCTGATCGGCACTGAGTTTCAGGCCGGCATGGAGGGCGGCGATCCGGGCATCCGTGAATGCGGCTCGATCCTCGGGGCTGAGGGCACTCCAGCGGCCATGGCCCCGGAACCCGTCCGGCCCGTGATCGCGGGCGGCCGCGGCGCCGGTCAGTCCAAGGCCGAGGGCACCGGTCACCAGGAGGACGGCTCTCAAACGTCGGGACATGGCAATCTCCGTATCACGGCGGGACGCCGGCGGACCTGCCGCGATGACGCCCGACGCCACCCATCGAACGCCCGGCGTGTATCCCGCTTGTGTATGTAACAATGTTACACTAATGGCGGGACGCGGTGTACCGACGGGACGTGAGGCGACGCGCGGGATGGCGGGACAGATCCAGACGTTGGCCCGGGTACTCATCGGCCTCGCGATCCTCACTCTGAATGTCGGCATCGCGGGGCCGGCCAGTGCGGCGTCGGACGCAAGCCCCGTGCGGGCGGTGGCGAGCTTCTCGATCCTGGGCGACCTTGTCCGGGCGGTCGGCGGCGAACGGGTGGTCGTCTCCACCCTGGTGGGGCCGAATTCCGATGCCCACGGCTTCAGCCCGACCCCGGCCGACGCGCGTAAGCTCGCCGAGGCCGACATCGTGGTCGTCAACGGGCTCGGGTTGGAGGGCTGGCTCGACCGGCTGATCCGGGCCTCGGGCACGCATGCGCCGGTCGTGGTCGCCTCCGCCGGGGTGAAACCGATCCTCGCCGAGAACGAGCACGCCCGTGGCGCCGGGCATGCGCACGGCGACCGCGCGGCGGATCCGCATGCCTGGCAGAGCATCGCCAACGTGCGGATCTATGTCGCCAACATCCGTGATGGCCTCGTGAAGGTCGATCCGGCCCGTGCCGACGCCTACCGGGAAGCGGCTTCGGCCTATATCGCCGAACTCGATGTCCTGGAGCGAGAGGTCCGCACCACGATCGACGGCATCCCGCCGGAGCGTCGCCGGATTATCACCACCCACGATGCCTTCGGCTACTTCGCCGCGTCCTACGGCCTGCAGTTCCTGGCGCCGCAGGGTATTTCCACCGACAGCGAGGCGAGCCCTCGCGACGTGGCGGAGATCATCCGGCAGATCCGCCGGGATCAGATCCCCGCCGTGTTCCTCGAGAACATCAGCGATCCTCGGCAGATGGAGCAGATCGGCCGGGAGAGCGGCGCCCGGATCGGCGGCAAGGTCTATTCCGACGCGCTTTCCGGACCGGATGGCAAGGCGCCGACCTATCTCGACATGATGCGGGCGAACCTGCGTGCCTTCGCGGCGGCCCTTTCGCCGCACTGAGTCGACGTGCGCCCCGACCTGCGGCGCCTCGCCCGCGGCGCGACGGGCATGACATAGCGTAAACCGGCGGTTAAGAGGCCCCCTCTAGCCTTACGTAACGGGTGCCAGCCGATCCTCGTCCGCGGGGGCTCAGGGCCTTGGGGCCTTGTCGGATCGCGCAGCTCGGAGATCGCGTGGCTTGGGGGCCTGACCGCTGGCGCTTCTATCGGCTCGTCGCGCGCGAGGGCGTGCGCGCGATCCGTGCGGCGGGCGCCAGCCTGACCGCCCCGCCCGACCTCCTCGCCCGGATGCGGGTGACCGGGCTGGTGATCGCCCCGCAGGACCTGCGAACCTCCGACGCGACCTTCGCGGACGACATCTATGCCGGGCTGTTCGTCTTCGCCGGGCGCTCGCTCGCGGCGAGCGGCGGCTCGCCGTTCGACTATGCGCCCCCCTCGCCGGAATGGGCCGACGAGCTTTACGGCTTCGGCTGGCTGCGCCATCTGCGCGCCGCCGACACGGCCCTGGCCCGGGCCAACGCCCGCGCCTTCGTCGCCGACTTCATCGCCGGACGGGGCGACCCGGGGCTGGCCCGCCAGACCCCGGTGGCGGCCAGACGGCTGATCTCGTTCCTGTGCCAGTCGCCCCTCGTGCTGGAGGGGGCCGACCACGCCTTCTACCAGAGCTTTCTCAAGGCGATCGCCCGCAACGCCCAGCAGTTGGAACGCGACCTGCGGCGGGGCGTGCCGCCGCAATGGCGGCTGAACGCGTCCGTTGCGCTCTGCTACGCCGGCTTGTGCTGTGACGGCATCCAGCCGATCCTCCGGCGTGCGACCCGAGTCCTGTCGCGGGAACTCGATCGCCAGATCCTCACCGATGGCGGCCACCGCTCGCGCGACCCGCGCTTCGCCATGGAGTTGCTGCTCGATCTGCTGCCGTTGCGCCAGAGCTATCTGAGCCGCAGCGTGGAGCCGCCCATGGCGCTGCTGCGCGCTATTGACCGGATGCTGCCGCTCCTGCGTCTCCTGCGCCATCCGGACGCCTCGCTCAGCCACTTTAACGGCATGGGCGCCACCGATGCGGATCACCTCGCGACCCTGCTGGTCTATGACGGCGCACTCGCCCAACCGCTGATGCACGCGCCGAATTCGGGCTACGAGCGCCTGGAGGGCGGCCGGATCGTGATCGTGGCCGATGTCGGCGCGAGCCCGCCCCTGCCATACTCGGTCAATGCCGGAGCGGGTTGTCTCGCCTTCGAGATGTCGAGCGGGCCGCAACGGATCGTGGTCAATTGCGGCCTGCCGGCAAGTGGGCCGGACCTGCGTCTGCTGGCCCGCTCGACGCCCGCCCATTCCACGGCCTCCGTGGCCCGCGCCTCCTCGTGCCGCTTCCTCACGCGCAGCGGCTGGTGGGGCGAGCGACAGCTCGCCGACTGGCTGATCCGGCGGCGCGGTCCCGTTGTTCTGGGCGGCCCGTCGAAGGTCGAGGCCGAGCGGGCCGAGGACACCGACAGTATGCTGCTCGCGGCCCGGCACGACGGCTTCGCAACCGATTTCGGGATCGTCCATGAACGCCGCTGGCAACTCTTCCCCATGGCGGCACGCCTGGAGGGCCGCGACGCGTTCCTGCGCCAAGGCAAGGCCGGCAGCCGGGCGCGCCGCCGCGCCCAGGATGTAGCGATCCGCTTCCATCTCCATCCCGGCATCGCCGTGCGCGGAGTGCCTGAGGGGCTGGAACTCGCCTCGGCGCTCGGCGAGATCTGGCAGTTCCAGGCAGAGAATGCCGAGATCGCGCTGGAGGAGAGCGTCTATTTCTCCGGGCTCACCGGGCCCCGCCGCACCGATCAGATCGCCCTCCACCTTACCGTCTCCGAGGATGTCGAGGTGCGCTGGAGCTTCACGCGGCTCGCTTCGGCCCCGTTGCGGGGCGTGGCGCCGGCCTGACGGATGGCTGGCCGGGCTCCCCGGTTCCATGCTACCGCGCGACGAAATCTCGAATGTCCGGCACGAAACCATGGCCCACGATCAGGTGCGGATCTCCCGCGCGCTCCTCTCGGTCTCCGACAAGACCGGCCTCGTCGACTTCGCCCGGGCGCTGCAGGCCCGCGGGATCGCGCTGGTTTCCACCGGCGGAACCCACCGCGCCCTGCAGGAGGCGGGTCTCGCGGTGACCGAGGTCGCCGACCTGACGGGTTTCCCGGAGATGATGGACGGGCGGGTCAAGACCCTGCACCCGGCTGTGCATGGCGGGCTGCTGGCGATTCGCGACAATCCCGAACATCAGGCTGCGCTCGCCGCCCACGGGATCGGTGCAATCGATCTGCTCGTGGTCAACCTCTACCCGTTCGAGGCGACGATCGCGGCCGACCGTCCCGATGCCGACTGCATCGAGAACATCGATATCGGCGGCCCGGCGATGATCCGCGCGGCGGCCAAGAATCATGCCGACGTGGCCGTCGTCACCGACGTTTCGGATTATGCCGCCGTGCTCGTCGCGTTGGAGGCTCATGACGGGGCCATCGGGGCCGACATGCGTCGTCGCCTCGCGCAGAAGGCCTTCGCCCGCACGGCGGCCTACGACGCGGCCATCGCCAACTGGATGGCGGGCCGCTTCGGCGCCGAAACGCCAGCCCCGTTCCGCGCTGTCGGGGGCACCCTGGCGCAGGGGCTGCGCTACGGCGAGAATCCGCATCAGACGGCCGCCTTTTATCGCGCCCCGGGCAAGCCCCGTGCGGGCGTAGCGACCGCCCGGCAGCTCCAGGGCAAGGAGCTGTCGTACAACAACTTCAACGACACGGACGCCGCCTACGAATGCGTCGCCGAGTTCGATCCGGCCCGCATGGCTGCGGTGGCGATCATCAAGCACGCCAACCCGTGCGGCGTCGCCGAGGGGGCGAGCCTGATCGAGGCCTACGAACGGGCGCTGAGCTGCGACCCGACCTCGGCATTCGGCGGGATCGTGGCGCTCAACCGGACGCTCGATGCTGAGGCGGCGGAAAAGATCGTCGAGATCTTCACCGAGGTGATCATCGCGCCGGACGCGACGCCCGAGGCCGCCGCGATCGTCGCGGGCAAGAAGAACCTGCGTCTGCTGCTCGCCGGCGGCGTGCCCGATCCGCGGGCGCCCGGCGAGGTCGTGCGGTCACTGGCTGGCGGGCTGCTCATCCAGGGCCGGGACGCGGCCGTGGTCGACGACATGCCGCTCCAGGTCGTCACCAAGCGTGCGCCGACCGAGGCGGAACTCGCCGATCTGCGCTTCGCCTATCGGGTCGCCAAGCACGTGAAGTCCAACGCCATCGTGTACGCCAGGGGCGGCGCCACGGTCGGGATCGGCGCCGGGCAGATGTCGCGAGTCGATTCCTCGCGCATCGCCGCCTGGAAGGCTGCGGAGGGGGCGAAACGCCTCGGCCTGTCCGAGAGCTTGGCCGTCGGTTCCGTCGTGGCGTCCGATGCCTTCTTTCCGTTCGCCGACGGCCTGATGGCGGCGGCGGAAGCGGGGGCGACGGCGGTGATCCAGCCCGGCGGCTCCATGCGCGATGCCGACGTGATCGCGGCGGCCGACGCGGCGGGCCTCGCCATGGTCCTCACGGGACATCGCCATTTCCGGCATTGACCGCCTTCGGCGGCCCCGGCAGCCTGTCCGGGTGGGCGATCGAAGCTGACCCGGTCGACGGCCAGGCGTTAACGATTCCCTCAGTTTGACCGGCGGACGACGATGTGTGGACCGGGCGTGCATTCTGCTGGCGGCCAACGGTTCGTGATTGGGCAATAGCCGATCAGACGCCGTCTCTACCAATCAGCAGTGCATCGAAAGCATCGCGGCAGATCTCTTCAGCGTCGCACGCCGAGCTGTCGATGGTTGTGCTCGCCTGAGCCTGGGGTTGATGCCAGAAGTTCATCACGTCATCATCGTGAGGATCGATGCAGGATGATCGCGCATAGCATCACCTCAAACGGATCCAGTCTGGGTGGCGAGATGCTTGTTGCTGTCATGGTGTTCGTGGTCGGATGGTTTGTCGGTCGAGCCTGCACGGCCGTGGTTTTGGCCATGACATCGTCCGTCATCATGCTAACATCGATGGGCATGTTTATTACAACGTACGGTCTCGACGTGCTTCATATAATGATTACGTTGGGTTACCTTGGCGCGCATCAATCCGGTTATCTGCTGGGCGCCTACATGAGCGGATACCAGCAGGACAACTGATCGCGCGGGACCGTCACCACCACCAGACCGGGTGGCCTGCGATGCGGTTGATAGCTAACCATAAGACGATCGTCGTCAGGGGCCACAATATTACAAATAGAAGCGGCGGTTTTGTGCCACCTTTGCGGAGCAATGACGTGGGGACAAGCTGCACGTCTCGAATCCTGACATTTCGTTCATTGGGAGCGCCGTTCTCAGCCGGATACCGAATAAAGGCCCCGGAGGTTTCTGGCCAGAAATACGAGAATTAGTTAACGAAGCCAAATACCCGACCGGCTACTAACCTTCACCCGCTCGTTGGCGTTCGGAAGAGAAGGATCACTGCGGTTCACCGGGCCAAATACGATTTCAATGTTGTCTTCATCATCTTCGTTTTATATTTGTGCGTTTAATACAAATCCTGTCATCGTCCTGGGGCGTGAGCTCGAACTCAGGGGAGCGATAGGATGCCGCATGCCCCCGGCGGCATGGGCGGGGCCGATCTTGGAGCTCGACCCCGCCGCGCGAACCGACGCTTCAAACGACAACGCCCGGGCTGCGCGAGCCGCCCGGGCGTTGTCGACCGTCAGGGCTGGCCCGGGGGATCAGCCATCCGCGAAGATGTCGCGATCCTTGGTTTCCGGCACGAAGAGGACGCCGATGATCACCGTCGCGACCGCGATGACGATCGGGTACCAGAGGCCGAAATAGATGTCGCCGGTCTGCGCCACCATGGCGAAGGCGGTCGCTGGCAGCAGGCCGCCGAACCAGCCGTTGCCGATATGGTAGGGCAGCGACATCGAGGTGTAGCGGATCCGGGTCGGGAACAGCTCGACCAGCATGGCCGCGATCGGGCCGTAGACCATCGTGACGAACAGCACGAGGATGAACAGCAGGCCGATCACCGTGGCGACCTGCGGCCGGAAGATGTCGAAGGGATTCGCCATCTTCACGATTTCCGGGTCGCCGGCCTTCGGGTAGCCAGCCGCCTGGAGCGCGGCGGCCGTGGCCGTGTTGGCCTCGACATTGCCGCCCTGCGGGTAGGGGATCTCGGTGCCGTTGACCCGGATCGTGGCCGGCTGGCCGGCCGCACCGGCGGCGGTGGTGTAGCGCACGGAGGACTTCGCCAGGAAGTCGCGGGCGAGGTCACAGGGTGCCGAGAACACGCGGGTGCCGACCGGGTTGAACAGCGTCCCGCAGGCTGCGGGATCGGCCGTCACCGTTACCGTCACCGACTCGATGGCGGCTGCAAGCTTCGGATTGGCCGCCGCGGTGATGCCCTTGAAGATCGGGAAGAAACTCGCTGCCGCGATCGCGCAGCCCGCCAGGATGATGACCTTGCGGCCGATCCTGTCGGACAGCCAGCCGAACACCACGAAGAAACCGGTGCCGAGCAGCAGCGACCATGCGATCAGGAGATTCGCCGTATAGCCATCCACTTTCAGGATCGATTGCAGAAAGAACAGCGCGTAGAACTGGCCTGTGTACCAGACCACGCCCTGGCCGGCGACGAGGCCGAACAGGGCGATGAGCGCGAACTTCGCGTTCCGCCACTGGCCGAAGGCTTCGGTGAGTGGCGCCTTGGAGGTCTTGCCCTCCGCCTTCATTTTCTTGAAGGCCGGCGATTCGGAGAGCTGGAGCCGGATCCACACCGAGACGCCGAGCAGCAGCACCGAGACCAGGAACGGGATGCGCCAGCCCCACTCGGCGAAGGCGGCCTCGCCCGTGAAGCTTCGGGTTGCCAGGATCACCAGCAGCGACAGGAACAGGCCGAGCGTCGCGGTGGTCTGGATCCAGCTCGTGTAGAAGCCGCGCCGGCCGTTCGGGGCATGCTCGGCCACGTAGGTCGCAGCGCCTCCGTACTCGCCGCCGAGGGCCAGACCCTGCGCGAGCCGGAGCACGATCAGGATGATCGGCGCCGCGATGCCGATCGTGGCGGCGTTGGGCAGCACGCCGACGATGAAGGTCGACAGGCCCATGATCAGGATCGTGACCAGGAAGGTGTACTTGCGCCCGACGAGGTCGCCGATGCGGCCGAACACCAGGGCGCCGAATGGGCGGACAATGAACCCGGCCGCGAAGGCCAGCAGGGCGAAGATATCGCGCGTCGCTGGCGGGTAGGCCGAGAAGAACTGGGCGCCGATGATCGCGGCGAGGGATCCGTAGAGGTAGAAATCATACCACTCGAACACGGTGCCGAGCGAAGACGCGAAGATGACCCGCTTCTCGGCCGAACTCATCGGTCGCGCCGCCTCACCCGCCCGCGGAACTGCGGTCGCCATAGCCATGATCAACCCTTCCCAACACCATGGGCCTGTCGGCATTTCACCGGCGGCATCGGATGTCTCTCCATTCTCGCCTTGCGCGAGATGCAGATCACCTATGCGTTATAGGAAGCGTGGCCCGGGTCAATTGGTAAAGCGTTTGTGATCGAGCCCATCAACATGGCCGGTCGCGGATCGTCACACACCGTCTGGGAAAACAGGAAGGGCGCGGCCTTCGCCGCGCCCTCCGGGTCCCGTCCAGTGCCGTGTGACGGTCAGTGCGCGTGCGCGCCGGACGCTCCGATGCCGGTCTCAGAGCGCACGTACTGAGCCTCGAAGGCCGCCCGCTCACGCTGAGCCCGCCGGGATTTGTCCATCAGCGACACCACCCAGATCGTCGCGAAGGCCAGCGGCATCGAGAACAGGGCCGGGTTGTCGTAGGGGAACAACGGGGCGGGGTGGCCGAAGGTCGTCACCCAGACGGCCTTCGACAGAACCACCATGGTGACCGCCGAGATTAGGCCGACGAGGCCGCCGGTCAGCGCCCCCCAGGTGGTCGTGCCGCGCCACAGGATCGACATGGCAAGCACCGGGAAGTTGCAGCTCGCCGCGACCGCGAAAGCCAGGCCGACCATGAAGGCCACGTTCTGGTTCTCGAACACGTAGCCGAGGTAGATCGCCACGAGGCCGATCACCACCGCCGAGAACTTCGAGAGGTTGACCTCATGCTTCTCGGTGGTGCGCCCGCGGGCGATCACCTGGGCGTAGAGATCGTGGCTGATCGCCGAGGCGCCGGCGAGGGTCAGGCCGGCGACGACCGCGAGGATCGTCGCGAAGGCCACCGCCGAGATGAAGCCCAGGAAGTACGGGCCGCCGACCGCGTTGGCCAGATTCACCGCCACCATGTTGGTGCCGCCGATCATGTCCTTCAGCTTGTCGAAGGCACCGGCGGGACCGAGCTTGAAGTAGCTCGGATCCGACATCAGCAGGGCGATGCCGCCGAAGCCGATGATGAAGGTGAGGATGTAGAAGTAGCCGATCAGGCCGGTGGCGTAGAACACCGATTTGCGCGCGGCCTGGGCGTCCGAGACGGTGAAGAACCGCATCAGGATATGCGGCAGGCCGGCGGTCCCGAACATCAGGCCGACGCCGAGGGAGAGCGCCTCGACCGGGTTCGACACGAGCCCGCCCGGAGCCATGATGGCATCGCCCTTCGGATGGACCTGCACGGCGCTGGCGAACAGCACCTCCGGGTTGAAGCCGTATTTGAGCAGCACAGCGCCGGCCATGAAGGTCGCGCCGCCGAGCAGCAGGCAGGCCTTGATCACCTGCACCCAGGTGGTCGCCTTCATGCCGCCGAAGGCCACGTAGACGATCATCAGCACGCCGACGATGATCACCGCATAGAGGTAGGGCAGTCCGAACAGGAGCTGGATCAGTTTGCCCGCGCCGACCATCTGGGCGATCAGGTAGAACGCCACCACCACGAGGGTGCCCACCGCCGAGATGATGCGGATCGAGGTCTGATCGAGGCGGAAGCTCGCTACGTCGGCGAAGGTGAACTTGCCGAGATTGCGCAACCGCTCCGCGATCAGGAACAGCACGATTGGCCAGCCGACCAGGAAGCCCGTCGAGTAGATCAGCCCGTCGAAGCCCGACGTGTAGACGAGGCCCGAGATGCCCAGGAAGGAGGCCGCCGACATGTAGTCGCCGGCGATCGCCAGCGAATTGGTACCCGCCGAAATGCCGCCGCCGGCGGCGTAGAAGTCGGCCGCCGACTTGGTGCCCTTGGCCGCCTTGTAGGTGATGCCGAGCGTCAGCAGCACGAAGAACAGGAACATCAGGATGGCCGGCCAGTTCGTGGCCGATTGCTGAACGGCGCCGAGATCCGGGCCGGCCGCGTAGGCTGCGCTGGCCGCGACGGCGGCGAGGGTCAGCCCAAGGAGAAGGCGGTTCATCGGCCAAAGCTCCGCTTCAGGGCGTCGCTGAGCGCGTCGAAACGCGTATTGGCCCGGGCCACGTAGATGCCGGTCAGCAGGAAGGCGAACAGGATCACGAACACGCCGACGAAGAGCCCGAGCGAGGCGGTGCCACCGACCTTCACGGCCAGCAGCGACTTGTCGAAGGCAATGAGGCCGATGAAGCCGAAATAGACGATCAGCATCAGGACCGTGAGCGTCCAGGCGAAGCGCGTGCGCTCGCTCACCAGCTGCTGGAATTCCGGGGACCGGGCGATCCGCGCAACCTGCGGATCCTGATCTGTCCCGAGGGTGGCTGTCCCCGGGGGTGCCGGGCGTCCCCGGGCGCCGAGTGTCGTGCCGCTGCTCATGACCGTTCCTCCCGCGAGGGCTCTCCGGCCCCCGGGTTCATCGCGTTGAAGATTCGTGGTTCTTGTTGGAGGTGGGCGCCGGACCGGCATCCGCCTCGATGAAGTCCCGCGCCGCCGTCTCGGAGGCGCGGGCACGATCAGGCCCGGTTCTGCCGGTTCTCGATCAGGTCATCGACCACCGCCGGCTCCGCCAGCGTCGAGGTGTCTCCGAGCGAGCCGAAATCGTCCTCCGCGATCTTGCGCAGGATCCGGCGCATGATCTTGCCCGAACGGGTCTTGGGCAGGCCCGGCGCGAACTGGATCAGGTCGGGCGAGGCGATCGGACCGATATCCTTGCGGACCCAGGTCACGAGCTCCTTGCGCAGCGCGTCATCGCCCTCCTCGCCGTCGTTGAGGGTCACGTAGGCGTAGATGCCCTGGCCCTTCACATTGTGCGGGTAGCCGACGACCGCGGCTTCTGCAACTTTAGGATGAGCAACCAGCGACGATTCCACTTCGGCTGTACCCATCCGGTGGCCCGAGACGTTGATGACATCATCGACCCGACCGGTGATCCAGTAATAGCCGTCGGCGTCGCGCCGCGCCCCGTCACCGGTGAAGTATTTGCCAGGGTAGGTCGAGAAGTAGGTCTGCTCGAACCGCTCGTGGTCGCCGTAGACGGTGCGCATCTGGCCCGGCCAGGAATCGGCGATGCAGAGATTGCCCTCACAGGTGCCCGCCAGGACCTTGCCCTCCGCATCGACCATCTCCGGCTTCACGCCGAAGAAGGGCCGCGTCGCCGAGCCGGGCTTGAGCGCGGTGGCGCCCGGGAGTGGCGTGATCAGGATGCCGCCGGTCTCGGTCTGCCACCATGTATCGACGATCGGGCAGCGCTTGTCGCCGACGACGTTGTAGTACCAGTCCCAGGCTTCCGGGTTGATCGGCTCGCCGACCGAGCCCAGGACCCGCAGCGACGCCCGCGAGGTCTTCTTCACCGGACCCTCACCGCCGCCCATCAGCGAGCGAATCGCCGTCGGCGCAGTGTAAAAGATGTTGACCTTGTGCTTGTCGATCACCTCCCAGAACCGGGAGCTCGACGGATAGGTCGGGATCCCCTCGAACATCAGCGTCGTCGCGCCGTTCGCGAGCGGCCCGTACACGATGTAGCTGTGGCCGGTCACCCAGCCGACATCGGCGGTGCACCAGTACACGTCGCCTTCGCGGTAATCGAAGACGTATTCGTGAGTCATGGACGCGTAGACGAGATAGCCGCCGGTGGTGTGGACCACGCCCTTCGGCTGACCGGTCGAGCCCGAGGTGTAGAGGATGAACAGCGGGTGCTCCGCGTCCACCGCCGTGGCGGGGCACTCGTCGGTCACCTGCTCGGCAGCCTCGTCGTAATAGACGTCGCGGCCGGGCTCCATCGCGACGTTGCCACCGGTGCGGCGCACCACGACGACGTGGTCGACCAGATCGCCGCCGACGCGCTTGATCGCCTCGTCGACATTGGCCTTCAGCGGCACCTTGCGGCCGCCGCGCAGGCCCTCGTCGGCGGTGATCACCAGCTTGGAGCCACAGCCCTGGATGCGGGAGGCGAGGGAGTCCGGCGAGAAACCGCCGAACACGATGGCGTGGATCGCCCCGAGACGCGCACAGGCGAGCATTGCGTAGGCCGCCTCCGGAATCATCGGAAGGTACAGCGTGACGCGATCACCCTTGCCGACTCCGCGATTGCGCAGGACGTTGGCCATCCGGCAGACCTGCGCGTGCAGCTCCCGGTACGTGATGTGTTTGGATTCATCCGGGTTGTCGCCCTCCCAGATGATCGCGGTCTGGTCGCCCCGGGTTTCCAAGTGCCGGTCGATGCAATTGTGGGCGACGTTGGTCGTGCCGTCCTCGAACCACTTGATCGAGATCTTGCCCGGCTCGAAGCTGGTATTCTTGACCGTGGAGAACGGGCTCATCCAGTCGATGCGCTTGCCGTGCTCAGCCCAAAAAGCGTCAGGATCGGAAATCGACGCCTTGTACATGTCCTGGTACTGGGCGTCGTCGACGTGAGCACCCTCACGCCACGCGGCCTGTACCTCGATGACCTTGCCTTCCATGGCTTTCCATCCCTGCTTGGCGCCCGATCGTATCGCGGTCTGTGCCGCGCAGCCAGGACTTCCAAAGTAACGTAGCCTACACTCTACGCTGGCGATATCATCGTCGTTTCACGCGCCGGGCTGCCGTATCCGCTAAATATATTGGGCGCAATGTAACGTGGTGAGTGAAGGGTTGGCGTTGAGCTGTCAAGCCGAGCGCAGGAAGAGTTTCGGATACGCCCATCCGTATGTTCGAACACCCCGTGCCGGAGAGCGGCTGCTCCGACCCAGGGGAAGCCTCAACCGCCCGCTGCTCGCCGCGTCGGCATGATGATCTCCACCAGCGTGCCGTCCTCGGCCGGCGTCGAGAGCTGAAGCCGGCCGCCATTGGCCTCCACAAGGGCGCGGGGCAGGGCGAGTCCCTCCTCGACATCTCCGGCCAGCTCGGGCGAGGGCCGCGCGGCAGCCCCGGTATGGCGGACCCGCAGGGCGACGGTCGTCAGTTCGGCCGCTCCGGTCGACACGATGATCTGACCGCCGGCCGCCGAACGCCGGATCGCGTTCTCGATGATCAGGGCCGCGGCGCGGCTCACTGAGCGCTCGTCGGCTTCCAGTTCCGCAAGATCGCTGGAGAAACTCGTGCGCACGACGATGCGACCGCGAGCCGCCTGCGCCTGGAGTTGCGCCACGCATCCGGCTGCGACGTCGTTGAGATCCAGACGGCGGGGTTCGAGGTGCAGGGCGCCGGCCTCCACGGCCGCGAGGTCCAGGAGCTTTCCGACGCGTTCGAGCATCCGGTCGCCGGACGCCTTGATCTCGGCGAGGCCGGCGCGGTAACGCGCGTCGCCGAGGGCGCCGAACGGCTCCTTCAGCATCGCGTCGGCGAGTTCGATCATAGCCGGCAGCGGTTCGCGGACCGCACGATCCAGCCGGGCCAAGGCCGTGCCGGCGCCGTTCGAAGCCTCCCGATCCAGGGTTTCCGAGGTCCCAAGCACACGGGGCCGGTTCGCGACTTCAAGAATGGCGACCAGACGGCCATCCCCCGCCGCCGTCTTGACATCGAGAGTCACAGGCACGCCCCCGAGCGTCACGCGGCGTGGGCCTCCCACCACACCGCGCAGGGCATCCGCGACGGTCAGCACGCAATCCCGATCGAACTGCGCAACGAAGCTGCCGCCCACGATCTCCCGGGGCTCGCAGCCGAACAGGGTTGCGGCGGCGCGGTTCACCGCCACGATCCGCCCCGCCTGATCGAGCATGACGATGCCGCTATCGAGCGCATTCAGGGCAGCCTCGGCACTGAGGGCCCGCTCGGCCTGGGCGGCGCGGGCAAGGCGCTCGGCCGTCAGGGCGGTGGCCGCATCGGCCTCGTCGACCGGTCGAACAATCAGAGAGGCAGCCGGCTCGCCGGCCCAGCTGCCCGCACCGCTCAGGATTTCGACCGGCCGGGTCTGTCCGTCGGCACAGGTGACGGCCGTCAGGCGCGGCGCCGCCTCCGGTGCGTCCGGCACCAGCGCGCCGGGAAGCAGGCCGCCCAGTCCGCGCCCGGACAGGGCTGGGAGGTCGGCGTCTCCCGTGATCGCCAGGAGCCTGCGGTTTGCGGCGAGGATCACCCCATCCCGATGCATCAGGGCCGGAAGCGGCAGACCGTTCAGGACGTCGTTGGAGGATGCAGCGCCGCCGCGACCGTCACGCGATTCCGATAGGGCCGTCTGCGGGCCCGGGAACGGCATGACGGCGCCGCCCTCGGGCCTGGGCGCGGTCTGTTCAGAGCCCGCTTCATCGCCGGCATAGCGCGCACCGAGCGCCCGCGCGATCTCACGGAACGCGGCGTGCTCGTCCGTCGACAGAGCGGTCGCGGCCGGCTCCGGCCCGGCTGTCGCGGCATGGCCGGGCTCGGACAGCAATACGACGGGATCCGCCGCGGGCGGAGGCGGGGGCTCGGATCGTTCGGGCAATGCGTTCGCCACCGGCTCCGCCGCCGGAGCCGGCAGTCCGCGAATCAGACCGAAGCCGGCGAAGCCCGCGAAGGCGGCCTCGCCACGGCCGATTGGAGCGCCCGACAGCTCGACGCGGCACGGCCCGGCCCCGGCATCCAGCACCGCCGGCTCGCCCCGGAACGTCTTCCGGTCGCGCAGCGCCGCCAATGCCCCGTCCGCCCCCGATATGCCACCGGCTGCGGCGAGATCCTGTAAGCGCTGCCCGACGAGGCCGGCCAGGATGTCAGGCCCTGTGAACAGGGTGACAGTGCCGGCGGGGTCGAGCCGCCACAGGAAGCGATCCCCCCGGACGGGCGCCGGGGCCTGGGCCGGTGCCGGTGCGGCCTCAGGCTGGCGCTTGCGGGCCCGCGGGCTCACCGGTCCCGTGAGCGCCACCAGAATGACCGGGGTTCCGTCGTCCTGCCGACCGCGCGCGAGCCAGCAAAGCGTCGGCGGCGCGATCCGGCGCGGATCGAGCCGAAGCCGCGCGAGCCGGGGCGTGGAATCGTCGGGGGCCGCTGAAGCGATCTGCCGGCACAGGGTGGCCAGACTGGAGCCCGCCAGAGCCTCCGACAGGGTACGCGCCGCCTCGGAGGCGTGCAGGATCCGCCCGCCCACCGCATCGAACACGAGATGAACAGCATCTGGCCCGGCGAGCGCGGGCGACAGGTTCGGCAGCCGCTTCCAGGCCGTGAAGGCCGCGGCGAGGCCGCGCTCACGCTCCGGGTCGGCCGGTATCAATGTCGTCTCCAAAGCTCGCGACCTCGAACCCAAACGCGATCCGACGTTCCTCTCACCGAGAAACGCAGACGACCCGCGCCCTTTGTAAACGCTCTCTCGCGGACGCGCTAAATCTTCGCAACGACCGTCACACGTTTACGTTATGTCAACCTTAACGCCAGTGGCGCGGCTGGCATATGGCCGCGAATCGGTTATTGTGCACTGCACAAACAGCCATCCACAGGCAGAAACGAGAGGAGACGACACATGGCCAATCCCCCGAACTACGAAGTCCCGGCCGAGATGCGCGATATGGCCGAGAAGAGCGTCGAGCAGGCCCGCAAGGCGTTCGACAGCTTCATCGGCGCGGCCCGCCGTACGGCTGACACGGTCCAGGGTTCCGCCGAGCTCGCGCGCACCAATGCCCGTGACGTCTCCACCCGCGGCTTCGAGTATGCCGAGCAGAACGTGAACGCGGCCCTGGACCTCGCTCAGAAGCTGGTTCGCTCCCGCGACATGCAGGAGGCGATGCAGCATCAGGCCGAGTTCGTGCGCAGCCAGTTCGCTGCCATCCAGGCGCAGGCCAAGGAGTTCAGCGGCCTGGCGCAGAGCGCGATGCAGCAGGGTGCCGAGCGTGCCAAGTCGGCCATGCAGCAGGGTGCCGACGAGGCCCGCAAGGCCATGGAGCAGGGCCAGGACGCCGCCAAGCAGACCGCGCAGAATGCGCAGGACGCCGCCGAGCGCGCCAGCCACTAACATCGCCACCGCGCGATGATCATGCGGCCCGCTGCCGGTTACCGGTGGCGGGCCGTCTCGTTTTTGCCCGTATTGCCACCGAGAGCCGCCCGGCGGACGAGATGCCGTCCGCATCGAGCGAAGGATTTTTGCGATGCGCCGCGCTGTCTCCGGGCCTCCGCGCCTGCGTGATGCTGTCCGCCTCACGATCGCCGCCCTGGCGCTCGCCGCCGCCCTGCCCGGCCCGGCGGCACGGGCGCAGTATGTCGATGGCCCTGCCTATGAGGATCCGGGTTACGAGCGCGGCTACCGTCGTCCGCCGCGCCGGGTCGAGCGCGGGCCCGTCGGCTTCAATTGCGACGCGATCCAGCAGGGCATCACCGGGCCGAAGCCGTTCTCCTGTCCCCTGCCGGGGCCGCGGCCCCTCGGCGTGCGCTGCTTCTGCGATCTGCCGATCGCCTCCTTCAGCCCGCCCCAGACCGCCGTCGGCCACGTCGTACCGTAGGGCAGGCCCACCCGCGAACGAATGCCCTGGAACGACACGGCCGCGGCGTCCGGCATGGACGCCGCGGCCTGGTCGATTCCAGACGGACCGGCCGCAGCCGGACCGGCGTTTTCAGTTCAGAACCACGACCTTGGCGCCGACCTTCACCCGCTCGTACAGGTCGGTGACGTCCTCGTTGGTCATGCGGATGCAACCCGACGAGACCGCCTGGCCGATCGTATCCGGCTCGTTCGAGCCGTGGATGCGGTACTCGGTGTGGCCAATATACATGGCGCGGGCGCCGAGCGGGTTCTCGATGCCGCCAGCCATGTAGCGCGGCAGGTCGGGGCGGCGGGCGATCATGGCCTTCGGGGGCGTCCACGACGGCCATTCGCGCTTGGCCGTGATGGTGTTCGTGCCGCTCCAGCTGAAGCCCGGGCGACCGACGCCGACGCCGTAGCGGATCGCCTCACCGTTTCCCGTCACAAAGTAGAGCCGGCGCTCGGCGGTGGAGACCACGATCGTGCCGGGGGCGTAGGGTGCGTTGAACGCAACGACTTCCCGCGGGATCGGCTGGACCTGGGCCTGCGGCGCGGCCTGAACGCCCTGGCCGTAACCCGGGACATAGGTGCCCTGGTAACCGTATGGGCCCTGATCCTGGTAGTACGTGTCGGCGTCTCCGCTCCCGAAGGGATCGTAGGACGACGCAGCAAGGACGGGCGTTGCGGCAAGAACAGCCGAGCCGAGCAGCGCGGCGAGAGCGGTGACCGTGGTCTTCATGGGTGGCCTGCCTGTGCAATAACCTTTTCCATTACAAGCGTGAGCATAGGCGACCAGTTCCACACAACCGCCACGATTTCGGTGCGCGGCGGAATACGCAGGCCGTTTCACCCGTGCTGGTTAATCAGATCACCTCATCGGTGTGCACGTCGAAGCGGGCGAGATGGGCATAGCCGAAATTGGTCGAGATCGCGCAGTCGGTCGCGTCGCGGCCGCGGGCCATGACGATGCGGCCGATGCGGGGGCGGTTGTGGCGGGCGTCGAACGTGTACCAGCGCGGGCCGGACGGCCCGTCGAGGTAGGCCTCGAACCACGCGGAGAAATCCATCGGCGCCGGA
>NZ_JAKSYG010000194.1 GCF_022829725.1 Methylobacterium sp. E-005 | reverse complement strand
CCGCGGCTATCTCAGCTGCTGACGCCATCGCCGCCGACATCCGCAACATCATCCGCGAACGCTTTACCACTCAGGGGAAAGGACACTGACCCATGCCCGTCACCCCGATTACACCCGCCCAGACCGACGCCCTGGCGAAGCAGCCTGACAGCGCCATTGAAGCCGGCTGCATAGCGGCATGGGAAGTTTCACGCCCCTTCATTGCGCGCGAGTTCTGTGGTGGGGAGGACCCCGGCGCCTGGGCCGAGCAAGAGGAGTCCCTTCGCGATATCAGCCGGCAGGAAGTCCACGCCGCATATCAGGCGATCCAAGCCGCTACTTGTACTGGCAGCGACGCCCTGGCGAAGCTCGCAGAGATCCCGGCCGTAGGGAGTGAGGAGCGGGAACGGTGGCTGGAGAGGGCCGAACAGATCGGGGCGTTGCTCTACAACGATCGTACCCAAACGCACCTCGCTGCTGAATACGCCATCCTCGCCCTCATGTCCGAAGCCCGGAAGCAGGGACAGAGGGATGTGCTGGGCGCGTGCCTGACGGCACCGGGCTCTAGCCCTACGGGCGAAGCCCCTGACGGGTCTTCGTCGCAAGCGACTGCGATCCCATCGCGCGGCCCGGCTCTCAAATTGGCAGGTTCATGGCCGCGTCGTCCGCATCCTGGTCAGCATCCCGATGGCGCGCGGATACGCTACGATCTTCCTTGGATAAAAGACTGGCGAACTGTGACTGGCGGGACCATCGAGGCCGCTATGGAGGCTCATCGCCAAGCGCTCGACGGTGAAACCCAATTTCCCTCCCCCGCCTTCGCCGCTGCGATGCCATCGGGCGGGATTGATGACGCTATTGCTCTGGTCAAACGCGAGTTCCCAGGATGGGCCTACGCGTTGGATGAATGCCACCTCGACATTCATGCTTGGATCTGTCCGGACGACGGCGCGCCCAGCAATGGCTACGATGGTTGGGGCGAGACCATGGCCCTCGCTATCGTAGATGCAGTCAAGAACGCGAAAGAAGCGTTAGGGACTGATGCACGTAGTGCCGAGACCGGAACGGGCTCGGTCGAAGACGAAGGCCCGGCCTGCAAGGCAACGCCCCAACCCCTTCCCCAATCCACCCCCTCACAGCCTGAGATGACGGTGGAAGAGGCGAGGCAGCTTCTTGATGGCGTTCGCGACCCAGTTCGGCTGGCGATCAACTTCCGCAAGGTTGACGATCTCGAAGATGCCGAGCGGGTCGAACTCGCCCTCCGCATTCTTTCCTCTCACCCCGCCGCCGTCCTGCGCGAGCCGGGGAAGGGAGGTCGGTCGTGATGCACGAAGATCTCGCTAACGGCCTCGGCTTGGCGGCAGTGATCCTCGCCATCTGCCTCGGTCTCAGCACCTGCGGCTACACACAGGCCGTGATCTCGCACATGCCCCCGTTGCAGCCGTGCGGAGCGAAGCCATGACCGCTTCCCTCAACCCCGATCCTACAAGCCCCGGAACCGAGGGCGAGCCCGAGCTTCACAGCTTCTGCATCAATCCCATCGGCGGCGGGAACATCCACGCTGAGGGTACGGATCGCTTCACGACCGAGGCTGAAGCTCTTGCCCATGTCAACTGGGCGCGGGCCACGATCGCCCGCCTCCACTCCGATCTTATGGCCGCACGAGAAGAACGGGATCGGGCTCGGGCTCTTACCCGAGACCTGCATCGGCGCACGCAAAAGGCCGAGCGGTTTCGGGACCGCTGGAAAAGCTGGCCGTGGATGTTTCAAAAGCGAATGCTGGAAGCTCGTCGTCGTAGACGAGCCGAAGACAACCTCATCGCCCTCGCCAAGATGTACGGAGACGCCTGCGCTCGGCTTCAGGCCTTACGCGGCATCGTCTGCGACAGCGCGAAAGCGATCGGCAACGGCGCCTGCATCGGCCCTGAGTGCAGCTTGGATTTCATGGGCTACCTGCCGAACGAGATCGCTGGCGTCACGAGCAAGCTTCGCGCTGATTTGAAAGAAAGCGCCATGCAGCACCTCGCCCGCGACGTGGCGGATGAGCAGGCATGGACTGAGATAGCTGCTCTCAGGGAACGGGTGGCGAAGCTGGGAGCGGAGAACGGGAAACTAAGGCACTTCGCGACATTCGCGCTGAAATGGTGTGACCGCGGCCTCCCGCACGGCGGCCCAGGCAATGAGGCTCAAGCCCTCGACTTCATTCGCCATCATCCGACGCTCTCTGCGATGCGGAGAGCCGCCCTGTCCTCCTCAGACCCGGAGAAGCAGAATGGCTGAGCCCCTGTACTGCTCGTTCTGCGGCTACAGCCAATACGAGCGCGCACAACTCATAGCCGGGCCGGTTGTGTTCATTTGCGATGAATGTGTCGATCTGTGCGTCGAGATCATCGCGGAAAGGACGACACCTCTCACCCGCGCTTGGCGCAAGACATGGCAGATCGTGCCACCTCCGAAGGTGGAGGTTCGCAATGGCCGCTGAGCCCTTCATCCCCACCCCCGAGATGATCGCCGCCGCATGGGGCATCCTGCTCGACCGCTGGCCCGGCCAGCCACACTTGCTCGGTCCAGGGCCGGGCTTCCGTGAGGCAATAGAGGCCGCTTTCGCAAAGATGCCAGCCCGCCTTCGCAAGACAGAGGAGACGAAGCCTTGAGCAATTCTATCCTGACCTTCACGGCGATTGTGGCCTCCGGTGCCCTGCTCTGGATCGCGATCAGCCTGCACATCCTCACGGTCCACGCCTTTGAGATCGTCTGCATCCTGACGGATCGGCCCGGATCCCGCCCTTTCCATTCTCGCACAGGAGGCTGAGCAATGAGCGGGCGTGGTTCCGATACAGTGCGCGCGGAAGCCATCAAGGCGCGGGCCCGTGAAATTCTTCGTATGGGTCTAGGGGAACCAGTCGGCGACGAGAGCAGTCGCCCTGGCATAGTCGCAGCTTTTGAGGCGGCATTCCCAGACGGCGACCCTCGGCGCCAACTCATCGCTGAGCGGCTTAAACAGCCATTTGGAGGCTCGCAGAACGGTCGCGGCCGATATTTCAGGGCCGATATAGGCACCCCAGCCATCCCCCCTCGACGGCCCCGCGCCACCACGACGATCTATGTCGTCGGCTTCGCGCAGTACGTGAAGATCGGCATCACTCAGCGCGACGTGCAGCACCGTATCGCTGGCATCCAGACCGGGTGCCCCGAAAAGCTGGAGATCTATGCCACGTTCCCAGGCGGCCTGCTGCTTGAGAAAGAACTGCATCGGCGGTTTGCCGAGCATCGTCGCCAAGGCGAGTGGTTCGTCCGCGAGGGCGAACTTGCGGAGTGGATCGCAGGTGGATGTAAGGAGGTCGTCGGATGACCGCACTGCCGCTTGGCATGCTTCCTCGCGGCCTGACCCGCGACCAAGCCGCCGAGTACTGCGGCTGCGATACCACGGCCGCGTTCGACGAGTGGGTGCGCAAGGGCATCGTCCCGCGGGCCATGGCCGGCACCACACGCTGGGATCGCAAGGCTATCGACCGGGCGCTTGATCGGCGCTCCGGGTTGCTATCGGATGCCGCCCCGTCAATCGACGAGTGGCTGGCAGAGCATGCGGGTTAAGCTGACGGGCATCAACACGGTCCGCCGCAAGCTGGCCGATGGCACAATCCGCACGCACTACTACCACCGGGCGACCGGGACGAAGCTACAGGGTGAGCCGGGATCCGCAGAGTTCGTCGCCTCGTATCAGGACGCTGGCCGGTCAGCCGCGCTCAATCGGAGCCAAGGCACGGTAGAGTGGCTGATCCGGCAGTACCAGGCCAGCCGGGCATGGACCAAGAAGCTTTCGGACAAGACCCGCGCCAACGAGGAATTCAACATCCGGGCGTGCGAGGCAAAGTGGGGCAAGACACCCCTTAAGATCGTCGAGAACCCACGCAGCCGACCGCCCTTCCTGAAATGGCATGAGCAGCTTGCCGAGGATCACCCGCGAGCGGCCGACGCGAAGCTAGCGCGTCTGGCGAAGGTGTTCGCTTGGGGCGTCGACCACGGCCACATTCGGCACAACCCGATCGCCACGTTCGAACGCGCCTACAGCTCGACCCGCGCCGAGATCATATGGCTGCCTGAGCATGTGAAGGCGTTCGAAGCTGTCGCACGCCCAGAAATCCGGCTAGCGATGATGCTCGCCTTGCATACGGGCCAGCGTCAGGGCGATCTGCTGAAGTTGACGTGGTCGGCCTGGGATGGGGCGGCGATCACGCTCAAGCAGGGGAAAAGCAAGCGGACGGTCTACGTGCCAGCGACCCGCGCGCTGAAGACGGCGCTGGATGCGGCGCCTCGCCGCGCGGGCACCATCCTCGTCGCGTCGCGCGGCGGCCCGTGGCTGAAGCGCCGGTTCCACAAGGTCTGGAGCGAAACATTTGCGGCGGCCCGGATCGCGGAGGGCCTGCACTTCCACGATTTGCGCGGGACGGCCGTCACAATGCTAGCCGAGGCCGGCTGCAACGTGCCGGAGATCGCGACCATCACGGGCCATTCGCAGGCGCACGCGCAAAAGATCCTGGATCAGTATCTAGCCCGCACACGGAGCCTTGCCGAGTCAGCTATCGCGAAGCTCGACGAACACGAACGCAACCGGCAGAAACCGAACCGCCCTGCAAACGATGCAGCAAACGGTGAGAAGGGCGATGGCTCAAATGACAGCTAAGTCACTGAGAAAGAATGGTCGGAGTGGCCGGACTTGAACCGACGACCCCCTGTCCCCCAGACAGGTGCGCTACCGGGCTGCGCTACACTCCGACGCCGCTAGGGCCCCCGGCTCTTAGCCTTCGCGCGGCGCCCGTGCAACCCCTTCGCGTGGTCCCGCCCGAGCCGGGAACCGCTGGCGCTCGCGGCGTGCGGCCGTTACGGGGTGCGCGCGTCCCAGACACCAGCAAGGTTCATGACCGACCGACCGATCGCCTTCGATCTCACCCGCCTCGTCACGCGCCTGCGCCACGCCAGCCCGTCCGGAATCGATCGCGTCGATCTCGCCTATGCCCGCGCCTTCCTCAGCTGGTCCGCCGCCAGCGTCGGCGTGGTTTCCACGGCGTTCGGTCCGCGTATCCTCGACCGGGATCGGTCGCGCGCGATCGTCGAGGCGGTCGCGGCCGGTTGGGTCGAGGATCGGGGGGCACTCGACGATCCGGTCTACCGCCGGTTGGCCGCGCGGTGCGGCGCGACGGGGCTCGCACCCGGAACCGACGCCACCGCCCCGCGGATCGGCACCGGGGCGCGGCGCCGGATCCAGGCCCGGACGGCGGCCGAGATCGCCCTGCGCGGCGGCCCGGTCGACGCGCTCCCACGCGATGCGCTCTATCTGCACACGTCGCACCTGCGGCTCGACGATCCCCGGCGCTTCGACTGGCTCTACACCCGCCGGGATGTGCGCGCCGCCTTCTTCGTCCACGACCTGATCCCGATCACCCATCCCGAATACGGCCGCGCCGGCGAGGCCGAGCGGCATCGGGCGCGCCTGCGCACGATCGGGCGCCACGCCTCCGCGATCCTGGTGAACTCGGCCGATACCGGACAGCGGACCCTCGATCACTTGGCGGCCGAGGGGTTCGGGCGGCCGCCGGTGGCGGTAGGCCATCTCGGCGTCGAGCCGGCCTTCGGCCACGACGGACCCCGCTTCCAGCCGGATCGGCCGACCTTCCTGGTCTGCGGGACGATCGAATCGCGCAAGAACCACCTGCTCCTGTTCCAGATCTGGCGGCATCTGGCCGAGCGCTATGGGGCCGTCACACCCCGGCTCATCGTGGTCGGGCGCCGGGGCTGGGAGGCCGAGAGCGCCATCGACATGCTGGAACGCTGCCCGGGCGTGCGCGCCCACACCATCGAGGCGACCGGCCTGTCGACGCACGGCCTCGCCGCGCTGACGCGCAGCTGCACGGCGCTGCTGATGCCGTCCTTCACCGAGGGCTACGGGATCCCCCTCGTGGAGGCCGCGGCCTCCGGGCTGCCGGTGGTGGCCTCCGACATCCCCGTCCATCGGGAGATCGCTGAGGGGTTCGCCCTGTTCCGCGATCCCGTCGATGGTCCGGGCTGGATAGCCGCGATCGAGGCCCTGTCGGAGCCGGCCTCGCCGCTACGGCAGGATCTGGCCCGCCGCCTCGCTGGATACCAGCCGCCGACCTGGGCCGCACATTTCGACGCGATCGGTCCGACTCTGGCGGCGCTCTGACGGCGATCGCCTGCCGCACTCATACGGCGCCGAGTTGCACGGACATGGCCTGACGAATATGAAAAAGCGTCAGTCCCGTAAGCTGATGAATCCCGGGCGGAACGGAGATCCTGTCGATGCAGGTGGTCGACCTCGATCGCAATGCGGTTAAGAGTGGTGTTGACGATGGCTCGATGTTGATCATCGATGTTCGGGAACCGCATGAATACAGCGCCGGTCACATCCCCGGAGCCGTCTCGCATCCGCTCTCAAGCTTCGACCCCGAGGCCGTGGCCGCCCTCGTGGCCGAGGACGGGCGGCAGCCCGTCTTCTCCTGCGCGTCCGGGGTCCGATCGGTCCACGCGCTGATGGCGGCGCAGCAGGCGGGCCTGGACATCACCCGCCACTACAAAGGCGGCTTCAAGGATTGGTACGGCGCCGGCGAAGCCATCGAGTAGGCCGCCGGATCATCCGGTCTGCGGAGCCGCCGTGTGCGCCGGCGCACAAGCAACATCGTTGCGCGCGGGTTAGGGCGCGTCTGCGGCGGAACTATCGTCAAGCTCGGCACGACCGTCGGTCGGCCAATGGACAGCAGAACCCGATGCGCAGCCGGCTTCTCAGCCTTCTCACCGTGCTCTCCGGACTGGCCGCCGGTCTCGCCGCGGGACCGCTCGCGACGCCCGCCCATGCCCAGGCGCCGGGTGGCCCTCCGCCGAAGGTCACCGTGGCGAAGCCCGTCGTGCGCGAGATCGTCGAGCAGGACCAGTATACCGGTCGCTTCGACGCGATTGAATACGTCGAGGTCCGTGCTCGCGTCACCGGATACCTCGAGAAGATCAACTTCGTCGACGGTCAGACGGTGAAGAAGGGCGACGTCCTGTTCGTCATCGACCGGCGTCCCTACAAGGCGGCCCTGGAGCAGGCCCAGGCGGCCCTGGCCTCCGCCAAGGCGCGCCAATCCTTCTCGCAGACGGACCTGGAGCGCGCGCAGACCCTGTCACGCAGCGGCAACATCTCCGAGCAGGTCACCGACCAGCGCCGGCAGGCCTCGCAGACCGCCCAGGCCGATGTCGACAGCGCCCAGGCCGCCTTGAACAACGCCCAGCTGAACTACGACTTCAGCGAGGTGAAGGCGCCGATCAACGGCCGGATCAGCCGGCGTTTGGTGACCGAGGGCAACATCGTCAGCGCCGACCAGACGCTGCTGACGACCATCGTGTCGCTCGACCCGATCTATTTCAGCTATACCGTCGATGAGAAGGCGTTCCTGAAGTATCAGAGCAGCCTCGGCATCGGCATGGGGCAGACCCAGCAGGGTAAGGGCGTCCCGATCCTGATCGCGCTCTCGGGCGAGGCCAAGCCGACCCGCAAGGGAACGCTCGACTTCGTCGACAACCGCGTCGACAACGCCACCGGCACCATCCTGCTGCGGGCCACCGTCCCGAACCCCGACCTGTTCATCAAGCCCGGCCTGTTCGGCATCGTGTCGATGCCGGCGACCAAGCCGTTCCAGGGCGTGCTGATCCCCGACGAGGCGGTGGCCGCCAACCAGGACAAGCGGATCGTCTACATCGTTGGGCCCGAGAACGTCATCCAGCAGAAGGACGTGGTCCTTGGACCGAAGGTCGACGGCTACCGGGTGATCCAGTCGGGGCTGAAGGGCGACGAGATGGTCGTGGTCAACGGCACCTCGCGGGTGCGGCCGGGCGCGAAGGTGACGCCCGAGACCATCGAGCTGCCCCCGAGCAAGACGTGAGCCGGACCGGCTCACGGTCACTGCCATCGCGCGCGCCCTACGGCGCGCCCCGCACCGACGACGCAGGGCCCCGGCCGGGAGACCGGCGGGCCTCAGAGGTTTGACCGATGCGTTTCGCCCATTTCTTCGTTGACAGGCCGATCTTCGCCTCCGTCACGTCGATCGTGTTCCTGATCCTCGGCTTTGTGGCCTACGAGAGCCTGCCGGTCTCGCAATATCCCGAGATCGTGCCGCCGACCGTGACGGTGCGTGCCTCCTATCCGGGCGCCAATGCCGAGACCGTGGCCGCCACGATCGCGACGCCGATCGAGCAGGAGGTCAACGGCGTCGACAACATGCTCTATATGACGTCGTTGTCGACCAACGACGGCAACATGCTGCTGACCGTGACCTTCAAGGTCGGCACCAACCTCGATATCGCGAACGTGCTGGTGCAGAACCGGCTCTCGGTGGCCCAGCCCCGCCTGCCGCCGGACGTGCGCAACCTCGGCGTCACCGTGCGCAAGGCCTCGCCCGACCTGATGCTGGTCGTGCACCTGCTCTCACCGAACAAGACCTACGACCAGAACTACCTCGCCAACTACATCTATCTGAACATCCGCGACGAGCTGCTGCGCCTCGACGGTGTCGGCGACATCACGATCTTCGGCGGTAACGAATACGCCGAGCGGATCTGGGTCGATCCCAACAAGCTCGCCGCCTACGGCCTCTCGGTCACCGACGTCACCACGGCCCTGCAAGAGCAGAACGTCCAGGTGGCGGCGGGCCAGCTCAACGGGCCGCCCGCGGCCAAGAGCGAGGCGTTCCAGCTCGTCGTGCAGTCGCAGGCGCGGTTCAAGACGCCCGAGCAGTTCGCCGAGGTGATCATCAAGGCCCAGGATGGGCGCCTTGTCCGGGTGAAGGACATCGCCCGCGTCGAGATGGGCCAGAAGGACTACACGACCAACTCGTTCCTGAACGACACTCCCGCGGTCGGCATCGGCGCGTTCCAGCGACCGGGCACCAACGCCCTCGACGCCGCGGCGTCGGTCAAGAAGGTGATGGAGGAGGTCAAGAAGAACTTCCCGCCGGATGTCGAGTACCGCATCGCCTACAACCCGACCGAGTTCATCGAGGAGTCCATCCACGAGGTCTACAAGACGCTGTTCGAGGCGGTCGGCCTCGTGGTCATCGTGGTGCTGGTGTTCCTGCAGAGCTGGCGCACCGCGCTGATTCCGGTCATCGCGATTCCCGTCTCGCTGATCGGCACCTTCGCGGCGATGGCGGGATTCGGCTTCTCGCTCAACAACCTGACCCTGTTCGGGCTCGTGCTCGCCATCGGCATCGTGGTCGACGACGCCATCGTCGTGGTGGAGAACGTCGAGCGCAACATGGCCGAGGGCCTGTCGCCGGGCGATGCCGCCCACAAGACCATGGACGAGGTCGGCGGCGCGGTCATCGCCATCGCGCTGGTGCTCGCCGCGGTGTTCGTGCCGACCGCGTTCATCCCCGGCATCTCGGGCCAGTTCTACAAGCAGTTCGCGCTCACCATCGCGGCCTCGACGCTGATCTCGGCCTTCAACTCGCTGACCCTGTCGCCGGCGCTCTGCAAGCTGCTGCTGGTGCCCCACCATGCCCGCAAGGAGCCGAAGTTCTTCCTGACGCGGTTCGTGGCCTGGCTGGCCAACGGCTTCAACCGCGCCTTCGACGCGACCTCGAACGCCTATGGCCGGACCATCCGGGTGCTCACCGGCGGGATCGTGGGCTTGGGCGTGATGCTGCTGGTCTACGCCGCGGTGATCGCCGGCACGCTCCACCTCGCGCAGACGACGCCCACGGGCTTCATCCCGGACCAGGACCAGGGCTACCTGATCGGCGTCGTCCAGCTCCCCTCCGGCGCCTCCCTCGACCGCACGACGGACGTGATCCTGCGCGCCGCCAAGCAGGCGCGCACGGTCGACGGCGTGGCCAACGCGGTGATCATCGCGGGCTTCGACGGCGCGACCTTCACCAACACCACCAATGCCGGCGTGATGTTCCTGACTCTCAAGGGCGCCAAGGAGCGTGCCGAGACCGGCCGGAGCGCCGCGGCGATCACCGGCGATGTGCTGAAGGCCACCTCCGACATCCAGGAGGCCCGGGTGATCGTGATCCCGCCGCCGCCGGTCCGGGGCCTCGGCAACGGCGGCGGCTTCAAGATGCAGATCGAGAGCCGGCAATCGTCGGAGATCGGCCCGCTGATGGCCGCCGCCGGTGCGGTGATCGGTCAGGCGAACCAGAGCGCGGACGTGCAGCGCGTCTTCACGACCTTCGACAATTCGACGCCACAGCTCTTCCTCGACATCGACCGCACCATCGCGCGGATGCTGAACGTGCCGCTGGCCAACGTGTTCTCGTCGGTTCAGGCGGATCTAGGTGGCACCTACGTCAACGACTTCAACACACTGGGCCGCATCTATCAGGTGCGCCTGCAGGGCGACGCGGCGTTCCGCACCTCGGTGCAGGACATCTCGCAGATCAAGGTCCGTTCCTCGACGGGTGCGCTGGTGCCGATGGGGACGCTCGCCTCGGTGCGGGACGTGACCGGGCCGCAGATCGTGCAGCGCTTCAACCTGTACTATTCGGTCCCGGTCCAGGGCGTGGCCAAGCCCGGCATCTCAACCGGGCAGGCGCTCACCGCCATGGAGGAGATCGCCAAGAAGAACCTGCCGGACGGCTACTCCTACGACTGGACCGAGATCGCCTATCAGCAGAAGGCGGCGAGCGGTACGGCCGGCGCGGTCTTTGCGCTGGGCGTGCTGCTGGTCTTCCTCGTGCTCGCCGCGCAGTACGAATCCTGGGCGTTGCCGCTCGCGATCCTGCTGGTGGTGCCGACCGGCGTTCTCGCAGCATTGGCAGGCGTGCAGTTCCGGGGGCAGGACAACAACATCCTGACCCAGATCGGCCTGATCGTGCTGATCGGCCTGGCGGCCAAGAACGCGATCCTGATCGTGGAATTCGCCCACGACATCGAGCAGCGGGAGCACCGCGGCCCGGTCGAGGCGGCGGTCGAAGCCTGCCGGCTTCGGCTGCGCCCGATCCTGATGACCGCCTTCGCGTTCATCCTCGGCACGCTGCCGCTGGTGATCGCCACCGGCCCCGGCGCCGAGATGCGGCAGGCGCTGGGAACCGCGGTGTTCTTCGGGATGATCGGCGCGACCTTCTTCGGCCTGTTCCTGACGCCGGTCTTCTACGTGGTGATCCGCCGCTTCTCGCTCTGGCTCGGCCGGTTCCGAAAGAAGCACAGCCACGGCGATCACGGCGAAGCCACCCCCGCCCACGGTTGATGCGCCCCCCTCCGGAGCCGCGCTTGATCCGCAAGGTTCGGGCGCGGCTTTCGCGCGACTCGCGGTAGGGGGCGGTGTACAGGCTGGCGGCATGCACGCCCTCGGCCGCCTGTTCCTCGGGGCCTTCGCCCTCCTCTTCGCCGTCCCGGTGGGCTTCACCGTGCTGGTGATGGCGCTTTTCCTCGATCCGGCCGCGCAGGCCTGGCTCACCGGTGGCGCGCTCGCGGGCCTCGACATGGCCCTGTCCGACCTCTCGGCCGGGCTGCCGCCGGAGGGCCTCGTGCTGTTCGTCGCCGGCCTCGCCCAGGCTTTGTTTGTCCTGCTGGTCATGCCCCCGGCTCTGGTGGGCCTCGGTGGCGAATTGTTTCGGCGGCGGGGGCTGCTCTGGTACGGGGCCGGATGCGGCGCGCTGACCGCGGTTCTCCCCTGGCTCACGCGCGGTGTGGTCCGGTCCGGCCGGGATCCGGGCCTCCTGGCCGCTGAGGCGCGGCTGACTCTGATTCTGTTCGTGGTCGGCGCGAGTGCCGGCTTGGTCTATTGGCTGATCGCCGGTCGCGGCGCCGGCTTCGACCGGGATGACCGGCCGGCCGGCGCCGCCTGAGACACACCTGCGCCGGATGCGCTTGGCCGCGAGCGCCCGGGCGCGCTAAGGGGAGCCGTCGATTCCCGGATTCCGATGCTCGCCCTGCGCTCTCTCGCCTTCAACATCTGCTTCTACACCGCCACGACGATCCTGGCGGTCGCCGGTCTGCCGACGCTGATCTCAGGGCGAGCGGTGATGCGCCTCGCGCGCCTGTGGGGGCGGATCACCCTCTGGCTGCTGAAGGTCGTCGCCGGCACCCGGGTCGAGTTCCGCGGCCTTGAGAACATCCCGCCGGGGCCGTTGCTGGTGGCGGCCAAGCACCAATCGGCCCTCGAGACCCTGGCGCTCTGCACGGTGCTGCCGGACTTCGCCTATATCCTGAAGCGTGAGCTGCTGCTCATCCCGCTGATCGGCTGGTACCTGTCGCGCAGCGGCATGGTGGCGATCGACCGGTCGAAGGGCACCCGGGCCATGAGCCTGATGAATGCCGCCGCCGTCGAGGCGATCCGGCAGGGCCGCCAGCTGATCATCTTCCCCGAGGGCACCCGCCGGGGTGTCGGGGCGCCGCCGGCCTACAAGCAGGGCCTGTCGCACCTCTACACGGCCCTGCAGGTCCCCTGCCTGCCGGTTGCGTTGAATACCGGCCTGTTCTGGTCGCGCAACAGCCTCGTCCGCCGTCCCGGGACTGCGATCATCGAGTTCCTGCCGACAATCCCCCCCGGTCTGCCGCGCCAGGAGTTCCAGGCCCTGGCACAGGAGCGCCTCGAATCAGCCTCCAACGCCCTGGTGGAAGGCGGTCTACAGGGCCTCACCGCGGCTGGGTATTCCGTCCCGGCCGACAAGGCGCCGGCGGTGGCCGCACCCCGCCGCTGACGACGGCAGCTCTTCATCCTGGCTTGTGGATAACGGGCATCATCCCCACATCCTACCTAAGGGACGTCACGCTTGACGGCTGTGGATATCGCGCGCTAGGTTGGAACAAATGGCGAACAGAAGAGCCCTGTCCTGGTCGGCCGCGCTCCGCGACCTGAAGGACGATCGCAGCCGGAGGCAGGATGTGCGTGAAGAACGTCTCAAGACGAATGCGGGCCTGCGCGGCGCGCCCGCATTGCCGCTCTCGGCTTGGCGCGGCCGCTCGGGCCGGCGCTACGTGGTCGGTGTCCATTCGGCCGGGGGCTTCGACCTGGACGAGATGGCGGAGGCGGTGGTGATCGCGGTGCGCCGCGATGATACCGGCATCGCCAAGATGGTGTCGGTTGCCACTTCCAAGGAGAACCCGCGCGACCATCTCCGCCGGACCTGGCTGGATCGCGTCCGCTGCGGCGGGGCCACCGAGATGCATGTCCATCGCCTTGCCGACACCGAGGCCGAGCGGATGGCGATCGTCGAGGATCTGAAGGTCGATACGGTGGAGCCAGCCCAGGTCTGAGTCGGCCCAGGTCTGAGCCGGTGGAGGGCGGCCGCGTCCGCACGGTTCGATCCGTGCACCCGTCGACCCGGATCGCTGCCGCCCCAGTTTCGCCCCTTGCGTGGCCTCATGGCGGGGTCGTGACGTCCCTGAGGGGATTACGGCAGGAGCGGAACGCATGGTTGAGGATCGGACGCAGCCGGTGAACGCGGGGCAGACTGTCCCGCGCGGGGGCAGGCGTCGCTCGCGGCTCGGGCTGTTCCTCCCCTACATCCTTCTGGCCGTCGTGGTGATCGCGTGGTCGGTCGGCTGGTTCTGGATCCGCGGCCGGGCGGCCAGCGAGATCGACGGCTGGATGGCGCGGGAAGCAGCCGCGGGCCGCACCTGGGGCTGCGCCGATCGGACCCTGACCGGATACCCTTTCCGCCTCGAATTGCGGTGCAGCGCCGTGACGCTGGAGCGCTCGGATGGCCGCTTCCGTCTGGGCCCGACAACCGCGGTGGCGCAGATCTATCAGCCGCGCCTCGTGCTGTTCGAGAGCGCGGGTCCATTCCATGTCGATCAGGGCGGCTTGACGGGCGATGCGTCCTGGCGCGCCCTCCAGGGCAGCTTCCACGGTGCCTCGGACGGTTTCACCCGGGCCTCGGTCGTGATGGACGATCCGAAGGTCAACGTGACAGGCGCGGAGACGGGGCCGATCGCGCTTTCGGGCCAGCATCTGGAACTGCATGCCCGGCCTGATCCCGGTCGTTACGAGTCCGAGGGCGCGGTGGATGTCAGCCTGCGCCTCGTTCAGGCGGCGGTCCCGCAGCTCGACGCTCTGACCGGAACCCAGGCCCCAGCCGATCTCGCCCTCGACGCAGCCCTGTCCCAGGCGACCGTTCTGCGAACCGGGCCGGTTCCGCGGGAGCTGGAGCGCTGGCGTCAGGCCGGCGGGACCCTGGACATCGCAGGGCTCTCCCTGGCCAAGGGCGAGCAGCGCGTCCAGGCGAAGGGCACGCTGGCCCTTGATGCCGCCCACAGACCGGCCGGCCAGCTGAATCTTCGAGCGGCGGGTATCGACGCCCTGGTTGGTACCATCGTGGGGCAACGCTTCGGCTCGGATCGCGGCGCGCTCGTGGGCCAACTCGTCGGCGGCCTGCTGGGATTGAGCCGCCGCCCGCCCCCGGACGCTCCAGCCGACGCGACGCCGCTGAAGGATCTTCCGCCGCTGCGGCTGATCGACGGCAAGGTCGTCTTCAGCGGCTTCCCGATTCCGAACGTCTACCTGCCCGCACTGTATTGAGGGTAGGCCAGCGCGCGGAGCGCCCTGCTCTCCGCCGCCGGATCCGCTATAGGATGCCCATGGCCGACGCGACCCGACCCCCGGCCCGCATCAAGATCTGCGGGCTCAGCACCGAGGACACCCTCGACGCCGCCCTGGCGCTCGGGGTGGACTGGATCGGCCTCGTGCATTTCCCGCGCAGTCCGCGCCACGTGGATGTCGCCCGGGCCGCAGGCCTGTCGCGCCGCGCGAAGGGCCGGGCGGAGCGTGTCGTCCTGCTGGTCGACCCGGACGATACCTTGCTGACGAGCGTGGTCGAAGCCGTCGGCCCCGACCTGATCCAGCTGCACGGCCGGGAGAGCCCCGAGCGCGTCGCTGCGATCCGTGCCCTGACCGGCCGTCCGGTGATGAAGGCGCTTGGCCTCGCATCGCCCGCGGATCTGGCGCCGCTGGCCGCCTACGTGGCGGTCGCCGACCGCATCCTCCTCGACGCCAAGGCGCCCGCGGATTCGGCCCTGCCCGGCGGCAATGGCAGGTGTTTCGACTGGACGATCCTCGCCGATCGCGACCTTCCGGCGGGCACGATGCTCTCCGGGGGGCTCGACGCGGCCAATGTCGCCGAAGCCCTCGCGCGGACGCAGCTCGGCGCCGTCGACGTCTCGTCCGGGGTCGAGTCGGCGCCGGGCATCAAGGATCCCGACAGGATCGCGGCCTTCGTGGCGGCTGCGCGGGGAATGGACTGAGCTATCGCGGCGCCGGCAGCGCCGTCCGCCCGGTATTGGGGACAATGTAGGGGCCGGGCGTCTCGCTCTCCGGCGCATAAGCGCGCAGCCGCGTGGCCTCGCGCTCGTGACGCACGGCCTCCCGGCGGTGGTAACGCGCCCGAGCCCGGGTCTTGCCCTGGCCGAGCCACGTGAAGATGCCACCGACGATGATGCCCAGCGCCACCGCGCCGAACAGGATCGCGTAGAGCGGCAGGTCCACGCTGAAGACCGGCGCATCGACGTTGAACGGATCGAAGGAGAGCCGCACCGGCGCGCGGTTGGCCACCGCCAGCAGGATCACCAAAGCGGCGATCGGCAACAGCACGAGGCTCTTCAGGAAACGGATCATCGCGCTCAGGGCTCCTTCCTACTCTGCGGCCGAGGCCGTTTCGCCGATGCCGGCCGCATTGAGGCGCTGGCGCATCTCCTTGCCGGTCTTGAACACGGGGATCGCCTTCTCGGACACGGCAACGGCGGCACCGGTGCGCGGGTTGCGTCCCCGGCGCGCCTCACGGCGCTTCACCGAAAACGCGCCGAATCCACGCAGCTCGACCCGGTCGCCGCGGGCGAGCGCATCGGAAATGGTGTCGAGAATCGCGTTGACCAGGATCTCCACGTCGCGCTGGTAGAGATGCGGGTTCTGCTCGGCGATCTTGAGGACGAGCTCCGACTTGATCATGGCGTCCGGTCTTCTTGCAGGATCGGGGCGGGCGTCGGGGAGACGGCCGTTCAGGGTTCCGGCCGCCAGAGGGCAAGGAGCCCGCCGCGGGCCGCCTGCGCCTCGGCGCCGACCGTCCGGAGGCGCGACGCGACACCCTCAAAACCCAGCAGATCGGCACCGACGCCCGCGGCCGACCAGAGCGAGAAATCGCTCTCCGATCGGGGCTTCCAATCCTTGACCGGAAGATCCTTCGTCACGCCCCGGGCGCTTTCCAGCCAAGCCACCGCCTGACGCTCGCTGCCGAGCTCGTCCACGAGCTTGAGCGGCACGCTCTGACGCCCGCTGAAAACGCGGCCGTCCGAGACGGTCGCAAGCTGGCCGGCATCCATGCCCCGGCGCTCGGCCACCAGCCCCTTGAACCACGCGTAGGTGTCACCCACCACGGCGGCGAGGGCTGCGCGCGCCTCCGGCGAGGTCGGCGTGAAGCCTGAGGGCTCGGCCTTGAGCGGCGACGACTTCACAGACTCCACCTTCACGCCGACCTTGTCGAGCAGGCCCGACACGTCCGGGTACTGGAACAGCACGCCGATCGAACCGACGAGGCTGGTCTCCCGCGCCACGATATGGTCGGCCGCGATGGCGGTGATGTAAGCCCCCGAAGCCGCCGTCCCGTCCACGAAGGCGACGATCGGCTTCTTGGCGGCAAGCGCCCGCAGGTTGCGGAAGATCTCTTCAGAGCCCGTCGTCGTGCCGCCCGGCGAGTTGATCGATACGATCACGGCTTTGACGGCATCGGCGTCGCCGACGCGCTTCATCAGCTTGGCGGTGGCCTCGCTCCCCGCGATGAAGCCGGAGACCGAGATGCGCGCGATCTGCGGCTGCACGGCGAAGCCGCCTTCCGCGCCGGTGCGGACGCGATAGCCAAGGGCGCCGACCGCCACCAGGAGGCCGCCAATGCCGAGCACGCGCCAAAGGGACAACCTGCGGCGGAGGCGCCGCCGGTCGATCAGCAGTTCGGCGTCGGCTGCCATGCTGTGCCTTCCCTGAAGCCCCCGGTCCGACCCCCGCAACGGGGTGCGGGAGCCACGCCCCGCGCCGGGCAAGTCCTTGGTTTCGTTCGGCTCGCCCGACCAAAGCCGGGTGAGGCCGGTGTTCTAAGCATTTACCGCGGGCGTGGATACGGGGCGCGCGAAGAAAATGATCCGGCTGTCTGCCGCGGTTCCCCGGGCGTGCAGCGAAGTCGTGGATCGACCCGCGACGTCAACCTGGAATTGTTGTCACGCGCAAAAGAAAACCCGCGCCGGACACCGGTCCCGCGCGGGTTGTCATGCTGGCCGCCCGAACGGTTCGGGCGGCCGGTGTCAGACGCTCACTCGTCGTCGGAGCGCTTCTTGTTGAAGGCGGCACCGAGAATGTCGCCGAGCGAGGCGCCCGAATCAGCGGAGCCGAACTGGGCCATCGCCTCCTTCTCCTCGGCGACCTCGAGGGCCTTGATCGAGACCTGCACGCGGCGGGCCTTCCGGTCGAACTGCACGACGCGGGCGTCGAACTTCTCGCCGGTGGCGAAGCGCTCGGGGCGCTGATCGCCGCGGTCGCGGGCCAGCTCGGCCCGGCGGATGAAGGTCTGCATGTCGGTGTCGACGATCTTCGCCTCGACGCCCGAATCCTTCACCTCGATGACCTCGCAGGTGACGATCTGGCCCTTCTTGATCTCGCCGGCCTCGGCGAAGGGGTCACCGCCGAGCTGCTTCACGCCCAGCGAGATCCGCTCCTTCTCGACATCGACGTCGAGAACCTGGGCGCGGACCATGTCGCCCTTCTTGAACTCCTCGATGACCTGCTCGCCGGGACGGTTCCAATCGAGATCCGACAGGTGGACCATGCCGTCGACATCGCCTTCCAGTCCGATGAACAGGCCGAACTCGGTCTTGTTCTTGACCTCGCCTTCGACCTCGGAACCGACCGGGTGCTTCTCGGCGAAGCCCTCCCAGGGGTTCTGCAGGGTCTGCTTAAGGCCGAGCGAGATGCGGCGCTTGACCGGATCGACCTCCAGGATCTGAACCTCGACCTCCTGGGAGGTGGAGACGATCTTGCCCGGGTGGACGTTCTTCTTGGTCCAGCTCATCTCGGAGACGTGGATCAGGCCCTCGATCCCCGGCTCCAGCTCCACGAAGGCGCCGTAATCGGTGATGTTGGTCACGCGGCCCTTGAGCTTGGCGCCCTCCGGGTAGCGGGCGGCGATGCCCTCCCACGGATCGGCGAGCAGCTGCTTGATGCCGAGCGAGATGCGGTGCGTCTCGTGGTTGATCTTGATGATCTTGACCTTCACGGTCTGGCCGATCGTGACCACCTCGGACGGATGGTTCACGCGGCGCCACGCCATGTCGGTGACGTGCAGCAGGCCGTCGATCCCGCCGAGATCGACGAAGGCGCCGTACTCGGTGATGTTCTTGACGACGCCGTCGATGACCTGACCTTCCTCGAGGTTGGCCACCAGCTCGGAGCGCTGCTCGGCGCGGCTCTCCTCGAGCACGGTCCGGCGCGACACGACGATGTTGCCGCGGCGGCGATCCATCTTGAGGATCTGGAACGGCTGCGGGGTGCCGAGCAGCGGGGTGACGTCGCGGACCGGGCGGATATCGACCTGCGAGCGCGGCAGGAACGCCACGGCGCCGTCGAGGTCGACGGTGTAGCCGCCCTTGACCTGGTTGAAGATCGTGCCGATGACCCGGTCGTTGTTCTCGAACGACTTCTCGAGCTTGACCCAGCTCTCCTCGCGGCGCGCCTTGTCGCGCGAGATGACGGCCTCGCCCAGAGCGTTCTCGATCCGGTCGACATAGACCTCGACCTCGTCGCCGACCTTCAGCTCGCCCTCGCGGCCGGGACCGGTGAATTCCTTGAGTGCGACACGGCCTTCCGTCTTGGCGCCGATGTCGATGACGGCCACGTCCTTCTCGATCGCGACGACGCGACCCTTGACGACGGACCCTTCGGTGATCTCGTGTTCGAGGAAGCTCTCCTCGAGGAGGGCGGCGAAATCGTCGCGGCTCGGGCTATGCCCCAGAGCGGTACCTGCGGTCATTCCATCTCCTGAACGGCCTCCCTCGGAGGCCCGTTGCGCCGGCGGCTCGCGTTGCAAGCACCCCTGTCCGCCGCGGCCGCTCCCTGCATGTTCCGGGAGAGGCGACCAGATCCCGGAGGAACCGGCTTGCCGACGCGTCGATACGGATGACGAGGGCGATCCGTCCGGACGGCTCGGCGGGCGCGCCGAAAGACGAGCGCGCGAGAGCGGGTCCGGAAGACCCGCGTGCCTTACAGCATGGGGATCGAAACTTCAACGGGACCGACTTCTGCTTTACGAAGGACCGATAGCAGTCGCGTCGACAAAGGATGCCTTGCCCGCCGTAGTCGGAGCGCTGTACGTCGGGCCGCCGATGCGCGCGGCCGGGGGCGGTCGCGAATGGGCGATGCGTCAATGCCGGGATCGGCTCGAGGAGGCGCCTGTGACGCACACGGACGCCGGGTGTTCCGGAACCGGGCAAGTCGGAGGCTGAGCGTTCAATGCCCCATGGGTACAGCACGCCGATGGAGATGCTGGTTCGGAAGCTCGACAGCTGCGCCCAGCTGGAGCAGGCCGAACGCGCAGCCATCCTGAACCTGCCCCATACGGTGCGGAGCCTGCCGGCCCGCCACGACATCGTCAGCTTCGGCGACCGTCCGACTCAATGCTGCCTCGTGCTCCAGGGATGGGTTTCGCGCTACGCGGCCCTGTCGGAGGGGGGGCGGCAGATCCAGTCGTTCTACGTGGCGGGGGACATGCCGGATCTGCAGAGCCTGCACCTGCACCGGATGGACCATCACCTCGCGGCCCTGACCACGTGCACCCTCGCCTTCATCGGGCACGATGAGCTACGGCAGGTCACGAGGCAGTATCCGGGGCTCGCCGCCGCCCTGTGGCGCGACACGCTGATCGACGCCGCGCATTACCGCGAGCGGATCACCAGCCTGGGTCGTCGACAGGCACTCGGCCGCGTGGCCCACATCTTCTGCGAGCTGTATCTCCGCCAAAAGGCCATCGGCCTGGCCAATGGGACGAGCTGCCCCCTCGCCCCCAAGCAGTCCGAGTTGGCCGACGCCCTGGGACTGACCAGCGTCCACTTGAATCGGGTTCTGCGGACCCTGCGGTTGCGTGGGCTGGTGACCTTGGGCGGCGGCGTCCTGACCATCGAGAACTGGAACGAGCTGGCCGCCCTGGCCGAATTCGACCCCACCTTTCTCCACCAAGCCGACGACGAGGCCCCCGCCGAGAAGGCGACCGAGCCCGCCTGACCCTGCCTGCCGGCGGCGTTCAGGCCGCCTTGGCGAAGGCGTCCGGCAAACCCGGGATTTCATCGGTGTGGACGTCGAACCGCGCCAGGATCGCCGCGCCGAAGCTCGTCGTGAGGGCGCAATCGGTCGCGTCGCGGCCGCGGGCCATGACGATGCGGCCGATGCGGGGGCGGTTGTGGCGGGCGTCGAACGTGTACCAGCGCGGGCCGGACGGCCCGTCGAGGTAGGCCTCGAACCACGCGGAGAAATCCATCGGCGCCGGA
>NZ_JAKSYG010000188.1 GCF_022829725.1 Methylobacterium sp. E-005 | reverse complement strand
AACTTAGATCCGGCGTGGTTAGCCGATGATCGCCCCAGCCGCCTTCGGGATAGTACATCAGCCCGGCGAACAGCGCGTACATTCGACCCTCCTAGCCCCTCTCCCCCGCCCTTGAAGACAAGGCCGCCCGGCAAATGCTGGGTGGCCTATTTTTTTGCTCAGATCCGGACTGATCCGCGACCGCGTGCCGGTTCGTTCTCCGGCACCTTGAACACGCGCTTGAACATGCGCTTGAACTCCATCCACGTGTCCGACGCCTGCATCAGGCCCACAACCTTCGACAGGTGCTTCTCCAAGTGCGGGTTGCCGATCTCGTCGGTGAGGAACTGGTGGTGCTTGAACTTTCGTTTGCCGTCGAGGTCTTTCGGGTTTTGTGTGCGAAGCTGCTCCAGCACGCCGTCCGGCAGCCGCTCATAGACTAACGCGTTGGTGAGCTTGCCGACGTACCCCGGCTTGGAACGGCTGGCGGGATCAAGGCCGTCCCAACCATGCAGCCGGTAAATTTCCTCGTAGAACTCTAGCGGGAAGCGTTGAGCCCACGGCAGCAGCTCTTTTGAGATGTATGCCTCTAGGATCTTGGCGAGGGCGTCGCGCTTGCGAACCTGCTGGTAGCCGGTCGCCTCGTCGACCAAGGCTACGATGCCGACCCTGGCGAGGCCGCGCATGACCAGTTCGCACTGATAAGCGATCGGCATCTGCTGCGGCTGGAGAGCCTTCGCATCCCGAGCAGACAAGACTGCCTCGCAGAGCATGACGAGCGTGTCGGCTTCGTAGCCGTAAGCCTGATTGCCGCTCGGCGTGCGGAAGTGAACAGGGTTCCGGACTCTATCGGCTAACTCGTTGTCAATGAACGGATTTATGATCTTTCCGGCCGCAAAAAGCTCCATCCGACTCATGCCAGCGCGCATGCTGCCGCCCTGAGCTATCCCTAAGGCTTTCTGCATGCCGCCTGCAGACAGGATCCGCCGTTCGTCCTCCAAGACGAAGCAGGGCAATTCCATCTCGCCAATGCGCACAGGGCGGTCGTCGGAGCCGAACTCGGCCTTTGGCAGCAGCGCCCGGCTGGGATCGACCTTGGCCCAACGGGCGGCAGCTCCTGCCCGCGCCACCTCGCGCCGTTCTTCGGGCGTCATCTTGTTCATGCGCGCTTTGCCTGCGCGGCTCTGAGGCGTTTTATCGTCGGGGTCTTGGTCACCTGACATGGCAGCTCCTGCTATCGTCCGATAGCATATATATGCCAGCGTCCGTTAGCATCAAGGGCCGCCTTCCCCCACCCCCAACGCCCTCAACAGATCCCGTCCGGATTGCGTCAGGAACCACCTCACTTCCTTCGGCTTCGTCTTCGGTGGCCGAGCCTCCACGTAGCCGATGACTTCCAAGGCCTTCATCGCTGTTGGATGGGCTGAGATACGAAGGCCTCCGGGATTGGCCTGGATGGCGCGTAGGGCTTCTATCTGGCGGGGAGAAGGGCGGGTTGGCATGAGGGCGAGCTAGGATGGCTTGGCGCCCTGCGCAATCGCCTGAATGATCAGCCATTCGCCAAGCCGGAGCATCGCATCCGGCTTGAGTTCGCACCACGCCTCCCCGTCGCATCCAATCATCTCAAGCGTCGCGCCGTCCTTAGTGGCATGGGCTCGCACGTCGTCGGATCCGCGCTCGCCGGGCTCTTCGTGTAGAGGATCGCTCATTCAGGGCTCCTGGGTGGGGGAGAGAGCAACTCGCCCGCACGTTCGGCAGACATCGCGAACGTAGGTGGCTGGTCGGCATGCTGCCAACGCCTTCGGCATGTCACCGAAGATCGTGTTTGAGAGTTCTGCGTGGGTCAGAACGCGAGCCGTGCCGTATGTGTAGCGAGCCTCAAACCGGCAGCCTCTGAACCACTTCCCGGCTCGCTGGCAATTGGGGTCGATACCCATCCCTCAGGCCTCCTCGGCAACAGGGGAGAGAGCGGCGTCGATCATCGTCGTGTAGATCGCGCAGACGATGCCTTCCTGCTCTTTTCGATAGCTTCCCGGCAGATAGGCTGCGATCATCTCGGCGGTCGGCTCGCGCATGGCGTCGAGGGCGGTTTTTGCCTCCGGGATCCAGTCCTCCCAGCCTTCTTCGGTGCCATAGGCTAGGTCGTGCAGCGCTCGCGCGATGCGCTCGACCATTTCCGAAACGGCTTTGCTCATCACATCCTCCGATCAGGCGTCCTTGTTGGGATTGAGCTTGGTGTCGGTGAGGGCGGCGCGGGCCTTCACTATGACATCCTTGTCGACGGTATCTGCTGGGTCGTAGACCAGCGCCTCAAGCTGCTCGGCATAGGAAACGAGAGCTTCCAGCGCCTTCTCAGACCGCTCTGCACGGGCGAGGGCGGCGTCACGAGCGGCTTCAGCGGTTCGGGTCGCCTTCATCCAGACATCGACACCGCTCCTCAGGTGCTCGACAAGGCCCTGTAGATTAGCCTCGCCGGACTGGCAGCGCCGATGCATCTTCTGGACGCCTTCTCGCAAACCATCCCTCTCCGCTTCTACAGCGGCAAGCCGGGTTCTTAGGGTATGGGTGTCTTCTGAGGACATGGGCTAGGATCCTTCCGCAGCACGGGCTGCAATCTCGGCGGTGCCCTTGGCGGTTCGAAGCCAGATGATCGGCTTGCCGTCGTCCAGCCGGCGGACCAGTTCTTCGCGCTCAAGGTAGATCATGCGCTTGTGCGCAGCGGCGAGTCCGCGCCGATCATGCGGCAAGCCAGCGTCTATGCATCGGCATGAGAGGGCGTACCCATTCTTCTCATCCAAGACGCGCAAAAGCGCTTCGTCCTGGGGTGCGAGTGCTGAGCGTAGAAGCGGCTCGCTCATCATCTGTCTCCTCAGGTAAGAGAAGGGGAGGCGGGGTTAGGCGGACTGCTCAAGCGCAGCGCGCCCGTGCGGTGTGATCTGCCAGCCCCATTTGCCATCCTCACGCTGGTCGTAGCCGACTAGACCGAGCT
>NZ_JAKSYG010000184.1 GCF_022829725.1 Methylobacterium sp. E-005 | reverse complement strand
CTGGGCCGATTGCCGGGCGATCGCCTCGGTCTGGCCGGCATTCTCGGCGTTCTGCTTCACGTTGGCGGCCATCTCCTCCATGGAGGCGGAGGCCTGTTCCGTCGACGCGGCCTGCTCGGTCGAGCCCTGCGACAGCTGCTCGGCCGAGGAGGACAGCTCCTCCGAGCCCGCCGAGACGTTGCCGGCCGCCGCGCTGGCCTGTCCCACCACCTCGCGCAGCTTCAGGGTCATGGCCTGCACGGCGCGCAGGAGGTCGGTGATCTCGTCGCGGCCGGTGGGCACCACGTCCTCGGTCAGATCCCCCTGCGCCACCCGGTTCGCCGCCCCGAGGGCCTTCTGCATGCCGCGGGAGATCGAGAGCAACAGCCAGATCGCCATGGCAAGCCCGATCGCCACCGCACCGGCGACGACGCCGATCAGCATCATGCGGGTGGTCTCGAAGGCGGCCTGGGTCTCGCGCACATAGGTCTGCGCGACGCCCTCCTCGTAGGCGCGGAGCTTCGTGACCTCCTCGATGAGGGCCATCCGCGCCTGCGTGAACGGACCGACATAGACTTGGAGCGCCTTGGCGTCGGTGTTGGCGAGGCCGAGGGTGAACACCTGTTCGCCGACCGCCTCCCAGGTGCGGAACGCGGCGCCGATGGCCGTGATGGCGTCGGCGAGCCCTTCGCTACGCCCCGCCTCGCCGAGCTTGGCGAAATCCTGGTCGAACTGGCGGCGATGGTCGTGATATTCCTTGGTCAGCTTCTCAAGGAGCGCTTCGTCGCTGATCACCACCTCGCGGTAGACGTCGGCCACGAGGCGCGTCATCCGCGCCTCGAGAATCGCGGCGAGCCGGCGCGTCTCCGATGAGATGTCCGGCCGGGATGCCAGATCCTGGATTCGGGTGATCACGACGCGGGAAGTCGTCAGCTGCTCGCCGCCGGCGATGCCGATGGCGGTGTTGTTGCCGTTCTTGACCGAAAACTCCGTGCCCTTGGCGGCGGCACCGGACAGCTTGTCCCAGGCCTCACGCAGGGACTGAAGACGCACCCGCTGCTCGGCGGTGGTAGCGTCGGAATAGTCCTTCAGAAGTCCGCGGAATGTCACGTCCTGCTGCTTAAGGTCGGTGGCGAGCTTCGCCCGGGCCGCCTCTGTCGGCTCGAGCAGCGACCGGGCGAACATGCGCGCGGAATTCACGGCCAGCGTCTCGAAGCGCAAGGCCCGTTGCACCTGAGCGAAGGGACCGGACGCGAAGGCCTGCATCCGGTCGTTGGCGCTGCTGAGGCTCGTGATGGCCTGGAAGCCCGCCCCGCCGAGAAGCAGGAGGATCAGGCCGAAGGCCGTGCCCAGCTTGGTGCGGATCGTGAGACGCATGGGATACTTCTTTCGTAAACTCAGGTGGGATGTTCGAGATGTCTTGGGGGATCGCGGTTGGCGCCGCCTTGGCCACGCCAACCCGTGAAGTTCAGCACCCGCATCGCTCAGGCGGCGCGGACGAACTCGGCGTCGCGGGTGTCGCCCTCGCCCATGTCGAGGGCGAAGCCCGGCGATCCGGCCGTCCGCGCCCGCGCCTTCGGGGTGACCGCCTGGCCGGGCCGGGCCGGCGCCGCCATCCGCGCCGCCGCAGCCCGCAGGTGCGGAACCGCCGCCTCCCCGCCCGACGCCGCCTCGATCCGGAAGTAGGCGATCGTCGCCTGAAGCCGCTCCGCCTGGGCAGCCAGTTCGTCCGAGGTCGCCGAGACCTGCTCGGACGCGCTCGCGTTCTGCTGGGTCACCTTGTCGAGCTGCTGGATCGCCTGATTGATCTGACCCGAGCCGACATCCTGCTCCCGGCACGCCGCCGAGATCTCCTCGACCAGGCTGGCGGTCCTCTTGATGTCGGGCACGAGCCGCCCCAGCATCTCGCCCGCCTGCTGCGCCGCCTTGACCGTGTCGGCCGACAGCGTCCCGATCTCGGCCGCCGCCGCTTGGCTGCGCTCGGCGAGCTTGCGCACCTCGGAGGCCACCACCGCGAAGCCCCGCCCGTGCTCGCCGGCACGCGCGGCCTCCACCGCCGCATTGAGCGCCAGGAGGTCGGTCTGGCGGGCGATCTCCTGCACGATCGTGATCTTCTGCGCGATCGTCTGCATCGCATCGACCGCGCGGCCCACCGCGGCGCCGCTCGCCTCGGCGTCCTGGGCCGATTGCCGGGCAATCGCCTCGGTCTGGCCGGCATTCTCGGCGTTCTTCTTCACGTTGGGCTCGTCCGCTGCCAGATCGCAGGCGAATCGCGCGACTTCGTGCTGCGCATGGACGCCTCCGCCACGATCGCGTCGAGCCGGTCCCGCGCCGAGGAGTGTCGCATCCTGGAGGCCGTCTGGAAAGCCGGCGTGCGCGTGCCTGAGCCCGTGGGCTTCTGCGACGATCCGGCGGTGATCGGCGCACCCTTCGCGCTGATGGGCCTCGTCGAGGGTGTCG
>NZ_JAKSYG010000179.1 GCF_022829725.1 Methylobacterium sp. E-005 | reverse complement strand
GCCCCCGAAAGGTAGAACCGGCCCGGGTTCTGATAGACCGGCACCGTGCCGACCGGGTTCGCGAGGTAGCTGGTCAGCGCGTCCTGATAGGTGTTGCGCACGTCGAGGTAGTGCGTGAGATCGACCAGCAGCGAGCCGGTCACGAACCAGTTCGGCGTGATGTTGTAGGTCGCAGTGGCGGTGACGCCCTCGCGGTAGTGGCTGTAGCCCAGCAGCGGCTGCGCCTCGTAGTACGAGTAGAAGGCCGAGAGCGTCAGCGGCAGGAAGGGCGCGAACCGGGCCGTCGCGCCGGTCTCCAGGCGCGCGACGTGGAAATCGGACTGGTTGAACCGAGCCCGGGTGATGAACGTGATGTTCTGGTTCGGCGAGACCTGGAACCGGCTCACGAAGTCCGACCGCCGCGTCTCCAGGCCGGAATCGAGGCCGACATCGGCGATGTCGCCGCGACGGAACGAATTCACGCCCGCGAGTTGAATCGACTCGCCGAACAGCACGTTCGCGTACCAGCCCGACGGCGTCACCACCGAATACTGGCCGCCAAGATTGGTGCGCACGCCGCCCTCGACCCGGTCGTACCCCGAGAACTTGTCCCACTCGAACAGCGACGTGTCGTCGAAGACGAGGCTCTGCGCGTCCTCGTTGGGCAGGCGGCCGATCCGCGTCTCGGAGGGGCGCGCGATGACCTGGCCGATCGGCTCCAGGGTGTGGACGCCGAGCGCGCCGAAATTGGCAACGAACGGGTAGCGGTAGTCGAGGCCGATCGCCGGCATCACCCGGCCGGCGAAGCCCTGGTCGACATGCGCGATCTGCGGGACGAGGTTGTTCTGGTAGCCGGAGAAATTCGTGCTGTCGAAGAACGCGTCGGTGCGCAGATAGGCGAAGGGCGTGAACTTCTGGCCGATATCGTCGATGAAGCTGCGCCGCCAGGAGAGCTCCGCAGAGGCGCGGGTGTTGTTGCCGGCCAGCCCCTGGATCGCGCAGGTGCCGCGCTGGAACACCGTGCAGGTCTGGTAGAGCGGGAAGCTGACGCCGTTGACGCTCGGCGAGAACAGGTAGCTCGCCGTGCGCGGCAGGCCCTGGAACTGCGTGGTCTCGCGGTTCAAGCTGGTGATGTTCGCTTGGAAACGCACCTCGCCGCCGATTTCGGCGGGGCCGTTGATGCGCTTGTCGTAATCGATCACCGGCGCCACGATCGGCTGCTGCTTCTGCCAGTCGAAGCTCGACAGTCCCTTGAAGTAGTAGCCCCGCGCCTCGAACCACGAGCGGTCGCCCTGGCCGATCAGGAAGGCGGTCGAGGTCGCCTCGCGGAAGTAATCCGTTGTGATGTTCTGGTTGCGGATCCGGTAATTGTCGAGGAACCACTTGTCGGTGACGCCGACGAGGTCCCAGCCGGCGCGCCAGCGCGGGTTGATGTAGAAGCGGCCCTCGGATTCGACCGAACCGCGGAAGTCGCGTTCGCCGGCGCCGAGCGGACTCGGCAGGAAGGCCGAGGGCGTCGTCTGCGAGATGCCGGACAGGCGCAGGTTGTAGAAGCCGTTATCGACCCGCTGTCGGAACTCGCCCTGCGCCAGCAGGCCCTGGCGGCTGAGCACGGTCGGCGTCAGGGTCAGATCGTAGTTCGGCGCGAGGTCCACGAAATAGGGGAGCGACACGCCGGTGCCGAGCGCCGTGGTGCTCACGAAGCGCGGCGTCAGGAAGCCGGTCTTCCGCTTCACGGTCGGGTCGGGCGCCTCGAAATACGGCAGGTAGGCGACCGGGATGCCGGCGAGTTCGAGGGTCGAATCGTCGAAGTAGACCGTGTGGGTCTCGTTGTCGTGAATGATTTTCTTGGCTTTGATCTGCCAGAGCGGCGGCGTCTCGGGATTGTCCTTACAGGGCTCGCAGGCGGTATAGCTGCCCGACTCGAAGCTCGTCTGCTCGCCGTTCAGGCGCTCGGCCCGGGGGGCGGAGAAGCGGGTGCGCACGGTCTCGAACTTGCGCTGCACCGTCTGCTGGCCGCGGAAGGCGTCGACGAAGCCGGTCTTGAAATCGTCGGTCAGTTCCATGCGTGCGCCGGTCACCACGCCGCCATCGGCCTCGGTGAGGCGGACATTGCCCTCGGCGAAGACGCGGCCGGTGTTCCGGTCGTAGCGCACCCGGTCGGCCTGCAGCGTCCGGGGTCCATAATGCAGCTCGGCATTGCCGCGGGCGGTCACCGTGCTGTGGTCGTTGTCGTAGATCAGCTCATCGGCCTCGACGAGGAGCTTGTCGCCGGGCTTGCCGGTCCGAAGCTCGGGCAGGCCCTGGGCATGCGCCGACAGGCCACCCGCCAGCGGCGCGGCGAGCGCCAGCATGGCCAGGAGGCCCGCCTTCCGCAGGATGTCGGCGACCTTACGCAACGCGTGTCCCAACCCCTGTGACGATAACCGCCACCAATCCCACAACCGGTCTCCCTGCCCGCGAGGGATCGCGGGTCTCAGCCGTCTTCCTGGTACAGAAGCGTGAGCGTACCGAGAAGACTGCCTACCACGGCGGGGAACCAGGCCGCCACCGGTGCGGCCACGAGTCCGGACGCGCCGAGCCCCTCCATGACCTGTCGGACCACGTAGAGGGCGAAGCCGGCCGCGACCCCACCGAGGACGAGTTTGCCGACCCCACCAAAGCGGAAGAACCGTAAGGAAACGGTTGCAGCGACAAGCACCATCGCAACGAAGAGGATCGGTCGCGCCCAGAGGACGTCGTACTGAAGGCGGTATTGGGTGGCGTCCAAACCGGCCCGCTCGGTCCGTGCGATCGTTGTGGGAAGTTGCCAGAAAGGCACAGATTCCGGGGGGGTGAAGCGCTGTCGGACCTGCCCAGGGTCGAGATTCGAGGCGATCAGGTAGGTGTCGAACGACTCAGGCGGCGCGTCCGGTGTGAGAACGCGCACATCGGAGAGTTCCCAGTAGCCGTCGTGGAGCGTGGCCTGGGCGGCCACGAGCTGGTCGACGAACTTGCCGGCCGCGTCGAAGGCGAAGACCGAGACACCCGACAGGGTCGTGGTGCCCTCGATAGCGGTCTCGGCGCGCAGGATCGCCTCGCCGTCGACGCCCTTCTGGCGGATCCAGAGGTCCTTGCCGGAACTGGCCTTCGTGGCCTTGGCGAAGATTTTGGCCTCGATCTCGGTGGAGCGTTGCTTCAGCAGCGCCGAGACCGGATTGTAGATCCCGACCGCCGCCGCCCCGAGGGCGAGCGCCACGAAGATCCCCGGTTGCAAAAACTGCCACGCCGAAATGCCGGCCGCCCGGGCCACCACCAGCTCCAGCTTGCGCGAGAGCTGGAGCAGGGCCGCCATCGAGCCGAACAGGACCGCGAAGGGCAGCACGCCCTCCGCCACCGCGGGGGTGCGGTAGAGGGACAGCTGCGCCATCAGACCGGTGGAAGCCCCCTGGGTCTCGCCGGCGCGGCGCAGCAGCTCGACGAAGTCCAGGGTGTAGACCAGCGCGAAGACGGTGACGAAGACGCCCAGCACCGTGCGGGCAAACTGGGCGGCGAAGTACCGCCCCAGGGTCGGACCGATGAACATGGCTGGGTCAGGTCGCCGGGGCGAGGCGGCGGCCGGGCAGCAGGCTCCGCAGCCACCGCGCCACCGCGCCGTTGAAGGCCCGCACTTTCGGCCCCCAGAAAATCAGGACGCAGGACAGGAGGATGGCGAGCAGCGGCACGCCGTAGACCGCCGCCACCGCGGCTTGGCTGCGCGTCGCAGCGCTGACCGCCGCAAAGCCCGCGATCCGCAAAGCCACGACCGCGAGGATCGCCCCGGCGATTGCGAGTCCGCGCCCCTGGCGGGTGGTGCGCGGATCCCCCAGAGCCGCGAACGCGATGAAGGCGAGCGCCAGCGGGTACAGGCAGGCGGACAGCCGGTCGTGCAGCTCGGCCCTGAAGCGACCCTTCTGGAGCTTGTAGTAGCCCTCGCTCTGATCGGGGAACAGGAGCTGCGTCGTCGAGCGCTCGCGCGGCTTGTAGATCGTATCGGAATCCGGAGGTGCGAAGGCCGCGAGGTCGATGGTGTAGCGCTCGAAGGTCAGGATCGAGGAATCCCGTGAGTCCTTCTGCTGCTGGTGGACGCTGCCATTTTCCAGGATCAGGTAGCTCTGCCCATCGATGTCGACGGCGTTGCCGCGGTCGGCGAGGTAGACCTTGGTCTTGCCGGCCTCCCGGCGGTCCTGAATGAACAGGCCCTTCAGGGTGCCACCCGGCCCGCGCTCGCGGAAATGGAACGTGATGCCGTTGTCGAGCTGGGTGAACTGCCCCTCCTTGACGACGTTCGCGATGAAGTCGCCGCGCACCCGGGTGATGACGTCGCGCAGCTCCTGGAAGCTCGCCGGCATGACGACCACCACCAGGAACCCCACCAGGACGCTGACAATCACCGCAAGCCGGCGAAACGGGCGCAGGAGCGCCCGCGGCGGCATACCGGCCGCCGACATCACGATCAGCTCGGAATCGCCGTTGAGTTTGTTGAGGGCGTAGATCGTGCCGATGAACAGGGCGACCGGTGCGATCACCACGATCAGGGTCGGCAGCGACAATCCCGTGATGAACAGGAAGACGAGCAGCGTCTGGCCCTTGGCGGTCACGAGGTCGAGCTCGCGCAGGGCCTGCGTCAGCCAGATGGTGCCGGTCAGCCCGATCAGGCAGGCCAGGGTGGCGCCCAGGGCGATCCGGAAGATGTAGCGCTCGATCTGCCTCATCGGCCCGGCAGTCCTGCCCGTTCCATCGCGCCCCGGCGCGGCAGGGACCCGATAAAAGGGGCGATTCCAGGGCTGTCGCGTCGCGTTGCGTTCTCCGCCTCAGCGGCTACACAGGGCGGATGGGGGCGCGGCAGCGCGCGGCCTCGATGTGCGGCTCCGGACAAGTGGGCAGGGCAACCGGTATGGCGGACGGTATCGAGATCGGTTTCGGCCCCCTGGAAAAGAGTGGGCCGGGCCCGGGTGGATCCGGCGATCTCGTGGTCTTCCTGGGCGACGATCTCGCCCTCGGGTCGGCGGCCCGGGAGATCCTCGGGGGAGCGGGGGCGGAGCTGGTCGCCCGTGCGGCCGCATCGGAGAAATTCAAGGGCCGCTCCCTCAGCGCCCTGAGCCTGCCGGCGCCCGCCGGCATCGCGGCGGACCGCCTCGTCGTGGTGGGCCTCGGCTCCGACAAGGACCGCGCGAAGACCGATTGGCCGGCGCTCGGCGGCTTCACGGCCGGCAAGGTCTCGGGCCGCAAGGCCCGGGTGGTGCTCGACTGGCCGGGGGCGGTCGTATCCGCCCGGGAGGCCGGCGAATTCGCCCTCGGCGCGCGCCTGCGCAGCTATACCTTCGACCAGTACAAGACCAAGAAGAAGCCGGATGCCGAGGACAAGGCCGGGACGTCGCTGACCCTGCTTCTGCCCGACCACGCCGCCGCTACAAGTGAGGGGGAGGGTGCCCGGACGCTCGCCGACAGCGTGATCCTGGCCCGCAACCTCGTGAACGAGCCGCCGAACGTGCTCTTCCCGGAGGAGTTCGCCAAGCGCGCCTCGGAGCTCGACAAGCTCGGCGTCGAGATCGAGGTGCTGGAGCCCGCCCGGATGCGCGAGCTCGGGATGGGCGCGCTGCTGGCCGTGGCGCAGGGGTCCGTCCGTGAGCCGCGCGTCGTGATCATGCGCTGGAACGGCGGCCAGGCCGGCGAGGCACCGGTCGCGCTGATCGGCAAGGGCGTGATCTTCGACTCCGGCGGCATCTCGATCAAGCCGGGCGGCGGCATGGAGGACATGAAGGGCGACATGGGCGGCGCGGCCGCCGTCGTCGGGGCGCTGCATGCGCTGGCATCCCGCAAGGCGCGCTGCAACGTGGTCGGCGCCATCGGCATCGTCGAGAACATGCCCGACGGCGGCGCCTACCGCCCCTCCGACATCGTCACGTCGATGTCGGGCCAGACCATCGAGGTGATCAACACCGACGCCGAGGGCCGGCTCGTGCTGGCCGACGTGATCACCCACGTGGTTCGCAGCTTCAAGCCCAAGGCGATGGTAGACCTCGCCACGCTCACCGGGGCGATCATCGTGGCCCTCGGCCAGGACATTGCCGGGATGTTCTCGAACGACGACACGCTGGCGGGCCACATCCACGCCGCCGGCGAGGCCACCGGCGAGAAGGTCTGGCGGATGCCGTTGATCCCCGCCTACGACAAGGCGATCGACTCGAAGTTCGCCGACATGAAGAACACCGGCGGCCGCCACGGCGGCGCGGCGACGGCGGCCTCGTTCATCAAGCGCTACGTCGAGGAGGTGCCGTGGGCGCATCTCGACATCGCGGGCGTGGCGATGTCGTCGAATGCCAGCGAGATCAATCGCAGCTGGGGCGCCGGCTGGGGCGTGCGCCTGCTCGACCGGCTGGTCCGGGATCATTACGAGGCGAAGTAGAGTTGGGCGCGTCCACGCGCACGCGGCGGCTCGGAGCACAGCATGAGGCCTGCGCCGCCGAAAGCGCTTGATCCGGCCGGCATGACTCGGGCTTCCGAGCCGCATTCCGGCGCGTCGTTTCTGGCGGCGTCCGGGCCGATCCTGGCCATGCTGCTCGCCTTGGGCGTCGTCACCGCCACCGGCCTCAGCCAGCGCTCGGCCCTTCCGGAGGCCGTCGAGCCCTGGGTGTACGGCTATTTCGCCGGCCGCTACCCGCTCTTCGTCTTCGCCCTCGTCTACGGACTGGCGCATCTCGCCCGCGTGGCCGCGGGGCCGGGACCGGCCTCGTTCCTACGCCGCATCGCCTTCGGCCTCGTGGGCGCGGCCATCCTGCTTCTGGCCGGGCTCTATCCAACCTTCGGCGGCGTGATCCTGCGCGCCGGCTTCGCCACAGGCGGGATGGCGTTCCTGACCCATCAGCCCCTCTGGCTGGCCTACGGGCTCGGCGCCGGCGCGGCGGCGGCCCTATTCGGCGGCATCCTCGGCCTTTTCGCGATCGCGGCGAACCGGCCGTTGCGGCCGCGGCTCCGGCGGTTCGGCACGGGGGCGCTCGCCTTCCTGACCCTCTGGTTCGGCGCGGCCGTGATCGGTCTGTTTGGCTCCCTCGGTCTCGGCCCCTGGCCCCACCGGGCGTTGCGCGCCGAGGAGGCCGGCCTCGCCGCGCTCCTGCTCATCGTTGCCGCTTTGCCGCATGCCGCGATGACGACACTGCGCCGGCTTCGTCCGGCCTCCTGAGCCGACCGCCTTGCGAGGCGCCCGCCGTTCCCGCACAGTCGGGTCGTTCTGCGTTGAGGGACTCGGCCAAGGAGAGCCGGGCCCGGGGGAGGCTTCCCGATGCATGAGGCGAACGTGATCGACCACGGCGCGCAGGCGGTGCCGTCGCAACGGATGCCGGACCCGTCTATCGGCGGCGAAGTGGCTCGGCCCTGGTTGGCATCGTATCCGCCGAACGTACCCGCCGAGATCGACGTGGCGCGCCTCGGCACCCTGGTCGACCTGTTCGAGACCAGCGCGACCGCCTTCGCCGACCGGCCGGCGATGCTGTGCTTCGGCTCAGCCATGACCTACGCCACCTTGAGCCGGCAGGCGCGCGACCTCGCAGCCTGGCTCCAGGCGAAGGGGATCACCAAGGGCGACCGGGTCGCCATCATGCTGCCGAACGTGCCGGCCTACGCGGTGGCGATCTTTGGCGTCCTGCTGGCGGGCGGGACCATCGTGAACACCAACCCGCTCTATACGCCCCGGGAGCTCACGCAGCAGCTCAACGATTCCGGGGCGCGGACCCTGATCGTACTGGAGAATTTCGGCGCCACGGTCGCGTCCGCCCTGCCGGATCTCGCCCTGGACCGCGTCGTCCTGGTCGGTCCCGGCGACGGTCTCGGCTTGAAGGGCCGCGTGATCAATCTCGCCAGCCGGCACGTGCGCAAGGCGGTGCCGCCGTTCCGGCTGCCGGAGGGTCTGGCTCTGCCGTTCGCCGCCGTCCTGCGCCAAGGTCGCACGCTGCCCCGGGCCACGACCAAGGTCGGCCCAGAGGATCTCGCCTTCCTGCAATATACGGGCGGCACCACCGGCGTCGCGAAGGCTGCAATGCTAAGCCACCGCAACATCATGGCGAATGTTGAGCAGTCGCAGCTCTGGTTCGACTCAAAGGATCCGAGCGTCGAGCGCTGCGCCGTGACGGCCTTGCCGCTCTACCACATCTTCGCGCTGACCGCGTGCTTCTTCCAATTCATGCGCAGCGGCGGATCGTGCCTGTTGATCCCCAATCCGCGCGACTGCGACGGCATGGTCAAGACGCTCAGCCGCACGCGCTTCACCTGTCTCATGGGGGTGAACACACTGTTCAACGTGCTGATCAACCACCCGAAGATCGGGACGGTCGACTTCTCGAAGCTCGACTTCGTGGTCGGCGGCGGCACGGCCGTCCAGCGCGCGGTCGCCGAGCGCTGGAAGGCGCTCACCGGCAACACGATCATCGAGGGCTACGGCCTTTCGGAGACCTCACCCGTCGTCTCCGCCAACCCGCGGGGGATGCGCGCGTTCTCCGGCACGATCGGTTTCCCGCTGCCATCGACCGAGGTCGCGATCCGCGACGTGACCGGCCAGGCGGTCTCACCCGGCCAGCCGGGGGAGATCTGCGTGCGCGGGCCCCAGGTGATGCGCGGGTACTGGAACCGGCCGGAGGAGACCGCCCGAGCCATGACGGCGGACGGGTTCTTCCGCACCGGCGACGTCGCGATCATGCTGCCGGATGGCCAGATCAAGATCGTCGACCGGATGAAGGACATGATCCTCGTCTCCGGCTTCAACGTCTATCCGAACGAGGTCGAGGAGGTGCTCGCGGCCCATCCCGGCGTGCTCGAATGCGCGGTGGTGGGCGCCCCGCACCCGGAGACCGGCGAGATGGTGGTGGCCCATGTGGTGCTGAAGGACCCGTCGCTCGCACCCGAGGCGATCCGGGCCCACGCGCGCACGCAGCTCACCGGCTACAAGGTCCCCCGGCAGATCGTGCTCCACGAGACCCTGCCCAAGACCAATGTCGGCAAGGTGCTGCGGCGGATGCTGCGGGACGAGACGCCGGAAACGTGATCCGGCCCCGCGACGCCTGGACGCGTAACCGCTCCGCCGCCCTCGCCGAAAGGTGAGGCTGCGGCGCTTGCAGCCCTGTCGGCCTGGGCCGATCTGTGGGGTGTAGGCGCGGGAAACCCGAAGAGGCGGCCATGTTGATCAAGCGCAAGCACGGATGGGAGCTCCCGGAGCACCTGGCTACCCCGGAGGCTTTGTTCCTGAATCGCCGTGCGTTGATCGGCGGCGCGGCCGGGCTCGCGGCCGGCTCGCTCATCGGCGGCCGGGCCGCCCTGGCGGCCGCGGGTGATCCATCCCTTTACCCAGCCCCGCGGAACCCCGCCTACACCCTCGATCGGCCGGTGACGCCTGAACGGTTCAGCGGCGACTACAACAACTTTTACGAGTTCGGCACGTCCAAGACCGTGCTGCCCGCCGCGAATGCGCTCAAGACCCAGCCCTGGACCCTGAAGATCGACGGGTTGGTCGAGAAGCTGTTCGAGATCGGTGTGGACGACCTGATCCGGAAGGTCGGCCTGGAGGAGCGGCTGTACCGCCACCGCTGCGTCGAGGCGTGGTCCATGGCGGTTCCCTGGACGGGCTTCCCGCTCGCGAAGCTCGTGGCCCTCGCCAAGCCGAGTTCGGGGGCAAAGTACATCCGCTTCGAGACCTTCATGGACAAGGCGATGGCGCCGGGCCAGCGCGCCTTCTACTATCCCTGGCCCTATACCGAAGGCCTGACGCTGGCCGAGGCCGGCAATGACCTCGCCTTCGTGGTGACGGGCGTCTACGGCAAGCCGCTGCCCAACCAGTTCGGCGCGCCGATCCGCATCGCGGTGCCGTGGAAATACGGCTTCAAGTCGGCGAAGTCGCTCGTGAAGATCTCGTTCACGGCCGACCGGCCCAAGACCTTCTGGGAGGGACTGCAGGCCTCCGAGTACGGCTTCTGGGCGAACGTGAACCCGGCGGTGCCACATCCACGCTGGAGCCAGGCGACCGAGCGGGTGCTCGGCACCGACGAACGCGTGCCGACTCTGATCTACAACGGCTACGGCGAACAGGTCGCGGGACTCTACAAGGGCCTGGAGGGCGAGCGGCTCTTCGTCTGAGCCGCCCCAGCGCCCGTCAGTAGGTCCAGCGCTGCGCCTTCGTCACGAGGAAGTCGCGGAACGCCTGGACCCGCGCGACCGAGCGCATCTCCTCCGCGTAGACGAGGTAGCTCTCCAGGCTCGGCATCTCGGTCTCACGCAGGACCTGCACGAGCTGCTGGTCACCGTCCACCGCGTAGTCGGGCAGGATCCCGATGCCGGCGCCGGCTTCCATGGCGCGTTGCAAGGCGCCGATATTGTTGACCGTCAGGTGAACCTGACGCCGGTCCCGCCCCTCACGGCCGGCATCGGCCAGCCAATGGGCGGCGAGCAGGTAGGACGGCTCATTGCCGCCGAACGAGACGAGGCGGTGGTCGTCGAGGTCGTCCACCGATTTGGGCTCGCCGAAGCGCTTGACGTAATCCTGGCTCGCGAAGGCATGGTAGTGGACGGTGAACAGCCGCCGCTGGATCAGGTCGGGCTGGGCCGGGCGGCGCATGCGGATCGCCACGTCCGCCTCGCGCATTGCGAGATCCAGCTCCTCGTTGGTGAGGATCAGCTCGATGCGCACGTCCGGATAGAGGTCGAGAAACTCACCGACCCGCTGGGACAACCAGGACGTGCCAAGCCCGACGGTCGTCGTGACCTTGAGATCGCCGGTCGGCCGCTCCGCGGTCTCGACGAGGCGCGCGCGGGTATTCTCCAGGCGCAGCTTCATGTCCCGGGCAGCGCGGAACAGCAGATCGCCCTGCTCGGTAAGGAGCAGGCCTCGTGCGTGGCGGTGAAACAGCGGCGCCTTCAGCTCCCGCTCCAGGGCGCTGATCTGGCGGCTCACTGCAGACTGGCTCAGGCCGATATCGTCGCCCGCCTTGGTGAAGCTGCCCGCCTCGGCGACGTTCAGGAAGATCCGGATCTTATCCCAGTCCAAGGCAAGAACCCCTACCAGTGCGAGCCCAGACGCGGCGCCGGGACAAGGCGAACGGGTGGCGCAGCGGACGGATCACCGGGCGAGTTGCGCGGCGCCGAGGGTGGAGCTCCACGACCGGCTCCGCGCGGGTATGCGTGCGATGCATCCCGGCGCAGTCGACACTCCTATGCACTCGGCGCATGATCGAGCGCAAGCGTGCCGATCAGGAATTCGGTGCATGATCCTCTGTCGACACGGCCACCACAACCGCACGTGGCAGGATCGGCGCCGAACGCCCTACTCGGCGGCCGCGGCCTGAACCGGGCTCTCGCCGATCTCGAGGTTGGCCAGGAATTTCTCCGCTTCCAACGCAGCCATGCAGCCCATCCCAGCCGCCGTGATCGCTTGGCGGTAGACGTCGTCGGTGACATCGCCCGCCGCGAACACGCCGGGGATGTCTGTCTCCGTGGTGCCGGGCTTGACACTGAGATAGCCGCCGTGGCGCATCGGCAGCTGCCCCTCGAAGATCGCGGTCGCCGGCTGATGGCCGATCGCCACGAACACGCCGTCAGCCTTCACCTCGCTGATCTCGCCGGAGCGCGGATCCCTCAGCCGAAGATGGGTGACGCCCGGCGCGGGCTTCTGCACGCCGCAGATCTCGGCGATCTCCCGGTGCCAGAGCACCTCGACGTTCGGGTGCTTGAACAGACGCTCCTGAAGGATCCGCTCGGCCCGGAACGAATCGCGGCGGTGGACCACCGTCACCTTGCTGGCGATGTTGGCGAGGTAGAGCGCCTCCTCGACCGCGGTGTTGCCGCCGCCGACCACCACGACCTCCTTGCCGCGGAAAAAGAAGCCGTCGCAGGTCGCGCAGGCGGAGACGCCGCCGCCCTGGAAGGTCGCCTCGGACGGAATTCCAAGCCACTTGGCCTGGGCGCCGGTGGCGATGATCAGCGCGTCGCAGGAATAGGTTTCGCCCGAATCGGCCTCCAGCCGGAACGGCCGCTGCTTGAGATCGACCTTCGTGATGTACTCGGAGACGATGCGGGTACCGACATGCTCGGCCTGAAGCCGCATCTGCTCCATCAGCCACGGACCCTGGATCGCCTCGGCGAAGCCCGGATAGTTCTCGACATCCGTGGTGATCATGAGCTGGCCGCCCGGCTGGAAGCCCGAGATCAGCAGCGGCTCCACCATGGCACGGGCCGCGTAGATCGCCGCCGTGTAGCCGGCCGGCCCCGAGCCGACGATCACCAGCTTGGCGTGGGTATGGGCCATCTCTCGGTCTCCTCAGGCGCGGTCGGCCGTGCGGTGCGCAGCGTAAGCTGTCGCGAGCGCCTGCGCGATCACCGGCGTCGCATCGATCGGCTTGTACGACAGATCCACCAACTGACCGGTAAAGGGCCGGAGAGCTCCGGCGATCGCCAGCCCGGCGAACATCCGCCGATGCCGGATATAGGTACGTGGAAGGTCGAACAGCAGGACCGGTGCACCGGTAGCCACGGCCTCGCTCACCATGTTGGCCGAGTCGGAGGTGACCACGATCGCCTCGGCCAAAGCCAGCATGGCCACGTAGGGATTCTCGCCGCTGCCATCCCAGAGGAAGCCACCGGTTTCGGCGGCCAGGGCCTTCACGGCGTTCCGCAGCGGATCGGGGGTCCGGCGCGAGATCGTCACCATGAGCCGGCAGCCCTGATCCACCAGGGAGCGCAGGTCCTCGACGAGGCGGATCATGTCGGTCTTGCGATAGCTCAGGTGCCGGCTGTCGCCCCCGACGAGCACGGCTATCCGCTGCCCGTCGAGACGCGCGAGGCGCGGATCCGGCCGGGCGCGGGCGGCAGCTAGGCGCTCCGCGGTCACGAGGTGCGGCGCCGTCAGGGTCGTGAAGACGTTGGGCCCCCGCAGATCGTCGTAATCCGGCACCCAGATGAAGTCGGCGCTGTCCGCGCCGGTGCGCGGATCCTTGAGGAAGGCCGTGAAGGTGCGCCCGCCCGTGGCGCGCCGCACGGCCCTCAGATACGGCACGGACCGGCGTCCCGAAGCGATCAGGATGTCGGGATAGGGACCCGACAGGGCACCGGCGCGGCGCCGCGGGCCCTCGCGCGGGTCGATCGGCCCCCAGGGCGCCATCCAGCCGAACGGCCCGGACGCCGGCACCTGCCGGATCTCGAATGCGATGCCCAGCGTCTCGGCGATGCCGACGCACTGATTCTCGTCACCGGCCTTGCCGTCCGTGATGATCCAGGCGCGGGCGCGGGCCAGTTCGGGCAGGGGTTCAGATCGCGCGTCGGGGCGGTTGCGCGCGGCGGATTTCGCCTCTGTCACGTCGATGCTTGCCATGCTCCTCACCGGAAACGCAACGCCGCGGGCTGACTTCGGATAGCGGATGGGACGGCAGCGCTACCGGCTCCACGGACCGGATGCAGCGAAAGGCCCGTCAATCCCGCGGGAGATCCCGCGCGAGCCACTGGGCGTAGATGTCGGCGATCGCCGCCAGTCGGCGCCCCTCGTAGTCCCGGGCGTACCACGCGCCACCGTAGCTCGACGGCGTCGCGGTCATCTGCGGGTGCCGGCCGAGGATCTGGCCCTTCGGCCCGACCAGCAGCGCCTCGCCCTCCAGGTAATCGGTCTGGAAGTTGCCGCCCAGGCCCGGCCGCGCGCCGCTGCCGGCATAGGGCCGCAGCGACAGGCCGCTCACCACCACGACGAGGCGCGGCCCGCGTCCGCCGATCCGGTCCGCGAAACTCTTGCGCAGGGCTTCGGTCAGGTCGGCCGCCAGCGCCTCCGCCTGAAGACCTCCGCCCTTGTCGCGAAGCGGACGCACGTCGACGCGGATATCGGAGAACCGCGCGGTCGCCGGGAAATCGTCCGCCGCCGCGGAGCCCGCAGCGGCGAGGAGGATCAGCCCGGCGAGCCGGCCCCAGAAGCGCAAGGGCATGCCCTCAAGCGCCGTACTGGACGGCGACGACCTCGTAGGACTTGCCGCCACCGGGCGTCGTCACCTCGACGGTGTCGCCGACGCCCTTGCCGATCAGCGCCCGGGCGATCGGCGAGGTGATCGAGACCCGGCCGGAGCGCACGTCGGCCTCCGGCTCGCCCACGATCTGATAGGTCTTCTCCTCCTCCGTATCCTCATCGACGAGCTTCACGGTGGCGCCGAACTTGATCTTGCTGCCCGAGAGCTTCGTGACGTCGATGATCTCGGCCCGCGCGATCATGCTCTCCAATTCCATGACGCGGCCCTCGTTGTGGGACTGCGCCTCCTTGGCGGCATGGTACTCGGCGTTCTCGGACAGATCGCCCAGGGCACGCGCCTCGGCGATCGCCTGGATGATGCGCTGCCGCTCCACCTGCTGGCGGTGTTTCAGCTCCTCTTCGAGGGCTGCGAAGCCGCGCACCGTGATCGGAACCTTGTCTATCGCCATCGTCTCGCGCCACAATGAAGAGGCCCGGCCGAGAGTGCAGCACTCTCTCCGGGCCACGAGATAAAGTCAGCGGGACCCTGAGGCTCAGGCCGCGAAGTATTCCTGCAACGCGCGGACCTTGAGATCGCCTTCTAGATAGGCCTTGATCCCCTCGGCCGCGGCCACTGCGCCGGCTAGAGTGGTGTAATACGGCACCTTATGCAAGAGGGCCGCGCGCCGGAGCGAACGTGAATCCGAAAGCGCACCCGCGCCCTCGGTGGTGTTGAGGACGAGGTGGATCCCGCCGTTCTTGATCGCATCGACGACGTGCGGCCGCCCTTCGAGCACCTTGTTGATCCGCTCCGCCGGAACGCCGTTCTCGACCAGATAGCGCTGGGTGCCGCCCGTGGCCACGATGGTGAAGCCGAGATCCGACAGGAGCTTCATGGTCGGCAGGATGCGGGCCTTGTCGGCATCCCGCACCGAGACGAACACACTCCCTGCCTTCGGCACCTGTGTGCCCGAGCCGAGCTGGCTCTTCGCGAAGGCGACACCGAAGCTCGCATCCAACCCGATCACCTCACCGGTGGAACGCATCTCCGGGCCGAGCAGCACGTCCACGCCGGGGAAGCGCGCGAAGGGGAAGACCGCTTCCTTGACCGCAATATGCGGCAGGGTCTTGGGCTTGAGCCCGAAGGTTGCAAGCGGCTCGCCGGCCATGACCCGCGCGGCGATCTTGGCGATCGGCTCGCCGATCACCTTGGCGACGAACGGCACCGTGCGCGACGCGCGGGGGTTCACCTCCAGCACGTAGATAAGTCCCTCCTTGATCGCGTACTGGACGTTCATCAGGCCGACGACATTGAGCGCCAGCGCCATGGCCTTCGTCTGCCGCTCCAACTCAGCCATGATCTCGGGCGAGAGCGAGCGCGGCGGCAGCGAGCAGGCCGAGTCGCCGGAATGGATGCCCGCCTCCTCGATGTGCTCCATGATGCCGGCGATGAACACGTCCTTGCCGTCGCAGACGGCATCGACATCGACCTCGACAGCGTCCGACAGGTAGCGGTCGAACAGGAGCGGGTTCTTGCCCAGCACCGTGTTGATCTGGCCGGTCTTGTCGTTCGGGTAGCGGGCCTTCACCTCGGAGGGGATCAGACTCGGCAGCGTATCGAGGAGGTAGTCGGCGAACTGCGTCTCGTCGCGGATGATCGCCATGGCGCGGCCGCCGAGCACGTAGCTCGGGCGCACCACGAAGGGCAGGCCGAGATCGGCCGCCACCAGCCGGCTCTGCTCCACCGAGTAGGCAATGCCGTTCTTCGGCTGCTTCATGCCGAGCTTGTCGAGGAGGCGCTTGAACTGGTCGCGGTCCTCGGCGAGGTCGATGGCGTCTGGTGAGGTGCCGAGGATCGGGACGCCCGAGGCCTCGAGCGCCCGGGCGAGCTTCAGTGGGGTCTGGCCGCCGAACTGCACGATGACGCCGTGCAGGGTGCCGGCCTGCCGCTCGGTCTCGATGATCTCCAGCACGTCCTCGGCGGTCAGCGGCTCGAAATAGAGCCGGTCGGACGTGTCGTAGTCGGTCGAGACCGTCTCCGGGTTGCAATTGACCATGATGGTCTCGTAGCCGGCATCCGACAGGGCGAAGCAGGCGTGGCAGCAGCAATAATCGAACTCGATGCCCTGGCCGATCCGGTTCGGGCCGCCGCCGAGGATGATGACCTTCTTGCGGTCGGAGGGAAACGCCTCATCGGCCACCGTGCCGGCGAAGGGCGCCACGTAGGTCGAGTACATGTAGGCGGTGGGCGACTTGAACTCGGCCGCGCAGGTGTCGATCCGCTTGAAGACCGGCCGCACCGCCAGCGCCCGGCGCTTGGCCCGCACCTCGGCTTCCTCAAGACCGGCCAGCACCGCAAGGCGCGCGTCGGAAAAGCCCGCCGCCTTGAGCTGACGGAAGGCGCCCGCCGTTCCCGGCAGACCGTGGGCCTTTACCCGATTCTCCAGATCGATGATCGCCTGAAGCTGCTCCAGGAACCACGGATCGATCTTGCAGGAGGCGTAGACCTGCTCGTGGCTGACGCCGAGCCGCAGGGCCTGCGCGACCTTGAGCAGCCGGTCCGGGGTCGGGGTGCCGATCGCCGCCTTGATGGCGTTGTGGTCGTCGCCCTTGCCGAGCCCCTCGATCTCGATGTCGTCGAGGCCGGTCAGGCCGGTCTCCAGCGAGCGGAGCGCCTTCTGAAGCGATTCCGCGAAGCACCGGCCGATCGCCATGGCCTCGCCCACCGACTTCATGGCGGTGGTCAGCGTCGGCTCGGCGCCCGGGAATTTCTCGAAGGCGAAGCGCGGGATCTTGGTGACCACGTAGTCGATCGTCGGCTCGAACGAGGCCGGGGTCGCGCCGCCGGTGATGTCGTTGGCGATCTCGTCCAGCGTGTAGCCGACCGCCAGCTTGGCCGCGACCTTCGCGATCGGGAAGCCGGTGGCCTTTGAGGCGAGCGCCGAGGAGCGCGAGACGCGCGGGTTCATCTCGATCACGATCATCCGCCCGTTCTCGGGGTTGATCGCGAACTGCACGTTCGAGCCACCGGTCTCGACGCCGATCTCACGGAGCACCGCCAGTGATGCGTCGCGCATCACTTGGTATTCCTTGTCGGTGAGCGTCAGCGCCGGGGCGACGGTGATCGAGTCGCCGGTATGCACGCCCATCGGGTCGATGTTCTCGATGGAGCAGACGATGATGCAGTTGTCGTTCTTGTCGCGAACGACCTCCATCTCGTACTCCTTCCAACCGAGCACGCTCTCCTCGATCAGCACCTCGTTCGTCGGCGAGGCGTCAATGCCGCGCTCGACGATATCGAGGAATTCCTCGCGGTTGTACGCGATACCGCCGCCGGTGCCGCCCATGGTGAAGGACGGGCGGATGATCGCCGGCAGGCCGACCTCGGCCAGCGCGATCAGCGCCTGCCCGATGGCGTGCTCGCCGTAGCGCTTGCGCCGGTCGGACTCGCCGGCCATCCAGATCTTCTCGAAGGCCTTCAACGCGGCTTGGCGCGCCTCCGGCTCCGTATTACCGGCTTCGATGCGCGCCACCTCGGCGAGGTACTTTTCGCGGTCCGCCTTCTTGGCCGCGGACGCGTTGGCCAGAGCCGATTTCGGGGTGTCGAGCCCGATCTTGGTCATGGCGTCGCGGAACAGGCTCCGGTCCTCGGCCTTGTCGATCGCCTCGGCGGTGGCGCCGATCATCTGCACACCGTACTTGGCGAGCACGCCCATCTTCTGGAGCGAGAGCGCGCAGTTCAGCGCCGTCTGGCCGCCCATGGTCGGTAGGATCGCGTCGGGGCGCTCCTTCTCGATGATCTTGGCGACGATCTCCGGCGTGATCGGCTCGACATAGGTCGCGTCCGCCATGTCCGGATCGGTCATGATCGTGGCGGGGTTCGAATTGACCAGGACGATGCGGTAGCCCTCCTCGCGGAGCGCCTTGCAGGCCTGGGTTCCGGAATAATCGAACTCGCAGGCCTGTCCGATGATGATCGGACCCGCACCGATGATCAGGATCGAGGAGATGTCGGCGCGTTTGGGCATCGGGGGCCTTTTCAGGCCAAGCGCGCCCGATCGGGCAGGGCCTGAACCCTGCACCCGGACGCGCGTGGCGGGATTATCGCTGAGCCCCGCGTTTACACGGGCCGTCCACGCTTTGGAAGGCCAGGGCGAATGCGCAACGCAAGCGCGCACAAGGCGCATCCCACCATCGCCAACGCATAGGTTCGACAACTTCAGAAATGATCGCTCAGTTAATCGACCGCCTCCCGGGCTTTACCCTAGCCCGTAAGGCCTCCGCGATCGTTCTTCCCGTCAATCGATAAGAAGTCGCCTCGCGTTTGACAATGATCATTGGAAGCAACGGAGCCGAAGCGTCGCCCATCGGCTCAATCCTGGGATCGAACGCCTCGGAATCCGTCGCGAAGACGCCGAACAACGATTCCACCAAAATGACGGCCTGCGATCCCGCCTGTGTTAATATTCAGCCATGCGCCACAATCCGGTTCGTGCCGACCGGCACAGGGCACAACGCCGAGCCGATTCAGGGCATGGCACCCGAAGGCGCGCCGCGCTTTGAGACCGTGGCAGGCACGGAGCAGACCGTGACCTTCGGAAAGGCCGGCCTCTACGGCTTCAGATAGGCGCCGCACACCCTCATGGGCATGGTCGGCCCGATCCAGTGCGGCGACAGGCCGGAGAACCTGGAGGTCGCCCAGGCAAGCCAGCATGGCACGCTCGCCGCCAAGCGGTTCGAGCTGCTTTTCCAGATAGCGCGGTGACAGAATCGGGGTGGCAGATCCCCCCTCAGAAGGTCGCGTAGAGTGCGGCCACGGCCCGGTCGATCGAGAGATAGAACACCCCGAAAGCCACCAACGCTGCGGCGGCGAACTCGACGGCCACGTTGGAGAGTGTCTGCGCACGGCGCAGCGCTTCGCGGCCGAAATACAGGGACACCCAGGCCAGGGCGAGGACAGCCGGCAGGGCGAAGAGGTACGACACCGTGCTCTCGACCCGATCCAGACCGCCAGCCGGGTCGATCAGCGCGCGGATGTTGCGCACCCACGGGGCATAGAACGCCGCGGTGAGAGCGGTCAGCCAAGAGAGGCCCACGGCGACGCCGAGATGGAATGTGAAGCTGCGGTGCAGGCGGGAGAAATCGTCGCGCGCTTCGTCGATGGTCATCCGGCATTCCCCTGCGACGGAACCGGTGCCGGCGGGCGCGGATGCGCCGCCGCTCATGGCCGTCGTGGGTCTCTTAAGCCGGCGGATTTCGCGGATTTTATGGCCCCGGCGGGGCCCGATTGGGATCGCACCGGGGACCGATCAGGCTTTCGCCGCGGTCTCCGGCTCGCCCGAGCGCATCAGCGTGACGAACCGCTCGAACAGGTAGTGACTGTCGCGCGGGCCGGGCGAGGCCTCCGGGTGGTGCTGCACCGAGAAGGCCGGGCGGTCGATCAGCGTCAGGCCGCAATTCGAGCCGTCGAACAGCGAGACGTGGGTCTCGACTGCGGTCTCCGGCAGGCTCGCCGGATCCACTGCGAATCCGTGGTTCATCGAGACGATCTCAACCTTGCCGGTGGTCTTATCCTTCACCGGATGGTTCGCGCCGTGGTGGCCCTGGCCCATCTTCACGGTCCGACCGCCGAGCGCGAGGCCCATCAGCTGGTGACCGAGGCAGATACCGAAGGTCGGCACCTTCGCGTCGAGCAGCTTGCGGATCACCGGCACCGCGTAGGCGCCGGTTGCAGCCGGGTCGCCCGGGCCGTTCGACAGGAACACGCCGTCAGGCTTCAGTGCCAAAATTTCGTCAGCCGTCGTGGTGGCCGGCACCACGGTGACGTCGCAGCCGGCCTGGGCGAGCAGCCGCAGGATGTTGCGCTTCACGCCGTAATCGATCGCCACGACCTTCAGGCCCTCGCCGGCAGCGCGCTTGCCGTAGCCGTTGCCCAGGGCCCAGACCGTCTCAGACCATTCGGACGGCGCGCGGCTCGTCACCGGCGGCACGAGATCGAGCCCCTCCATCGGCGCGAGCGCGGCGGCCCGGGCCTTCAGCGTCTCCCGGTCGAACCGGCCCTCGGGGTCGTTGGCGATCACGGCGTTCGGCATGCCCTGGTCGCGGATGCGGGCGGTGAGCGCCCGGGTGTCGACGCCGGTGATGCCGACGATTCCGCGGGCCTTGAGCCAGCCGTCGAGATGGGATGAGGAGCGCCAGTTCGAGGGCTTCGTCACCGCCGAGGCGATCACGGTGCCGCGCACGCCGGAGGCCGGGGCCGCCTCCAGGCTCTCCAGATCCTCGTCATTGGTCCCGACATTGCCGATATGCGGGAAGGTGAAGGTGACGATCTGCCCGGCATAGGACGGGTCGGTCAGGATCTCCTGATAGCCGGTCATGGCCGTGTTGAAGCAGACCTCACCGTCGGCGATCCCGGTCTGGCCGATGCCGAAGCCCTCCAGGATCGTGCCGTCGGCCAGGACCAGAAGAGCCGTGGCGACGGGCTCGGCCCACGGCTCGGGCGCCGTGGCGTCGGGGGCGGCGGCGTCTTGCAGCATGGGGCCAGTCTCGCTTATGTCCGGCCGAAGGCGGGCGCCGGGTTGCGGCGCTCTCGGCTTGCGGCATGATCGTGTGCGGCGCTCTTAGCGAGCGGCCCGCGATGGGGTCAATGTGGCTCCGCCCTCCGCAGGGCTCAACGTCTGCTTATCACAGGGCAGATCCGCAAATCGCAGGCCAGCCCGACCGTTTCGACCGAAAGAAGGTTCATCCCCATGCTGCGCGCGCGCCTCACCACCGAAATGAAGGAGGCCATGAAGGCCGGCGACAAGGAGCGGCTCGCGACCGTCCGGATGATCCAGGCGGCCCTCAAGGACCGGGACATCGAGGCCCGCGGCAACGGCAAGGACCCGATTTCCGAGGACGAGATCCTGTCGCTGCTCCAGAAGATGATCAAGCAGCGCACCGAATCGGCCAGCGTCTACGAGCAGGGCGGCCGCCCGGAACTCGCCGCCAACGAACGCGCCGAGATCGCCATCATCGAGAGCTTCCTGCCGAAGCAGATGGACGAGGCCGAGACGCAGGCGGCGATCGACGCGGCGATCGCCGAGACCGGCGCCGCCGGCCCGAAGGACATGGGCAAGGTGATCGCCGCCCTGAAGGGCGCCTATGCCGGCCGGATGGATTTCGGCAAGGCGAGCGGGCTGGTGAAGGCGGCGCTTGCCGCAAAGGGGTGAGGCTATCCCCATAATCCCCGGCCCTTCCGAATCCGGTAGAGGCGGTGGGACTCCGGCACGCCCGGCACGCTATACTCAGCGGTCCCGTAAACCTTCCCAGGCCCCGTGCGCTATCCGCCCCACATCCTGGAAGAGATCCGTGCCCGGCTACCGGCCTCCTCCGTGGTCGGGCGGCGCGTGCAGCTGAAGAAGGCCGGCCGGGAATGGCGGGGCCTGTCGCCGTTCAATGCCGAGAAGACCCCGTCCTTCTACGTGAACGACCAGAAGCAGTTCTATCACTGCTTCTCCTCCTCCAAGCACGGCGACATCTTCACCTTCCTGATGGAGACGGAGGGCCTGAGCTTCCCCGAGGCGGTCGAGCGGCTGGCTGGGGAGGCGGGCGTCAGCCTCCCCGCGCCGACCGAGGACAACCGGGCCAGCGAACGGAAGCGCGCCGGCGCCATCGAGGTGATGGAGATGGCCGCCCGCTGGTTCGAGGAGCGTCTGCTCTCGAACCAGGGCAGTGAGGCCCGGGCCTACCTCGAGCGCCGGGCTCTTCAACGCGAGACCCAGCAGGCGTTTCGGCTGGGTTACGCCCCGAACGACCGCTACGCCCTGCGCGATCATCTGGCCGGCCAGGGCGTCGAGAAGGATCTCATGGTCGAGATGGGGCTTCTGGCGGCCGGGGAGGGCGTCTCGGTCCCGTACGATTATTTTCGCGACCGTGTGATGTTTCCGATCACCGACACCCGTGGCCGGGTGGTGGCGTTCGGCGGGCGGGCGCTCTCGAAGGACGTCCGCGCCAAGTACCTGAACTCGCCGGAGACGCCGCTCTTCCACAAGGGCCGGACGTTGTACAACCTGCACGGCGCCCGAAAGGCTGCGCATGATCGCGGCTCGATCATCGCGGTCGAGGGCTATGTCGACGTCATCGCCATGACGCTCGCGGGTCATCCCGAGACCGTGGCGCCGCTGGGCACCGCCCTCACCGAGGACCAGCTCGGCCTGCTCTGGCGCCATGCCGACGAGCCGATCCTGTGCTTCGACGGCGACAAGGCCGGCCAGCGGGCCGCCTTCCGGGCGCTCGACATCGCGCTGCCACTCCTCGAACCCGGACGGTCTCTGCGGATCGCGCTGCTGCCCGGCGGGCAGGACCCCGACGATCTGCTGCGCTCCGGCGGGCCGGGGGCGATCGATCAGGTGCTCAACGCGGCCCTACCGCTGTCCGAACTGCTCTGGCGCCGCGCCGTCGAGGCTGGATCGATCGATACGCCGGAGCGGCGCGCCGGCCTGACTCAGACCCTGCGCACCACCGTCGCGACGATCCGCGACGAGACTGTGCGGCGCTACTACCGCGACGACATCGAGGAGCGGCTGCGCAGCCTGTCGCCCCGCAACGCGCGTGCGGCCGGGCCGTCGCCCCGTGGGGGACGGACCCGCTTCGTGCGCCCCGGGGAACCGGTCTCGCCCCGCATCACCGGCAGCCCGAGCGCGTCGGTGACGGCATCCGCGGGCTTCACCGGCGCGGCGCCGGTGCGCGAGGCGGTGATCGTCGGCACCCTGCTCGCGCATCCCGAGATGCTCGCCGAGTTCGCCGAGGAGATCGCCGAACTCGACTTCGAGGATCCGGATGCCAAGGCGGTCCTGTCGGTCCTCCTGGCCTGCGCGGCCGAGGATGAGCGCACGGATCCGGAGGTGTTGCAAAACCGCATCATCCGCGCCGGCTTGAAGCCCGCGGCAGAGCGCATCCTCGCTCTGGCGCGCTCGCGGGACCGCAATACCGTCGCTCCGCATGCCGATCCCGCGCAGCGCGCAGATGCGCTCCGACAGGCGATGATCTTGCACCGGCAGGCAGGAGCGCTACATAGCGAACTTCGCGAAGCACGGCAGGCGTTTGAGAACGATCCGACCGATGCCGGGTGGGCATGGCTCTGCGAAGTGAAGGCGAGGCTGGAGACCGTCATCGCCGCCGAGGCTGAGGCCGAACAGCCGGTGTCGAGCGACTCGACGGCCGCCTGACGGCTGTGTCATGGCGGTATGGGCTGGCGGTGGCGATGAGGAGCGGCCCGCCTTAGTTAACAATCGGTCAAGCCTCAGGCTTGCATACGGATACCGACGACTCAAGGCGACGGAGCGATCCGGCGCCGATCCCGTACCGCGGTGTCGCTGGCGTGGACCGGCCTCTCAAGGGCCTCCGCAGCGCGCCGCCCACGAAACAATAGGCTGATCATGGCGACGAAGGCAACGGAACGGGACGAGACGGACGCTGCCCCCGAGCAGCAGACCGACGGGCCGCTCCTCGACCTGACGGATGCTTCGGTCAAGCGGATGGTGAAGCTCGCCAAGAAGCGCGGCTATGTGACCTACGAGGAGGTCAACGAGGTTCTGCCCGAGGGCCAGTCCGATCCGGACCAGCTTGAGGATGTGCTGTCGCAGCTCTCCGAGATGGGCATCAACGTCGTCGAGGCCGAGGAGACCGACGAGGCCGCGGCTGGCGAGAAGGCGGCCGAGGGCGAGGAGGAGGAGGCCGAGGGCGGCGAAGTCGCCGAGGTCGCACCGGCGCGCGCCGTCACGGTCGCCACCACGACCAAGGAGCCGACCGACCGCACCGACGATCCGGTGCGCATGTACCTGCGCGAGATGGGCTCGGTGGAGCTCCTGTCGCGCGAGGGCGAGATCGCGATCGCCAAGCGCATCGAGGCCGGCCGCGAGGCGATGATCGCGGGCCTGTGCGAGAGCCCGCTGACTTTCCAGGCGATCATCATCTGGCGGGACGAGCTCGTAGAGGGCAAGGTCCTCCTGCGCGACATCATCGATCTGGAGGCGACCTACGCGGGCCCCGACGGCAAGAACGCGCCTCAGCTGACCGAGGGCGAGGAGGCCGAGGATGCCGAGGCGCCGGCGCCCCCCGAGGGTGGCGACGACGAGGACGACCTCGAGAACAACGTGTCGCTCGCCGCGATGGAAGCCGAGATCAAGCCGCGGGTCCTCGAGACCTTCGATGCGATCGCCGCCAACTACCGCAAGCTGCGCAAGTCACAGACCGAGGGGACGGAGCGAAAGGCCGCCGGCACGCAGAACACCCCGGCTCAGGACCAGAAGCAGGCCGAGCTGAAGGACATCGTCGTCGCCGACGTGAAGTCCCTCTCGCTCAACAACAACCGCATCGAGGCGCTGGTCGGCCAGCTCTACTCGATCAACAAGCAGCTGATCGGCCACGAGGGCCGGCTGATGCGCTTCGCCGAGAGCCACGGCGTCGCCCGCGACGAGTTCCTGCGCCACTACCAGGGCTACGAGCTCGATCCGAACTGGATGGAGCGCGTCGGCACGCTGGGCGGCAAGGGCTGGAAGAACCTGGTCGAGAAGGGCTCGAGGCAGGTGACGGAGCTGCGCGCGCAGATCCTCGACCTCGCCTCCGAGACGGGCCTGGAGATCGGCGAGTACCGCCGCATCGTCAACATGGTTCAGAAGGGTGAGCGCGAGGCCCGGCAGGCCAAGAAGGAGATGATCGAGGCGAACCTGCGCCTCGTGATCTCGATCGCCAAGAAGTACACGAACCGCGGCCTGCAGTTCCTGGACCTGATCCAGGAAGGCAACATCGGCCTGATGAAGGCCGTGGACAAGTTCGAGTACCGCCGCGGCTACAAGTTCTCGACCTACGCCACGTGGTGGATCCGGCAGGCGATCACGCGCTCGATCGCCGATCAGGCCCGCACGATCCGCATCCCGGTGCACATGATCGAGACGATCAACAAGATCGTCCGGACCTCGCGCCAGATGCTGCACGAGATCGGCCGCGAGCCGACCCCGGAGGAGCTGGCCGAGAAGCTGGCCATGCCGCTGGAGAAGGTCCGGAAGGTCCTGAAGATCGCCAAGGAGCCGATCTCCCTCGAGACGCCGATCGGCGACGAGGAGGACAGCCATCTCGGCGACTTCATCGAGGACAAGAACGTCGTCCTGCCGATCGACGCGGCGATCCAGTCGAACCTGCGCGAGACAACGACACGGGTGCTGGCTTCGCTCACGCCGCGCGAGGAGCGCGTGCTGCGCATGCGCTTCGGTATCGGCATGAACACCGACCACACCCTGGAGGAGGTCGGCCAGCAATTCTCGGTGACCCGCGAGCGCATCCGCCAGATCGAGGCGAAGGCCCTGCGCAAGCTGAAGCACCCGTCGCGCAGCCGGAAGCTGAGGAGCTTCCTGGACAACTGAGCCCCCGCCGCGGCCCGAGCCGCGGCGCCTGCCCTTCGACCGCGCTGCCGCGCGGGGTTACACTGGCGCCATGCTCGAACGCCGCCCGCCAACGCCCGGTCTGCCAACGGCCTTCGCGGACGGTTCGGAGGCCGACGACGTGCCCTTCGGCGCGCTCCAGCCCTCGGTGGGCATCCGCGACTGGCTGCTCGGCGAGGGCGCGCGGCTGGAAAAGGCCGAGGCGATGCTGGAAGGCCTCGCCGAGCGGCTGATCGCCATCGGCGTGCCGGTGGACCGCGCCTCGACGGCGATCGACACCCTGCACTCGGAATATGCCGGCGTCGGACGGATCTGGACCCGGGACGGCGGCACTACGGTGCGGCTCTTCCCGCACGGCGCCCGCTCGACCGCCGCCTATCTCAACAGCCCGTTCCACACGGTCCATGAGACCGGGGAATGGCTGATCCTCGACCTCGCCGGGACCCCGGACGACGCCTACGCGATCATCCCGGACCTGAAGGCCGGCGGCTACACGGCCTACGTCGTGGCGCCCCTGTTCTTCACCAACGGCACCAAGAACGGCATCACCTTCGCCACCCGGGCGCCCGAGGGCTTCGGAGACGACGACATCGCGATCCTGCGCTTCGTCATGCCGGCGCTGGCCGCCGTGATGGAGATGCGCGTCCTCAACAAGCAGCTCGATCATGTGCTGCGGCTCTATGTCGGTGACGAGCCCCACCGGGCAATCCTGGCGGGCGATATCCGCCGCGGGCAGGTGACGCGGATCCGCTCGGCGATCCTGTTCGCCGACATGCGCGACTACACCCGGACCTCGGCCGACATGACGCCCGAGGAGGTGGTGGGCCTGCTCAACGTATTCTTCGATTGCCTCGTGCCGCCGATCGAGCGGGAGGGCGGCGAGGTGCTGAAGTATCTCGGCGATGGCCTGCTGGCGATCTTTCGCGAGACCGGTGACGACCTCGGCGGCGCCGCAAAGGGCGCGCTCACGGCGGCCCAGCACGCGCTGGCCGCCCTCGACGAGGCCAATGCCCTGCACCAGTTCCCCGTGCCGGTGACGGCCGGCATCGCCCTTCATCACGGCGAGGCGGCCTACGGCAATGTCGGCTCCGGCTCCCGTCTCGACTTCACGGTGATCGGCCGGGACGTGAACCTCGCGAGCCGTCTGGCGCAGCTCAACCGCATCCTCGGCGAGCCGCTGCTGATGTCGAAGCCGTTCGTGGATTTCCTCTGGGGCGATCCGATCCCCCTCGGCGAGCATCAGCTCGACGGTTTCCGGGAGCCCATGGCGGTGTACAGGCCGAAATTCCTGCGGCCGCGTAAGCCCGCCTGACCGTGTGTCCGGCGAACGTGACTCTACGCCCGCAAGCGCTCCCATTCCGGTGCGAACGCCGAACCGTAGGGGGCTTGCTGCAAGCCCCAGACCGGATCGACCATCTTCGCCATCACCTCGCGCGCCAAAGTACTGGCGCGCGCGAAGACGTCTCTCGGGACATTGCTTTGCCCGAGGATCTTCAGGCAGGCGGAGCCGCATGCGCCATATTGGCCGATGTGGTAGGCGTTGACCGCGAACTCATCGAGCAACCCGTAATCGTAGACCCACGGATTCAGCGAGATGCCTTCGCTCGGGAGCTTCAGCCCCAAACCCGCCTCGGCATAGCGAAAGCCCTCCGCAAACCGCTTGTTTTGCCTGCAACAACGGCTGGCCCCGTAGCGCGCTTCTGCCCGCGCCAGAATGACTTGGATCGCTCGCTCGTAGAGCGCCAGCAGCGTGTCCGCTGGCTCACCCAAGCGCTCGGCGTTGACGGCAGCCATGAGCAGGCTGAAGTAGACCTCCTCGTCCCAGCCGCCCAGTTCGATCCGCTTCAGAAAGCAGTCGAGGGCCTTCCGGTATTCACCGGCCGCATCGTAGGTGGTTCCGAGGTACATCGTGTACCGCGCGATCATGAAGGGATCCGTCTCGACGGATAAGGCATCCTTCAGAACGGCGATATCGCGGGCATGCTCATTCGGATCGCGATGACGCGCGCCGTCGTCGCCCCGACGCATCGCAAGGGGCAGGATTGGTGTCTCGTCAACGTCGGGGCAGCTGAGGAACTCGTGCAGGATGCCGCGGTAGCGCCAGTTCTTCCTGCTGCTGACCAGCTGGTTGCGCCAGTATCGCGTATGCTGGTCGACAATCTCGAACCGGTATCCCGGCTCCCGCAGCTTGGGCATCGTGAAGCCCTCCGGAATGATCAGCTCGTCATCGGCATCGATGATCAGCACGTAATCCCCGTGGCGCCGCGCCAGCTTCAGGGCCTCGTTCCGGTTCGTGGCGAAATCGACCCAGGGCCGCTCCACGAGGGCGCCCGGCATATCGGCCAGCGCCTCGCGGACGACGTCCTGCGTCCCGTCCGTGGATCCGGTATCCACGATGATCCAATGACTGATAATCGGGCGGACCGAGTCCAGGCATCGACGAATGACATGGGCTTCATTCTTGACGATCATGGATAAGCAGATCGTCGAACAAGATTTCTTCGCCATCGCACTGTCCTGAACAGCAAATCCAATTTCTACCTGTTCGTTCGAGGGCGCATAACACAGCTTTGCGATTGCGCAAAGCAGTCGACAATATTTTAGTACTTCAGTTCGATATCACGACTTGCGCACACCGAAGGCAATCAATACGGATGTAACGACAGAATCTCGACGCGCTGGACTTTCACGTCGAGCCTGTTGTCGATGCCTTCGGGCAACCCTCACGCCGATGTCAGGTGGATGAGGCGGCGCGGGCGGCCTTCGCGGGTGCTCAGCCGCGGAGCGTCATCGTGCTGCCGGCCACGCTGAACTCGCGCAGGCGCCCGAGGAACGACATGCCCAGCAGGCTGGTCGCGAGGAGCCCCCGCGGGATCACCACGGCCTCGACATCCCGCACCGTGATCGAGCCGATCTGCACGACCGCGATTCGGATCGGTGCGACCCGAACCCGGCCGTTGGCCGTGTTCCAGACCCGCGTGAAGTCCGCCGGACCGACCCGGATCCCGATCCGTGCGGCGTCCTCCTCGGAAAACGCGCAGGCGCTCGCCCCGGTATCGACCATCATCGACAACGAGCGGCCGTCCAGCAGGGCACTGACGAAGAAGTGGCCGTTGCGGCCCGCCTGAAGCGCCACGCCCGCGGTCGCGCCGGCCGCGAAAGCCGGCTCCGCCTGTGGCGCGATGAGCAGGGCGACCGGTGCCGGTCGCAGGCCTTCACGCATCTTCTGGACGGCCGTCGCACCCAGGAATCCAAGCGTGCAGACGATCAGGATTGTGCGCACGCAGGTCCGTTCCCGAATGGGGTGCCGCCGATGCGCTGATGAGACCGGGGACCCATGAAGGGACCGTGCGTAGCGATCGATGACACCATCCTGAACCCGCCCATTCCGCTGGGCTTGGTGTCCGGACCGTGACTGAGACCGGCCACTTTTCCCGCGAACGCCGGTCATGGCCCCGAACCGGGGTTGACCGGCGCCCCGCGGGCGACCAAATCTGTCTGTGTTCCAGGGAGATCCCCGGCAAGGGGCTGAGAAACCGCTGGCACGTCCGTCAGGACCTGCGGCGCGGAAATCCTTCGAACCTGATCCGGCTCATACCGGCGTAGGGATTGGACCTCGGTCGCCCGTAGGGCAGGCCACAGCTTCTCACCGAAGCCCCTGGACCGATCTCCCCGTTGGAACCCTGTGGAGAGACGCGTGTCCCTGGACCGCCCCCTATCACCGATCGGACAACGCCGCGGTCCCGCGGTGACGATCGCGCAGGCGCACCTTCCGGAATGCTCCGACGTCGCGATCGTCGGCGGCGGGCTGATCGGCCTGTCGATCGCGTGGCGGGTGGCCCGTGCCGGCCGCTCCGTCACCGTGCTGGAACGCGAGACGATCGGCGCGGGGGCGAGCCTCGCGGCCACCGGCATGCTGGCGCCGGCCGCAGAGCACGAGCCGGGCTCCGATCCGCTGTTGCCACTTGCCCTGGACTCGCTCCGGCGCTGGCCGGCATTCCGCGATGCATTGGAGTCCGAGTCCGGCCTGTCGATCGATTACCGGCCGGACGGCACGCTGGTCCTGGCGATCGGCCGCGACGAGGTCGAGCGCCTGCGCTTCCGCTACGATCTCCAGCGCCGCTCCGGACTCGACGCGACGTGGCTGCCGGGCAGCGAGGTCCGGCGCCTGGAGCCGGGCCTGCGCCCCTCCGTCACCGCCGGGATCCATTGCCCGCTGGATCATCAGGTCGATCCGTGCCGCGTCATGGCCGCCCTGGCGGAGGCCTGCCGGCGCGCCGGCGTCACTTTGATCGAACGCGCCCCGGTGACGGCCCTGGACTGGTCGGGGGGCCGCGTCGCGGGCCTGCGCGTCGGCGAGCACAGCATCAGGGCACAGACCGTGATCCTGGCCTCCGGCGCCTGGAGCGGGGAGGGCGGCCTGCTGCCGGAAACCCTATCGCTGCCGGTCCGCCCCCTGAAGGGCCAGTCGCTCGCCCTGCGCACCACCGCCCGGACCGGCACGCTCAACCGGATGGTCTGGACCGAGCAGGTCCACATGGCGCCGAAGAGCGACGGCCAGCTCATCGTCGGCGCCACCGTGGAGGATTGCGGCTTCCGCCCCGGCGTCACCGCGGGCGGCCTCTACGCGCTGCTCGAAGGCGCGCGCCGGGTGCTGCCCGGGATCGAGGAGATGGAGGTCGCCTCCGTCTGGAGCGGCTACCGGCCGACCTCCGACGACGACGCGCCGATCATCGACACGCTGGCCCCCGGGCTCGTGGTCGCCACGGGCCATCACCGCAACGGCTACCTGCTCGCCCCCGTCACCGCCGATGCGGTCGCCGAACTCGTGACCGACGGCGCGCTGCCGGAGGCGGCCCGGCCCTTCACCCGGGCGCGGTTCACACGGCCCGAAGAACACCGGAGGGCCTCGGCATGAAGCTCTTCATCAACGGTGAGCCACGCGAGCGCGACGCCGAGACGGTGGATGCCCTGTTCCGCCAGGAGGCGGAGGAGAGGGGCATCGAGAGCCCGCAGGGGGTCGCCATCGCGCTGAACGGTCGGGTGCTGCGCCGCCGGGACTGGGGCGCGACCCCGGTCGCGGAGGGCGACCGGGTCGAGATCGTCCGCGCCATGCAGGGAGGTTGAGCATGGACCCTACCATCACGCCGCTGCGCCCCGAGACGGGGGCCGACAGCTTCACCATCGCCGGAGTGACGCTGTCCTCCCGCTTGTTCATCGGCACCGCCGGCTATCCGACGCAGGCGATCATGCGTGACGCCGTCGCGGCGAGCGGGGCCGAGGTGGTGACCGCCTCGATCCGCCGGGTCTCGCTCCAGGGCCACGGCTCCGACACGGTGACGCTGCTGAAGGGCAAGCGGTTCCTGCCGAACACGGCGGGCTGTGAGACGGCCCGCGACGCGATCATGACCGCGGAACTCGCCCGCGAGGCTCTGGACACCAACTGGATCAAGGTCGAGGTAATCGGGGACCGGGAGACCCTCTACCCGGACGTCGCCGAGCTGATCGAAGCCTGCCGCCACCTCGTGGACGACGGCTTCGTGGTCCTGCCCTATTGCAACGACGACCCGATCGTCTGCCAGCGCCTGGAGGATCTCGGCTGTGCGGCCGTGATGCCGATGGGCTCGCTGATCGGCTCCGGGATGGGCGTGGCGAACCCGGCCAACCTCGAGCTGATCTGCCGCCGGGCCACGGTGCCCGTGGTGGTCGATGCCGGGATCGGCACCGCCTCGGACGCGGTGATCGCCATGGAGCTCGGCGCCTCGGCCTGCCTGATCAACACGGCGATCGCCAAGGCCGACGATCCGGTGCGCATGGGCCGCGCCATGGGTCGGGCCGTGGAAGCCGGCCGCGATGCTTATCGCGCCGGTCGCATCCCGCGCCGCGGCCGGGCTGAGCCGTCGAGCCCGCAGCTCGGCCTCGTGGGCTCATGAGGGCGTTGCCGTCGCCGCTCCTGGCGGTGACGGACCGGCACGGCCATACGCGGCCACTCGCCGAGACCGTGCAGGCTATTCTCGACGGCGGCGGACGCTGGATCTGGTTCCGCGACCGCGACTTGGAACCGGAGGCGCGGCGGCGCCTCGGCGAGGTCGTGGCAGATCGCGTGCGAGGGGCGGGTGGGTTCCTTACGGTCGGGGGTGACGTCGCCCTGGCCCGGATGCTCGGCGCCGATGGGGTGCATCTCGGCGGCGGATCGGGGCCGCAGGCGATCGCGGCGGCGCGGGCCGCGCTGGGGCCGGGGGCGCTGATCGGCGTTTCGGCCCACACACCGCAGGAAGTCGCCCAGGCGGCGGCGGCCGGCGCCGATTACGCGACGCTCAGCCCGATCTTTCCGACTGCCAGCAAGCCGGGTTACGGGCCGGCCCTCGGTCCCGAGGGCATCGTCGCCGCGCGGAGGGCGGGCCTGCCGGTGGTGGCGCTCGGCGGAGTCGGACCTGACTCGATCGCGCAGTGCCGGATGGCTGGGGCGGCGGCCGTCGCCATCATGGGCACGTTGATGCGGGCCAGTGATCCGGCCACAGCGACGGAGGCCTTACTGAAGGCTTGGCCTACGGCGCAAGTCGTCTCCGGGTAACAGCCTCGATGCCGTCGTCTCTGCGGGCACAGCGAAGCAATCCCGGAAAGCGCCACGTTCTCCAGACTGTCGCGGTACCCTGGGTCGCTTCGCTGCGCGCGCGATGACGGAGGCGACGCCAGGGCCTACTTCTCCGAGGGCCCATAGGGCGGCCGCGGGATCGCGCGATGCGCGGCCCGCAGAGCCGCCGACCAGCGCTCGCGCAGATCGTGGAAATAACCCTCGCCGGCTTCGATCCGGTGGTTCACCTCCGGGTTGAGCGCGTTCCGGCGGGCCACCGCGATATCGATCGGCAGGCCCACGCCCAGGTTCGACCGCATGGTCGAATCCATCGAGACCAGACTCACCTTCAGGGCGTCGTAGAGATCGGTCCGGTACGTCACGGCCCGATCGAGGATCGGCTTGCCGTATTTGTGCTCGCCGATCTGGAGGAACGGCGCGTCCATGCTGCACTCGATGAAATTGCCCGCCGAGTAGATCAGGTACAGCCGCATATCGCCGGTGCCGATCTGGCCGCCGAACAGCAGCGAGATCGAGAACCGGATGTTGGCCGCCTCGAACCCGTCCTTCTCGATCGTCCGGACCCGGCGGATCGCGCGGCCGATGAGCTGCGCCGCCTGGAACATGGTCGGCGCCTCGACGAGCTTCTGCGTGGGCTCATCGCCCTCGCCGGGGACGCCCTCCTGCAGCAGGCTCAGCACCGATTGGGTGATCGACAGGTTGCCGGCCGAGGCCAGCATCATCACCCGCTCGCCCGGCACGTTGAAGTGGTGCAGCTTCCGATAGGTCGAGATGTCGTCGAGCCCCGCATTGGTGCGGGTGTCGGCGACCATCACGAGCCCCTCCTCGACCAGGACACCGACGCAGTAGGTCATCGTCTTCGGGCTTTCATGCGGTTACGGCGGCGTCGCGGGGGTCACGACTGGACGGCGGCTCTGCCTTGCTCGACGCGGAGCTTCACGTCCAGTGTCTCGGTACCGCCGCCGGTGCGGCTGCCGCGGATCGGCGCGGCGCCGAGATAGTCGAGCCCCGTGGCCACGCGGATGTAGCTGTCGGACGGGCTCATCCCGAAGCACGGATCGAACGCCACCCAGCCGAGATCCGGCACCAGCGCCTCGGCCCAGCCGTGCGGCGCCTCGACCGTGGCCTCGCCGTCGTCGCGCGCGCGGTAGCCCGCGACGTAGCGCGCCGGGATGCCGATATGCCGCGCCGCCGCGATGAAGACATGGGTCAGGTCCTGGCAGATGCCGCGGCCCACCGTGAAGGCCTTGCCGGCCGGAACGGCATTCGCGGCCGGCCCCGGCTCGAAGGCCACCACTTCCGGAATCGTCTCCATGAGGCGATGAAGCAGCGCCAGCGGCGCGCCGTCACCCTCCGTGGCGATGCGCTCGGCGAAGATCTGCAGGTCCGGGTTCGCCGCGCAGAGATCCGTGTCGCGCAGGTAGAACGCATCCGGCAGACGCTCGATGGTGCCACGCACGACCCCCTGCGTGTCCTCCGTATCGACGGCGCCGGTGACCCTGATGATCAGGGCATCGGCCGGCTCGTCCGGGGTGAACCAGTGGACGATGTTGCCGAACCCGTCCTCCCGGGCGGTCAGCCGGCCATCGACCGTGGTGTCGATCCGCCAGTTCCGGACATACTGCCCGTCATGGTCCCGCGGCGTCATGCGCAGGACCTGCACGAGCCCGCGGGCGGGCTGCTCGTAGGTGTAGATGGTCTCGTGGACCACGCGGATGCGCATGCGCCGTCCTGTCCGTCTCGTTCAGCCGACCAGATACTGCTTGACGATGGCCTCGCCCACCCCGTTGTTCTCGGCGATGAAGGCCTCGACGAATTCGTGCAGGCCCGAGGCGAAGATCCGGTTGATGTCCTCGCCCTCGAGCTTGGCCAACATGTTGCCCGCGAGCCGCTGGCTCGGGCCCCGGCGGCCATAGGCGTCGGCGATCAGGTCGAGATACTCGACGATCACGCCGTAGCAATTGGCGAAGGAGCGCGGCATCTGCTTGTTGAGCATCAGCAGGTCGGCCACCAGCAGCGGCTTGATGCTCTCGCGATAGACCCAGTGATAGGCGTTGAAGGCCGAGACCTCGCGCAGGATCGTGGTCCACTGGAAGTAGTCGAGGCTGCCGCCAACCTTTTCATCGTGCGGCAGAAGGATCTGGTACTTCACGTCGAGGATGCGGGCGGTGTTGTCGGCGCGCTCGATCGCGGTGCCGAGCCGCGTGAACCAGAACGCGTCGTTGCGCAGCATCGTCCGGAAGGCCGAGCCGTCGAAGGTCAGCGAGACGGTCTTCACCCAGTCGAGGAAGCGGCCGAATTCGTCGCGGTTGAGATCCTTGCCGGCGTAGTTGCGCAGTTCCAGCCACGCGCCGTTGATCGCGTCCCACATCTCGCTGGTGAGCGCCGTGCGCACCGAGCGGGCATTCTCGCGGGCCGCCTCGATGCAGGAGCGGATCGAGGACGGGTTGTGCGGGCTGAAGGCCAGGAAGTCGCAGACCGTGTCGGCATTGATCACGCTGTAATGCGTCTTGAAGGCCTCCGGGTCGCCGGCCGAGGCGAGGGCGGAGTCCCACTCATTGCCCTCGCCGCCGCCGTAACTCGTCGGCAGCGACGCGAAGCGGTGCGCCGCGTCGAGGATGCGGGCGACGAAATCGGCCCGCTCGACGTAGCGCGAGAGCCAGAAGAGATTGTCGGCGGTCCTGGAGAGCATCTGTCTTCAGCCAAGTTTCAGCGAAGTCGTGCGGACCACGATGTCCGCGCCTCGGAACGTCCGGATGGCGTGGGGCTCAGGCGTCGAGCACCCAGGTGTCCTTCGTACCACCGCCCTGGCTGGAATTGACCACCAGGGAGCCTTCCTTCAGCGCCACCCGGGTCAGGCCGCCCGGGACGATGCGGATCTGATCGGCGCCGCACAGCACGAAGGGCCGCAGATCCACGTGCCGGGGCGCGACCCCGGAGGCCACGAAGGTCGGGCAGGTCGAGAGCGAGAGCGTCGGCTGGGCGATGAAGCCGTCGGGCGCGTGCTTCAGCTTCCGGGCGAAGTCGTCGATCTCGCGCTTGCTGGCGTGCGGCCCGACCAGCATGCCGTAGCCGCCCGAGCCGTTGACCTCCTTCACGACCAGCTGGGAGAGGTTGTCCATCACGTACGCGAAGGCGTCCTTCTCGCGGCAGCGGTAGGTGGGCACGTTGTGCAGGATCGGCTCCTCGCCGGTGAAGAACTTCACGATCTCCGGCATGTAGCTGTAGACCGCCTTGTCGTCCGAGATGCCGGTCCCGACCGCGTTGGCCAAGGTGACGGAGCCGCGCTCGTAGGCGTTCATCAGGCCCGGCACGCCGAGGACGGAGTCCGGCCGGAAGACCAGGGGATCCAGGAAATCGTCGTCGAGGCGGCGGTAGATCACGTCGACCTTCCGGGGGCCCTCGGTGGTGCGCATGTAGACCACGTCGTCGCGGGTGAAGAGGTCGGACGCCTCCACCAGCTCGACGCCGAGCTTGTCGGCCAGGAACGAGTGCTCGTAGAAGGCCGAGTTGTAGCGGCCGGGGGTCAGCAGCACGACCGTGGGATCCCGCGTGGCCGAGCCCGGCGCGAGGCTGCGCAGGGTCGCCAGCAGCGCGTCGGGATAGTTCTCCACCGGGGCGACCCGGTGCTTGGAGAACAAGTCGGGGAACAGGCGCAGCATCACCTCCCGATTCTCCAGCATGTAGGAGACGCCGGAGGGGATCCGGGCATTGTCCTCCAGCACGAAGAAATCGTTCTCGCCGGTGCGCACGATATCGATGCCGGCAATGTGGACGTAGAGGTCGTGCGGCACCCGGAACGAGCGCATCTCCATGCGGTAATGGGCGTTCCGGTAAACGAGGTCGGCCGGGATGATGCCGGCCTTGATGCATTCCTGCGCGCCGTAGATGTCCTTCAGGAACAGATTGATGGCGGTGACACGCTGCTTCAGCCCGCGCTCCAGGAACGACCATTCCGGCTTGGTGATCACCCGGGGAATGATGTCGAACGGGATCAGGCGCTCGGTCGATTCGTTGTCGCCGTAGACCGCGAAGGTGATGCCGATCCGGCGGAACAGCAATTCGGCCTGGCTGCGGCGGGTGTTGAAATGCTCGGGCGGCGTCGCGTCGAGCCACGCCTTGAGCTGGCCGTAGGCGTCGCGGATCGCGGCGGGATCGGCGCTGGTGCCGAGCCCGTTCATCTCGTCGAAGGCCGTCGCCATCCCACTCCTCCCTTACGCTCCCGCTTCTGAGGCAAGAGGCGCGCCATGCCGCCATGGCTATAGGCGTGCGCGATAACGCTCAAGGCGGCCGAAGGATCAGATCAGCTTCAGGCCTTTCAGGCTGGCATGTCCGTTTCGCCCCAGGATGACATGATCGTGCACGACGATCTTCAGCGGCGTCAGGACGGCGATGACCTCCCGGGTCATCGCCACGTCGGCCGAGGAGGGGCTTGGATCGCCGGACGGATGATTGTGGGCCAGGATGATGGCGGTGGCCGAGAGTTCCAGCGCCCGCCGGGCGACCTCGCGGGGGTAGACCGGCGTGTGATCGATCGTGCCGCGGCCCTGTACCTCGTCGGCGATGAGCTGATTGCGCTTGTCGAGGAACAGGATGCGGAACTCCTCCCGCGGCGCGAAGGCCATGGTGGCACGCAGGTATTCATGCAGCGCCCCCCATGAACTGAGGAGCTCCCGCTCGCGGATCGCCCCCCGGGCGAGGCGCCGCCCGGCCGCCTCGATCAACTTGAGATCGGAGGCCACGCCGGCGCTGACGCCCGGCACCTCCATCAGCCGGGCCGGCTCGGCACTCAAGACCTCGGCGAAGCTGCCGAACCGGGCGACCAGCGCCTTGGCGAGCGGCTTCACGTCCCGGCGGGGGATCGCCCGGAACAGGACCAGTTCCAGCAATTCGTAATCCGGCAGCGCATCGCCCCCCGCCGCCGCGAACTTGTCGCGCAGCCGGTCGCGATGACCGTGATAGTGCGGCGCGTCCTTGCCGAGCGAGGCCGCCTCGGCGCTGTCGGCGAACAGCCCCGCCGCGGCGTCCTCCGGCAGCCGCGTCATGGGCGATCAGGCGGCGGTGTTGACGGGCTGGTGCAGCCCCTTCGGCGAGATCGTGAAGATCTCCACGCCCGTCTCGGTGACCGCCACCGTGTGCTCGAACTGCGCCGAGAGGGACCGATCGCGGGTCACTGCGGTCCAGCCATCGCCCAGCACCTTCACGGCCGGACGGCCGAGATTGATCATCGGCTCGACCGTGAAGAACTGGCCCGGCTTGAACGGTACGTCGTAGCTCGCCTCGACATAGTGCAGGATGGTGGGCGCGTCGTGATAGGTGCGCCCGAGGCCGTGGCCGCAGAAATCCCGCACCACCGAGCAGCGCTCGCTCTCCGCGTAAGCCTGGATCGCCCGGCCGATATCGTTGGTGGAGCCGCCGGGCTTCACCGCCGCGACGCCGCGCATCAGCGCCTCGTAGGTGATCTCGCACAGGCGCTGCGCCTTGCGCGGCACCTCGCCGACATAGGCCATCCGGCTCGAATCGCCGTGCCAGCCGTCCAGGATCAGGCAGATGTCGAGGTTGACGATGTCACCCTCGCGCAGCGGCTTGTCGTTCGGAATGCCGTGGCAGACCACGTGATTGATCGAGGTGCAGATCGACTTCGGATAACCGCGATAGAGCAACGAGGCCGGGTAGGCGCCGTGATCCATGGCGAACTCGTAGGCGAGCTTGTCGAGCGCCTCGGTGGTGACGCCGGGCTGCGTCGCCTCCATGAGCAGATCGAGGGCCTCGGCGGTGAGGCGCCCCGCGCGGCGCATGCCTTCGAAGCCCTCCGGGCCGTGGATCGGGGGCTCGGGGGCGCGGCGCGTTCCCTGCGCGGTGGCCTGTTCCTGCTGCATGGCGTGACTTTTCGCGGGCGTCATCAATCGGGCGTGCGGTCTATGTACGGTGCGCGGCGCGGCAGGCCAAGCGGCGTCCCACGCGTTGCGGGGCGAGGCTTGCGCCGGCCGCGGGGCTGGCGGCATAAGCGGCCGCGAGGCGCCCGGGGGCGCGCGGGCAGATTCGCCGCGCGGTCGGTTGCGGGTCAGGCGAGGGCCGGATGGCAGGCAAGGCGGTACCCCACTTCCACAACGAGCCGGGCGTCCCGGTGGTCGGCGTGGGGGTGAAGGAGTTCATGTGCATCGGCGCGCTGCCGCCGTTCGACCATCCGCACGTCTTCCTCGACATGGGCGCCGACACCGAGATCATCTGCCAATACTGCTCGACGCTCTATCGCTACCGCGCCGGCCTGAAGCCGGATCAGGCCGATCCGCAGGCCTGCGTCTGGCAGGACGACGCCAAGCTCGCGGCGGAGTAGGCGGCGCCGGCCGTGTCGTCCGACTCTCGATCTTTACGAATCGGAATCGTCGGGGCCGGGATCGGCGGCCTCACGGCGGCTCTGGCCCTGTCCGATTCCGGACATGCCGTCACGGTGATCGAGCGCCGCACCGGCTTCAGCGAGGTTGGGGCGGGGATCCAGATCTCGCCCAATGCCAGCCGCGTGCTGGCCGCCCTCGGCCTCGCGGCGGCCCTGCGCCGGGCCGCGAGCGAACCGCCGGGGGTCGAGGTGCGCGCCCTCGACAGCGGTCGCCGGCTCGGCGGCGTCGCCCTTGGGGCCGACGCGCAGGCACGGTTCGGCGCGCCCTACTACGTGATCCACCGGGCCGATCTGCAAACCCTGCTGCTCGACGCCCTGCGCGGCCGGCCGGCGATCCGCCTGATGATGGGCCGCACCGTCACGGGTTTCACCGAGACGGACTCAACGGTCCAGCTCGCGGCCGAAGGAGCGAGCGGCACGCAGGCGTTGAGCTTCGATCTGCTGATCGGGGCCGACGGGCTGCGCTCGCGCCTGCGCGGCCCTCTCGATCCGGCGCCGCTCCGATCGGGCCATGCGGCGGCGTGGCGGGCCCTGATCCCGATCGATGCCACGCCGGAGACCTTGCGCGGGCCGGCGACCGGCCTGTGGCTCGGCCGGAACCGGCACGTGGTGCATTACCCGGTGCGGGACGGCCAGTTCCTCAACGTCGTGGCGGTGGTGCCCGAGGCGGTGGGCGACGAGGGCTGGGGCCGACTCGGGGAGCCCGCAGCGCTGCGGAAGTTCTTCCGGAGCTGCGCCGAGCCGCTGCGCGAACTTCTCAGCGTGCCGGATTCCTGGCTGGTCTGGTCCCTCGCCGACCGGGCGGTGGCCCGACCGCTCGCCCGCGGGCGGGTCGCGCTGCTCGGCGACGCGGCGCATCCGGTCCTGCCCTATCTCGCGCAGGGGTCGGCGCTCGCCATCGAGGATGCCGCGGTGCTGACGCACGCGCTCGCCGCCCAGCCGAGCGTGCCGGCGGCGCTCGCCGCCTACGCGGGGGAGCGGTCGGCCCGGGTCCGGCGCGTCCAGAAGGCGGCTCGCGCCAATGGCCGGACCTATCACGCGCGCGGCTTCGTGGCGCTCGCCCGCAACGCCGTGATGGGCCGGCTCGGCCCGGACGGCATGCGCGACCGCTACGCCTGGCTGTACGGCTGGACGCCCCCGGCTTGATCGCGGGGGCGGCGCCCGCTACCGAGGGTCCGATGCGGACGTGGCGGAACCGGTAGACGCACGAGACTTAAAATCTTGCGGCCGCAAGGCTGTGCGGGTTCGAGTCCCGCCGTCCGCACCAGCGGCCCTCGGCAGGCCGGCGATCCGTGGCATTTGAGCGATCGCCTCAACCTGTCCGCAGCATGATCCCTGTAGGATCAGCGCTCGGAGGTTCCGCATGATCGACGCCCTTCAGACCGCCTTCACCGGCATGGCCCGCGCCACCGACCGCCTCGGCGCCGCCGCACAGACCATCGCGTCCGCGGGAGCACCCGTCTCCGGCACGTCCCTGGAACCCGCCGCGCAGGTGGATCTGTCCGGTGCCGCAGTCGAGCTCCTCGGCGCCAAATCCGCCTTCGCCCTGAACGCCGCCGTGGCGCGAACGGCCGACCGGATGACCGGCCAGCTCCTCGACATCAACGCCTGAGCGCCGGCAGCGCCAGCGCGGCGAGGATCGCGGCCGCCGCGAACAGCAGCGCGACCCCCACGGCGCGATAGGCGACGACGCCCACCAGCCCACCCGCGAGGAAGGAGCCGACGGTCAGCAGGTGGAGCTGGAGCCGCACCGGATCGTGGGGCTTCAGCGGCACCCGGTCGGGCGCCCCGCGATCGAGCCAGCGCGCGAGTTCGATGCCGATATCGGTGATCATCCCGGTGACGTGGGTGGTGCGCACCCGCGCCTCGGAGATCTTGGTCACCGCGGCATTCTGCAGGCCCATCGTGAAGCTCAGGCCGAGCACGAGGGCGTGGCCCCGGGTCGCCTCGTCGAGGGGCAGTACCACGAGGCCGAGGACGACGAGACAGATCGCCTCCGCGCAGACGCTGTAGGCGTGGGAACCCCGGACGGACCTGCGCCGGCGGTAACGGATCAGCAGCGTCGAACTCGCAGACCCCAGCACGAACAGCAGGACGAGCAGCAGCGCCTCCCCGGCCAGGGCGAAATCGCCCGTGCCGGTCCGGTCGGAGATCGCCGAGACGTTCCCGGTCATGTTCGAGGCGTAGAGGCCGACCGCGTAAAACCCCGCGGTGTTCAGCGCACCGGCCACCGCCGCCAGGGACAGGCCGAGCTTCCGGTCGGCTTCAGGGGTGCGCGCGACGCCTTCGTGGATCAGCATGGGGGTCTCGATTCGGCAGAGGGGCTCCGGCCGGGATCAGGCCGCCCGGGCCAGGTCACCCTCGATCGCCGCCAGGGCGCGCTCCAGCGCGGCGTAGCAGATCGGATCGAAGGCCGCGCCGAGATCGGCGCGCATGATGCCCAGCGCCTTCTCGATCGGCATGGCCTTCCGATACGGCCGGTCCGCCGTGAGGGCGTCGAACACGTCGGCGACCGACACGATCCGGGTCTCCAGGGCGATCTCGTCGGCCTTGAGGCCGCGGGGATAGCCGCGGCCGTCCAGGCGCTCGTGGTGACCCCCGCCGATCCGGGCCATGTCGTGGAAGGCCGGGACGCGCGCCAGGATCGTCTCGGACAGGAGGGCATGGCCACGCATGGCGCGCCACTCGTCGTCGTCGAGCTTGCCGTTCTTGTCGAGGATCGCGTTCGAGACGCCGAGCTTGCCGACGTCGTGCAGCAGCGCCGCCCGCCTCAGCCAGCGGCGGCGTCGGGCATCCAGGCCGAGCTCGGCCGCGACCATGTCGGCGTAGACCGCCACCCGCTCGGAATGGCCGGAGGTGAACGGGCTCTTGGCGTCGATCACCTGGGCGAAGGCCCGGGCGATGTCGTCGAGATAGGATTCATCGACCACGATGGCGCTCTGTGCCGGTTCGAGCGCCAGGACCGCCGCCTCGACCGCATCGGAACCCACGACCTCCCAGAAGCCGGGCGCGGCGGCGGCGCGCTCGAAGGACGCGGCGATCTCGGGATCGAACCATGTGCCGGTGCGGCTGCGGATCTCCGCCAGGGCGGCCGCGGGGCCTGCCGCGGTGTGGAACACGTCCGCGACCTGCGCCAGAAGGGCGATGCGGGCGTAGAGGGGAATCGCCGGGCCGGCGAGGTGATCCGGCCGCCCCTTGCCGTTCCAGTGCTCATCCAGCGCGTGGATGGCCGTGCAGACGCCCGGGGGAAAGCGCAGGCGCGCGGCGATCTCGGCCCCGCGCTGGCACCGGGTCTGGATCAGGTCGTCGACGATCGCGCCGCCATTCTGCAGGATATTCAGCACGGCCCTGAACCGCTCCGCGAGACCGGCATTCAATCCGGTATGGGAGAAGACGAAGCCCAGGACCTTCGGCAGGCTGTCGCTCACCGTCTTGAAATCGCGCTTGAAGCCGATGTCGTCCGACATGTAGAGCGCGCAGATCCGGGCGGCGTTGCTGGAGCAACCCAGATCCTTCAGCATGATCGTGTAGTAGAGCTCCCAGAGCGCGCGGGCTTCCAACCCCAACGCGCGACCGACATGCATGCCGATGAACGTGGCGCGCACGCAATGGCCCGGCGGTTGGCCCTCTGTCAGATCCAGGGCGTGGCTCAGCGCCGCGAGGATGTCCGACAGACGAACATCGCCGGACGGGTCTACATCTGCACGGCCGGACGACAAAGACATCTGCGCACGATCCCGAAACACCTTCGCGATCGTAGCGGTACAGGCATGAACACGTCGTTCATGCCTGCCGCCCGACTCGACGCCGAAGCCGGATCAAAAGCCGATCACCAGCCGTAGCCGTCGTCCCAGCCGCGGTGCCAGTGGCGGACGGGGCGGCTATCATATCCGACCGGCACGCGCTCGTAGGTCACGGTCCGGCGGGTGGCGTAGACCGGGGCGTCCTCCTCGTAGACGCGATAAGCCGGTGCCGGCCGCACCACGACGGGCGCGGGCGCGTAGCCATATCCGCCATAGCCCCCCTCATACCCGTAGGCGGGCGCCGCGTGGGCCTGGGTGGCGGCGCCGATCAGGGCGCCGGCCGCCAGTCCGCCGATGATCCCGGCCGCGAGGGCGCCACCACCGCGCGCCTCCGCGGCCGAAGAGGCCAGGGTGCCCGCGCCGATCAGCGCGGCGGCCGAAAGCAAAGCGAAGCGTTTCATGACCTGTCTCCGAATGAAGCGGGCGGTTCGAACCGTCCCGGATCATGGAGCAGATCCTGTCACCGTTGCGCTGCATCGAGCCTGAACTGCGTTTGCAGCAACCGTTCAGCTTGCCGGACCGTGCCCGGACTGCGGCGCTTCACGGACATAACCCCGGGAGATCAGGCGGCTGCGCTCCCGGGTGCGTCGCTCGGCTTCCATCAGGTCGGACAACGCGTCGGCGATCGCACAGCGCAGCGCGATCCCGGCATCGCCGCCCGCGAAGCCGAGATAGGCGCTGCTGATCGCCTCGACCGGACAGGCGTGATCGTCGCGCAGGGCTTCGGCTGCAACCCGCATCGTGTTCTCCTCCTCGCGCTGGGAACGGAAAGAGAACAAGCCATAAAGGTTAACGCTTCGTCAGCGCGCCCGCGGCGGACTCATCCAGGGCCGCCAAAGCCTGTGGACAACGAGATTTTGCCTCCCCGGAGGCTGTGGATAAGCCGGCTCATTCCGGCAAGCGGGGCAACGTCTGGCCGTCCTTGGGAATCGGATAGCGCGCCGCATTCAACTCCATGGCGAGGAGCGTGTAGTAGCCGGAGATCGCCGCCAGATCGACGATCGCCGGCTTGCCGAACCGGGCTTCGGCGCGGGCGAAGGTCGTGTCCGAGACGCGCTTGGTGTCCTGCAGTTCGGACGTGAAATCGTACACGATGGTCTCGTCATCGCTCATCCGGGCCGGCCGACGCCCGTCGCGGATCGCTGCGATGATGTCCGCTGAGATCCCCGCCTTCTCGGCGATCGGGGCGTGGACGTACCATTCGTAATCCTGGGTCCAGCGCCTTGCGGTCATCAGGATCACCAGTTCCGACAGGGTCGTGCCGATCTTGGGCTTGAAGCGCAGGTAGTCGCCCATGGAGCGCGCGAGCGTCATGACCTCGGGCGAGTACATCAGCGGCTCGAACGGCCCGAAGGGCGGCTTGCCCCGGGCCTGCGCGAAGGATTCGGCCGCCTGCTTCTGCTCGGGCGTGTAATCCTGCGGCGGGATCGTCGGCAGCCTGTCCTGCGCCCGGGCGGCGCCGAGCGCGAGGGGCAGGGTGGCGAGGGGCAGGGCGACCAGGGCCAGGATGGTCCGGCGAAAGCGCATCGTTTCACTCCCGATTATTTTTGATCCGCTTGAGCTTCGCGTTTGACGGATCCGGAGGCTAGCGCTTGGCGGTTGGATTGGTGTCGAATACCCCTCGCCGTCACGGCACCGCAGGACAACCCTCTGACGGTCTTCAACCAGGGGTCAGCCGGGGATCGGCGCCTGCCGCCTCGCGACGCGCACCCTTTCCCGAGCCGGTGCAGCAAAGCGGAACCTGATCCGGGACCCAGCACAGGAAGCGCCGCGAAGCGGCACAGTTTGAAACAGATGGACGCTTCGCGCCGTCGTGTTCCGGCTCCCGGGTCGCATTCCGCTGGCGCTGCATGCGCCCGGGAAAGGGGCCGTGCCACGACCGGTGCGACGCGATGGCATCGGACCTGTCGGCGAACACCGTGAGCGGCCTGGACGGCCGGGGCTGTTGCGCGCGGCGCCGCTCCACGCCATCAGCGGCGCCGATGCCCGATCCCCAGACCGCATTGCCGATCGAGGCGGCACTGCCCGCCCTGCGCGACGCGCTCGCTGCGCGCAACGCCGCCGTGCTGGTGGCGCCGCCGGGAGCGGGCAAGACCACCCGCGTGCCGCTCGACTTGCTCGATGCGCCCTGGCGCGAGGGCCGAAAAATCATCCTGCTGGAGCCGCGCCGGCTCGCGGCCCGGGCCGCCGCCGCCCGGATGGCGCAGATTCTGGGAGAGCCGGTCGGCGGCACGGTCGGCCTGCGCGTGCGGCTCGGCTCGAAGATCACGGCCCGGACCCGAATCGAGGTGGTGACCGAGGGCGTGTTCACGCGGATGATCCTCGACGATCCGGAACTCGCCGGCATCGGCGCGGTGCTGTTCGACGAGTTCCATGAACGCTCCCTCGATGCCGATCTCGGCCTCGCCCTCGCGCTCGACGCGCAGGGGGGCCTGCGCGAGGATCTGCGCCTCCTCGTCATGTCGGCGACGCTCGACGGCGCCCGGGTCGCGCGGCTGATGAACGACGCGCCCGTGATCGCGTCAGAGGGCCGCGCCTTCCCGGTGGAGACCCGCCACGTCGAGCGCGATCCGAACCGGCGGATCGAGGAGGCTGTGGCCGAGGTGACGCTGCGCGCCCTGCGGGCGGATCCGGGCTCGGTGCTGGTGTTCCTGCCCGGGCAGGCGGAGATCCGCCGGACCGCGGACCTGCTGGCGGAGCGCCACGATCCTGGCGTTGTGCTCGCCCCCCTCTACGGCGCCCTCCCGCCGGCGGAGCAGGACCGGGCCGTCGCCCCGGCGCCGCCCGGGACCCGCAAGGTGGTGCTGGCCACCAGCATCGCCGAGACCTCGCTGACCATCGAGGGCGTCCGGATCGTGGTCGATTCCGGGTTCGCCCGGGTGCCGGTCTACGAGCCCGGCCTCGGCCTGACGCGGCTCGTGACCGCGCGCGCCTCCCGGGCCTCGGTGGATCAGCGGCGGGGCCGCGCCGGCCGAACCGAGCCGGGCGTGTCCTGGCGGCTCTGGTCCGAGGCCGCCACCAACGCCCTCGAACCGTTCTCGCGGCCCGAGATCCTGTCGGCGGATCTGGCGGGCCTGCTCCTCGATTGCGCCGCCTGGGGCGTCGCCGATCCGAGCAGCCTCGCCTTCCTGGATCCGCCGCCGGCCGCGGCTCTGGCGGAGGCCCGTGCCCTGCTCAACGAGCTGGGCGCCCTCGATCCGGATGGCCGGCTGACGGAGACGGGCGCCCGCCTGCGCGCCCTGCCGCTGCCGCCGCGGCTCGCCCGGATGGTGACGGTCGCGGCCCAATCGGGTGAGGCCCGGGCCGCCGCCGACCTCGCGGCCGTGCTGGTCGAGCGCGGTCTCGGGGGCGACGATGTCGATCTCGATACGCGCGTCGAGCGGTTCCGCCGTGACCGGGGCGGACGGTCCGCGGATATGCGCCGGCTCGCCGAGGGCTGGGCGCGGATCGCGGGCGGCGGCCCGGGTTCCGGACCGGTTCCGGCCGGCCGGCTCCTGGCGCTCGCCTATCCGGACCGCGTGGCGCGGGCGCGGGGCCGCGACGGCGAGTTCGTGATGGCGAGCGGCCGGGCGGGCCGGCTCGACCCGGCGAGCCCGCTCGCCCGGGAGCCCCTCCTGGTCGTCGCCGAGCTCGTGGGTTCGGCCGGCAACGCCCGCATCCTGGCCGCGGCGGCGATCGACGGCGCGGCCGTCGAGGCGCTGTTTCCCGACAGGATCGAATCCCGCACCGAGATCGCTTTCGATCCCCAGGCCGCCGCGCTCCGGGCGCGGGCGGTCCGGCGGCTCGGCGCCGTCAATCTGGGAGAGCGCCCCCTGCCGGTCCCGGCCAACCTGGAGAGCGCGACGATCCTGGCCCGGGGCATCGCGGGCCTGGGGCTCGACCGACTGCCCTGGACACCCGCTTTGTCACAATGGCGCGCCCGCGTGGGCTTCCTGCACGCGGCGGAGGGTGAAACCTGGCCCGATCTCTCGGATGCGGCGTTGGCTGAGACCGTGGCGACGTGGCTCGCCCCCTCCCTCGTCGGGCGCACGTCCCTCGCTTCGGTCACCGCCGACGATCTCGCCGGCGCCCTGCATGGGCTACTGCCCTGGGAGTTGCGTACCCGGCTCGAAGCCGAGGCGCCGACCCACGTTGAGGTGCCCACCGGTTCGCGCATCGCGGTGGATTACGGCGCCGACGAACCCGCCCTCTCGGTGCGGGTGCAGGAGCTGTTCGGCCTCGACCGGCATCCCCGGGCCGGTGGCCGGCCGCTCGTCCTGCACCTGCTCTCGCCGGCCCAGCGGCCGATCCAGATCACCCGCGACCTTCCGGGCTTCTGGCGTGGCTCCTGGGCGGCGGTGCGCGCCGAGATGCGCGGGCGCTATCCCCGCCACCCGTGGCCGGAGGATCCCCTGGCCGAGGCGCCGACGCGCCGGGCCAAGCCGCGGGGAACCTGACGGCCCCTGCCGGTTTCCCGAGCCGCGATGGAGACGGACCCTACGATGACCTGCGAGACCGATCCCTTCGACCCGAACGACGCGGGCTGGGCGCCCATCGAAGATGCGGGCTTCATCGCCCATATCGGCCCGGTGCACCGGCGTGCCTCCGACGGGGCCTACGCGTTCCGGGCGGAGCAAAAGCACGCCAACCTGATCGGCGTGGTCCATGGCGGCATGCTGATGAGCTTCGCCGACCGCGCCCTCGGCGAGACCGCCATGCGGGCGGCCGACGGCGCCAATTGCGTGACGATCCAGCTCGAGATGAAGTTCATCGATGTCGGCCGTCTGGGCGACTGGATCGGCATCGGCCCGCTTGTGGTCAAGCGGACCGGCTCGCTCGTGTTCATGCGCGGCGATGTGCGGGCGGGGGGCCGCCTGCTGGCCTCGGCGGACGGGGTCTGGAAGATCCTGCGGCGCCGACCCAGTTGACGCGAACAGGACTACGGTCTCAAAATCGGACATCGCGCAGCACCGACTGCGCGAGCGCGAACCGGGGGGATCGCATGCAGGAAAGGATCAAATCTCACGCGGCCACGGATCGGCAGGGCGCATTCGCCAAGCCGTCGCGCCGCTCATTCGTCGCCGGGTTGGGCATCATGCTCGGCTCGGCCGGTCTGGCCGCCGCCGAGCCCGCGCCGCCCAGCACGATCACCAATCCGCCGCGCGACTTCCGCCCAGGAGCGGCCCCCACCACCTATTTCACCGATCCCGACGTGATCGCGGTCGATCCGGCCTTCGAGGCCTATATCGTGCCCAACAGCGCGATCCGCCGCCTCTGGACCGGGGCGCTCTGGGCCGAGGGCCCGGCCTGGAACGCAATCGGCCGGTTCCTGATCTGGAGCGACATCCCCAACAATCGCCAGCTGCGCTGGCTGGAGGAGGACGGGCATGTCTCCACCTTCCGTGCGCCCAGCAACAATTCGAACGGCAACAGCTTCGACTGGCAGGGGCGCCAGCTCTCCTGCGAGCACGCCACGCGGCGCGTGGTCCGCTACGAGCTCGACGGCTCGGCGACGGTGCTGGCCGACCGGTTCGAGGGCAAGCCGTTCAACTCGCCGAACGACGTCGTGCAGCATCCGGACGGCTCGTACTGGTTCACCGATCCGCCCTACGGTGGCCAGCTCTACGAAGGCCTGCCGGATGAGGCGGGCGGCCCCTCCAACCCGAAGGGCCATCTCAACCCGCGCCTCGGACAGCCGGCCGGAACCGTGACGGCGCGGCGGGCGCTGCCGAACGCGGTCTACCGGATCGATCCCTCGGGCCGGATCGACCGGATCCTCACCGACGAACAGGTGCCGGATCCGAACGGCCTGTGCTTCTCCCCCGATCACCGGATCCTCTACATCTGCTCGACCGGCAAGGGCCCCGGCGATACCGGCCCCGGCGGCAAGGGCGAGATCTACGCCTTCGATGTCGCGGAGGGCGGCGGGCTCTCGAATCGGCGCCTGTTCGCCGATTGCGTGATCGACGGCATCAAGTGCGGGCCGGACGGCCTGCGGGCCGATGTCGACGGCAACGTCTGGGCGTCGAGCAATGCGGGCCGGGCGGTCGGCTACAACGGCGTTACGGTCTGGAATCCCGCGGGCAAGCTGATCGGGCGGATCCGCCTGCCGGAGGTCTGCGGCAACCTCACCTTCGGCGGCCCGAAGCGGAACCGTCTGTTCATGGCCGCCAGCCAGTCGCTCTACGCCGTGACCGTGAACACCCAGGGGGCCGGGCCCGCCTGAGGCTCCGACGGCCGCCGGCACATTCACAGCGGGTTGGTCGAATGCTCGCCATGGCTGTCGGGCCGCGGGGACGCTATCTGTAGCGGGCATGAGCGAGGATTCCGCCGACCCGACCCTGAACCGCCTCAGCGCCGCCCTCGGGGACCTGCCGACCCGGGGGCCGCCGCCGGTGGAGCGCTGGGACCCGCCCTATTGCGGCGCGATCGACATGCGCATCGCCGCAGACGGGACGTGGCATCACAACGGCACGCCGATCCGCCGGCCGAAGCTCGTTCGGCTGTTCTCCAGCATCCTGCGGCGCGAGCCGGACGGGCGCACCGTGCTGGTGACACCGGTGGAATGCGTCGGCATCACCGTGGAGGACGCGCCCTTCGTGGCGGTCGAGATGGCGGTCGACGGGTCCGGGCAGGAGAGGCGCATCAGCTTCCGGACCAATGTCGACGACCTCGTCCCGGTCGATGCCGAGCATACCCTGCGCTTCGAGGAGGCGGCGGATGGCGCCCTGAAGCCCTATCTCCATGTCCGGCGCGGTCTCTGGGCGCTCGTCACCCGGGCGCTCACCTACGACCTCGTGGATCTGGCCGAGGAGGGCACCCTCGACGGCGAGCGCTGGCTGGGTCTCTGGGCGGGCGGCCTGTTCCATCCGATCGCGCCGGCCGTCGCCGCGTGAGCGACGCCATCGACGATTTCCTCGCCCGCGCCGCGTCCGGCCTGTCGGAGCGCCCGCCCGGGCCGGACGATCCGACCTCGAATCCGCGCGGCGACCACAGCCTCGATCCGGACGGTTCGGCGGTGATCCCGCCGCCGCCGCACCGGCGGGCTGCCGTGCTGGTGCCGGTGGTGTTCCGCCCGGAAGGGCTGAGCCTGATCCTGACGCAGCGGGCCGCGAACCTGCGCGACCATTCCGGCCAGATCGCACTGCCCGGAGGCAAGATCGACCCGTCCGATCCGAGTCCCGCCGCCGCGGCCCTGCGCGAGGCCGAGGAGGAGATCGGCCTCGACCCGGCTTCGGTGCGCCTCATCGGCTATCTCGATCCCTACCTGTCGGGGACCGGCTTCCTGGTCACGCCGGTCATCGGCCTCGTGGCGCCGGAGGCGACGTTTCAGCCGAACCCCGCCGAGGTCGCCGACCTGTTCGAGGTCCCGATGCCGGTGCTGATGGACCGGGAGCGCTACCGCCTGCGCTCACGGGCCTGGCAGGGACGGACCCGCTACTTCTACGCTCTGACCTTCGGCGAACGGCTGATCTGGGGCGTCACCGCCGGAATCCTGAACAATCTCCGCGAACGGCTCTATCCGGATTCCGATCCGGACCGGATCCGCTGCTCGGCCGGATGAGGGCGAATCGCCATGCTGCGTCGCGTCCTCGAAGAGTTCGGCCTCTTCCTCATCCCCTTCGCGCTGTTTGTCGTCTACCTCGTGCTGGCGGGACGGAACCCGCTGCGCCGGATCCATTGGGACGCGCATCTCTTCCGCCTCGTGCTCGCTGGGCTGACCATCGTGATCGCCACGCTCGTCTATGAAGGCCTGTTCTCCGAGCGCCGCCCCGGCGGCTACGTGCCGACCCACATGGAGAACGGTCACCTCGTCCCGGGCGGCTTCCGGTGAGGCGGGACCTGGATCAGGACGGCCCCGCGGCGCTGCTCGACCGCCCGGGTGTCCGCCTGGCGTTCGCGGCCCTGGACGAGCCGGGCGCGGAGACGCGGCTGATCGGCGGCTGCGTCCGCGATGCCCTGCTCGGGATCGCCGCCGCCGATATCGACCTCGCCACCACGCTGTTGCCGGAGACCGTCCTGGCGCGGGCCCGCGCGGCGGGTCTCAAGGCTGTGCCGACCGGGGTCGAGCACGGTACGATCACCCTGATCACCGGGGACGGACCAATCGAGGTCACCACGCTCCGCGAGGATGTCGAGACCGATGGCCGCCACGCGGTCGTCCGGTTCGGCAGCGATTTCACCCGGGATGCGGAGCGCCGCGACTTCACGGTCAACGCCCTGTCGCTCGATCACGCCGGGCACCTCCATGACACCGTCGGCGGTCTGACGGACTTGGAGAACGGGCGGGTCCGCTTCATCGGCGATCCCGCGACCCGGATCCGGGAAGATGCGCTGCGGATTCTCCGCTTCTTCCGCTTCCATGCGCGCTTCGGCAGTGACGCACCCGACCCGGAAGCGCTGGCTGCCTGCGTGGCCGCCCGGGACAGCCTGCGCCGCCTCTCCCAGGAGCGGATTCGCGACGAATTCCTGAAACTTCTGATGGCTCGCGGCGGACCCGCTCTGGTCGTTACCTTGAGCGCGACAGGCCTGCTCCAGCGGATCACCGGAGGCGTCGGTGAACTCGGACGGCTGGAGCGGGCCGCCAGGGCGGACCTGCCCTCCGTGATGCGGCTCGCGGCCCTGGCGGTTGGTGCGCGGCCCGATGCGGATCGCCTGCGCGACCGACTTCGGTTGTCGAATCAAGAGCATGGCCGGCTCACCGCCTATGCCAACGCGCTAGCGGCCCTGCACGGTCGGGCGGAGATCGATCCGTCTGCAGCCCGGTCCCTGGCGGCCGAGCACGGCTTGACACCGCTGATGGAGACGCTGGCGATCCTAGCGGGTGAGCCGCGGCCTCGCCTTACGGATGGGACAGACCGGGTGTTGCTGGATTTGGCAGGGGAGGGCGGGCCGCCGTCTTTCCCGCTCGCCGGAGCCGATCTGGTCGCCGCAGGGATCCCCCCGGGGCCTGCGATAGGTCGTTCCCTGGCGGCGGCGCGTCGCCTATGGCTCGAGCGCGGCTGTCCCTCCGGCGAAGCGGAGCGAGCGACGCTGTTGAAACATGCGCTGGATCGAGCTCACGGACTCGAGTGACCAGCCGATCCCGGGTTTCCAGAGGGCTCAGCCCGTTGGCCTGATCTGAGGCAAAGCACCGGGATGTTTTCCGAGGCTCTGCCCTGACCCGCGAAAGGTTACGCTTCAGCCCTTTCACGGTGTTGGGCCGAGCTTGTGGGGCGCAATCGGCGCCTCCGGGCCATGATGCGCGCGCCCTGTCCCCCGACAGGTGGAGCGCAGCAGCCCTGATCCGGGATCCAGCACGGGAAGTGCCGCGCAAGGTGTTCAAGTCGATCCGGATCGACGCTTCACGACGTCCTGCGCTGGATCCCGGGTCGCATTCCGCTGTCGCTGCATGCGCCCGGGGATTGCGTCCGTGCAGGTCGGCTCGACCCTATGCCTCCGGCCTCAACCCCACTTGTCGAAAGGGCTGAGCCAGGACCTTGTGAACCTCAACCTGATCCGTCAACGCGGCTCGGAAGCTCGTACGCCCCCGTCAGACACGCGTTCAGAGCTTCAGAAGCGCCTTGGTTTCCCGGAGCTGAACGATCTGGCCGTTCAACTCTTCGCGCTTCTGCAGATCCTCGGTCGCATCGCGCTGAATCTCGACTACTTCGATGTCCCGATCAAGGGACTCCTGGGTCAGTTCCTCGATCGGCGCGGCGCGCTCGGCCAGCACGGTCACGGCGGTCGGGCCGATATCGGCGAAGCCGCCGCGGACGTAGATCCGCTTGCCGCTGCCCTGGCTCTCGGTGACCACGATGACGCCGACCCGCAGCGAGGTCAGCACGGGCGCGTGGCCCGGCATCACGGTCATCTCGCCCTCGGTGCCGGGCAGTTGAACGGCGGTCACCTCGCCGGAATACAGCGTCCGCTCGGGGCCGACGAAATCGAAGTGGAAGGTGGCCATCTCAGGACGATCCCGGATCCGCAACAGGCTCTCCTCCCCCTTGCGGGGAGGCGGTGGAGGTGGGAGCGGTTCAGGGGGCACCGCGGCGCGCGATCCTGAAACTCCCCCACCCCAGACCCCTCCCCACAAGGGGGAGGGGAGGGAGCAGCCTTAGGCCGCCTTGAGCTTCTTGGCCTTTTCCTGGGCCTGCTCGATCGTGCCGACCATGTAGAAGGCGGCCTCGGGCAGGTCGTCGTAATCGCCGTTCACCAAGCCCTTGAAGCCCTTGATGGTGTCCTCCAGCGGCACCTGCACGCCCGGCGAACCGGTGAACACCTCGGCGACCGAGAAGGGCTGCGAGAAGAAGCGCTCGATCTTGCGGGCGCGGGCCACGGTCAGCTTGTCCTCCTCGGACAGCTCATCCATGCCCAGGATCGCGATGATGTCCTGGAGCGCCTTGTAGCGCTGCAGGGTCTGCTGGACACGGCGGGCGACGTCGTAATGCTCTTCACCGAGGATCGCCGGTGACAGCATGCGCGAGGTCGAGTCCAGCGGATCCACCGCCGGATAGATGCCCTTCTCGGCGATCGAGCGCGACAGCACGGTCGTGGCGTCCAGGTGGGCGAAGGAGGCGGCGGGCGCCGGGTCGGTCAGATCGTCGGCCGGCACGTAGATGGCCTGCACCGAGGTGATCGAGCCCTTGTTGGTGGTGGTGATGCGCTCCTGCAGGGCGCCCATGTCGGTGGCGAGCGTCGGCTGATAGCCCACCGCCGAGGGGATGCGGCCGAGAAGCGCCGACACCTCGGAGCCCGCCTGGGTGAAGCGGAAGATGTTGTCGACGAAGAACAGAACGTCCTGGCCGTCGTCACGGAACTGCTCGGCGATGGTCAGGCCGGTCAGCGCCACCCGCGAGCGGGCGCCGGGCGACTCGTTCATCTGGCCGTAGACCAGGGCGCATTTGGAGCCCTCGGCCGAGCCGCCATTCTCCTTCGGGTCCATGTTGACCTTGGACTCGATCATCTCGTGGTAGAGATCGTTGCCCTCGCGGGTGCGCTCACCCACGCCGGCGAAGACCGAGTAGCCCGAGTGCACCTTGGCGATGTTGTTGATCAGCTCCATGATCAGCACGGTCTTGCCGACGCCGGCGCCACCGAACAGGCCGATCTTGCCGCCCTTGGCGTAGGGGGCGAGCAGGTCCACCACCTTGATGCCGGTGACGAGGATCTGCGCCTCGGTCGACTGGTCGGCGTAGGACGGGGCCGGCTGGTGGATGGCGCGGTAGGTGGTGGCCTGGACCGGGCCGGCCTCGTCGATCGGCTCGCCGATGACGTTCATGATGCGGCCGAGCGTGTTCATGCCGACCGGAACCTTGATCGGCTCGCCGGTGTCGAAGCACTCCTGGCCGCGGGTCAGGCCCTCGGACGTGTCCATGGCGATGCAGCGGACGGTACTCTCACCGAGCTGCTGGGCGACCTCGAGGACGAGGCGGGCGCCGTTGTTCTTGGTCTCCAGGGCGTTCAGGATCTCGGGCAGGTGGCCCTCGAACTGCACGTCGACCACGGGGCCGATGACCTGGGTGATCTTGCCGGACTTGTTGGAGCCGGCGCCGGGGAGTGCGGTGTTCGCCATCGTGTACCTACCCTTCAAGCTGTGCGGTCGGGAAGCGGTGCCCTAGAGGGCTTCCGCACCCGAGATGATCTCGATGAGTTCCTTGGTGATCATGGCCTGACGCGTGCGGTTGTAGATCAGCGTCTGCTTCTTGATCATCTCGCCCGCGTTGCGGGTGGCCGAATCCATGGCGCTCATGCGCGCGCCCTGCTCGGAGGCGGCGTTTTCCAGGAGCGCCCGGTAGATCTGCACCGTCAGGTTCTTCGGCAGCAGCGTCTCCAGGATCGCCTCCTCGGAGGGCTCGAATTCCAGGGCGGCGTTGCCGGCTGTCGCCTTCGCGGTCGTGTCGGCAGCGGGCAATTCGGCCGGGATCAGCCGCTGCGCGGTCGGGATCTGGGAGATCACCGAGCGGAACTCGGAATAGAACAAGGTCGCGACGTCGAACTCACCGGCCTCGAAGCGGGCCAGGATCTTGTCGGCGATCTCGGCCGCGAAGGGGTAATCCACCGGGCGGTTGCCGCGGATGTCCATGCTTTCGACGATCTGATCGCGATACTGCCGGCGCAGCGCGTCGAGACCCTTCTTGCCGACCGTCATGATCTTGACGGTCTTGCCCTCGGCGATGAGCTTCTGGGCATATTCCCGCACCGCGAGGCGGACGATCGACGAGTTGAAGGCGCCGGCCAGACCGCGGTCACCCGTACAGACCACCAGCAAGTGCGTCTGCTCGGAGCCCGTTCCCGACAGCAGCTTCGGCGCCCCGACACCGCCCACGAGGTTGCCGGCCAAGTTGCCGAGCACCGCCGACATCTTCTCAGCGTAGGGACGGCCGGCCTCTGCGGCCATCTGCGCCCGGCGCAGCTTGGCGGCGGCGACCATCTGCATGGCCTTGGTGATCTTCTGCGTCGCCTTCACCGAGGTGATGCGGTTGCGCAGGTCCTTCAAACTCGCCATCGGGTGAGGTCCAGGTCCGTTCTATGGGCCTCTCCTTCCCTCGGCGGGAAGGAGCCGGAAGTTCGGGGGGTGCGGGCGGCCGAAGCCTCCCGGGCACCACCCAAGAACCCTCCCCAGGGGGGAGGGGCCTCACATCAGGCGATCGACTTGACCACGCCCTCGACCACGCTCTTCAGCTTGCCGGCGTTCTCGTCCGACAGGTCCTTGGAGGTCGCGATGGCGTCGAGCAGGTCCTTGTGCTTCGTGCGCAGCGTGCTGAGCAGGCTGTCCTCGAAGGGGCGGATCTTGGCGACCGGAAGCTTGTCCAGGTAGCCGTTCACGCCGGCGTAGATCACGGCGACCTGCTCTTCCATCTTCAGCGGCGAGAATTGCGGCTGCTTCAGGAGCTCGGTCAGCCGCGAGCCGCGGTTCAGGAGCTGCTGGGTCGAGGCGTCGAGATCCGAGCCGAACTGCGCGAAGGCCGCCATCTCGCGGTACTGCGCCAGCTCGCCCTTGATCTTGCCGGCGACCTTCTTCATCGCCTTGGTCTGGGCCGAGGAGCCCACCCGCGACACCGAGAGGCCGACGTTCACCGCCGGGCGGATACCCTGGTAGAACAGGTCGGTCTCAAGGAAGATCTGGCCGTCGGTGATCGAGATCACGTTGGTCGGGATATAGGCCGAGACGTCGTTGGCCTGGGTCTCGATGACCGGAAGCGCGGTCAGCGAGCCGTTGCCGGCGGCGTCGCCCATCTTGGCGGCGCGCTCCAGCAGGCGGCTGTGGAGGTAGAACACGTCGCCCGGGTAAGCCTCGCGGCCCGGCGGGCGGCGCAGCAGCAGCGACATCTGGCGGTAGGCCACGGCCTGCTTGGACAGATCGTCATACACGATCACGGCGTGCATGCCGTTGTCGCGGAAATACTCGCCCATGGCGCACCCGGCGAAGGGCGCGATGAACTGCATCGGGGCCGCATCAGACGCCGTGGCGGCGATGACGATGGAGTATTCCAGGGCGCCCTGGTCCTCCAGCACCTTCACGAACTGGGCAACCGTCGAGCGCTTCTGGCCGATGGCGACGTAGATGCAGTAGAGCTTGGCCTTCTCGTCACCGCCAGCGGTGTGGCCGGGCTTCTGGTTCAGGATCGTGTCGAGGGCGATGGCGGTCTTGCCGGTCTGACGGTCGCCGATGATCAGCTCGCGCTGGCCGCGGCCCACCGGAATCAGGGCGTCGATCGCCTTCAGGCCCGTGGCCATCGGCTCGTGCACCGACTTGCGCGGGATGATGCCCGGCGCCTTCACGTCGACCCGGCGGCGCTCCGTCGAAACGATCGAGCCCTTGCCGTCGATCGGGTTGCCGAGGCCGTCGACCACGCGGCCGAGCAGGCCCTTGCCGACCGGCACGTCCACGATGGCGCCCGTCCGCTTGACGGTCTGGCCTTCCTTGATCTCGCGGTCGGAGCCGAAGATCACGATGCCGACGTTGTCCTGCTCGAGGTTCAGGGCCATGCCGCGCACGCCCGACTCGAACTCGACCATCTCGCCGGCCTGGACGTTGTCGAGGCCGTAGGCGCGGGCGATGCCGTCACCGACGGACAGGACCTGCCCGACCTCGGAGACCTCGGCCTCTTCGCCGAAGTTCTTGATCTGCTCTTTCAGGATCGCGGAGATCTCGGCGGCGCGGATGTCCATACTCGGGCCTCTGTCGCTGATGCGTTTATGTGTTTTCGGGTCGGATGGGGGCGCTTACGGCGCGGCCCGCATCGCGAGGCGGATACCGTTGAGCTTGGTCCTGAGGGAGGCGTCGACCATGCGCGAGCCCATCTTCACGATGAGGCCGCCGATCAGGCTCGGATCGACCACGAGGTCGACGTCGACCTCGGCCTTGGCGATGTCACGGAGCGACGCCTTGATCTCCTCGATCACGGTGTCGGACGGCTTCTCGGCCACCCGCACCTCGGCGCGCACGATGCCCTTCGAATCCTGCACCAGGGCGCGGAACGCGGCGATCATGTCGGGCAGCGCGAAGAGCCGGCGGTTCGAGGCCGCGAGGCGGATGAAGTTACCGGCAAGGCCACCGATCCCCACCTTGTCGAGCAAGGCGCCGATGGCGGCCGCCTGCTCCTCGGCGCTGAAGACCGGGCTGCGGACGAGGCGGCGGAGATCCGCGCTCTCCTTCAGCAGCGTATCGAATTGGTTGAGGGAATCAGCGACCGCGTCGACCTGGCGCTCGTCGCGCGCGAGATCGAACAGGGCGGAAGCGTACCGGCCCGCCACGCCTGCGACCAGGGGACCAGCCTCGGAACCGTTCTGCGCCACCCGTCGCTCTCTTCTCTGGTTGCCCGCCCGTTCCGCACGCTCCGGCAGGAGCGCGGTGCGAGACCGTTCGGGACGTGGGATCGCACCGACGTGGGACAGGGTCGAGAACCGTCCGATCGGCGCGGCGACCGCCTAGCATGTCAGCATGGCCGCACGCAACACGGACGGGACCGCCGCTGCGCGATAGGACGGCAGAAGTGTGACGCAGCGCGGACCTCAGCAGGCCAGCCGGTCGCAACGACGGACGCTGGCGATCATCCTGGCCAGGGCTCGGGCCCCCGGATGCCCGAGGATGCCGCTGTTGCCGAGTACGTAGGACGGTGTGGCGTAGAGCCCGAGATCGGCGGCCATGCGCATCTGGCTCTTGAGCGCCAGGCGCACCTCCTCGCTGTCGGCGATCTCCTCGATCTCCGCCTGGGGAATTCCGAAGCTGGACGCGGCCGTCAGAGCGCCGGGCCCATCGATCCGGCCGGGCTTGCCGAGCAGCGTCTGATAGAAGCCCCAGGCGGCCTGCGAGCCCAGGCGGCGCTGGACCGCCAGCATCACCTTGGCGGCCTGCGCCGATTGCGGCGACAGGATCGGGTTGTGGACAAGGCCAATCCGCAATTCGCCATCGCTGTCATGCAAAGCCACCACGTCGGCGGCGGCCTTTCGGCAGAAGGGGCAGTTAAAGTCGAAGAATTCGTAGAGGGTGGTGCCGGCGTCCCGCGGCCCGACAGAGGTGACGCCGCGCAGGGCCGGAATCTGACCCGTGATCTCGCCGGGCAGGATCGAATTGGCCACCGCCCGCCCGTCATCGCCGGTGACGGCGACGCGCTGCCCGTAGGATTGCGCGGTCGCGCGGCCGAGACCGGAACCCAGCGCGACGCCGGCGGCTGCGAGAACAAGACGGCGGGAAACGGGCATGGGATCTGTCCGGGTCATCGCGGATCCGCCGAGGCCTCGCCGAAGCGGAGGCCGAGCGCAACCAGGGGCACAGGTCGGATTGATGGTCGATCGGCGTGAACGCACCCCTACCGCAGACCCTTCGGCCGGTCGCCGGTCGCCCAGGCGAGGGCCTGCTCCAGCCGGTCGTTGCCCCAGAACAGCTCGCCGTCATCGGCCAGGAAGGTCGGCGCGCCGTAGATGCCGCGCGAGCGCGCCTCCTCGACGCTGACCCGCAGCTTGGTCTTGTTGGGCTCCGCGGCGGCGGCGCGCACCGTCTGCGTCCCGTCGAGGCCGAGCGAATCGAGGATCTCGGCGACCGCCGCCGGCTCCGCGATCGAGCGGCCCTCGGCGAAGCTCGCGGTGAACACCGCCTTGGAGAACGGCACCAGCCAGTCCTGGTCCTGACCGAGGATGGCGACCCGCACGGCGCTGAGGCTGTTCTGCGGGAATTGCGCAGGCTTGGTCAGCGGCGGCAGGCCTAGATGCGCGGCCTCGCGCTCCACGTCGCGCCACATGTTCTTGCCCTTGGCCGCGTAGAGGTTGAACGGCGAGGTGGTCCAGCCCTGGGAGGCGAAGAGGGGCCCGACCAGGAACGGGCGCCACCGCACCGCCACATCGGCCTGCGCGGCCGCCACCTCGACGCGCATCGCCGCGAGATACGAATAGGTCGAAGCGAATTCGTACCAGAACTCCAGAATCGGCTGGCGCGCCATAGACTTCGCTTCTCCGATGCACGTTTTCGGGCCTGATCACAGGCAATGCCCGCGCCGGTTCTTGCACGTCCGCAAGGCCGCCGTGAGGCGAAAGGCGGCCGAACCTTCGGCAAAGGCTACGCGCCAAGCGGCACGCCGGTTGCAGGCCAATCCCACCCGCGATAAGCGGCTCAGGCCCTCTCCCAGTTCCGGAAGCCGCATGTCCGTCCCCGCGAAAAGCCCCGTGAAGAAGGTCGTGCTGGCCTATTCCGGCGGGCTCGACACATCGATCATCCTGAAGTGGCTGCAGACCACCTACGGCTGCGAGGTCGTGACCTTCACGGCCGATCTCGGCCAGGGCGAGGAGCTGGAGCCGGCGCGCCGCAAGGCGGAACTGCTCGGCATCAAGCCCGAGAACATCTACATCGAGGATCTGCGCGAGGAGTTCGTCCGCGACTACGTCTTCCCGATGTTCCGGGCGAACGCCGTCTACGAGGGCGTCTACCTCCTCGGCACCTCGATCGCCCGGCCGCTGATCGCCAAGAAGCAGATCGAGATCGCCGAACGCGTCGGGGCCGATGCGGTCTGCCACGGCGCCACCGGCAAGGGCAACGATCAGGTCCGGTTCGAGCTCGGCTACTACGCCCTGAAGCCGGACGTGACGGTGATCGCCCCCTGGCGGGAATGGGACCTGCGCTCCCGCGAGCAGCTCATCGCCTTCGCCGAGCAGCACCAGATCCCGATCGCCAAGGACAAGCGCGGCGAGAGCCCGTTCTCGGTGGATGCCAACCTCCTGCATGCCTCATCCGAAGGCAAGGTGCTGGAGGATCCGGCGGTCGAGGTGCCGGACTACGTCTATTCACGCACGCTCTCCCCCGAGGAGGCACCCGACCAGCCGACCGTCATCACGATCGGCTTCGAGCGGGGCGACGCCGTCTCGATCGACGGCGAAACGCTCTCGCCCGCGAGCCTTCTGGCCAAGCTCAACGAACTCGGCCACGCCAACGGCATCGGCCGGCTCGATCTGGTGGAGAACCGCTTCGTCGGCATGAAGAGCCGCGGCATGTACGAGACGCCCGGCGGCACAATCCTGCTGCCGGCCCACCGGGCCATCGAGTCGATCACCCTGGATCGGGGCGCCGCCCACCTGAAGGACCAGCTCATGCCGCAATACGCGGAGCTGATCTACAACGGCTTCTGGTTCTCGCCGGAGCGCGAGATGATCCAGGCGCTGATCGACAAGAGCCAGGAGAAGGTCACCGGCACGGTGCGGCTGAAGCTCTACAAGGGCGGCGTCCACGTGATCGGCCGCGAGAGCCCGCACTCCCTCTACGACCAGGATCTCGTGACCTTCGAGGAGGGCGCGGTCGCCTACGATCACCGCGACGCGGCGGGCTTCATCAAGCTCAACGCACTCCGACTGCGGACCCTGGCGCAGCGCAAGAAGCGCGGGGGCTGAGCCGTCAGGCCGGCTCCCAGGCGCCGGACGAGCCCGAGCGCTGGAAGTCGCCCGGCCCGAGGTCGGCATACCGTAAAAAAATCTGAAGGGCCGGCTGCATCTCGCGGTGGAGCCGGACCCGGTGGGTCTCACCATCCTCGTCGTCGTTGGCAGCCGCCTCGGGAACGGCGGCGAGAAGGCGGCCCATATTGGCGGTGTAGGAGCCTGTGCCGCCATAGGGCTGCACCGGGTCCACCCGCGGGACGTTTGCGGCCGGATCCCAGCCGTAGGCGAGATGCGGGATCAGCGCGAGGTGCTCAGCCGTCACCGCGAAGGTGATGTGCTCGGGCGTCTCACCAGTCTGCGCGTCCCGGAAGACGTCGCCGACCGTGCCGTGGTCCAGCTTGGCCAAGCCGTTGTGATATTGGTAGCGGCCCGGCTTCAGCTGCGCGTTCTGTGCGAAGATCGCCAGTCCTTGCTCCAGGGACCGGTGCTCCTCCTCGGCCCCCTCGTCGTCGCCGGTGACGTTGGCGATATCGCCGTCCCGGTCGAGGCTGCCGTAGGGGGCGTCCGGATGGACGGTCGGCGCACCCGGCTCGGCGCCGCCCCAGGCCACGACCATCCGGCGGATCAGGGCGATGCGCTCCAGGGTCAGGTCGTAGACGGCTTCGCTCATCGTGTGTTCAGTCCCGGGTCCATCGGCGCTACCGCTTCTCTTACAGAGCCGATTCGAGAGCTGCTACCACCCAAGACGCCCTTGTGCTTCCACGCTGTCGGCCGTATGTATATCCCAATTGAATATCCCGCCGCGGTCTCACAGCAGTCTCAGAAGGTCGCGTATGGCCAGCTCTACGGTGTTTCTCAGCAATCGTAGCCAAGCCGTGCGACTGCCCAAGGCGGTTGCTTTCCCTGCCGACGTGCATGAGGTCGATGTCTTGAAGATCGGTCGCAGCCGTGTGATCGTTCCGAAGGGTCAGAGGTGGGACGATTTCTTTCTCAATGAACCGTGCGCGAGCGAAGATTTCATGAACGAACGTGTGCAGCCGGCAGCGGAGACACGTGAGATCTTCTGATGTTCACGTACATGCTTGATACAATCATCTGCATCTACGTTATCAAGAGACATCCGCCCATTATTCGCGAAAAATTCAATGCACTGGCGGAGCAGCTTTGCATTTCGAGCATCACGTTGGGTGAATTGTATTACGGGGCGGAGAAATCGGTCCGCCGCGCCGAGAATCTGACGACGGTCACGCGTTTTGTAGCGCGCTTGGAGGTGTTGCCCTTCACCGACAAGGCGGCGGCCCATTACGGGCAGGTCCGAGCCGAGCTCGAACGGGTCGGGACCCCGTGCGGTATTCACGATATGCAGATCGGCGGCCACGCCCGCAGCGAGGGGCTGATCGTGGTCACCAACAACATGCGGGAATTCAGCCGCATGCCGGGTGTACGGGTGGAGAATTGGCTTCCGGCGCCAGCGGGACGCAACGACTGACGACCCATGCGCCTGATCGACCGGTACATGGCGGCCTATCAGTTCCGCGAGATCCATGCGCGACGCGTGACCGCCGCGCCCGCGTCGATCCTGAGTAACGTGGCGGCCTACCGGGCGGACAGCGACCCGTTCTTCCGGATCGCGAATGCCGTGCGCGAATGGCCCGCGCGTCTGCGCGATCGCCGGGACGCCCCGCGGCAGGCCTTCGGGATCCACACCTTCACGAAGCTGGAAGAGACCGAAAGCGAGATTGTCTACGGGCTCGTCGGGCGGTTCTGGACCGCCGACTACGGCCTCAGACCAATCGCCGATGGTACAGCCTTCCGGGCGTTCGACGCGGATGACGCCGCCAAGCTGGTCCTCGGCTTCCGGACGCAGCCGGAACAAGGCGGGACTCTTCTGGTGACCGAGACGCGGGTGTGGTGTCCCAACCGGTCCGTGCGCCTCAGGTTCACGCCCTACTGGCTGCTGATCCGACCGGTCAGCGGCCTCGCGCGCCGACGCATGCTCGCGTCGATCGCACGGGATAGCAAAGGACGAGCGCGGATCTGCCCCGACGCCGCACCTACCGCCGCAGGCAAGCCGTGAGCCCCTCGACCTGCCCCATCATGGCCTGGATCCGCGCCGCACGGCGGCGCACGCCGGGGGAGGGGCGGCCTGCGCTGCGCAGGATCGGATTCGGCAGGACGGCGGCGAGCAAAGCCGCTTCGCCGCGGGTCAGCCGGCTCGCATCCTTGCCGAACCAGTGCCGGCTCGCGGCCTGTGCGCCGTAGATACCATCGCCCCATTCGGCGACGTTCAGATAAATCTCCATCATGCGCCGCTTGCCCCAGAGCGTATCGAGGGCGAGCGCCAGCGGGATCTCCACCGCCTTGCGGATGTACGAGCGGCCGGGCCACAGGAAGACGTTCTTCACCGTCTGCATCGCCAGGGTCGAGGCGCCGCGGCTCGGCGAATCCTCATCCTCCACCACCTCGCGAATGGCGCCGAAATCAACCCCGTGATCGAGACAGAAGCGCTGGTCCTCCGAGGCGATCACCGCCAGCGGCAGGGCCGGCGCGATGCCGGAGAGCGGCACCGGATCGCGGCTCACCGGTTGAAGCGTCAACCACCGGCCGAGCATCAGGGTCGACGGCGGCATCACCGCGCTATAGACGAGCGCCAGACCCAGCACGAGGACGAAACCGAGGGCGGGGAGCAGCAGCAGCGTCCCCACGATCCGCCGGACCGGGCGGGGGCGCCGCGGGCGGGCGCGCGGGAGATTGCGTTCCGCCGCCGCCCCCATGCTTCCCACCCCGCTCACGGTGATTTCGTTCCCGTACAACTGACACGCGATTGGTTTTCGCAAGGCCAGGACCGGACGTAGCGCCCGATGACCACGACCTCCTCAACGCAGGCACCGACCGGTTCGGTCAAGGCTGGCACGCCGGCCGTGGAGTTTACCCACAGGTTGACCGAGGTCGCCGGGACGGTCGAGACCTTCCTGGTCGAGCGCCTCGGCCCTAAGGTTGGCCCCGGCGAGATCGCCCGGCCGCCCCGCCTGATGGAGGCGATGCGGCACGCGGTGCTGGGCGGCGGCAAGCGTCTGCGGCCGTTCCTCGCCATCGAGACCGCCCGGATGCTCGGGGGCTCCGAGGCGGCGGCGCTGGCCGCCGGTGCCGGGGTCGAGCTGGTGCATTGCTACAGCCTCGTCCACGACGACCTGCCCGCCATGGACGACGACGACATGCGCCGCGGCAAGCCGACGGTGCACAAGGCCTACGACGAGGCCACCGCGATCCTGGTCGGCGACGCCCTGCAGACGCTGGCCTTCGAGATCGTCGCCGATCCGACCTGGCAGCCCGATGCGCGGATCCGCGCCGACCTCGTTCTCGGCCTCGCCCGGGCCTCGGGCCTCGGCGGCATGGTGGGCGGCCAGCTCCTCGACCTCACCGCCGAGGGCCGGTTCGGCGCGGCCAACATGGACGTGGACGACACCCTGCGAATGCAGGCGATGAAGACCGGCGCGATCCTGGCCTTCTCGGTGGAGGCCGGCGCGATCGTCGGCGGCGCCGACGAAGGTCAGCGGGCGGCCCTGCTGCGCTACGGCCTCGCCCTGGGCCAGGCCTTCCAGATCGCCGACGACATCCTCGACCGGGAGGCCTCCCCCGAAGCCATGGGCAAGGCCACCGGCAAGGACAAGGATGCCGGCAAGGCCACGCTGGTCGACCGCCTCGGCATCGATGGGGCGCGGACCGAATGCGACCGCCTCGTTGGCGTCTGCGAGGATGCGGTCGGCGCTTGGGGGGAGGGTGCCCGCATCCTGCGGGACGCCGCCCGGTTCACGGTGGCGCGCAAGACCTGAATATGGCTTCGAAAGGTCGAGACCTTTCGCGGGTCCAGGGCAGAGCCCTGGAGACCACCTCAGGGCTCTGCCCTGGGCACCCGCCAAAGGGCTGAGCCCTTTGGAAACCCGAACTCGTCACGAGAACGGCGCCCGCCGGCTCAAGCCTTGTTCTTGTTGTAGACGTCGAGGCAGACGGCGGCGAGCAGGACCACGCCCTTGATCACCTGCTGGTAATCGACGCCGATGCCCATGATCGACATGCCGTTGTTCATCACCCCGATGATGAAGGCGCCGATCACCACGCCCGAGACCTTGCCGATACCGCCGGAGGCCGAGGCGCCCCCGATGAAGCAGGCCGCGATCACGTCAAGTTCGAAGCCCACGCCCGCCTTCGGGGTCGCGGTGTTGAGCCGGGCGGCGAAGATCATGCCGGCGAGGCCGGCCAGCGCGCCCATGTTGGCAAAGGTCAGGAAGGTCAGCCGCTCGGTCTTGATGCCGGAGAGTCGCGCCGCCTTGATGTTGCCGCCGAGCGCGTAGATCCGCCGACCGATCGTCGTCCGGGTCGTGACGAAGCTGTAGAGCATCACCAGCACGAACATCACGAGCAGCACGTTCGGCAGGCCGCGGTAATGGCTCATCTGGTAGGCGAAGGCGAGGATCACGATCGTGGCCACGCCGTTGCGGAAAATGAATGACGCCCAGGATTCCACCGCGCCGCCGTTGCGGACCCGCGCGGCGCGGCGGCGGCAGTTCAGGCCGACGAAGGTCGCGGCGAGGCCGAGCGCCATCAGCAGCGCGGTCCAGGGGCCGGCGAAATTGATGAGGAAGCCCTTGGCGAGGAGCTGGAACACCTCCGGGAACGGGCCGATCGAGGCGCCCTGGAGGAGGGCCAGCGTCATGCCGCGGAACACCAGCATGCCGGCCAGGGTGACGATGAAGCTCGGGATGCCGAGATAGGCCACGAAATAGCCCTGCAACCCGCCGATCGCGGCGCCCACCGTGAGGCAGATGATCGTGGCGGTGAACGGATCGATGCCGAACCGCACCATCAGCAGGGCCGCGAGCGCCCCGACGAAGCCGACCACCGAGCCGATCGACAGGTCGATATGGCCCGCCACGATGATGAGCAGCATCCCCAGCGCCATCACCACGACGTAGCTGTTCTGCAGGATGAGGTTGGTGAGGTTCAGCGGCTGGAACAGCACGCCGCCGGTCGTGTATTCGAAGAACAGGGTGATGACCGCCAGCGCGACGACCAGCCCGTAGTCGCGCAGATGCGTCATCGGCAGGAAGCCGCGCCGGGCGCGCGGCGCAGGGGCAGACATGGAACTCGACAGTCCTTCGGTCGCGGGGATCATGGGCTTGCTCGCGGGGAAATCACTCATCCGTTCAGGTCCTTGGAGCGCATGATCGCGCGCATGATCGCTTCCTGGCTGGCCTCTTCGCGCTGGAACTCGCCCACGAAGCGCCCCTCGTTCATCACGTAGATCCGGTCGCAGAGGCCGAGCAGCTCGGGCATCTCGGACGAGATCACCAGCACGCCCCGGCCCTCATCCGCCAACTCGTTGATGATGCTGTAGATCTCGTACTTGGCGCCGACATCGATGCCGCGTGTCGGCTCGTCCAGGATCAGCACCTTGGGGCCCGTGAACAGCCACTTGCTGAGCACGACCTTCTGCTGATTGCCGCCCGAGAGGTTCACCGTCTGCTGCGCCACCCCGAAGGAGCGGATCCGCATCTTGCTCCGGTCGCCGCTCGCGACCCGGTGCTCGGCGTCCTGGTCGATCACCGTCGCGGTGGAGACGCCCGGCAGGTTGGCCAGCGTCGTGTTCTTGGCGATGTCCTCGCCCAGGACGAGGCCGAGCTGCTTGCGGTCCTCGGTGACGTAGGCGATTCCCGCGGCGATCGCCTTGTCGATCGTCGAGACATCGACCTCGGCGCCGCCGATCCGCACGGTGCCGCCGATGCCCTGACCGTAGGAGCGCCCGAAGATGCTCATGGCCAGCTCGGTCCGGCCCGAGCCCATCAGGCCGGCGATCCCGACGATCTCGCCCCGGCGCACGGTGAGGTTGACCCCGCGCACCACCGTCCGGTCCGGATGGATCGGGTGGTGGACCGTCCAGTCGCGCACCTCCATCAGCACGTCGCCGATCTTCGGCTCACGCGTGGGATAGCGGTTCGCCAGCGTGCGCCCGACCATGCCGCGGATGATGCGATCCTCGTCCACGGCCTCGCGCCGGCAATCGAGCGTCTCGACGGTGGTGCCGTCACGCAGGACGGTGATCCGGTCGGCGACCTTCGAGATCTCGTTCAGCTTGTGCGAGATCAGGATCGACGCGATGCCCTGATCCTTGAAGCGTAGCAGCAGCTGCAGCAGCGCCTCGCTGTCGGTCTCGCTCAAGGACGCGGTCGGCTCGTCGAGGATGAGCAGCTTGACCTTCTTGGACAGCGCCTTAGCGATCTCGACGAGCTGCTGCTTGCCGACGCCCAGATGGGTCACCAGCGTGTCGGGGCTTTCGTCGAGCCCCACGGTGGCCAGCAGCTCACGCGCGCGGGTGTAGACCCGGTCCTGATCGATGATCCCGAACCGGGCCGGCTCGTTGCCGAGGAAGATGTTCTCGGCGATCGACAGGAACGGCACCAGAGCCAGCTCCTGGTGGATGATCACGATGCCGAGGCGCTCACTGTCGGAGATGTCCCGGAAATGGCCAGGACGGCCCTCGTAGACGATCTCACCCTCGTAGGAGCCGTGCGGATAGACGCCGCTCAGCACCTTCATGAGCGTCGACTTGCCGGCGCCGTTCTCGCCGACCAGGGCGTGGATCTCGGCGGGGGCGACGGTGAGGTTGACGTCGTTGAGGGCCTTGACGCCGGGGAACGACTTGGAAATCCCCCGCATTTCGAGGACGGGCTGCATGCGACCCCTTCCGGCTCGGTCTGCTTCACGGGACCCGCGCCGACGAAGAGCCGACGCGGGATCGGCGGGGCCGGCAGCCGGCCCCGCGACGCTCACTTCAGCTGATCGAGGGTGTAGTAGCCCGAGTCCACGAGGACCGGCTTCCAGTTGTCCTTGGTGACGATGATCGGCGTCAGCAGGTAGGACGGGACGACCTTCTTGCCGTTGTTGTAGGTCTTGGTGTCGTTGACTTCCGGCTGCTTGCCGGACTCGATGGCATCGATCATCGCCACCGTGACCTTCGCGAGTTCGCGGGTGTCCTTGAAGATCGTCGCGGTCTGCTCGCCCGCGATGATCGACTTGACCGATTGCAGCTCGGCATCCTGGCCGCTGACCACGGGCAGCTTCTGATTGCCGGAGCCGTAGCCGACGCTCTTCACCGACGAGATGATGGCGGTGGAGATGCCGTCGTAGGGCGAGAGCACCGCGTCGAGCCGCGCGTTGCCGTAATAGGCCGAGAGCAGGTTATCCATCCGGGCCTGGGCCGTGGCCGGGTCCCAGCGCAGGGTCGAGACCTTGTCCATGCCGAACTGGCCGGAGCGCACCACGAGCTTCTTCGCGTCGATATACGGCTTCAGCACCGACATCGCGCCGTCGTAGAAAAAGTATGCGTTATTGTCGTCGGGCGAGCCGCCGAACAACTCGATGCTGAACGGGCCCTTGCCGTCTTTGAGACCCAGGGCATCGACGATTGAGGTCGCCTGCTGCACGCCGACCTTGAAGTTGTCGAACGTCGCGTAATAATCGACGTTCGGTGTTCCCTTGATCAGGCGATCATAGGCAATGACCTTCACGCCACTCGCTGCCGCCTTCGACAGGACATCCCCGAGGGTCGTGCCGTCGATCGAGGCGACCACCAGAAGCTTCACGCCCTTCGTGAGCATGTTCTCGATCTGGGCAAGCTGGGTCGGGATGTCGTCATCGGCGTATTGCAGGTCCGGCTTGTAGCCCTTGGCCTGGAGCAATTTCACGATGTTGTTGCCATCGTCGATCCAGCGCTGCGACGACTTCGTCGGCATCGCCACGCCGATCGGATCACCACTCGCAGCTTGCGCCGACGAGAGGGCCCCACCCCACAGCGCGGCGCCGAGGATCAGCTTGCTTAACATCTGCTTGGCGAACATGATTCCCCCATTAATCTTATCGTACAGCAGCAAAAGGACTTCACGCCCACCGCCACCGCGTTCCGTCATCGTCGGAAGATCATTCGCAACGTGACCATCCGCATATCGAGGATACGGACGACAGTTGCTTGAAGAAACTCGCCCCAAAACTAAGGCATGGGCGCGATACAACCGAAAATGCACTGAACATTATGAATTATGCGCGGAATTCTCTGGTGGAATGACCGCGAAGTCAGTGCCAGGACGACGAAATCTCGTCCCCCGGCGTGGGATCAGGTTCAGCCCAATCCGCTCGTCGTTGAAGAATTTGTATGAGTTATAGACCGGGACGTCAATCGCGCGTGCGCGGACTGGCCGCACCGATCCGACGCAGGCACAGCGATGAATGAGGGGCGATGCGGCCGGGGCGGACCAGCCTCGCGCTCAGCCGCGGCCGACGAACGGCATCTTGGTGGCCATGATCGTCATGAACTGCACGTTGGCGTCGAGCGGCAGGCTGGCCATGGTGAGCACCGCCTGGCCGACATGGGCGGGATCCATCACCGCCTCGGCGCGCAGCGAGCCGTCCGCCTGGGGCACGCCGGCCTTCATCTTGCCGCCCATGGGTGTGTCGGCATTGCCGATATCGATCTGCCCGCAGGCGATATCGTAGGCGCGGCCATCCAGCGAGGTCGCCTTGGTCAGGCCGGTCACCGCATGCTTGGTCGCCGTGTAGGCGATCGAGTTCGGTCGGGGGGCGTGGGCTGAGATCGAGCCGTTGTTGACGATCCGGCCGCCGCGGGGATCCTGGTCACGCATGATCCGGAAGGCGTGCTGCGTGCACAGGAACAGGGCGGTGAGGTTGGTGTCGACCACCTGACGCCAGGTCTCGAGCGGCAGATCCTCCAGAGGAACCGGTGGTGCGCCGATCCCGGCGTTGTTGAACAGCAGGTCGAGGCGGCCGAACTGCGCCCGGGTCCGGGCGAACAGGTTGGCGATCGAATCGGGATCGGTGACGTCGGTGGGCACCGCGAGCGACCGGTCGCCGCCGATCTCGGCCGCCACGTCTTCGAGCGGCCCCGGCCGCCGGCCCGACAGCACGACGCGCCACCCGGCCCCGGCGAGCGCCAGGGCGGCGGCCCGGCCGACCCCCGTCCCAGCCCCGGTCACGATCGCGATCCGATCCGCCGCCATGCACGCCTCCCGCTTTTCGTCTTCCCGGGCTGTACCGGATGGCGATGCCGGCGCGAAGAGACTTACCATGTCAGAAGCGGCGCGCGGTCACGTGATGACGGAGCAGATCCCCCCGCGGCGACGCGCGCTGCGCATCGGAACCACAGCCGAAGCTCCGTGTTTCGAGCCGCGCTGCTGCCAGCCCGAACGGCGGCGGCCGCCCCCGCCGGAAAGCGGATACCGGAACACCCAAGGCGATTGAGGGAGAGAGCGGGAACATGCGAGGATGGCCTGGGGCAGTCGAACGCGCGGGGGAGGGTTGAGCGCGCCCGAGATCCCGTTCCTGGCCGGGCTCGATCCGGCGGCCGCCGAGGCGGTACGCGCCCGCATGCAGCCGGTGGCGGTGCCGGCGGGGAAAATCGTGTTCGAGCAGGGCGCCACGGGGGACGCGCTCTACACGCTCGTGTCCGGCGTCGTCGGCGTCTCGGCCCGCGACCACATGGGCATGCCGACTCGGATCGCACGCCTGCGCCCGCCGGAAATCTTTGGGGAGATGGCGCTGCTGTCCGATGCCCCCCGGGCGGCGACCGTGATCGCCCTGCGGGATGCACACCTGCTGCAGCTCACCCGCGCGGCCTTCGAGGCGGTGATCGCCGAGCATCCTCAGACGCTCCTGTACTTCGCCCGCATGCTGGCCGACCGCCTGCGCCACATCTACGACGGCTACTTGGTGCATCATGCCCCGCGGATCTTCACCATCCTGGCGGTCACGGACGGGCCCGATCCGGCACATCTGGCCCACCGGCTCGCGACCGTCTTCGATGCGCTGCTGCCCGGCGAGACCGGCTGCCTGACGGACTGGCCTGACGGGGCCGATGAGGCGTGGTTCCAGGCGTTCGAGGCGCGGCACGCACGCACGATCTTCGCGGCCCGGCAGATCGATTGCCCCTGGTGCCGGCAGAGCCAGCGCCGGGGCGACCACGTGCTGCTGCTCGCCGAGCCCGGCGCCCCGCCGCGGCCGGGGGCGGCGGAATACCTGGAGCGGGTGCGTTCCGACTGGATCCGGATGGACCTCGTCGTGCGTCAGGATCCCGGCGCGCGGCGTCCGAAGCCGGTGCATCCGGCGATCGCCGCGTTGCCCGCTTCCCTCCGGATCCAGCTCCGCGACGGGGGGCAAGCGGACCTGCATCGCCTGGCCCGGCTGGCAAGCGGTGCGGCCCGGGGGCTCGTGCTGGGCGGCGGCGGGGCGCGGGGCCTCGCCCATCTCGGCGTCCTGAAGGCCCTCGACGAGGTGTCATGCGCCCCCGATTTCGTTGGCGGCACCAGCATGGGGGCGATCATCGCGGCGAGCCTCGCCATGGGCTGGAGCCTCGCCGAGATCCAGGGGCAGATCGAGGCGTTCTTCGCCACCAGCAACCCGATCAACGACTACACGCTGCCGCTCCACGCCCTGACCCGGGGTGCGAAGGTCGATGATGGCCTCGCCGCGCGCTACGGTGGCGCGCGCATCGAGGATCTGTGGCTGCCCTTCTTCTGCGTTTCCTCGAACCTCACCACCGGGAACACGATGGTCCACCGCTCGGGCGATCTGACCCAGGCCCTGCGTGCCAGCATCGCGATTCCCGGCCTGCTGCCGCCGGTGCTCTGCGACGAGGGTGTGCTGGTCGATGGCGGCATGATGAACAACCTCCCCGCCGATGTTGCCGCCGATCTGGAGCGCGGGCCGGTGCTCGCCGTCGATGTCGGCAGCGACCGCGCCTTTCAGGACATGCCCGCGCGCGGCTGGACCGGCCGCCTCGTGCGCAAGCTGATCGGCTCGCCGCTGGCGATGCCGGGCCTCGCGCCGCTGCTGCTGCGCGCCGCCACGGTCTCGAGCGACGCCCAGAGCCTGATGGCGGCGACCCACGCCACGGCGGTGCTCAAGCCTCAGCTCTCCGGGATCGATCTGCGGGCGTGGTCGCGATTCCGCGAATCGGCCGAACTCGGCTACCGGGAGACCTGCACGAGCCTGGAGGCCGGCGCCCTGGCGCGCTGGCTGGACCCGGTGCGCTGAGATGTCCGCGTGCGGCAGCGCACAACGACAGCGCGTTCCCCTGTAACCCCTGCGATCCGGCAACGATCTCCACGGTAGCATCGCCCCTGGAGTTCATCACCGTGAACCATTCCGCGCCTCTGGTATCCCATCCGGCTTCGCCCGCCACCGACTCGACCTGGGGGCTCGTGCAGGGGGCAGCCTTCGTCCTGCTCTGCCTGTGGACGCGCACCACCCCGGACCGCCTGCGCGATCAGCTCTCGCCAGAAGCGGGCACCTGCGCCACCTTGGGCTTCTGACGGGCAGACGTGTCCGGACGGAGGATCGGATGGCTGTTGCGGGTGTGTCCTTCCGGCGTGTTCCGTTGCCGGATCTCGGCCTGCACGTCGCCGAGGCCGGTCCCGATACGGGCAGCCCGACTCTTCTGCTGCACGGCTTTCCGGAATTCTGGTACGGCTGGCGCCACCAGATCGGTCCGCTCGCCGCTTCAGGCCTGCGGGTGATCGCGCCGGATCAACGTGGCTACGGCCTCAGCGACAAGCCCGACGGCCTCGACGCCTATCACCTGGACCGCTTGGCCGGCGACGTGATCGCGCTTGCCGACGCTTACGGCTTCGCCAAGGTGCGGCTTGTCGGGCATGATTGGGGCGGCCTTGTCGCGTGGTGGGTGGCGAGCCATTATCCGGAGCGGATCGAGCGGCTGGCCATTCTGAACGCCCCGCATCCCGGCATCGTCGGCGCCTACATGCGCGCGCATCCGGGTCAGATGCTGCGGAGCACCTATGTCGGCCTGTTCCAGCTGCCGGGCCTGCCCGAACGGCTCCTCACCGCGGATCGGTGCCGAGCCCTGCGGCGGGCCCTCACCAGCACCAGCCGGCCGGGCGCTTTCGCGGCCGCCGATCTCGACCGCTACGTCGAGGCCTGGCTTCAGCCCGGCGCGATGACCGGTATGCTGAATTGGTACCGGGCGCTTGTGCGGCTCCCCCGAGCGAAGCCGCCCCGCGTCCAGGTTCCAACCCTGATCCTCTGGGGTCGGCGGGACACCGCTCTGCAGGCGGGCTTGGCGGAAGCGAGTCTCGCCGTCTGTAACGATGGTCGGATCCGCTGGTACGACCGGGCCAGCCATTGGCTTGCGCAGGAAGAACCGGACGCGGTTAACGCGGATCTGATCAGTTTTCTCACCTGAGCCGGCCGGCGGCACCATCTCCTCACGATTGAATAGATCCATTACCTTCGCTTTAAAGTTATCGAAAGTCGACGGGACGCCCTTCCCCCATACGCAACGTATAGCCTTTTAATCCTCGCGCCCGACGACCATTTGTACTTTTATTTCGTTTGCGCGCTGGAACTTTCCGATCATCGTCCGCTTGGGAGGTAACTCACTTCAGATGATCGGAGATACTTGATAATGTCTTTTCGTACCCTGCTGACCGTTGGCTTGCTCGCCAGCGGCCTCGTGGCCGGCTCGACGGTTGCCCAGGCTGCTCCCGTGATGCCGCAGCCCACCCTGGCCGGGAGCGGCCTGATCGAGACCGTCGTGATGCATCACCACCATCACCGGATGCATCGGCACCACACCACGCGCCAGCAGCGCCGGATGCGCCGCCTCAATACGATGCGCCACGGCAACCCGAACGCGCGTAACCCGTCGCGGCCCGGCTATCAGCAGCAGCTCGGCACCACCACGGGCGGTCCCCGGTACTGAGCACCCTCCGCAGGATCGGACGGCGGTTCGGCGCGAGTGCGCGTCCCAATAAAGAGTGAGTGCCATCCACCGCCGCCGCGGCTTCTCCCCAGCCACGGCGGCGCGCGGCCCTGATTCGACGGCCGCGCTCTGCTAAGACGCCTCATGGCCCGAACCGCCGTCCGCCCCGCCGACCCGCCGCCCGCCCCGGGCCTCGATCCCGTCGGCGCCACGCCCATGATGGCGCAGTACATCGAGATCAAAGCCGCCAATCCGGATTGCCTGCTGTTCTACCGGATGGGCGATTTCTACGAGCTGTTCTTCGAGGACGCCGAGATCGCCTCGAGGGCGCTGGGCATCGTCCTGACCAAACGCGGCAGGCACGCCGGGACCGAGATCCCGATGTGCGGCGTGCCGGTCGAGCGCTCTGACGACTACCTCAACCGCCTGATCGCCCTCGGCCACCGGGTCGCCGTGTGCGAGCAGACCGAGGACCCTGCCGAGGCCAAGAAGCGCGGGCCGAAATCGGTGGTGCGGCGGGAAGTCGTGCGGCTGGTCACGCCGGGTACAATTACGGAGGACCGGCTCCTCGATCCGGCCCAGGCCAACCTCCTCCTGGCGATCGGCCGCCGCAAGACCGGGGAGGGGGCGGTCGCCTACGGGCTCGCCGCGGTCGACATCTCGACTGGCCGCTTCGCGCTCAGCGAAGTCGCGGGTGGCGACCTTGCCGGCGCCATCGCCCGGCACGCCCCGCGGGAGATCGTCCTGTCCGAGGCGATCCATGCCGATCCGGCGCTTGCGCGGATCTGGCAGGAAAGCCGGGCGGCGATTGTCCCGCTGGCGCAGGCGGAATTGGAACCCGCCGCGGCGGAGCGGCGCATCCGCGAGCAGTACGGCGTCTCGACCCTGGAGGGATTCGGACAATTCACCCGGGCCGAGATCGCGGCGGCCGGGGCAGCGCTTCTCTACATCGCCCGCACCCAACTCGCGGCCCGGCCGACGCTCGCGGTCCCGACGCGGGAGGATGCGGGGGCGACGCTGGCCATCGACGCGGCCACCCGGGCCAACCTGGAACTCACCCGCACCCTGTCGGGGGAGCGGACGGGCAGCCTGCTCGCCACGATCGACCGCACCGTGACGGCCAACGGCGCGCGCCTCCTCGCCGAGCACCTCGCGGGCCCGCTGACCAACCTCGACGCCATCGCCCGACGGCACGCCGCGGTGGCGCACGTCGCGGAGAACGGTCCGCTCCGGGCCGGCCTGCGCGATGCGCTCGCCCGAGCCCCCGACCTCGCCCGTGCCCTGTCGCGCACTGGCCTCGGCCGGGCCGGGCCGCGGGACCTCGCTGCCATCCGGGAAGGTCTCGCGGTGGCGGCGGATCTCGGTGCGCGCTTGTCCGCTGTGCCGGACCTGCCGGAAGACCTGACCCGCCTCGCCGACCATCTCGCGGCGGCCGATACCGCGCTCATCGCGACCCTGGGGGCGGCGCTCGCCGACGAGCTCCCCCTGAGCCGGCGCGACGGCGGCTTCGTTCGAGCGGGCTATCATCCCGAAATCGACGAGGCGCGAACGCTCGGTCAGGATTCCCGCAAGGTCATCGCCGCCCTCCAGGCCCGCTACGCGGAGCAGACCGGCTGCCGGACCCTGCGCATCAAGCACAACAACCTGCTGGGCTATTTCATCGAGGTGCCGCAATCCATCGGCGAAGCCTGTCTCAAGGGCCTGCAGAGCGAGTTCGTCCACCGCCAGACCATGGTGGACGCCATGCGCTTCACCAGCGTCGAGCTGGGCGGGCTCGAGTCCAAGATCTCGGGGGCCGCCGACCGGGCGCTCGCCCTGGAAGCGGCGGTTTTCGACGACCTTGCCGCCCGCGTGCTCGCGCAGGCCGACAGCATCGCCGAAGTCGCGGAAGCGCTGGCCGGTCTCGACGTGGCGGCGAGCCATGCCGAACTCGCGGTGGAACTCGATTGGCGCCGTCCGGTGGTGGACGATTCCCTGAGCTTCGTCGTGGTCGGGGGGCGCCATCCGGTGGTCGAGGCCGCTCTGCGCCGGGCCGGCGAGCCGTTCATCGCCAACGATTGCGATCTGTCGGGCGACACGCGCGGGCGGATCCGGCTGATCACCGGCCCCAACATGGGCGGCAAGTCGACCTTCCTGCGCCAGAACGCGCTGATTGCGGTGCTCGCTCAGATGGGCGCCTTCGTACCGGCCGCAGAGGCGCGGATCGGGCGGGTCGACCGGCTCTTCTCCCGCGTCGGCGCCGCCGACGACCTCGCCCGGGGGCAGTCGACCTTCATGGTCGAGATGGTCGAGACCGCCGCGATCCTCAATCAGGCGACCCGCCGCTCGCTGGTGATCCTCGACGAGATCGGCCGCGGCACCGCGACCTTCGACGGCCTTTCCATCGCCTGGGCCTCTCTGGAACATCTCCATGAGGTGAATGCCTGCCGGGCTCTGTTCGCCACCCATTTCCACGAGCTGACCGCTTTGGGCGACCGGCTCGCCCGGTTGGAGAACGCGACCCTGAAGGTGGCCGAGCACCGGGACGGCGTCGTGTTCCTGCACGAGGTGGTGTCTGGGGTCGCCGAGCGCAGCTACGGGCTGCAGGTGGCGCGGCTCGCCGGGCTGCCCGGCAGCGTCGTCACGCGGGCCGGGGCGATCCTCAAGAGCCTGGAGAAGGCGGAGCGCGGCCGCCCGGCCCGCGCCCGGATCGATGATCTGCCGCTCTTTGCCGCCCTGGCGCCACCGTCACCGCCGGAGCCGCCGCCCGAGGATCCGCTTGGCGCCCTGCTCGACGCCATCGATCCTGACGCGCTGACGCCCCGGGAGGCGCTGGACGCGCTCTATCGATTGAAGCGCGAGCGGGCGGGACGGGGTTAGGTTCGGTTCCCGAGGGAGCTCCGGCTGCCCCGCGCATCTCCCGTCCCCGCAGAGGGGAACGGGAAGGCTGCGGGCTCCGGAACCTCACCCCGGCGCAGCCAGAAACCCGTCCGGGCAGGCCGCTGCTCCGCCGCCGGCGCGCCGGTCGGCCACGTAATGGAGGGTGCTGGCCACCACCCGCTCGGAATAGGGCTTGGCGATCACCCCGATGGCGCCCGCGAAATCCGGCGGGATGCGCTTCGCGTTGGCGGTCATGAACACCACGGTGATGCGCCGGTCCTCCGAGAGCGCGCGGGCGACCTCGATACCGGTCGGGCCGTCCACAAGGTGGATGTCCACGAAAGCGACGTCAGGCGCCGTCGCGCGGCCCAGCGCGATCGCCTCGGCCGAGGTGCCGGCGATGCCGACCGTGACGTGGCCCAGATCGTCCAGAAGGCACTCGAGCTCCAGGGCGATCAGCGCCTCGTCCTCGACCACAAGGATGCGCAAGGTGGCGTCCGCGGTCCCGGTCCCCATGCGATCTCCGTAGCCCGGCGTGATGGATGCTCACGCGGCCGCGAGCGTGAAGCGTTCGCGGCGAATTCTCAAGATGCGAACTGAAGCGGGATATCGATCTCGACGGTCGTGCCCGGCCCGGCCTCCGTCCAGGCGATGGTCCCGCGCATCTGCCGCACCACCATCTCGACGAGGTTGCGTCCAAAGCCCGCCGGATTGGGCGGGGCCGCCGACAGGCCGATGCCGTCGTCCCGGATCGTCAGGTGCATCCCGCTCTCGGTGCGCCGGGCTGAGATCAAAACGCGGCCTTCGCGCGCGTCCGGGAAGGCATGGCGCAAGGCATTGGCGGTCAGCTCATGGATCAGCAGCGCCAGCGGCGCCGCCATCGCGGCCGCCACCGCGATCGGTTCGACATCGGCCTCGATCCGATGCCGCTCCGGGTCGAGGCCGGCATTCATGTCGGCCAGGAACTCGGAGGCAAAATCGCCGAGGTTGAAATGCGCGCAGTCGCCCTCGGAATAGAGCAGCCGGTGCGCGGTCGAGAGTGCGCCGATCCGCTCCGCCATGCCCTGAAGCGCGTCGCGCGCCTCGCCCTCCGGGGTGCGGCGAGCCTTCAGCAGCATCAGCGATGAGATCACCTGGAGGTTGTTCTTTACCCGGTGATCGACCTCGTGCAGCAGCGCGGTCTTCTGCTCCAGCGCGGCGGTCAGCGCGTGTGTGCGGGCATCGACCAGGCGCTCCAGCTCGTCGTTGGTGCCGCGCATCGTCACTTCGAGTTGGTGGACATGCGTCATGTCGGCCTGCGCGGCGTAATAGAAAGCCAGCCCGTCCGCGTCGCTCACCGGCGTGATGGTCATCGCGTTCCAGAAGGTCGAACCATCCTTCCGGTAATTCAGCAACTCGACGGAGATCGGCTCGGCCACCGCGATGGCGGCCCGGATCCGCGCGACGGTCGCTTGGTCCGTATCCGGCCCTTGCAGCATGCGGCAGTTGCGCCCGACGATCTCCTCGGCTTCGTAGCCCGTGGCCCGCAGGAAGGCGGCGTTGGCCCAGGCGACCGGATTGTCCGGCGCACGCGCGTCGGTGATCACCATCGGCGACGGGCTGCGCGCGAAGGCATCGATCAGCGTCGCCGGGGGCGGCGCGGGCACGGATCGGGCACTCAACGCATCATTCCACACTCAGCGATGCGACGCATTCATCCGACGCTCCCGTCTGGCTGCGTTCCGCAGCGCGTGGACAGTGCGTTAAGCAAGCTTGGGTCAAATCAGAGCCATCCGCATCACAATCCGGCGAGACGCTCCCGGCGCACAGTTGCCACGATTTCGCGGGATCAAGGCCAAGAAGGCTCAGGAGTTCCATGCCATGGGCAACCAGCCACAGGCTTTGCGCCGCTTCCGGCTCCGCGACATCGTGGAGGACCGGCGCATCGCCCTCATGCTCGCGCTCGGATTCTCCTCCGGGCTGCCGCTCCTGCTGGTGCTCGGGACCTTCACGCTGCGGCTCGCCTTCTCGGATATCGATGTGCGCGCCATCGGGCTGTTCAGCTACGTGGCGCTGCCCTACTCGCTGAAGTTCCTCTGGGCCCCGGCGATCGACCGGCTCAACGTGCCGCTGCTCAGCGCACGCCTCGGGCGGCGCCGCGCCTGGATGGTCACGACGCAGGCGGCCGTCGCTCTGTGCCTCGTGCTGATGGCGGTCTCCGACCCGAAGACCAACCTCGCGCTCCTCGGGCTCGGTGCGTTCCTGGTGGCGTTCTGCGCGGCGAGCCAGGACGTGGTCGTCGACGGCTGGCGCATCGACGCCGCGGGCAGCGATTTCCAGGGCATCCTGGCGGCGACCTCGAACCTCGGATACCGTCTCGGCCTCATCACGGCGGGCGCCGGCGCGCTGTTCATCGCCGCCTCCGGGGGCTGGACGCTGGCCTACCTGATCATGGCCGCACTCATGCTTGTCGGCATGGTGGCCGCCCTGCTGGCGCCGGCCTTTGACACCCCCCGGGCGGCCGCCCCCGAGACGCCGGGCCGCTCGCGGCTCTGGTCGATGCGGCGCGCCGTGCTGGAGCCGCTGACCGAGCTGCACGGGCGGTTCGGGACCGCCCTGTGGGGTATCCTGCTGCTCGTCGCCCTGTTTCGGCTGCCTGACTTCCTGTCCGGCGTGATGGCGAGCCCACTCTACCGGGCGCTCGGCTTCGATCTCAAGGAGATCGCCACCGTTACCAAGCTCTACGGCATCTGGGTCGGCATCGCGGGGGGCTTCGCCGGAGGATGGGCGCTGGCCCGGCTCGGGCTGTTCCCGACGCTGCTGCTGGGCGCCTTCCTGGCCGCCGCCTCGCACCTCGCCTTCGCGTGGCTGTCGGCGGGCGCCCCCGAGATCTGGCGCCTGACAGTCGCCATCTCGATCGAGAATTTCTGCGGCTCCTTCGCGGGGATCGTGCTGATCGCCTACATGTCGAGCCTCACCAGCCCGGCCTACGCGGCGACGCAGTACGCCCTGTTCTCGTCGCTCTACGCGCTGCCGGGCAAGCTCATCGCGGGCGCCTCGGGCTTCATCGTGGCGGCGATCGGCTACCCGGCCTTCTTCGTGCTGACATCGCTGGTCGGCATTCCCGTGCTCGTGCTGTGCCTCGCCGTAGGCCGTCGCGGCAGCAGGCCAGCCGCCGAGGCCGCCCCGGCGCGGGTGCCGAACACGGCGGGGAACCACGCTGTGGGCGCAGAACTTCCTTCCACGGCGCGCGCCCCAGGCGCCGCGTGACCGGCACAAATCCAGGGATCCTGGGATGACCACGACCGACATCACCCGCACCGATGGAACGCTGCCGGCGGTGACCCGCGACGCAACGTTGACTGAGGCGGACCTCGCGGCCCTGCGCCGGGCCGTTCAGGCGCTGGAGCGTCCGAGCCTCGCCGCCCGCCTCTCCGCGGCCGCGGGGGCGCCCCTGGACATCATCGGGCGCTCGTTGCCTGCTCCGGTGACGGAGGTGGTGAGCCGGAGCACCGAGGCGGCCATGCGCGGTGCGCTGCGGGTCGCCCTGGCGACGCTGCCGCGCGCGGACCTCGCGCCCGTGACGGCAGGCGAGGCCCTCGGTCCCGCGACCGCCAAGGCGGAGAGCCGTCTCACACGGCTCCTCGGCTCGGGCGACGCCAAGCACAAGGCATTCGCGGCGCTCTCCGGCGCGCTCGGCGGGGCGTTCGGCCTCTCGACCCTGGCGGTCGAACTGCCGGTCTCGACCACGCTGATGCTTCGCTCGATCGCCGAGATCGCGCGCGAGGAGGGCGAGGATCTCGAGACGCCGGAGGGCGCGCTCGCCTGCGTGCAGGTCTTCGCCCTGGGTGGCCGGGCACCGGCGACCACCGAAGCCGGCGCAGCGCTCACCGAGAGCGGCTATTTCGCGGTCCGTGCGGCTCTCGCCAAGACCCTGGCCGAGGCCGCCCGCTACGCCGGCAGCAAGACCCTCCTCGACCAGTCGGCCCCGGCCCTGATCCGCTTCACCGCGCAGATCGCGGCCCGATTCGGTTTGGTCGTATCGCAGAAGGTCGCCGCGCAGGCGGTGCCGATCCTTGGGGCGTTCGGCGGTGCGGCTGTCAACACTGCCTTCATGAACCATTTCCAGACGACGGCGCGGGCCCACTTCACGGTCCGGCGCCTGGAGCGGGCCTACGGAATGGCCGCCGTGCGGGCCGCCTACGAGGTCGAGAAGGCCGCCCTCGGCCTGAGTTGATAAGTCGGCTCATGATCGTCCAGGATCGGCCGGGTCCGCCATGCGCGGACGAACGGAGATGGGCGTGATCGGCAACGGCGAGATGGTGGCGCGTTTGGCGCTGGCGGCCCTGTTCGGCAGCGTGATCGGTCTGGAACGCGAGCGCCTGCTCTGGGCGGCGGGCCTGCGGACCCACATGCTGGTCTGCGTCGGCTCGTGCCTGATCATGCTGGTCTCGGCCTATGGCTTCGCCGACGTGCTGGGCACGGAGCACGTCGTGCTCGATCCGTCCCGTATCGCCGCCCAGGTCGTCTCGGGCATCGGCTTCCTCGGTGCGGGCACGATCCTGCTGCGCGGGGAGGTGGTGAAGGGCCTCACCACGGCGGCGAGCCTCTGGGGTGTGGCGGCGATCGGTCTCGCGATCGGCAGCGGCCTCTACGTGCCGGCCATCGCCGCGACGGCGCTCATCGTGGGCATCCTGGCCGGGGTGAAGCCGTTCGAGGAACGCTGGCGCGATCGGATGCGCGTGCGGACATTGCGGCTCACCGCGCGCACGGGGACGCTGTCGATCGACACGCTCCACACGGCGACGGGCGAGCGCGCCTCCCGGGTTCGGAGCTTCACGGTCCGCCCCAGCGCGAACCCGGATTTCGATGACGTCACCGTTACCTTCGTGCGTCTGTCGCATACGAGCGTCGCGGCGATCGCCGAGAAGCTGCGGGCCATGCCGGACGTGACGGCGGTGGAGGAGGGGACGGAGTAGGTGGGATCCGGGGTTATGCAGCCCCGGCCATCTCGCCATCGAGGAACAGGCGATAGGCCGGGTTCTCGGTCTCGTCGGTGGCCGGGTAGCCCAGCGCCTCGATGACCGCATCGAACCGGGCGCGCTCGGCCGGCGGGACCGCGATGCCTGCGAGCACGCGGCCGTAATCGGCGCCGTGGTTGCGGTAGTGGAACAGCGTGATGTCGAAGCCTGGCCCCAGCGCGTCGAGGAACTTCATCAGCGCGCCGGGCCTCTCCGGGAACTGGAATCGGAACAGGCGCTCGTGCGCGACACCCACGGCCCGGCCGCCGACCATGTAGCGGACATGGACCTTGGCCATCTCGTTATCGCTCATGTCGAGGACGCGGTAGCCGGCCTCGCGCAGGGCGCCGATCAGCGCCTGCTTCTCGCGCTTGCCCCCGGTGAGATTGATGCCGACGAAGATCTGCGCCTCGCTGCCCGGGGCATGGCGGTAATTGAACTCGGTGATGGCGCGCGGGCCCAGGGCGTTGATGAAGGCGCGATAGGCACCGGGCCGCTCCGGGATGGTCACGCCGATCAGGACTTCACGCTGCTCGCCGATCTCGGCCCGCTCGGCGATGTGGCGCAGGCGATCGAAGTTGAGATTGGCCCCCGACGAGATCGCGATCAGTGTGCCGGCGCCGCCCTCGCGCTCGGCATAGACCTTGGCGCCGGCGAGGCTCAGCGCGCCGGAGGGCTCGGAGACCGCGCGGGTATCGTCGAAGATGTCCTTGACGGCCGCGCACATGGCGTCGGTGTCGACCGTGATGACCCCGTCGAGGTGCTCGCGGCAGAGCCGGAAGGTCTCCTCACCGGCCTGCCGCACCGCGACGCCGTCGGCGAACAGGCCGACCGAGGGCAGGCTGACCCGGGTGTCGGCGGCGAGCGCCGCGGCCATACAGGCGGCATCCTCCGGCTCGACGCCGATCACCTTGGTGCCCGGCCGCAGGTACTTCACGAAGGTGGCGATGCCGGCCGCCAAGCCGCCCCCGCCCACCGGGACGAAGATCGCCTCGATCGGGCCGGTATGCTGCTCCAGGATTTCCTTGCCGATCGTACCCTGGCCGGCGATGACGTCGGGATCGTCGAACGGGTGCAGGAAGGTCAGGCCCTGCTCGGCTTCCAGGATCTTCGCCTGGGCCAGCGCCTCGTCGAAGGCGTCACCGTGCAGCAGCACTTCGGCGCCGCGGGCCCGGCAGGCATCGACCTTGATCGACGGGGTGGTGCGCGGCATCACGATCACGGCCCGCGCCCCGAGCTTGGCGGCGGCGAGCGCGACGCCCTGGGCATGATTGCCCGCCGAGGCGCAGACAACGCCGCGGGCGATCTGGTCCGGGCTCAAGCCCGACATCTTGTTGTAGGCGCCGCGCAGCTTGAACGAGAAGACCGGCTGCAGATCCTCGCGCTTCAGCAGCACCGGCCGGCCGAGGCGCTGCGTGAGGCGCGGCATCGGATCGAGCGGGCTTTCGATCGCCACGTCGTAGACGCGGGCGGTGAGGATCTTGCGGATGTAGTCCGTCACGGGGCGTGATCTCAGGCGGTGCACTTGCTACGCCCGGCAGATAGCCCCTCGCGGCCGCGGAAGCGAGCGCCCGGGGGGCAGGGCAGATCAGCCCAGCCGCTCGACCAGCGCCGCCACCCACACCAGCAGCGCCGCCACCTGGGCCATGAAGGTCCCGGCCGAGGCGAGATCCTTCACCCGGCCGATCATCGGGTGGTGGCTCGGGTGTACATGGTCGCAGAGCTTCTCGACGGCCGTGTTGAGGAACTCGGCGGCCAGCATCAGCAACAGGCTCACCATCAGCGCCACGCGCACCCACAGGGTCGCGCCGAGCAGCAGCGCGACCGGCACGCCCACCGCCAGCAGAACCAGCTCCTGACGCACCGCCCGCTCGGTGCGCGCCCCGTGGCGCAGGCCGCGCCAGGAATTGAGGAAGGCGAGGACGAGGGCGTTCATCACGCCGCCCCCTCGGGGACGGACCGGCTGATCCACTTCGCCAGGAGCGGGCCTGTGAGCAGAACCACGAACAGGCGCAGGGTCTGGACCGCGAGCACGAAGGAGACGTCCGCCTTGGAGCCGACCGCGATGATCGCCACCGAATCGAGCCCGCCCGGGCTCGTGGCGAGCACCGCGGTGAGCAGGTCGATCGGCAGCAGCAGGGTCAGCCCCCAGCCCCAGGCGGCACAGAGGGCGATCACCGAGAAGGTCGCCACCAGGATGCCGGGGAGCGCCGTGACGGTCAGCCGTAGGGTCTCGCGGGTGAAGCGCAGCCCGACATAGATGCCGATGCAGGCATAGGCGAGTTCGAGGATCGGAACCGGCAGGGCCATCCGGACGAGCCCAGTGGCGTGGAGGAGGCTGCCCAGCACCATCGGGCCGACCTGGGCGCCCGCCGGCACCCGCAGGGCGAGGGCCGCGCCGGCGCCGACCACGGCCACCGCGAGGGTCGCCAGGAGGGAGAGAGGCTCGATGGTCTCGGCGCCGCCGGCAGGGCCCATGGCGGCCGGGTTCTCCATCAGGAACCGCGCGGCCAGGGAGGCCGAGAACACCACCGCGGCGACGCGCACGTACTGCATGAAGGCGACGAGCCGGGGATCCGCACCGAAATCCTCGGCCATCGCCACCATGGCGGAGGCGCCGCCCGGCGAGGAGCCCCAGGCGGCGGTGGTGCCGGGCAGCACCCGCAGACGGGTGAGGACCCAGCCCACGACGCCGCTGACCGCCACGGTCACGAGCACGACGGCGACGATGAGCGGACCGTCCTCCAGCAGGGTCTGGGCGATCTGCCCGGTGACCGCATGGGCTACGAGGCAGCCGATCATCGCCTGGGCGGCGTTGAAGGCAGGTCGCGCGACGTGGAGCCGCGACCCGCCGACGCCGAACGCGATCGCTCCGATCATCGGCCCGAGCAGCAGCGCCGCCGGAAAATGCGCGCGCATCAGGCCGTACGAGATGGCCGCCGAGACGACGGCGAGGGCGGCCCAGAGGCCGAGGGTGCGCAAGGACGGCAAGGCGATCGCGGGAGGCGGTGCCCGCATGGGAGATCGGGCTTAGGCCGCGCGCTACACCGGAATATTGGCCCTGTCACGGCAAAGATTCGGCGCGGCAGCCTCGCGCCGATATCAGGGCTCGAAGGATTGTGCCGTCCCATCGCGACAGGCTGCGGTGCCGGGCGGCGCATGCGCCCGGAAGAAGGCCGCCAAGCGCGACAGGCCTGGGACACGGGGATCGCTCGACCGCCACGCCAGCGCGATGGTGCGGCCCGGGCCGTCGACATCGAAGGCCCGGGTCACGGTCAGGCCACTCGGATCGGGCCCGGCCGGCACCGCGAGGGCGGGGAGCAGGGTGTAGCCGGCGCCGGCCGCCACCATGGAACGCAGGGTCTCCAGGCTCGTGGCATGACGGCCGACCGAGGAACCGGCTCCGCAGGCCGCGATCGCCTGATCGCGCAGGCAGTTGCCCTCGTCCAAAAGCAAAAGGTCCGGCCCGGTGATCTCGGTGGCCGAAAGGGCGCCGCCGCGGGCCAGGGCGTGTTCGGCCGGGCAGGCGAGCCAGAAGGGCTCGACGAAGAGCGGCGCGACCGTCAGCCCGTGCTGCGGTACCGGCAGGGAGACCAGAGCGGCGTCGATCCGCCCGTCCCGCAGGCCTTCGACGATCCCGGCGGTCCGGGATTCCTGCAAGGACAGCGAGAGCAGCGGGTACTCCTCGCGCAGCGGCCGCAGCACCAGCGGGAAAAAGTAGGGGCCGAGCGTCTGGATCGCCGCGAGGATCAGGCGTCCGGTGAGCGGCGAGCCGCGCCCCTCACTGGCCAGCGCCAGGAGGCGCTGCGCCTCCGCCAGAACCACGCGCGCCTGCCGCACGATCACCTGACCGATCTCGGTCAGGAGGACGCGGCGCTTCGACCGTTCGAACAAAACCACCCCGAGGGCTGTTTCCAGCTTGCGGACCTGCACGCTCAGCGTCGGCTGGCTGATGTTGCAGCGCTCCGCCGCCCGGCCGAAATGCCCCTCGTCGGCGATGGCGATGACGTATTCGAGATCCCGCAGGGACAGACCGGCCAGATTCATAGATTGCATCTATCACAGTGTTTGTGACGATGCATTTGCCTCGAACTCGTGCTGGGGTCATAACCTTTTCCCAGAACGGTTCCAGGCTGGCCTCGTTGCCCACCGGGGAAGCCTTCGCAAACGGAGAGACGGTACGCATGACCGATCAACGCCCGATCCTGACCACCCGCCAGGGCCATCCGGTCCGCGACAACCAGAGCATGCGTACGGTCGGTGAGCGCGGCCCCGCGACGCTCGAGAACTACCAGTTCATCGAGAAGATCACGCATTTCGATCGCGAGCGGATCCCGGAGCGTGTCGTCCACGCCCGCGGCGCCGGCGCCCATGGCTACTTTGAGGCTTATGGCAAGATCGGCAACGAGCCGGCTTCCAAGTACACCCGCGCCCGCGTGCTGAACGAGACCGGCGTGAAGACGCCGATGTTCGTGCGCTTCTCCACCGTGGCCGGTGCCAAGGAGAGCCCCGAGACCGAGCGCGACCCGCGCGGCTTCGCGGTGAAGTTCAAGACCGTCGACGGCAACTGGGACCTCGTGGGCAACAACCTCAAGGTCTTCTTCATCCGCGACGCGATCAAGTTCCCCGACATGATCCACGCGTTCAAGCCGGATCCGGTGACGAACCGCCAGGAGGCGTGGCGCTTCTTCGACTTCGTGGCCCAGCACCCCGAAGCCATCCACATGGTGACGCACCTCAAGTCGCCCTGGGGCATCCCGGCCAATTACCGTGAGATGGAGGGCTCGGGCGTCAACACCTACAAGCTGGTCAACGACCAGGGCGAGGCGGTGCTCTGCAAGTTCCACTGGATCCCGAAGCAGGGCGTCCGGAATCTGACCTCGAGCCAGGCCTCCGAGATCCAGGCCAAGGATGTCGGCCACGCGACCCGCGACCTGTACGACAACATCAAGGCCGGCAACTTCCCCGAGTGGGAATTCGCCGTGCAGATCATGCCGGACGGCCCGAACGACCATCTCTCGTTCGACCCGCTGGACGACACGAAGCTGTGGCCGGTCGATCAGTTCCCGCTGCTGCCCTGCGGCCGGATGGTGCTCGACCGGGTGCCGGACAACTTCTTCGCTGAGGTCGAGCAGTCGGCCTTCGGCACCGGCGTGCTGGTCGACGGGATCGACTTCTCGGACGACAAGATGCTGCAGGGCCGGACGCTGTCCTACTCGGACACGCAGCGTTACCGTGTCGGCGCCAACTACCTCCAGCTGCCGATCAACGCGCCGCAGCCCGGCGTGAAGGTCTACTCGAACCAGCGGGATGGCCAGATGACCTACGGTGTCGACGGCACCGGTCCGAACAAGCACATCAACTACGAGCCGTCGACGCTGGCCGAGGGCCTGCGCGAGGCGCCGAAGCCGGCGAAGGATTACCACCAGCCGGTGCAGGGCAACCTCGGCCGCTACCAGACTTCGCGGACCGAGGACGACTACACCCAGGCGGGCGTCCGCTACCGCTCGTTCGCGGATTGGGAGCGCGACGACCTGATCGCTAACTTGGTCGGCGACATGAAGCAGTGCCCGGAGCCGATCCAGCTGCGGATGGTCTGGCACTTCTGGCATGCGGACGAGGATTACGGCCGCCGCGTCGCCGAGGGAGCCGGCATCGATCTGGAGAAGGCCAAGGCCCTGCCGCCGCTTCCGGGCCGCGCCGCCCCGGGCAAGCGCCTGCAGACCGAGACCTACACGGACGGCTCGCAGGCCCACCGGGTCGCCGCCGAGTAAGTTTCTCGGCACCGGACTGACAGAAGGCCCCGTGAGCGCTGGCTCGCGGGGCCTTTTTGCTGGCCCGGAGGGTTGGACCGGCCGGGGCGATGGAATCCAGCCCGGTCACCGCATCCTTGAGGTGACCGCCTAGGGGCTTCGAAGGGGAGCTTCAGGAATCGCAGGGCCATTTGGAGCCCTCCTTCGAGACCATCGCTGCGCTTCGGCACCTTCGGATGAGGCCACGGGTAGGATGAGTGTTCTCTCGACACCTGTCACGCGTGGCGCCGGTCCGGAGATCGTGGCGAGCGACTTCTACGCGCCGCTCTGGGCCTCCAAGGACAGGGGCGCCGCACGTAGCCCCTGCCGATATAGGTCTGTGTCCGCGGATCGTAGGTCCTGAAGCGCCGCGCGCAGACCGCGATGGCCACCGGATCGTTCGTCTCCGCCTCTACCTCGACGGGAACCTCCACCGGCGCCATGTCGACCGGCGGCGTATCGACGTAACCGTCGTCATACCAGGGATCGCCATAGGTCCCGAGCAATCCGCCGAGGCCCAGGCCCAGCCCGAAACCGCCCAAGCCGGAGCCATAGCCCCAGTAGCCCCGGTGCCAATGGTGATGATGATCGGTGTAGGGAGGACGCCCGACGAAGCCGGGTCGGACAAAACCGCCGGGCGCGATGCCGGGCCGTACCGGTCCGAGCGGCCGCCCCCAGGCTCCAACCCGCGGCCCGACTGCCCCCCCATGGAAACCACCGAACCCGTGCGCCTCTGCCCCCGCCATGGTCAGGGACAGCAAGATCAGCGCGGTGCACACGCGGTGACGTCTTGCCCGATCGATGCGTACCATGTTGATCACCCGACGCGGATGCCGCCCACCGGCCGGCCCTTGCCATGAGTCTCTGCATAAACGTGCGCGCGTCTCGTGTTCAGTCAAGGGCGCCGCACGCTTAAGACATCAGCGGCCATGCAGCTGCAGAATGTCGGCCGCCGAAGAGATAATTTTTCGAAAATCTTCAATTCTATTGTACCGTCATTCGATAGCAGTATCGGATCTGGAAACACCCGTGGTGATTTATTGTCTCACCGAGGAGGACGACATGGCCTTCCGGCGCCAGAATGCCTCGAAACATTGCGGCAGTCAGCCCCTTCTCGCATGATGCCGGTCTCGGCTGGCTTGAGTCTCGAACAGGTTGGAGGACGCCATGGCAGCGCTTATCCGTCACGACGCGAAACCCGACGTGGCGTTCGGCGGCGTACGCGTCACCTACCTCGCGCGCAGCGATGCGACGACGGACGCCCTCGGGATCTACCGGCTCACGTTGGACCCCGGTACGCCGGGCGCGGGGCTGCACCGGCACGCCCGGTTGACCGAGACCTTCGCGGTGGAGGCCGGCACCCTCGCCCTGCACCTCGACGGGGCGGAATTCGATCTCGGGCCCGGTGATTTCGCGCTGGTCCGGCCCGGTACGCCCCACGCCTTCGCCAACCGCAGCGACCAGCCGGTCCGGTTCATCCTCAGCTTCACGCCGGCGCTCGCCCGCGAAGGGTTCTTCGAGAGCTTAGCGGATCTTGCCGCTGCCGAACGCCTCTCGGATGCCGAAGCGATGGAAGACCTGATGCTGCGCTACGATCAGGAGCCGCTGGCCGGGTTCGAGGGCTGGAGCACGCGCGGCGGCTGAGCGACCGGGCCACGGGGATCCGGGTCCGCCGCGCTGACCTTCCGGTCGCGGCCAGCCGCGAGGCCGATCAGAATTGCGGCGGCGGTGATCCCGACGAACAGGGTTCCGGGAATACCCCATCCCCCGGTCGCCTCGTGGGCGAGCCCGAACGCCAGGGGCCCAAGGCACGCGCCCGCATAGCCGATGCCCTGCGCCATGGCCGACAGGCCCGCGGCGCTCGCCGCATCCGCCGCCCGGAGCACGATCAGGGCCAGCCCGAGGCCGAAGCAGCCGCCGATCCCGAACCCCAGCGCGCAGGCAGCCGGAATGCGCAACGCGTCCGCCCCGAAGGCGAGCACAAGGAAGGCGATCGCGGTCAGGCCCGGAATCACGACGATCCAGGCGCGCTGATCGCGGGCGCGGGCTGCCAGCGTGGCGGTGATCAGGGCTCCGGGCGCCTGGACCAGCGTCGTCAGCGAGGCGAACAGGCCGGCATCCAACAGTGACAGCCCACGCCCCTGCAGCAGCAGCGGCAGCCAGCCGAACAGGATGTAGGCCAGCGAGGATTGCAGGCCCATGAAGCCCGTCACCCACCACGCCAGGGGATTGCGGAGCAGCCGTCCGGCCGAGGGGGCTGACCGCGCGCTCGGCCGCCGGGCGAAGGGGATCCAGAGCAGGCCAGCGGCGAGGGCCGGCAGCGACCAGATCGCCAGGGCGGACGGCCAGCCACCCCCGAGCGCGTGCTCGACCGGCACCGACGCACCCGCCCCCGCCGCCGCGCCGAGGCAGAGCGTCATGGTGTAGAGCCCGGTCATGAGGCCGCTGTTGCCGGCGAAATCGCGCTTGACCAGGGCGGGCAGCAGCACGTTGTCGAGGCCGATGCCGATCGCGGCGAGCGCCGTCCCGGCAAAGAGCGGGACGAGGCCGCCGAGGCCGCGCAAGGTCAACCCAGCCGCCAGGATCGCAGTGCCCGCGAGCACCGCGAGATCGGCCCCGATCCGTCGGATAAGCGGTGCCGCCAGCGCGCAGGCAATGCCGAGACACAGGACCGGCAGGGTCGTGAGGATCGCGGCCCCGCCCGCGCCGAGGCCGGTGCAATCCCGGATGGTCGCCAGCAGGGGACCGACCGTGCTGAGCGCCGGCCGCAGGTTGAACGCCACCAGCATCAGCGCGAGGGCGAGGAGGATCCGGCGCGCGCCGGCGGGCTCCGCGCTCATCTCCGCCGCCCGGTGACCGCACCGACGAGGCAGGCCGCCAGCATCACCGCGAAGGCCGCGTCACCGAACCGGCCGTACAGGGTGCCGCCGACGATGCGGGCCGGTAGATCGGCATCGAGCCACGTCTCCTGATCCAGCGGCGTCTGCGCAGTGATGCGGCCGTGCGGGTCGATGACTGCGGAGATCCCGGTATTCGCGTCGCGCACCAGCGGCAGCCCCTCCTCGACGGCGCGCAGACGGGCCTGGGCGAGATGCTGACGCGGGCCCGGCGTGTCGCCAAACCACGCATCGTTGGTGACGTTCAGAATCAGCCCCGGCGGGCTGGAAGCGGGCGCGGCGCGGCCGGCGGGCAGGATCGCGCCCGGAAAGATCGCCTCGTAGCAGATCGTCGCCGCCACCGGCGGCAAACCGGGAACGGCCAAAATCCTTTGTGCCGCGCGCGCCCCCGCCGAGAAGCCGCCCGGTACGGCCACGAATTGGCGCAGGCCGAGCGCCCGCAGGGCCGCGTCGAGGGGACCGGGCAGGTACTCGCCGAAAGGGACGAGGTGAACCTTGTCGTAGCTGTCGGAGATCACACCATCCGGCCCGATCACCAGGATGGCGTTGAAGTAGCGCAGGCGCTCGCCCGGCAGCGGCTCCTCGGCCCGGGCCGCGCCGGTGACGAGGTGCTGCCCGGGCTTGAGACCGGCCGCCACCTTGGCCAGGGCGTCGGGATCGCGTTGGATCAGGAACGGGAACGCCGATTCCGGCCAGACGATATGGGTCGGCTCGGGCTGACCTGCCTCGACCGGGCGCTGACTCAGCTCGATGTAGCGGTCAACGATGTCGGCCCGGTTCTCGGGCCGGAACTTGGCGTCCTGCGGCAGGTTCGGCTGGACGAGGCGCAGCCGAACACCCGCCACCACGGGATCCGGCGGCCCCAGGCGCTCGGCGCCGAACAGGGCCAGGGCGACGAGAAGGAGCGCGGCGGCCGCACTCGGGCCGAACCGGCCGGCCGGATCAGGAACGGTGGCGAGTGTCGCGGGGGCGGCGCAGATCAGGATCGCCAGCACGGTCAGCCCGTACAGGCCGATCCCAGCGGCCCCCTGCATCAGCCAGAGGTTCTGGGCGAGCGCCATGCCGAGGGTGTTCCACGGGAAGCCCGTGAACAGATGGCCGCGCAGCCACTCCGCGGCACCGACTCCCAGGGCCAAAGCAGCAATCCGCCCCCATCCCCGACGCCACAGCAGGCCAGCGGCGCCGAAACCCGCACCGTAGAACAGGCCGAGTCCGAAGGGCAGGCCGATGACGCCGAGCGGCAGCGCCCAGAGGAATTCGTCGGCCTCCACCAGGAAGGCCTGGCCCAGCCACCACAGGCCCGCGGTGAGATAGCCGAAGCCCCAGGCCCAGCCGATCAGGAAGCCCAGCCAGAGCCGCCGCAGGGCAGGGCGATCCGCGGCCGCCCCGTCCATGAGCCAGACCGCGACGGTCAAGGAGACCACCAGGGCCGGTAGAGCCCCGAACGGCGGCATCGCCAGCGCCCCGAAAGCTCCGGAAAGCCACGCCAGCCCGAGGCGACGCCAGCCGGTCAGGCCGCTGATGACCCGCAGGAACCCGGAGACCGGGACGCGCGTCAACGCGCCCGGCGCCGCGGAAACCCGAGCATAACCCTCCGCCGGACGCGTCACGCCGGGACCGTCACGGGTGGGGCGTCTCGGCGGCCGGCGGCGTGGGATTGGAGGGCGGGGGCAGGGCGAGCGGTACCACGGCACCAATCCGCGCCGCACCCTTGTGGAAGCGCAACCGCTTCAGGCGGCGGGGATCGGCATCGAGCACCTCGAATTCGAGGTCGCCGGGGCCGGCGATCAGCTCGCCCCGCGACGGGACGCGGCCCGCCAGCGTCACGATCATGCCGCCCAGCGTGTCGATCTCCTCGGCCATCTCGCCGACGGCCGCCGCCAGATCGACGCCGGTCGCCTCCGACACCTCGGCCAGCGGCGTGCGCGCGTCGGCCACGAAGACCTCGCCCTCGCCATCGACCCGCTGGACGTAATTGGCCTCCGCGACGTCGTGCTCGTCCTCGATGTCGCCGACCACGACCTCGATCAGGTCCTCGATGGAGATCAGCCCGTCGGTGCCGCCATACTCGTCGATCACCAGCGCCATGTGGGTCCGGGTCGCCTGCATCCGCACCAGTAGGTCGATCGCCGGCATGGAGGGCGGCACGAACAGGACCGGGCGCTGGATGCGGGTTGCGGCCAGGGTCGTGGTCAGGTCGACCTTGCCGAGGTCGAGGCCGCGCGGAAGCCGCGGCGCCGGACGGCGGACACGCGGTGCGGCGAGCGAATCGGCCGCGCCGTCGACGGCCGGGTCCGCGGGCTTGGCTGTCGGAACGCTCCGCCGGGTCGGCTCGGCCTTGGCGGCGATGTGGTCCACGAGATCGCGGATGTGGACCATGCCGCGGGGATCGTCGAGGGTCTCGCCATAGACCGGCAGGCGGGAATGGCCGGCGGTGCGAAACAACTTGAGCAGGTCGCCGAGGCTCGTCTCGTTGGAGACGGCGACGATATCGGCCCGGGGGATCATCACGTCGTCGACCCGCACCTTGTGCAGGCCCAGAACGTTCTTGAGCATCACGCGCTCGAGCGGAGACAATCCGCTCTCGCCGGCATCCGGCTCCGCCAGGGCCTCCTCAAGACCCTCGCGCAGGGAATCACGCGGCTTGAGGTGGAGCGCCTGGAGCAGGCGGTCGTACCAGGGGTCCCGATTCTGGGACTCGCCCTCGCTGGAACTGGGCGCGGCCAGGGCCGCGCCGCGACTTCGATCGTTGCTCATGTCTCTCGGGTCTGGGGTCGCTCGGGCGTCGCGCGCTCAGGCATAGGGATCCGGGATACCGAGGGTCGCGAGGGCCGCGACTTCGAGGGATTCCATGGCCTCGGCCTCGGCCTCGCCGGTCTCGTGGTCCTGACCGAGACAATGTAAGGTGCCATGGACGAGGAGGTGGGCGAGGTGATTCTGGAGCGGCTTCGACTGCTCCGCACTCTCGCGCACCAGGGTCTCGTACGCAAGGACCACGTCGCCCAGCGGCGTCGCGACCTGCGCATGCCGCGGCTGCGGGGCGGCCGGGAACGACAGGACATTGGTGGGCTTGTCCTTGCCGCGCCACGTCTTGTTGAGTTCCTGAACGGCGGCATCGTCGGTCAGCAGGACGCTGACCTCGACGGGGCCGTCCGGCGTCTCGGGGGCGATGGCGAGCCCCGCCTCCACGGCGCGGATGACGAGGGCTTCGAGGCCGGGGATCGCGGTTTCCCAGCGCTCATCCTCGACGGCGAGGTCGATGGCGTGTGGCATGCTCACGCCAGCGGCCGGCGCCGGGGGTTCGAGTTGCGGTCGGCGTCATCCTCGCCATGGGCGGCGCGCTCGTAAGCCGTGACGATCCGGCGCACGAGGTCGTGGCGGACAACGTCGACATCCTTGAACCGCACGCGGCCGATCCCCTCGACGCCATCCAGCACGCGGACCGCCTCCACGAGGCCGGATTTCTGGCCCGGCGGCAGGTCGATCTGGCTTGGATCGCCCGTGATGATCATGCGCGAACCGTCCCCCAAGCGGGTGAGGAACATCTTCATCTGCATGGAGGTCGTGTTCTGCGCCTCGTCGAGCAGCACCACCGCGTTGGTGAGGGTCCGGCCGCGCATGAAGGCCAGCGGCGCGATCTCGATCTGCCCAGTCTGTAGGCCGCGGTCGACGTGGCGCGCCTCCATGAAGTCGTAGAGGGCGTCGTAGATCGGGCGCAGATAGGGATCGACCTTCTCGCGCATGTCCCCCGGCAGGAAGCCAAGGCGCTCGCCAGCCTCGACGGCGGGCCGCGACAGGATCAGCTTCTCGGCGTGGCCCTGCTCCAGCAGCGAGACCGCGTGACCGACCGCCAGCCAGGTCTTGCCGGTGCCGGCCGGCCCCTCGGCGAAGACCAGCTCGTTGGTGCGCAGGAGCTTGATGTATTCGTCCTGCGCCGGGTTGCGTGCCCGCACGGCCCCGCGCTTGCGGGTGGCGATCTGCTCGAAATGCGGCATGTCGGCCTCGGCCGCGATCGTCTCGGCCGGGAACAGGGTCGCCTGGGCGGTGGCCTCGCGGATCGCGCCGTCCACGTCGCCGAGCGTCAGCGTGCTTCCGCCGGTCCGCACCCTTGCGTAGAGCTTCTGAAACACCCGCCGAGCCTTTTCGGCGGCGTCGGGCGTGCCCTTGATGACGAGATGGTTGCCGAGGGCCGTCGCGGTGACATCCAGGCGGCGCTCGATATGTGCGACGTTCTGGTCGTATTGGCCGAAGACGAGACTCGCGAGGCGGTTGTCGTCGAAGGTCAGCGGCACCTCGACCGCCTCGTCCTGCCCGGCCGGGCGAACCGGTCCGCGCCCCTTCAGGGCGCCGCGCGCCCCAGCCCCGTCCGACGCGCTCAAGCCGTCATCCTCGTCATGCCCCTCACGCCGCCGCGGCCTCCGAGACGAGCTCACCGAACAGGCTGTTGGTGCCCGCCGCGGTGATCCGCACCGGAACCACCGATCCGATATGGTGCGGCCCGGCATCGAACTGGACGGCGAGGAGGTGCGGCGTCTTGCCCGCGACCTGGCCGGCATGCCGGCCGGGCTTCTCCACCAGCACGTCGAACACCCGGCCCTCGGCCGCCCGCTGATAGGCGTGGCGCTGGCTGTCGAGCAGGGCCTGCAGCTCCGCGAGCCGTCCCGCCATCACGGCTTCCGCCATCTGATCGCCCCGGTCGGCCGCCGGCGTGCCGGGGCGGGGGCTGTACTTGAACGAATAGGCGCTCTCGAAGCCGACATCGCGCACGAGCCGCAGGGTCTCGGCGAAGTCGGCGTCGGTCTCGCCGGGGAACCCGACGATGAAGTCGGACGACAGGGCGACGTCGGGCCGGGCCGCGCGCACCCGGTCGATCAGGCGGCGGTACTGGTCGCCGGTATGCTTCCGATTCATCGCCGCGAGGATCCGATCCGAGCCAGACTGCACCGGCAGGTGCAGGTAGGGCATCAGGGCCGGCACCTCGGCATGGGCCCGGATCAGCGCGTCGTCGAAATCGTTCGGATGGCTCGTGGTGTAGCGGATCCGCGCGATCCCGGGAATCTTTGCGACCGCCCGCACCAACTCGGCGAGGCCGACCGGCGCACCGTCCGCCCCCGCGCCGTGATAGGCGTTGACGTTCTGGCCGATCAGCGTGACCTCGCGGACGCCGGCCTCGGCCAGCTTCCCGGCCTCGGCCAGAACGGCCGCGACGGGCCGCGAGACCTCGGCGCCCCGGGTGTATGGCACCACGCAGAACGCGCAGAACTTGTCGCAGCCCTCCTGCACGGTGAGGAAGGCCGAGGCCCCGAGGGTCCGCCGCCGGGGCAGGTGATCGAACTTGTCCTCGACCGGAAATTCGGTGTCGACCACCCGGCGCTCGCGGGAGCGGGCCAGGAGGTCGGGCAGGCGGTGGTAGCTTTGGGGACCGACCACCACGTCGACGGCGGGCTGGCGGGCCTGGATCTCGGCGCCCTCGGCCTGGGCGACGCAGCCCGCCACCACGATACGGGTGTCGAGGCCCTGCGCCTGCCGCTCGCCCTTGAGCACGCGCAGGCGGCCGAGTTCCGAATAGACCTTCTCGGCGGCCTTCTCGCGGATGTGGCAGGTGTTGAGGACGACGACGTCAGCCTCCTCCACCGAATCGGTCGGCGCGTAGCCCTCGGCGCCCAGGACGTCGGCCATGCGGGCCGCGTCGTAGGCGTTCATCTGGCACCCGTAGGATTTGACGTAGGCCTTCTTCAACGCGCCCGTCCCGAACCGTCCGCTTGGATCCCTGTGCCGGCCCCGCGGGGCCCGGCATCCGGCCTGTAGCACGGATCGCCCGGGCCGTCGCGGCGCCTGAAACGCGACCGGCCGCCCGAGGGCGGCCGGTCCATGGATTCGGCTGATGGGTCAGCCTCAGTGAGCGGCCGGCGCCGCCGCGGGGACGTCGATCACCATGTGCTGGAAGAACGGCACGTAGGCCTGGAGCATCACGAACAGGCCCACGAGGCAGGCCAGCGCGATCGAGTGCCAGAACACGAACCGCAGGATCTTGCCCTCCTGCCCGAAATAGCCGGTGGCCGTGGAGGCGACGACGATCGACTGGGCGTCGATCATCTTGCCCATCACGCCGCCCGACGAGTTCGCCGCCGCCATCAGCACGCCGGGCAAGCCGAGCTGCTCGGAGGTGATCCGCTGCAGGCCGCCGAACAGGACGTTCGAGGCCGTGTCCGACCCGGTGAGCGCGACGCCGAGCCAGCCGAGCAGCGTGCCGAAGAACGGGTAGAGGATCCCGGTCCCCGCGAAGGCCAGCCCGAGGGTGGCGTCGACGCCCGCGTAGCGGGTGAGGACGCCGAGCGCCAGCATCGCCGAGATGGTGATCAGCGAGTAGCGCAGGGCCCAGATCGTCTCGACATAGGCCGTCACGAGCCGCACCGGCGAGAACCGCATGATCAGGCCGGAGATGATCGCGGCGATCAGCACACCCGTGCCGGTGAACGACATGTAGGTGAACAGGAAGACCGCGCCCTCCGGCACCGGCTTCGGCACCACCGGCGGGACCTTCATGATCACGTTGTGCAGGCCCGGCACCTCGTACTTCCAGGTGAAGAGCGGGTTGACGATGCCCTTGAACCAGCCGGTTCCCCAGATGGCGACGATGATCGACAGGACGATCCACGGCACCCAGGCCATCAGGATCTCGCCCTGCGAGGCCGTGCGGGCCCCGAGATGGACCGGGGGCGTACCGGGCACGCCGGCGCCGAGCGCCACCGGGCGGGGACCCGCGACGGCAAGCGACGGATCATGCCCGCGGAGCGCCGGCGACGACCAGATCTCCTTGGGGTGCCAGACCTTCAGGAACAGCACCAGCGCGAGCATCGAGGCCAGCGAGGCGCCGATATCGACGATCCAGGGGTTCACGTAGTTGGAGATCAGGAACTGCGCGACCGCGAAGGAGGCGCCGCAGACCAGGATCGGCGGCCACACCCGGATCATGCCGCGGAAGCCCGCGAACACCCAGATCAGCCAGAACGGCACGATCAGCGAGAACAGCGGCAGCTGCCGGCCGATCATCGCACCGAGGATCTCGGGCGGATAACCTGTGACCGAAGCCAGGCCCTGGATCGGCGCGCCGAGCGCCCCGAAGGCCACCGGCGCCGTGTTGGCGATCAGCGACAGGCCGGAAGCTGCGAGCGGCGAGAAGCCGAGGCCGATCAGGATGGCGCCCGTCACCGCAACCGGGGTGCCGAATCCGCCCGCGCCCTCGAAGAAGGCGCCGAACGCGAAGGCCACCAGGAGCAGCTGCAGCCGCCGGTCGGCCGTGATGCCGGCAACCGATTGCTGGAGGATCGCGAACCAGCCCTTCTCCACCGTCAGCCGGTAGAGGAAGATGACGTTGAGGATGATCCAGCCGATCGGGAAGAAGCCGGTGACCATCCCGAGGATCGCGGCCCGGCCGGCGAGGCCGGTCGGCATGCCGAACCCCACGACGGCGACCAGGAGGGCAAGCCCGAGGGCGATGACGGCCGCGATATGGGCCTTCACCCGCCCGCTGGCGATCATGGCGAGCAGTGCGATGACCGGCACTGAGGCGGCGAGCGTCGAAAGCCACGGGCTCCCGAACGGATCGTAAACCTGATTCCAGGTTTGCAACGGGCGTCCTCCACTTATCCCGACTGTTCCGGGTTGCGGCCTAGCTAGCAGAGAGATTCGGCCCACTCAATGCACGGCATCATGTATTCCAGCGACCATTTCTACGGATGTTCTTGAGCTTGGATCCGTGACCTGGCAGCCGCAGCCGGGCTATGGCCGCATGGTCAGATCGTGGCGACTTCCGGGTCGTGAAGGTCGAGACCCGGGCGCACCGGGCTGACGCTGATCGTCGGCGGGCAGGCGCCACCCGCTCTGACACCCCGCAGCGCGGCGCGGACTTCAGCCTCCGCGGCGGCCGTCGCAACCTTCCGGTCGGTGGACGCCTCGAAGGCGATGGGGGCGCCCCAGACCACGTGCACGTCGATGGCCCCCCCCTGGACGAAGGCGGCGAGATGCGGCGCCAGCTCCATGTCGCCATACCACGCGATTTCGGACCGCTCGGACAAGGTCACCGGCAGGCCATTGCGCCGGGGATACGCGATGGCGAGCGGCTGGAGACGGACGCGGCCCCGGCCCGCCTCGGCCTGCAAGGCGGCCCGGGCGGCGCCGACCAGGGAGGACCGGAACGGCAGGAGCCGGATCCCGTCGCCTGTCGTGCCCTCGGCGAACAGCACCACGAGTTCGCCCTCGGCCAGGCGATGCCCCATCGCGGCGCTCACCGTGGCGGTCGCTCCGCGCCGCTGCCGATCGATGTAGATCGTCCGCTGAAGGGCCGCGAGGCCGCCGATCACGGGCCAGCCGGCAATCTCGGACTTCGCCACGAAGGAGAGCGGCCGCAGCGAGCCGATAGCGATGATGTCGAGCCACGAAACGTGGTTGGCCAGAACCAGCGCCGCCTCGCCCGGGGCGGGGGGCGTGCCACTTTGCGTCACCCGCACCCCGAACAGCCACAGGAAGACCCGGTGGAACAGGATCGGCGCCGGGGTCGCGCGGCGGCTGAGCACGCGCAGTGCCAGCCAGTGCGGCGGCGCCAGGACCGCGAAGGCCAGGGCCAGGGCCGCGACGCGGCAGGCGAGGCCGAAGCGGCTCACGGCGTCAGAGGTCGGCGCTCATCGTCAGCGCGGTTGCCCGGCTGCCGTCGGCCTTGAGGTAGTAGCCGGTCCGCGCGCCCACCTGCCGGAAGCCGTTGCGGGCGTAGAGGCGCAGCGCCGGCGCGTTGCCCTCATCAACCTCCAGATGAACCCGGGCGATCCCGGCCAACGCGAGGCTCGACAGGTGCTCGCGCAGGAGCTTGCGACTGTGCCCGCCACCGCGCAGGGCCGGCGACAGCACCACCGTCAGGATCTCGGCCTCGTCGGCGGCGCGCCGGGAGAGCACGAAGCCGTGGAGCGTGCCCGCGCGCCAGAGGGCATGCGCCTGCGTCGACCGCTCGCACAGCAGACGCTCGAACTCATGGGCCTCCCAGGGTCGCGCGAAGGCGGTGGCGTGCAGGCGGGCCAGCACTGGGGCCTGCGACGCATCGGCGAGCGGCGCCACGTAGGGCTCGGGGCTCAGCGCGTCCCACCAGGCGGACCACCAGTCGAAGGGCCAGAAGAGGAGGGGCCGCGTCATTGCCGGGCAATCCGCGCATGGTCCTGGGGCCGGGCGTCGGGCCCGCGCAGGTAGAGCGGCCGGGGCAGGGCCTGCTCGGGATCGGCCAGCAGCCCGAGGGCGGCGACGGAGGCGATGTCCGGCCCGGTGACCCGGCTGACGCTCGCGCTGACGCCGCGCTCGGCCAAAGCCGCCGCCAGGGCCGGCGAACCGGAGCCGGCGAGGAGCACGGGACCGGCCCCGGCCAAGCGGTCGGCCACTTCGGCGATGGGCAGGTGAGCCGGCGCGATGCCGCCGCCCCCCGGATTGAGGGCCTGGACGTAGAGGGCGCCGTGCCGGGCATCGATCGCGGCGGCGAGCGAGCCCTCGATCGTCTCGGCCAGCAGGTGCGCCAGCAAAGCCGAGAGGGTACCGACACCGACCACCGGCTTGGACGTGGCGAGCCCGATCGCGCGGGCGGCCGACAGGCCGACACGCAGCCCCGTATAGCTGCCCGGACCCACCGTGACGGCGATCCGATCGAGGGCCTCGAAGCCGCCCTCCACGCGGGCCATGACCCGCTCGATCAGCGGCAGCAGGGATTCGGCATGCCCCCGCGCCATCGGAAGCGATTCCGCGGAGATCGGCGTCTCGTCACCCTCCGCCATGACGCAGGCGGCGCAGATGTCCAGCGCTGTGTCGATGGCCAGGATACGCACGTCCACTCCCATAGGCCGGTCCGCACCGGCTCATGCTTCCAGCGTCCGCGAAGGACGCGAAGAGTCTGGATCGATAGAGCAAAACGACCGCCCCGTCAGCGCCGCGGTGGCCGGCCGTCTCCATCACCGGCGGAGTGTTGCCGGCTTGCGCCGCTTTGTCTGTCCGGGTCCAAGGTGCGGCCCTCACGCGGCACGGATCGTATTGAAGATCCGGCGGATCGCGGCATTCAGCTGCGCGGACTGGCGCGACAGCTCCGAGGGCGGGGTCAGGACGTCCTGGGCTGCCGTACCGGTTCCGTCCGAGGCCTCCGCCACGCCGCCGCTGTTGCGAATCAGCGCGTCCGTGCCGCTTGCCGCCCCGCGCCTTTCCCTCCCCCGCAGTGGGGGAGGGCGCGCGGCGGGCTTCGACCCGGATCTACGGGCAATCGTCCCTCAGATCGCCTGGACCTCGCGCACTTCGGGGAGGAAGTGGCGGAACAGGTTCTGCACGCCGTGCCGCAGGGTCGCGGTCGAGGACGGACAGCCCGAACAGGCGCCCTTCATCTCGAGATAGACCACGCCCTCCTTGTAGCCGCGGAAGGTGATGTCGCCGCCGTCTCCGGCCACCGCCGGACGCACGCGCGTCTCGAGGAGGTCCTTGATGGTGACCACCGTGTCGTGATCGGCCTCGTCGTAGAACTCGTCCCCGGGCTCGATCGCGTCATGGCCGCCCTCGGCCATCACGGGTACGCCGGACTGGAAATGCTCCATGATGGCCCCGAGCACGGCGGGCTTGACCTGGGCCCAGTCGGACTCGTCCTCGGCCTTGGTGACCGAGATGAAATCGTGGCCGAAATACACACCGGATACGCCCGGCACCGCGAAGAGCGCCGCGGCCAGGGGCGAGCGGGCGGCCGCCTCGGCATCCTTCGCCTCGAAGGTCGCTTCGGCCAGGACCACGCGTCCGGGGAGGAATTTGAGGGTTGCCGGGTTCGGCGTGGCTTCGGTCTGGATGAACATGATGGCGTCACTCCGCTGCGCCGGTTCAAGGCCGGCCGGGACAGGCGCCCCGAGGCGCCTTTGTCCATGTGGACCGGCAACGCGATTTTCTCAACCTGCGCGGCCATCCGCGAAGGTGGACATTCGGTCCAGCGCGGTTGAGGACGGGGCATTCAGGAATAGAGGAGCCAGCGGTGACGGTGACCGGGGATCAGACGCTCGCGCAGGACTTACTGAAGGATCTGCGCGAGACCCAGGCGAAGCTCGAGGGCGCTCAGGCGGAGATTGCTTCTCTCAAGGTTCTGCTCGCCCTCCGTACCCATCAGCACGACCAAGCCTGGCAGGCCGCGCAACGCGCCGCTGCGCAACGCGATGAGGCCCGCACCACGCCGAACCCGGTCGCGGCCGCCCACACGGGTCGTCGACCGGGCGCAGACGGCGCTGCCGATGCCGACGCGATGGCACGGGCGGAGGCGCGCACCGATGCGGTGCGGATCGTACTCGGCGCCGTCTTGAAGAGCCTTCGCGTCTGGGGCCTGGACCGGCGTCGGTTCCAGTCGCTCGTCGTCCAGGCCGGTCGCGAGACGCCGGAGACCGGCCCCGAGGCGGAGCGCCACGCGATCCTGCTGGTCGAGGCGCGGCGGGTTCTGGGACGCGGCGCGTGAAGGGTCTGCATCGCCGATCGCGCCGCACCCACGCGTCGGGGCCGCGAGCCCGGTCAAACCCGCCCGCGATGCGGTGGCGCGCCGGTCTCCAGGGTTAACCGCCCCTTAACCAGGCCCTCCCATCGTCCGTCACGGGACGGACAGCAGGAGGCCTACGGCATGCAGATCAGCGAACACCACGTGCGCGAGTGCGCCTACTTCATCTGGGAGAACGAAGGCCGTCGTCACGGTCAAGCCGCTGCGCACTGGATGCGTGCGGAAACCGAGCTGCGGGCCAACGCCACGCTGGCCGCCGCGGCGACCGTGACCGAGGCGGCTCCGGCCCGGAAGGCTGCCGCGCCGGCCAAGGCCACGAAGGCGCCTGCCGCCAAGGTCGCTGCCGCGAAGGTCGCCGCCGCCAAGCCGGCCCCGACACCCGCGCCCGTCAAGGCTGCAGCCAAGCCGACGGCTCCGAAGCCTGTCCGGTCGTCCAAGGCGGCCGTGACCGCTGGTCTGGCCGCCAAGGCGAAGCCCGCACGCACCCCCGCCGCGATGCACTGACGCACGCCGGATCGGACGGATGTCAGAAGCCCGCCCCCGCCTGGGGGCGGGCTTCTGCCGTTCGGGCCCACCGCGCATGGAACAGGGGCTCCATGGCTCCGGTTGACGGCGATGAAGCGGGCCACCCTGCGCCGCAATGAGGCTGGTATGCGCGCCGTGATCTTCGATATCGACGGGACCCTGCTCGACAGTGTCGACCTGCATGCCCGCGCCTGGGTCGAGGCCTTCGCGCATTTCGGCGTCGAGACCGAAGAGAGAGAGGTCCGCAGTCAGATCGGCAAGGGTGGCGACGAGCTGATGCCGGTCTTCCTGTCGCGGGAGCGTATCGAGCGGGAGGGCGAGACCATCGAGTCGTTCCGCTCCGACCTGTTCAAGCGAAAATACTTGTCCCAGGTGCAGCCGTTTCCGGGTGTGCGGGCCCTGTTCGAGAAGCTTCGCGCGGAGGGCCTCACGATCGCACTGGCCTCCTCGGGCAAGCGATCCGAGGTCGAACGCTACACCGACATCCTGAAGATCGGCGACCTCGTCGATGTCGCCACCAGCTCGGACGATGCGGATCGGTCAAAACCGCATCCGGACATCTTCGAGGCGGCGTTGAAGAAGCTCGACAGTGGGTCGTCGGATACGATCCATGTGGTTGGCGACACGCCCTACGACGCGGAGGCCGCGGGCAAGGCGGGCCTGCCGACCATCGGCCTGCTCTGCGGCGGCTTCCCGGAGGCCGACCTCTCGGCCGCGGGCTGCATCGCGATCTTCCGCGACCCCCAGGATCTCCTCGACGGATTCGCGCAGTCGCCCCTGGCGCGGCGCTGATATGCGGCCAAGACAAGGGAATTCGGCGACCCGATCGACAATATCCCCAGTGTTTCGAAGGTGCTGTTGCAGCGCGGTAACGCGGCACGATGCCGGCTACGTAAAATCGCGGCGGGGTCTGGTGCGACGCCGGCAAAAGGCGTAGCGAGCCGGCCGCCAACCTGGATCCTTTCAAAGGACAAGCGCCGCGGATGCCTCAAACTCATCAGGCCCAGCCCGCACCGCGTTTCGTTCCGGTCGCCAAGTCGCTGCCGGAACAGATCGCCGATGCCGTCGCATGCCGGTCGACCCCGCTGAGCCACCTCCTGCGCCTGATGGCGGCGTTGCAGGCCGAGGGTGGAAACGAGTCCCTGCGCCTGAAGCTGCGCGCCCGGATCGGCGCGCCCCTCGACGCCTGATCGGCGTCGTCTGCTTCCTCAGGATCGCCGATGGCGCCGTTTGTGCCGTCGGCTCGCCGGCCTGACCGGCTGCGCGGCTTGTCCCAGCCGCGCCATGCAGGCGTAGTAGATCTGCTTGCCGATCTCTTCGAGTTCCAGACCGCGGGGATTGGGCGTTGCAAAGACCTTCGCCCGGGCCTCCAGACGGCAGGCCGCGTCCTCGGGACTCCGGATCGGCGGTTCGGCGCGTGCGGGCAGAACGGCCAGGGCCGAGCCGATCAGTGCTCCGACCGGCACGCATGCGGGGAAACGCCCTCGCGCCCGGAAATGCGGCATTCGGCTTTCAGTCCCTGCTCCACTCTGATCCAGAAATAGAGCGTTTCGATCCCCGGTGAACCAGGATTGAATACGTGGTCGCTGACCGATCAGGGCACGATCCACAGGCACCGCCCGGCCCCCGCGATCGTCATGCATTCGTAGGGCGCGCCACCGATCAGAGCCCGCTGCTCCACAGAACCAATGCTCTTGCGGTCCACGCTGCGGCAGCCCGGCTCGTCCGACGGCTGGCCTGGAGCGGACGCCGCATCCATCCTGCGAGCGGCCAGAAGGGTGTCGCAGGCGGTCGCCGTCGTCCGATCCTGAGCCGCGGCAGCCTCCGCTCCGAGCAGGACGGTCACCAGCATCAGGAGCGTTCGGGTCATCATCGCGCGGCCTCGCCCGGGCAGCCGCATGGATCGGGACTGCTGATCGATGGTCGCAAACGCGGCAGGCTGCGCGCGGGTTTCAGGTCGAAGACCCCGGATGCAGCGACGCCCGCCGGGAGGGGCGGGCGTCGTTCCATCGGACCTATCGAATCAGGCGCAGCGCGGGCTCAGCGCTTGACCTTGACGTTGGCCTTCCGCGCCGCGTACCGGGCGTCGCGCTGCGCCTTCTTGGCTGCCAGCTCGGAGGATTTGCGCTCTTGCGCGGCGGCGAGTTCCGCAGCCTCGCGGGCGATCTGAGCCGCCAATTCCGCCTCCTCGCGCTCCCGCTTCTCCTCGGCAGCCTTCAGCTCGGCGGCGATGCGGGCGGCCTCGCGCTCACGGGTCCGCTCCTCGCGCGCCTTGGCGACCTCTGCCCGGGCCTTGGCCTTGGCGATCACCTCCGGATCGTCGGACGGGGGCCGCGCCTTGAACTTGGCCAGCAGGGCGGCCTTGGCATTCTGGGAGTTCTGGCGGCGGTCGTCGAAGTTCCTGTAGTCGAATGCGCTCATCTGACCTTTCTCAGTTCGGTATGTTGGGCGTCTTGCAGGGACATCCGGCTGGGCCGGAGAGGGACCTCAGTCTGCAGATTCCGACGCCGTCCCCGGACCCCAGAACCATGCCGACCCATCGGCAGAACCGATGGTTCGACCCGAGCGCTCGGTGTGCGCCAGAGCGCTCGGGTCGAACCAAAGTTTGAAAAACGGTAAGCCCTTACCCGGAGCCCCGTCGGGAATGCAATCGCGCGGACAGGTTCGGCCCGCCGGCACGACGACAATCCACATCGTATCTCTGCGAGTTTCATCCGGCGATGCAGGAAAACATCACGCCGCCGAGGGGTGAACACATCGGCAGGCGAAGGCGCCGTTCGGCCTTGCATCGGCAGATAGGTCGCGCGCGGAGCGCCGACAAGGTGTGGGGCCTGTGTCGGCACGATCCTGCGAAGCAAGCGACATCATTAATGTGCGTCACATCCTCCGGACTCGGGTGCTCGTCGCAACAGCCGGGACGTTGCCACATGCCCCAGCCAGTCTACGCAACCCAGATTTGCATTGGCGACAACGAACATCTTGAGCTTCTCGGCGCGCGCGATGCTGACTGTTTGAGCAGCAGTCTCGCGCCGACATGGCATGGATCGCGACCTTGAAAGCCGCAGACGGTGGACCGCACGAGCACCAAAGGCCCAAAGTTGTCCATCCCTCGGCGGTTTTGCATAATTTTTATGCAGGCCGATGGAGCCGTCCGCTCCTCCGACCGGCACGAGCCCTGCACGACGGTCGATCAATACAACGCATGCCGGATGGAGAATCGCGATGACCCAAACCGCTTCTGCGGTCGAACCCGAGCCCTACGTCGCCGCAGCGGCGCCGCTTCTCGGCATCACCCTGGACGAGTCGTGGACCGCCTCGGTCACGGCCAATCTCCGCGTCCTGGCGGCGGCGGCGGCCCTGCTGACCGACTTTCCGCTCCCCGACGCGGTTGAAGCCGCGCAACGGTTCGAAGCATGAGCGGATCCCTGCCCACCGACGCGGCATCCATCGCCGCCGCGGTTGCCGAACGGCGCTGCAGTGCCCGCAGCGTGGTGACTGAGACGCTCGCGGGCATCGCGCGAGCGGATCGCCGCGTCAACGCCTTCACCGACGTGCTCGCCGCCCGCGCCCTGGCCCGGGCCGACGCGCTCGATGCCGATCTCGCTCAGGGCGCCGCCGCTGGGCCGCTCGCGGGCGTGCCCTTCGCGGTCAAGAACCTGATCGACGTCGCGGAACTGCCGACGCGGGCGGGCTCGAAGATCAACCGGGAGAATCCCCCGGCCCTCAGGGACGGCGCCCTGGTGCGCCGGCTCGAAGCGGCCGGAGCGATCCTCCTCGGCGCGCTCAACATGGGTGAATACGCTTACGACTTCACCGGCGAGAACATCCACGACGGGGACGCCCACAATCCGCACGCCCTGGGGCACATGACCGGCGGCTCGTCCAGCGGGTCCGGTGCGGCGCTCGCCGCCGGGATGGTGCCGCTGACATTAGGCTCGGACACGAACGGCTCGATCCGGGTGCCCGCCGCCTTCTGCGGCTGTTTCGGGTTGAAACCGACCTACGGGCGGCTCAGCCGGGCCGGGAGCTTTCCGTTCGTCGGCAGCCTCGACCATCTGGGACCCATGGCGCGCAGCGTCATTGATCTCGCCCTGGCCTACGACGCCATGCAGGGCCCCGATCCAGACGATCCCGTCTTGGCGGCCCGCGCGCCGGAGCCGGTCATGCCCGTTCTGGATTCCGGCATCGACGGCCTGCGGATCGCGGTCGCCGGCGGCTACTTCGCCCGGGGCGGCGATCCCGATGCCTTCGCGGCGGTGGGGCGCGTTGCCGAGGCCCTCGGCACGCCACACACCGTCGAGTTGTCGGAGGCCCACCGCGCCCGGGCGGCGGCTTACCTGATCACCGCGGCCGAAGGCGCGACGCTCCACCTCGACCGCCTGCGCAGCCGTCCGGGTGATTTCGACCCGGCGGTGCGGGACCGGCTGATCGCCGGCGCGATGATTCCGGCGCCCTTCGTCGAACGGGCGCAGCGGTTCCGCCGCTGGTACCGGGACGCGGTCCTCGACCTGTTCGGCGGCGTCGACGTGATCCTGGCGCCCGCCACGCCCTGCCGGGCGCCGAAGGGCGGCCAGACCCACTTCACCCTCGACGGCGTGAGCCTGCCGGTGCGCGCCAATATCGGGGTGTTCACGCAGCCGATCTCGTTCATCGGCCTGCCGGTGGTCGCCGTACCGATCTGGCTCGACGCCGGGTTGCCGCTCGGCGTTCAGGTGATCGCCGCGCCCTGGCGGGAAGATCTGGCCCTGCGCGTCGCCCACCACCTTGAACGGACCGGCGTCAGCACGGCGCCCATCGCGGAGCTGACCTGATGGTGATCGACGATCCCGCCGTGAAGGCCGAGGTCGAGGCCGCGTTCCGGGCCTACGAGACGGCGCTCACCACCAACGATGTCGCGACCCTGGAGGCTTTGTTCCACGACGATCCGCTTACCATCCGGTACGGCATCGGCGAGAACCTGTACGGCATGGACGCGATCCGCGCCTTCCGCCGCGCCCGCTCACCGGTGGGCCTGGAGCGCACCCTGGCGCAGACGCAGATCACCACCTACGGACGCGATGCCGCCACCGCCATGACGCTGTTCACCCGCGCCTCCGCGCCCGGCAAAGTCGGCCGCCAGAGCCAGACCTGGATGCGCTTCCCCGAAGGCTGGCGGGTGGTGGCCGCGCATGTGAGCCTGATCGACGCCGAATAGCGCCGCGGGCGACTGGCCGCCGGCTTGCATAGGGACGAGCGTATGCCGGCCCAGACTGGCCCGGACCCACGCGAGTACCCTAGCCAAGATGCTGTCCCGTCTGAGAAAATTCGGCGCCCGTGTGGCGCTGGCCAGCGCCCTGGCGCTTTCTGCGAGTTCTGCCGCGCTCGCGCAGGGAACGCTGCGGATCGGCATGACCGCCTCCGACATCCCGCTGACCACCGGCCAGACCGACAATGGCGGCGAGGGCATGCGCTTCCTCGGCTACACGGTCTATGACGGGCTCATCAATTGGGACCTGTCGAGCGCGGAACTGGCCTCCGATCTCGTGCCGGGGCTGGCCACCAGCTGGACCGTCGACCCGAACGACAAGACCAAGTGGACCTTCAAGCTGCGTCCCGGCGTGAAATTCCACGACGGATCGGACTTCACCGCCGACGCCGTGGTCTGGAACCTCGACAAGCTCCTGAAGTCGGACGCGCCGCAATACGACCCGCGTCAGTCGGCGCAGGGCAAGACCCGCATCCCCGCGGTGGCGAGCTACCGCGCCGTCGATCCGATGACCGTCGAGATCATCACCAAGGCCCCCGACGCGACGCTGCCCTATCAGATCGCCTGGATCATGATGTCGTCGCCGGCCCAATGGGAGAAGGTCGGCAAGTCCTGGGACGCCTTCGCCAAGCAGCCCTCCGGCACCGGCCCGTGGAAGCTGACCCTGTTCGCCCCGCGCGAGCGCGCCGAGATGGTGCCGTTCAAGGAGTACTGGGACAAGGACCGGGTGCCGAAGCTCGACAAGCTCGTGCTGATCCCGCTCCCCGAAGCCAACGCCCGCACCGCCGCGCTCCGCTCCGGGCAGGTGGATTGGATCGAGGCGCCCGCACCCGACTCGGTGGAGTCGCTCAAGAGCGCCGGCTTCACCATCGTCACCAACGCCTATCCGCATAACTGGACGTGGCACCTGTCGCGGGTCGAGGGCTCGCCCTGGAACGACATCCGCGTGCGCAAGGCGGCGAACCTCGCCATCGACCGCGACGGGCTGAAGGAGTTGCTCGGCGGCCTCGCCATCCCGGCCAAGGGCTTCATGCCGCCCGGCCACCAGTGGTTCGGCCACCCGACCTTCGACATCAAGTACGATCCGGAGGCCGCCAAGAAACTGCTGGCGGAAGCCGGCTACAGCCCGGCCAAGCCCCTGAAGCTCAAGGTCGCGATCTCGGCCTCGGGCTCGGGCCAGATGCAGCCGCTGCCGATGAACGAGTTCATCCAGCAGAACCTCGCCGAGGTGGGCATCCAGGTCGACTACGAGGTGGTCGAGTGGAACACGCTGATCAACATCTGGCGGGCCGGCGCCAAGGCCGACATCTCCCGCGGCGTCTCGGCGATCAACTACTCGTACTTCATCCAGGATCCGTTCACCGGCTTCATCCGCCATCTGCAGTGCAATTTCGCCCCGCCGAACGGCACGAACTGGGGCTATTACTGCGATCCGGCAATGGACAAGCTGTTCGATCAGGTCCGCAACACCTTCGACAAGGCCGAGCAGACCAAGGTCCTGCAGAAGATCCACGAGAAGTACGTCGACGATGCGCTGTTCGTCATGATCACGCACGATGTGAACCCGCGGGCGATGAGCCCGAAGGTGAAGGGCTTCGTCCAGGCGCAGAACTGGTTCCAGGATTTCTCGAAGATCACCATCGCCACGGCGGCGCGGTAGCGCCGCCATCCTAACCCTCCCCCCGGTGCGGGGGAGGGTGCCCCGCGCATGCGGGGCGGGAGAGGGGCAGCGCGACGATGCAGGATGGAGCGCCCGTCGCGCCCTCTCCGGCACCGTCGCTCGCCCCTCGCGGGACATCGTCCCGACCCGACCCCCTTCGGGGGCCACCCTCCCCCGCAGAGGGGGGAGGGGAATTTCAGGCCACGACAAGGCAAGTGATGCTCCTCTACACCCTCAAGCGCCTGCTCTACGCGACCCCCGTGGCGTTCGGGGTTAGCGTGGTCTGCTTCCTCCTCGTGCATCTCGCGCCGGGCGATCCCCTGAGCGCGATCCTGCCCGTCGACGCCACCCAGTCGATGATCGACGAGATGCGCGCTGCCTACGGCTTCGATAAGCCGCTGCCCGTCCAGTACCTGATCTGGCTCTGGCACGTGCTGCACGGCGACCTCGGCATCTCGATCGCCACCGGACGGCCGGTGCTGGGCGAGGTCAGCCGCGCCGTGGTGAACTCCCTGATCCTCGCCTCCGTGGCGACGGTGATCGGCTTCACCTTCGGCACGCTGTTCGGCTTCGTGGCGGGCTACCACCGCAACTCGCTGGCCGACCGGGCAGCCTCGGCGCTCTCGGTCTTCGGCGTGAGCGTGCCGCATTACTGGCTCGGCATGGTGCTGGTGATCATCTTCTCGGCGACGTTGGGCTGGCTGCCGCCCACCGGCGCCGGGCCGGACGGCTCCGGCAACTGGCGTCCGGACTTCGACCACCTGCGCTATATGATCCTGCCGGCGGTCACGATGTCGGTGATCCCGATGGGCATCATCGCCCGCACGGTCCGGGCGCTCGTCGCCGACATCCTGTCCCAGGACTTCGTGGAGGCCCTGCGCGCCAAGGGCATGGATGAGCGCGGCGTGTTCAAGCACGTGGTACGCAACGCCGCCCCGACCGCCCTCGCCATCATGGGCCTGCAGCTCGGCTACCTGCTCGGCGGCTCGATCCTGGTCGAGACCGTGTTCGCGTGGCCGGGCACCGGCTTCCTGCTCAACGCCGCGATCTTCCAGCGCGACCTGCCCCTGCTCCAGGGCTCGATCCTCGTGCTGGCGATGTTCTTCGTGCTGCTCAACCTGCTGGTGGACGTGATGCAGACCGCCCTCGACCCGCGCATCGAGCGCGCCTGAGCCGGAGCCTGATGATGACTGCTCCCATCACCGCGGCCTCCCTCGCCCTCGACGGCGGCGTGCTCGCCGCCGAGGACGCGGCGCCCGAGGCCGCCTTCGTCCCGTCGCGGGGCTTCTGGGGTCATGTCGGCCACCGGCTGGTGCGCGATCCCGTCGCCATGGGCGCGGGCGCCGTGATCCTGCTGGTCGTGCTCATCGCGCTCCTGTCGCCCTGGATCACCCCGATGGACCCCTACAAGGGTTCCATGCTGCGCCGGCTCAGGCATGTCGGTGACGCCACCTACTGGCTGGGCTCCGACGAGCTCGGCCGCGACATGATCAGCCGGCTGATGCTGGGCTCGCGGCTGTCGCTGTTCATCGGCGTCACGCCGGTGCTGATCGCCTTCGTGATCGGCTCGGGCATCGGGATCCTGGCCGGCTATGTCGGCGGCTGGACCAACACGATCCTGATGCGCACCATCGACGTGTTCTTTGCGTTTCCCTCCGTGCTGCTGGCGATCGCGCTGTCCGGGGCGCTCGGCGCCGGCATCTTCAACTCGATCGTCTCGCTGACCTGCGTGTTCGTGCCCCAGATCGCCCGGGTCGCCGAGAGCGTCACCACGGGCATCCGCAAGCGCGACTACATCGACGCCGCCAAGCTCTCGGGCGCCTCGGCCCTGACGATCATGCGCGTGCAGGTGCTCGGCAACGTCGTCGGGCCGATCTTCGTCTATTCGACCAGCCTGATCTCGGTCTCGATGATCCTGGCCTCGGGCCTCTCGTTCCTCGGTCTGGGCGTACGTCCGCCCGAGCCCGAATGGGGCCTGATGCTCAACACCCTGCGCACCGCGATCTACGTGAACCCGATCGTCGCCGCGCTGCCGGGCGTCTGCATCTTCCTCGTCTCGATCGCCTTCAACCTGTTCTCGGACGGCCTGCGCGCCGCCATGGAAATCCGCCAATGACGGAGATTCGCCAGTGAGCGTCATCCCGGACGCCCCCGATCCGTTCGCCCGCGACCGCGGCGGACCGGCCCAGCCGCTCCTGTCGGTCTCGGGGCTGATCAAGCACTTCCCGGTCCGCAAGGCCGGGGGGAAGAAGCAGGTCGTGCGTGCCGTCGATGGCGTCGATTTCGACGTCCTGAAGGGCGAGACCCTGGGCATCGTCGGCGAATCCGGTTGTGGCAAGTCCACCACCGCCAAGCTGCTCATGGGCCTGATCGAGCGCGATTCCGGCGCCATGCTGTACGACGGGCAGGCGATCGGCGAGCGCGCCATGCCGTGGCGGGCCTACCGCCGCCAGGTCCAGATGGTGTTCCAGGACAGCTACGCGTCGCTGAACCCGCGCATGACGGTGGAGCAGTCGATCGCCTTCGGCCCGAAGGTCAACGGTGTCCCCGGCCGCGAGGCGGTGGAGCGCGCCCGCGCGCTGCTCGCCCGGGTCGGCCTGGAGCCGAAGCGCTTCGCCGGGCGCTACCCGCACGAGATCTCCGGCGGCCAGCGCCAGCGGGTCAACATCGCCCGCTCGCTTGCTCTGGAGCCGCGGCTGGTGCTCCTCGATGAGGCGGTCTCGGCGCTGGACAAATCGGTGGAGGCGCAGGTGCTGAACCTCCTCCTCGACCTCAAGGCCGAGTTCGGCCTGACCTACATCTTCATCAGCCACGACCTGAACGTCGTGCGCTTCATCTCCGACCGGGTGATGGTGATGTATTTGGGCCGGGTCGCCGAGATCGGCCCCTCCGACACGGTGCTCGACGCGCCGGCGCACCCCTATACCGAGGCGTTGCTCGCCTCGATGCCGTCCCTCGATCCCGACAACCGCACGCAGGCCGCGCTGCTGCAGGGGGATCCGCCGAACCCGATCGACCCGCCCTCCGGCTGCCGGTTCCACCCGCGCTGCGCCCTCGCGGAGGGCATCTGCGCCGGGAAGGAACCACCCCTCAACGCGATCCGGCCATTGCACCGGGTCGCCTGCCTCGCCCGGCAACCCGGCTCCGGGCATTCCGCGGCGCCCGCCGAGGCGCTCGCGGCATGAGCAGTTCGATTCCCACCCCTTCCTCGGAACCCGCCGTCGTCCTCGAGAATCTGCGCGTCGCCTTCGGCAAGGTGCAGGTCGTCGACGGCGTCGATCTCACCCTGGAACGCGGTCAGGCGCTGGCGCTGATCGGCGAATCCGGCTCCGGCAAGAGCGTGACGCTCCGCGCGATCCTGCGATTGTTCCCGCCAGGCCGCAGCCGGATCGAAGGGAAGATCCTGGCGGCCGGCCGGGACGTGCAGGCGCTGACCAAGCGCCAGCTCGCCGATTTCCGCGGCGGCGACGTCTCGATGATCTTCCAGGAGCCGCTGCTCGCCTTCGACCCGGTCTACACGGTCGGCCAACAGATCACCGAGGCGATCCTGCGCCACGAAAAGATCTCCAAGGTCGAGGCGCGCAAGCGGGCGCTCGCCCTGTTCGAGCGGGTCCGGATCCCGAGCCCGGAGCGGCGGCTCGACAATTACCCGCACGAGATGTCGGGCGGCATGCGCCAGCGGGCCATGATCGCCCTGGCGCTCGCCTGCCGGCCGCAGGTCCTCCTCGCCGACGAGCCCACCACGGCCCTCGACGCCACCGTGCAGATTCAGGTGCTGCTGCTGCTGCGCGAGTTGCAGCGCGATCTGGGCCTGTCGATCGTCATCGTCACGCACGATCTCGGCGCGGCGGTCGAGGTCGCCGACCGGATCGCCGTGATGTACGCGGGCAAGATCGTCGAGACCGGCACGGCGCATCAGGTGGTCCTGAACCCGCACCATCCCTATACGATCGGCCTGCTGCGCAGCCGGGCGGAGGGGGCGCTGGCCAAGGGCTCGCGGCTCCAGACCATCCCGGGTAGCCCGCCGGACCTCGCCAACCGCCCGCCCGGCTGCCCGTTCGCGCCGCGCTGCTTCCTGGCGGAAGAGCGCTGCCGCCGGGAGATGCCGCCGGTCGCCGCGATCGCCCCGGGGCATCAGGTGGCCTGCTGGCGGACCGAGGAGGCCTCGGCCGCCTACCGTGCCGGCCCGACGCCGGTCCGCGCCGCGGAACCAGTCCCGGCCTGACCTCGACGCCCCCGCGCGAAGTCTTTATCCGGCTTCGCGCGGTCCGGTTTTGGGCCGCCCGGGCGTGACGATGAGCCAACCGACCTCCGCGATCCTGCTCGTCCCCCGGGGCGAGGCCGGCCACTTCCTGCCGACTGCCCTCGGCTGGATGGGCAAGCCAGTCATCGTCACGGCCGAACCGGGCGATGCGCGCCACGCCCTCTGCCTGCCGGTGCTCGACTTCGTCCGCCTGGGTTTCCCTGAGGCCAACGGGCGCCTCGATCTCCTCACCCCCGGCGATGTCGAAAACCTGCGGACCGGGCGCGCGGCGCTGCTGCTCGATCTCTCAAACGAGGGCCCGGGCCTGCACGCGCCGACCTTCGAGGCGCTGCACCGCAACCTCGACGGGCTCGGCATCCCCCGTGGCCGCGTCATCCTGGTCTCTCAGAACCGGATGCTGCGGCTGGATTACGAGCGGCTCTACGGCGAGGGCCTGTGCTTCTGGACCTTCGAGTTCTTCCCGCTCCAGGTCGCCCTGTGGCTCGACGGGGAGGCCGGCCCGCGTCTCTTCCCGCAAGCGCCGCTCGACCGCACCGGCTACGCGCCGTTCCCGCGGGATGCGGGTCCGGCCCGCTTCCTGTGCCAGAACGCGGCCCTGCGCTGGCACCGGGTGCTGCTTTACCGCTGGTTCCAGCTCAACGGCCTGGACCGCGACGGCCTGATCTCCTTCCACGGCATCGGCGCCGACAACCCGAAGGCGGGCGGCATCAACGTTTTTCACTGGCCGCCGGAGATCGAGGCCGCCTTCGGGCCGATGCTCGCCGAGATCGAGACCTGGATTCCCCGTCGAGCCCAGCGGATCGACGCCGACCAGGGCACCGACATGGTGTTGACCCTGGACACGCAGGCTTACGCCGGTTGCGATCTGACGGTGATCTCGGAAACCGATTTCTTCGAGCCCGGCGTGGAGCGGATCACGGAGAAATCCCTGAAGGCCGCCGCGACCGGTCTGCCCTTCGTGATGGTCGGCGCCCCGCGCGCCGTGGCGCGGCTCTCCGAGCTCGGGTTCCACACCTTCGAGAGCCTGATCGATCACGCCTACGACCCGATCGCCGACCCGATCGCGCGCCTGCCGCAGGTGTTTCGCGCGATCGAGCGCGCCTGGGCCGACTGCAGGGCGGATCGTCCCGCCTGGCAGCGCCGGGCGCGGGAGCAGGCCGAGGCGAACGTCGCCCACGCGCGCAGCGGGCTTCTGGGACAGATGGACCGCGTGATGGTCGCGCCCCTCGTCGCGCGGCTGGCCCGGTTCGCCGAGACTGGCGCGATCGTGCCCTGAACGGACTGTCGGCTCCTCACGGGCGGTGGCGCAGCGTCTCCGCCATGCGCCGCACCGCCGGCGCGATCGCCCGCTCCGGCACGGCGGCATAGCCGAGCAGCAGCCCGGGCTCCGGCCATCCGACGTGATAGGCCGACAGCGCCACTGCGGAGATTCCGGCTTGCCCGAGCGCCACCGCGGCGGCCGCATCGGTGAGGCCCGCACCCCAGGACGGTCCCGGACGCGCGATGAGATGCATCCCGCCCTCCATCGGCTCGACCGCGAGGATGTCCGCAGCGAGGGTGGCGACGGCCTCAACCAGGGCCGCTTGGCGAAGGGCGTAGAGGCGGCGGGTCCGGCGCAGATGGCCCGCGAGGTGTCCCTCCTCGATGAAGCGCGCAAGTGCCCATTGGCCGATCCCGGGGGGGGCGGGGCCGATCTCGGCGAGCGCCTGATTCACCGGCGCCACGAGCCCGCGCGGCAGGACGAGGTAGCTAAGGCCGAGGGCCGGCAGCAGGAGCTTCGAGAAGCTGCCGACATAGATGACCCGGCCGACCCGATCGAGGGCGCGCAACGGCGCGAGCGGCCGGCCGGCATAGCGGTAGGCACCGTCATAGTCGTCCTCGACGATCCAGCCCCCGACAGACTTCGCCCAGGCCAGGAGGTCGAGCCGGTTCTGCAGGCTCATGGTATGGCCGAGGGGGTAATGGTGCGCCGGCGTCACGACGGCGAGCCTTGCGTCGGATGCCAATACCCCGACACGGGATGCGGACAATCCGCCCGGGCCGACTGGGATCGGCACCGTCCTCAGCCCTGCGCTGGCAAGCGCCTGCGCGATCCCGGGAAAGCCGGGTTCCTCGACCAGAGCCGTCTCCCCGGGATCGAGCAGAAGCTCCGCGAGCAGCTTCAGGCTCTGCCGGATACCGGCCGTGACGATCACGTCGTCCGCCGCGCAGACGACGCCCCGAGCCTGCGCCAGATACGTCGCGATGGCACCGCGCAGTGCCGGCGAGCCGCGGGGATCCGGCGGCTCGGCCGGCCCGTGCCGCCATTCGGCCTGGAGCAGGCGCGCCCAGACCGCATACGGGAAGGCATCCGGGGCCGGACGGCCGAGCGCGAAGGCGTCGGGGGCGGCAGATCCCGCCATGTAGCGCAGCCGCGGCGCCGCTGTGAGACGGGCGCTCCGGCGTGCGAGGTTCGGCACCGGCATCGGCGATGCCCCCTCGGAGCGTCCCGGTGACGGCACCGAATCGTCCGGCAGGGTCGCGGCGACGCGCGTGGCCGAGCCGGGACGGGCCGTCAGGTAGCCTTCGGCGACGAGCTGTTCAAGGGCAAGCACCACCGTACCGCGGGCGCAGGCGAGGTCGGCCGCCAGAACGCGCGAGGCCGGGAGCCGGGCCCCGCGAGCCAGCCGACGGTCGAGGATCGCCGCGCGCAGGGCTTCGCGGAGCTGCGCGTGCAGCGGCAGCGGGCTCGTCGGATCGAGGCTGACGGGCAACGGCAGCGGAGCCCTGGCCATGCCAAAGTGGTCCAGTCGCATTTCAGGAACTGGACCTTCCGTCTGGTCCGCTGAACGGTCAAGCATCCTGGCAGACAGCGCGCAAACGTGCTGACCGACAGGACGAGGCCCGTGTATCAGCCGCCGCACTTCCAGGAGGATTCACAGGAGGTCCAGCACGCGCTGATCCGGGCGTATCCGCTCGGCCTCCTGATCACCGCCGGCCCGTCGGGTCTGATGGCCAACCCGATCCCGTTCCTCATCGACGCAGGTGGCACGCACGGCATCCTGCGCGCCCATCTCGCGCGGGCCAATCCGCAGGGGCAGGATCTCGCGGCGGTCTCAGACTGCCTCGTGGCGTTCCAAGGGCCGCAGGGCTACGTCACCCCGAGCTGGTACCCGAGCAAGCAGGTTCATGGCCGCGTCGTACCGACCTGGAACTACGCCACCGTGCAGGCCTGGGGGCGGCCGCGTCTCATCGAGGACACGGCATGGCTGCGGCGCCAGATCGCGGATCTCACGACGCTCCGGGAGGGGACGCGGGCCGAACCCTGGGCGGTCTCCGACGCGCCGGCGCCGTTCGTGGCGGCGCAGGTTCAGGCGCTGATCGGCGTCGAGATCCCGATCACGCGCATCGAGGGGAAGTGGAAGATGAGTCAGAACCGACCCGCGCCCGACCGGGCCGGCGTGATCGCGGGCTTCCGGGCCGCGGGCGAGGCGAACCTCGCCGATCTGGTCGCCGAGCGGGACCGGTCATGAGCGCGCGCCTCGACGATTTCGGCCAGCCGATCGGGCCGGCGCTCCCGAACTGGACCCTGCGTCCAGTCCCGCCACGGACGCCGATGGAGGGCCGCACCTGCCGGATCGTGCCCCTCGATGCCGGGGCCCACGCGGCCGGCCTGTTCGCGGCCTACAGCGCAGCGCCCGACCAACGCACGTGGACCTATCTTCCCGATGAGATGCCCGAGAACGAGGCGGCGTTTCGCGACCGTCTCGAAGCCCGGGCGGCGAGCCGGGATCCGCTGTTCCATGCCATCCTGGACCGCGGGAGCGGCGAGCCCCTGGGCATCGCCTCGTATCTGCGTATCGATCCGGCCAACGGGGTGATCGAGGTTGGGCACCTCCATTTCGGGCCGGGTCTGCAGCGGACCCCAGCCTCGACCGAGGCCATGGCGCTGATGATGGCCCGCGCTTTCGACGAGCTCGGCTACCGCCGCTACGAGTGGAAATGCGACAGCCTCAACGCCCCGTCCCGGGCGGCGGCCCTGCGCCTGGGCTTCACCTTCGAAGGCATCTTCCGCAATGCCGTGGTGGTGAAGGGGCGCTCGCGCGACACGGCGTGGTTCTCGATCACCGACGCGGAATGGCCGAAGGTCCGGGCCGGCTTCGAAGCGTGGCTGAGTCCGGCGAATTTCGACGCCGAGGGCCGTCAGCGGCATGGGCTCGCGGAGGTGCGTGCCGCGGGGACGTAACGCCCTGGCCAGGGCGGCTGGAGCCTGGGTTTGCAAGGCTGCAAGGCCGGCGGAGGGTTTCGGAGGGCCAGCGACACTCCGGCGGCAATCAGGCGGCTGCGACCCGGTAAGACGTTTCCGAACCCGCATTCGTGGGCTCGGCGTTCGGCAGGTCCAGGGCCGCCCGCATGCCCGCGTCCACCCGTCGCGCGCTGTTCATGGCCGCGATGTAGGCCAGCCCCGCCGCGGCACAGGTCCGGTTCAGTCCCTCGTCCTCGTGCAGCGAAAGAATCGCCTGCGCCAGGGCCGTCGGCGTATCCGCCACCAGCCGCGCTAGCGGCTCCGGCAGATCGAGCCCCTCGGCGGCCACCGGCGTGCACACGCAGGGTATTCCGGCGGCCAAGCTGTCGAGCACCTTTCCCTTCACGCCAGCTCCGTAGGCCAGCGGCGCCACGCTCAGCCGAACACGGTCGAACAGCGCGGCGAGGTCCGGCACCCGGCCCAGGATCTCGACCCCCGGCCGCGCCGCCGCCAGAGCCGCCACGCGCTCCGGCATGCCGCTGCCCGCCAGCAGACAGGGAAGCTCGGCCGCCGATCCGCCCGGGCGGAGCGCCGCCAGGGCCGGCATCACCGACTCGATCAGGACCAGCGCCGCATCGACGTTGGGCTGATGCCCGAAGCCGCCGACAAAGGCCATCCCCCGTCGTGCGGCGAACGGCACCGCGGTCGGGCGCGGCGCGACGGCCCAGGGCACGATATGGACCCGCTCTGACGGGATGTGCCCGGCCAGGATCTCGGCCTCGTGCGTGGAGTGGGTGATCACCGCGTCCGACATCTGCGCCGTACACAGCTCGAGGAGGCGGACGTGCTCGGCATAGGCGGCGAGGTCCGCCCGGCCTTCGACCGCCGCCTGGCGGGCGGTGCGCAGATGGTGCAGGTCGGCGACGCTATAGATCAGTCTCGCACCCCGCTGCGTGTCGCGCACGAGTTGGGCATAGCGTCCGGCGGTCTCGATCCGGTGCAGATAGACCACCGCGAAGGCGCCCTCGTGCCGGCGCAGCACCTCCTCCACCGTCGCGTACCAGGGCGACAGGCAGCAGCGCACGCCCTCGGCTTCCAGCGCCGCGGCATCCCCGACCATATCGAGGGGGGCGAAGGTGACGGCGTAGCCGAGCCGCTGCAGGGAGCGGAGATGCGAGAGAATCGCGTTCGAGCCGGCGTCCCGGGCGGTCACCGGCAGCGTGGTATCGATCACCAGGGCCCGCGGTCGGGCGACGGGATCGAGGGCCAGCCCGGGATCCTCGGCCGCCGCCCGCCGCAGGTGCTGCGCCTGTTCCAGCAGAAAGGCGAGGCGCCGGCCGCGCTCGAGCGCATCGACCGGATCGGCCAGGACCAGGGATAGCCATTCCCGCAGATCGGCGTCGAACCTGGTGATCGGGTCGAGGGTCAGGGGCGAGCCGGGCACCGCTGCGCCGTCGCCCTCGCGACGCACGGAGACGGTGCAGCAGGCCAGAGCTGGCAGCGTTCCATGGGGGAAAGCGAAGGTGAAGCCGTGCCGGCCATGGCCCTCGCCCGCGGCGACGAGATCGTCCCGGGGCTGCTCGGCGAGGCAGCGGCCGACCGCGCGTCCATCGACCACCACGACCAGGGCGACGGGACTGTCGGGTGCGGCTGTATCGCGCGCCCAACCGATGACCTGCCGGCGGGACAGGCGATCGACATGCCCGCGGAGAGCCACTGTCGCAGCTCGACCCGTCGGATCAGGCGGCGAGCCCGATCGACGCAGCCGGTCGCGCAGTGCCGAGCATCGCCCCGTCGGCCGAGCGGCGCAGTACGACCGTGGATTCGCTGGAAAGCCCTCGGAGCGCCAGCGTCACGTCGAAGCCGTGACGGCCGTCGCCGATCCCTGCCGCGGCGAGGTCCGTGCGGAAAGTCTCGGCGTAGGCCAGCCCGACAACCGCGCCGTCCACCATCACGTCCAGGCAGACCGGCCCGTCCGGATGCGCCAGGTCCCAGGCCCAGCCCACCACGCGCAGGGTCCCGTCCGCGCCGGCCGCGCAGAGATCGAGGTGTCCGCGCAGTGCTCCGAACGTCCGCGCCGGCGCCACCGGCAGACCGGCCCGCAGCGCCAGCCGCCGCCGGATCGCCTCCAGGGCGAAGCCCTCCGTGACCCGCGGGGCGCAATAGGCCGCCTTGCCCGTCCAGGCCGGCGCGTGCGGGTACAGGGCGCGGTACGTGGCGGCGTTGTGGAAGATCGCCCGGCCGCCGTCGTCGACGAAACTCTCGGCCGGCGCCCCCTCGGCGAGGAGCACGTCGTGGCTGTCGAGCTCGATGTGCCAGTAGGTGACGGCCTCGACGCGCTCGGCCTTCTCGATGCTGGTTCCGTTGACCAGCAACTCGGCCGGCACGAGCACGCCGTCGAGGAAGAGGGCATGCTCGGGCGAGACCCAGAGGTCGCGGACGGGCACCGCCTCGGCCAGGGCACCGGCCTTGACGCAGACGGGCAGAACTGCGGGGTTGGTGTTGGCGAAGCGGCCGCCGTAGCTGCGGGTGCCGATCCAGCGGATCGGGCGGTGCGCGCCGCCGGCAGTCACGACTCGGTCGCCGATGGCCAGATCCTCGACCGCGATCGGGCCGCGGTCGGTCTGGATCCGTGTGCCGGTGCAGTAGCACGGGGCGTTGTTGGCCGGCGGGGTTGGGTTCGCGGTGGCTGGCTTCGTGGGCGCCGGGTTCGTGGCGGCCGAGTTCGCCGCCATTACGTTTGTGGTGTCTGGGTTCGTGGCGACCGGGTTCGTGGTGACCGGGTTCGTGGGTTGAGTCGGGCTTCCAGCGTCGATGTTTGACACCCGGAAGACCGCTCCATAGTTATTCGAGCCGCCCTGTTGCGTCGTACCGAAGAAGTTTCCCTGGCCATCCGGGGTCAGGCTATGGTTGGGGTAACTACCGGTCGCGTTGCCATGGGAAGTGGCGGGATCGAAAGAGAACAGGGTTCGCTTGCTGTAGCCGTTGGGTCCATTGACGAGCTCGTACACCGTCCCGCTACTGTCCGCATTACTAGAGTGCGTCGTGCCATAAATGTTGCCCTGGCCGTCGATAGTCAGTTGGCCAGGAGAAAGAAATCCGCCGTTGTTGTTTGCAGTCGCGTCGAATGAATACAAAATCTTATGGCTGTAGCCACTGGGCCCTTTAACAAGTTCGTAAACCGTCCCCAAGCCGTTCGCGCCGCCGAGTTTTGTCGTCCCGTAGAGGTTGCCCTGGGCGTCGGCGGTCAGGCCGGAGTCGGGCGTGGCGCCGGCAGTGCCGGAATTGGGGTTGTCGAAGGAGAACAGATTTTTCTGGCTGTAACCATTGGGGCCTTTGACCAGCTCATACACCGCTCCGTAGCCGCTTTTGCCACCGACGAGTGTCGTGCCGTAAAGGTTGCCCTCGGCGTCCGAGATCAAATTGCCTTTGGGACCAGAGCCAGTCGTATTTCCGCTGTAGGCGCCAGAATCGAATGAGAACAGCGTCCGTTGGCTGAAGCCATTGGCACCTTTGACCAGTTCGTAAACCGTTCCGTTGTCGTTCACTCCACCGGTATACGTCGTGCCGTAAAGGTTACCCTGGGCGTCAGCAAGCAAGCCCGACCGCGCAGAGATTTCGACGGCGTTCGCCCTCGGGTCGACGGGGAAAGAGTACAAGGTCTTCTGAGCGTAGCCATTGGCGCCCTTGACCAGTTCGAAAACAGTCCCGCCATTGTTGGCGCCACCCTGGATCGTCGTACCGTAGAGGTTACCCTGGGAGTCGGCAGTAAGGCCGGCGAAGGGTGTGATGCCGGTGGCGTTGCCAGTACTCGTGTTGGCATCGAACGAGAACAGGGTCTGCTGCGTGTAGCCGTTGGCGCCCTTTACCAACTCGTACACGGCCCCCGTCTCGTTCGCGCCGCCCTGTTGCGTCGTGCCGTAGAGGTTGCCCTGCGCGTCGGCAATCAGGCCGGGAAGGGGAAACGCGCCGGTGGCATTCCCGCGCTGAGTGTCGAAGGCAAAAGAAAACAGGGTATCGACGGTCGCCATGTCGCCATCTCAAGTTGGCCGCCAACCGTCCTGCTGAAGGTGGCTGCCTTGAATCACTGCCCGGATCGCTGATCCCAACAGACTTGAGACATTGAGTTGCCCATTCAGAAATCTCAGTCAATCTGCCCGTCGCGGAAGCAAAAGCCAGCCCCACTTCGGTTTAAGTGCGTTGCAAATGCGCAACATTTGAACACTACAACCGAAAGTAATCTTCTTGCACTTGAATTTTTACTTACAAACGACGATACGTACCGGCAGAGCTCGGAGCTCATGATTTCCACACCGGCACTGTAACGAACGGAGCATCTTCGGCATGGCCATGAGACCCCGAGCCCGGATCGTGGACGATCCGGCCGTGCGCGAGATCGTGGCCACGACCACGGTGACGGGCACGGTCTTCGAAGGCGCGTTGTTCGTGACGCTGGCGGCGCAGCGCGCGCTGCCGGAGACGACCGGGGTGCCGCCGAGCGAGCCGCCGAGCGCGCATGTGACGGGGCGCCTCGTGCTGACACCCACGGCCGCGGTGGAATTGGTGAACACGCTGAGCACGCTGCTGGCGACGATACCGGGGGTCAGCGCCCAGCGCATCGGTTCAGCTTAGGACGCGGATCTCGCGACAGCGGCCCGACTGCACAACACGCATCGTGCCAGTCGGAGGAGCGTTCTTCATTGGACCGGGACCAGCGCGCTTTGCACGGGCTCCGGTCGCGGTAAGCCCTGCGGCGCGCCGACTCTCAAGCATTCGGCGTCACCGGGCGAAGCCTGCGGGCCTGGAACGCCGGGACGGGTTTCCCGGCGGCAGAATCCTCAAGCCCGCCCTGCCGGCCCAGCCTCCAGAAACGCCTCCGCACTCCGCAAACTCAGCGCCATGATGGTGAGCGCCGGGTTCGCCGCGAGCGAGCTCGGGAAGGTCGAGCCATCGCAGATCCACAGATTGTCGATGTCAAAGCTGCGGCCGTGCGGGTCGACCACGGCGCTCGATCCGTCGCGGCCCATCCGGCAGGTGCCCAGGGTGTGGGCGACCCGCTCCAGCACCCAGATATCCTCGGCCCCGGCCTCTTCCCACAGGCCGCGCATCACCTGCGTGGCGTGGGCGTTGAGGCGGTTCTCGTTGGTGCTGTAGCCGAAGTCGATCCTGGCTTTGCGCATGCCGCGCGCGTCGGTCTCGTCCGAAAGCGTCAGCACGTTGGCGTCGCAGGGCAGGGTCTCGCCGTTGATGCCGATGCCGGCGAGGTTGTTGTAGCGGTCGAGGTAGTCGAGGAGCGGCTTGCCCCAGAGGCCGCGCCCGCGCGCCACGGCATTCCCGAAGGTCACCGGCACCACGCCGAGGCTCTGGATCAGGTAGCCGCCGGCGAAATCCGCCCCGGCCCGGATGAAGTCCTCGGTGATCAGCGACGAGGGATAGCCGCGGTTCATCCGCACCTCGTGCGGGAAGGTGCCCCAGACCTGCGTCGCGACGTGACCCATGTAGTTCCGGCCGATCTGGTCGCTGGAATTGGCGAGCCCGCAATGGAGCAGGAGCCGCGGCGTCTCAACCGCGCCCGCACACAGGAAGACGTGGGCGCAACGCTGGCGCCGGTCCTGGCCGTCCTTCCGGTAGACCACCGCGGTGATCCGCCCGTCGCTGCCGCGCTCCAGGCCGAGCACGAAGGCCTCGGCCCGGATCTCCGCGCCGCGGGCCAGGGCCAGCGGCAGGTAGGTCACGTCCATGCTGGCCTTGGCGCCGTTGCGGCAGCCCTGGTGGCAGAAACCGCAATTGATGCAGGCCCCGCGATGGGGTCCCTCTTCGGACTGAAAATCGCGCGAGACCACGGCCGCAGGCGCGTCGGCCCAGCGGATGCCGCGGGCGTCGCAGGCCTGTGCCATGATCAGGGCAGGGCCGTTGCGCGGGATCGGGGGCAGGGGATAGCGCCGGTCGGCATCCCACGGGTAGCTCTGCGCCCCCGAGACGCCGAGGAACCGCTCGACACGCTCGTAGTACGGCAGCAGGTCCTGGTAGGTGAGGGGCCAGTCGACGCCCTCGCCGGTCTCCGTGTGGAGGCGCAGGTCGCGGGCATCGGCCCGGGGTACGAAGGCGCCCCAGTGCAACGTCGAGCCGCCGACGCCGGTGCCGCTGTTGTTGCCGCCGAACGCCTCCGGCGTCGAGCCGCCGCTGAGGCGCTCATCCGTCCAGTAGATCTCGTCGGCCAAGGTCTCGTCGAAGGCGAAGCGCTCCGGCGTGAAGTTCGGCCCGGCCTCCAGGGCCACGACCTTGAGGCCCGCCGCAGCGAGTCGCGCGAGGAGCGGCGCACCGCCCGCTCCGGTGCCGACGATCACCGCATCGACGATCTCGTCCTCGCGGTAGTTCCGCATGCCCGCGAGGTTCATCGTGCCAGCTCCCCGTGCGACGGTTGTGGTTCCCAGGATTCCGGCGCGTCGAGCCCGACCGCGTGGAAGCCGGGCAGATCCGTGGCGATCGCATCCGGCCGGTCGCCGCCCGCGCCGATCCCCGAAAAACCGATCCGCGCCAGGGCCGCGGGATGACCGAGCCAGAGCCGGGCCGCGTCGCCGCGCAGATCCTCGAACCAGAAGCGCATCCGGTCGGCATCGAGCCGGCCTCCAAGGGCTTCTGGGACCGTCAGGGCGCCCTTCTGGCACAGGGTCAGCAGCGCATCCTGGTTGTCGGCATCGAGGGACACGAACGGGCGTTGCTGTGCAGCGCGGGCCGCGGCATCGAGGGTGCGCAGGGCTGCGCGATAGGCGTCCGGATCGGCCGGCAGGGCCGAGAAGCGCCAGCCGTCGCCCTGCCCGGCGGCGAGGTGGCGGTCGATCCGGGCCGCAGGATCAAGGCCGGGTACCGGCAGGACCCGGGCCAGAACAGCCCGCAGGATGGCCAGTTCCACCGGATCGAGGGCCTCCGGCCGGTAAGCGGGATCGTCCGGTTCGGCCCGTTCCTCAAGCGCGGCGCGCAGGCGGCCGTTGACCCGCTCGGAGTCGATCAGCGCGGCATAGGCAGACGGGATCGCGGGCGGCCCGTCGACGGGTGCTTCCCCGCCGCCGGTGACGTGTTCGCGCAGCAACCCGGCCAGGAGATCGGGGCGTTCCAGCGGCAGGAGATGGCCGACGCCGTCGACGGTCATGCGGCGATGCCGGGCGAGATGGGGCGCCATCAGGGCCTGCTGGGCGTCGGGGCCGAGATCGGCATCCTCCGAACCCGCCAGGACCAGGGTGGGCGTGCGCAGGACTCCGATGCGGCGGCACCAATCCTCGCGGGCGCCGGATTCGAGCCAGGCCTTCCACGCCGCGGGCGAGGCCCGCAGCACGTCTGCCACCGCACGCGCCTCGGTCTCGGCATCGAGATTCGCACCGACATTGGCGCGGATGAAGTTCCGAGCTTCCCGTTCGCGCGTCTCCGGATCCGCGTCGATCCAAGCCAGCATCTTGGCTCGGCGCTCGTCCAGGATCGGCTCAGGGCTCGGCGGCGAGCCGGAGATCAGGATGAGATGCGTCAGCCCTGCGAGGCCCGAATCGCCGTCCTCGGCCCGGCGCGCCAGGGCGAGTGCCACCTTGGCGCCCATGCTGTGGCCGGCGATCGCGAAGGCGGCGGGCGCGCGGGCGCGGATCGCCTCCGCCACGTGCTCCGCCATCGCGTCGATCGAGAACCCCGTCCTGTCCGCGGCCTCGCCAAAGCCCGGCAAGTCTATGGGCACGCAAGTCAAAGCGCCGTCGAGCGCATCGGCAAGGGGCGCCCAGCTGAGGGCACTTCCGCCGAGAAAGTGCAGACAGAACAGGTTTTCAGGCTCGGACATCGCGGAGACATCGCGCGGACTTGGAATGCTTCAAGCGTACGCGACGCCGCACGGCCGAACTCTTGACCGGACAACCGTTGGCGACGGTCCCATGGCATGCGATCACCGCCGCCGGAGGATGCCATGACGTCGGATCTCGACCTCGCCTGGCGGGTGGAGGAGGCCTGTCTCAATGCATGGCCGAGCCCGCGCCAGATCCTGCTGGATGGCTATCTGCTGCGCGCCGCAGGCGGTCGGTCCAAGCGGCAGAACTCGGTCAATCCGATGCGGGGGAGCGGCGCGGCCGAACCCGCCATCGCGGCGGCATGCGCCCTCTACCGGAGCCTCGGCCAGCGCCCGATCTTCCGGATCCCGGACATCGCACCGCAGATGGAGCCGCATCTCCGGACCGCCGACTATGCGGTCGTTGACGAGACCTGCACCCTGTACCGCGCCCTCGATGGTGTACCGGCCGAGCCCGACCCGTCCGTCACCGTCGCGACGACACCCGGGGCAGACTGGCTGGCGCTCCGCGACGCGGTGTACCAAGCCGACGCAGAGGCCGCCCGGGTGTTCCGCGACACGGTCGCCGCACTGATGGTGCCGCGGGCTTTCTCCGCCGCGCTCACGCAGGGCGGGATCGGGGCGGTCGCCTTCGGCGTGCTCGACCGCGGGCTGCTGGTGATCGAGTCGGTGGCGACCCCCGTGCCCCTGCGCGGCCGCGGCCATGCCCGGCGCGCCGTCGGGGCGCTGCTCCGCTGGAGCCGGACGCAGGGCGCAGAGGCGGCCTGCCTGCAGGTCGTGGCGGCAAATGCGCCGGCCCGGGCGCTCTATCGCAGCCTCGGCTTCACGCGCGACGTGTACCGCTATCATTACCGGGTCGGGCCGGAACCAGCCTGACAGGCCGCTTTCCGGCCGGACTCCCCGTCCCGGAGGCGAAAGCCCCTTCCCGATTGCGCCCGCTCAAGCGTCGAACAGGGAGCGCTGCCCTGCCGGTGCAGCCGACTTCGCGCTGCGCCGTTCCGCCGGGCGGGCGGACGGTCGCGGACCACCCTGGCGCCCGGTCCTCGTGGTCGGGGCTGGTTCCAGCCCGCCCTCCGGCACCGCCGCGACCGTTCCGTCGGAAAACTGCAGGCTGAGGCGTGCGGCGGCGGCGGCCTCGGCGGCGTGGCGCACGGGCAGGCCGGCGGCATCGCGTACCAGCACGTAGCCGCGTTCGAGCACGGCGTGATAGCTGAGCGAGCCCAGCAGCCCGGCCAATCCCGCCAGACGATCGCGGCGCCGCTCGATCCCCCGCGCGCCGGCCTGGGCGAGGCGGTCGGAGAGGGCGAGCAGCCGGTCGGTGCGGCGCGCCTGGAGGGCCCGGGCCCGCTCCAGGCTCGCATCGCGGGCCACGACGAGGCGGCGCCCGAGCTGAACCAGAGCCTCGCCCTTGCGCTGTACGTCGTTGCGCAGGGCATGGAGCGGCCGGTGATCGATCCGCGCCAGCCGGGCGCGGGCATTGGCCAGCGCCACGTCGGGCGAGCGCCGCGCCATCCGGTCGAGCAGGAGCTGCAGCCGCGCCCGATGCCGGCTTGCGCCCGCGGCAAGCGCCGGGGCGAGGCGGGCCTCGGCGAGGTCGAGCCGCTGACGCTTGGCCGCGAGCAGGGCGTCGGCGCTCGGCAGCGCCCGTCCCAGAGCCCGCAGGTCCACCCGGTCGCGCTCGATCCGGCGCCCGATTGCGCCGATCCCCCGGGCGGAGAGATCCGCCACCGTGGCGATCAGGTCGGCCCGCACCGGCACCGCCATTTCGGCGGCGCCCGTGGGGGTCGGCGCGCGGCGGTCGGAGACGTAGTCGATCAGCGTGGTGTCGGTCTCGTGCCCCACCGCCGAGATCAGCGGGATCACGCTCGCGAAGGCGGCGCGGATCACGCATTCCTCGTTGAAGGCCCAGAGATCCTCGATCGAGCCGCCGCCGCGGGCGACGATCAGCACGTCCGGGCGGGGAATCGGGCCGCCGGGCTTGAAGGCGTTGAAGCCACGGATCGCGGCAGCAACCTCTTCCGCTGCACCATCACCCTGAACCCGCACCGGCCAGACCAGCACCGGACGCGGGAAGCGGTCCTCCAGCCGGTGGAGGATATCGCGGATCACCGCACCGGTGGGCGAGGTCACGACGCCGACGACCCGCGGTAGGTAGGGAATCGCCCGCTTGTGCTCGGGCGCGAACAGCCCTTCGGCGGTGAGTTGCTTCTTGCGCTCCTCCAGCAGGGCCATCCAGGCGCCGAGACCGGCGGGCTCCAGACTCTCAACCACGATCTGGTACGAGGATTTTCCGGCGAAGGTGGTGATCCGGCCGGTGGCGATCACCTCCAGCCCCTCCTGGGGCCGCTGCCGCAGGCGCCCGAACACGCCCTTCCACACCACCGCGTCGATGCGCGCCTGCCCGTCCTTCAGGGAGAAGTAGGCGTGGCCCGAGCCGTGCTGGCCGCGATAGCCGGAGATCTCGCCGCGCAGGCGGACATGTCCGAACGCGTCCTCCAGGGTGCGCTTCAGCGCGCCTGCGAGATCGCCCACCGTCCATTCCGGCTGGTTGGCGGTCAGCACGCTGGTCGGCGGGATGTCCGCCGCTGGGGCGGCGGCGGGGCGCGGGGGTGGGACGAGGGGCATGGCCGGAGGCTAAAGCATGACGCCTCGACGCGGAAGCGGCTTACGGGCCGCCTACTCCACCGCCAGCTCGCGCGGCCCCTCCGAGATCGCCACGGGCGGGACGAGGAGCGACAGAAGCAGGGTCAGCACGGCCACCGCGAACACCGTCCAGAACGTGCCGTGGAGCGCGTGCTGGAGCCCGGCCCGGATCGCGTCGCCGCCGGCGCCGAGGCTCGCCGGATCGTCGAGCAGGCGCCGGAGTTCGTCGGAACTGACCGTGGGCCCGCTCGACGGGTGCGCGAGCCGATAGTTCAGCACGGCGCCGAGCGCGGTTGCGCCGAGCGTCGAGCCGAGATTGCGCGCAAAGATGTTCGAGGCAGTCGCCGCCCCGCGCTGCGCCCAGGCGACGCTGTCCTGAATGATCACGATGGCGGCGGTCGACAGGAAGCCCATGCCGAGGCCCATCACGATCGAGCCGGCGGCCGCCACGGCGGGCGAAGTTGCCGGCCCCAGGGCCACGAAGGCGGTGGCGCCCAGCGGCAGCAGGATCGCGCCGACCAGGAGGATCGGGCGCAGGCCGAAGCGGACGAAGCTGCGCGCCGCCGTGGTGGCGCCGATCGGCCAGCCGAGCACCATCAGGGTCAGGGTCAGTCCGGCGATCAGCGGCGATTGCTGCAGGACGCCCTGAACGTACATCGGCAGGAAGGCCGTGAGCCCGATCACCGTCATGCCGGACAGGAGCGTCGCCGTGTTGGCGGTGGCAATCGGGCGCTGCGTCCACAGGCGGATGTCGAGCATCGGATCGGGGGCGCGGCGCTCCTGCAGCACGAACAGGATGGCGGCCACCACGAAGGCCCCCCCCGGCCAGAAGGCCGCCGCAGCCGAATCCCCCGCCTGCGTCAGCGCGATCATCAGCGCCGCGATGGCGGCGGTGAACAGGCCTGCGCCGATCACGTCGATCTGGCGGCTACGGCGCTCCACGCCCTCGTGCAGATAGCGCAGGAACAGCGCCGCCGCGATTACGCCGATCGGGAGATTGATCCAGAAGATCCAGGGCCAGCTCAGATGGCCGATGATCAACCCACCGACCAGCGGGCCGGCCACCGACGAGATGCCCCAGACGCTGGCCAGATAGCCCTGGATCCGGCCGCGCTCCCGCGCGGAATAGAGGTCGCCGACCACCGTCAGGCTCACCGGCTGGATCGCCCCGGCACCGACCCCCTGCACGAGACGGAACAGGATCAGCGAGGGCATCGACCACGCAAGGCCGCAGAGCAGCGAACCGAGGAGGAACACGGCGATGCCGAACAGCAGCACCGGGCGGCGCCCGTAGAGGTCGGACAGCTTGCCGAACACCACCGTTGTGGCCGTCTGGGTGAGCAGGAAGGACGCGAACACCCAGGCATAAAGGTGCAGATCGCCGAGCTGCCCGGCGATCTGCGGCATCGCCGTCGAGACGATCGTGGCCTCGATGGCGATCATGAACATCGCCGCCATCACTGCGGCGAGGACCAGCGGGCGGCGTGTCTCAGGGGGAGTCGGCATCCCGCCGATCTAGGCCGGGCGCGCGCTGCAACCCAGCGCCGTCGTTCGGCGACCGGCCCATGGTCGCGAGGTCCGTGCGCGAACGCACATCAATGGCGGGCGCCACCCGCCGTGGACGCATGGACCGGCCGCAGCCCTGTTCCGCCGGCATGGGTGACGCCGGCGGCCGAGATCGTCAGGCTTCGCTGTTCGAATCGAGGTCGCGCCCGCGGGTCTCCGGCAGCAGGAACGCCGCGACCGTCCCGATCAGGCTGAAGGCGGCGAGGTAATAGGCCGGGGCGAGCCGGTCGCCGGTCTCGGCGATCAGCCAGTTCACCATGTAATTGGTGCTGCCCCCGAACACCGAGACGGCAACCGCGTAGACGATCGACAGGCCGGCGCTGCGGACCGCCCGGGGCAGCGCCTCCGGAATGCCGACGATCACCGCGGCGGCGTTGATCGACGACAATGCCGAGAGCAGGAACGTGATCGCGTAAACGCTCGCGGCGCTCGGTGCCTTCAACACCCAGGCGAAGGCCGGAACCGCCAGGATCACGATCAGCGCCCGCGGCCAGATCATGACGGGTCGCCGCCCGACCCGGTCGGCCAGCCACCCGCCGAGCAGCGGGAAGGCCACCGAGGCGAGGCCCAGCGCGATCGGCACAGCGGTCGCGGCGGTCTCGCTCAGGCCGAGGGTCGCGCCGGCATAGACCGGCATGTTGGTGCCGACCGCATTCGAGACGGTCGAAGCGGAGATCACCAGGAAGGTCAGGCCCAGCAGACGGCCGTGCTCACGCAGGAGCCGCCGCATGACCGCGAAGGTCGAGGCGGCCGCGTTCGGATCCTCCTCGACGCCCGCCGTCTCCGGCAGGTGGCTGCGGATGATGAGGCCGACCGGCACGACGGCGAGGCCGAGCCCGAACATCAGCCGCCAGCCCCAGGCATTCATCGCCTGATCGCCGACGACGAGCGCCAGAATGGTGGCCACGATCCCGGCGAACAGGGCCGCGCAGCCCTGGCTGGCGATCTGCCAGCTCGTCACGAACCCGCGCCGGTCGGAGGGGGCCGCCTCCAGCAGGTAGGCAGTCGACGGGCCGACCTCGCCGCCGAGCGCCAGCCCCTGGATCAGCCGCCCGGCGATGACGATCACCTGTGCCCAGCCGCCGATCGCCGCGTAGGGCGGGCAGGCCGCCAGCATCAGCATGCCCAAAGCCATCAGCCCGATCGTGATCAGCATCGCGGGCTTGCGCCCGGCGCGGTCCGCGAAGGCGCCGATCAGGGCTCCGCCGATCGGCCGCATGACGTAGCCGATCCCGAACAGCGCCAGCGATGCGAGCAGGCTGTGGGTCGGGTCGGTCGCCGGGAAGAACGCCGCGCCGATCGGCTTGGCGAAGAAGGCGTAGACCGTGAAATCGTAGAATTCGAGGGCGTTGCCCAGCACCACCGCGCCGACCGCCTTGCGGTCCAGGGCCGGGTGCGCGGTCGCGCCGGGATGGGGTCCGGTCCGGGCGTCCATCACTGCGCCCCGTCGTCCGGATGTTGGACCGGGTGCTGGGCGATGCCGCCGGTGACGGGCTCGGCGCCGTCCGCCAGCGCCGCATCATAGCCCGCGAGCCAGAGCGTGCGGGCCTGCGTGCCCTCGGCATAGGGGTAGGCCTCCCGGGCGAGGCCCTTGGCCGGGGCGGCGCGGCCGAGGGCCTGGGCGTCGAGGTCGTTCGGGGGTGAATCCATCGGGGCGCTGCTCCTGATCGCTGGCGTTCGCCGCGATGTAGGGCACGCGCCCGGACGCGCCGCACTCAATGGAGGATCGGATCGTCCGGTGTCGGCGGCGTGACGGCCTCGCTGAACGGGAATTCGAGGACCACCTCGCCCGCGGCGTCGGCGACGATCAGGCAGGCGGTCATCAGACGGGCCTGATCCCGTTGCTCCCGCAGGGCGGCGCGGATGGTGTGGCGCGCCTTCTCCCAGGCCTCATCCGGATCGCGCAGCTCGATGCCGGTCGGATCCGTGATCAGGTCGTCGCCGATCTGCGTGTGGAAGAAGTAGCGCGGCATGATCCCGTCACCTCCGAGAACGGCCCCCGATCGGGGACACAGCATTCAGGTGGTGATCCGCACTGGCCGGCGCACGCCCGGCCGCCTCGTTCAGCCGTTGGCTGCCCGCGCCTCCACGGCGGTCGGCACCGGGCGCAGGGTACGCACCTGCGCGGGCCCAGACCCCATACGATGATGCTTCTCCATCATCATCAACGGCCGCAATTCGGGTTCCGCGAAATCGAGCAGCTTGGCATTACGCCACCGCGGCTTTCCCGCACCGCGGCCGAACCACCGCGGACGCTCCTCCTCGACCAGCAGCACGAGCCGCCCCGTCCAGGATTTCCGAAACCAGAAGCGCCCGGTCAGCGACATGTTCCGGTTCCCTTGAACAGAGCGCATGCCGCACGGCTCAGTAGCGGTCGTGGCCGCGGCATGTCCTTTTAATACCGGACTTGGCCGAAGGAGTCTTGGCGGATTGCCATGCGAAACCGACCGAGCGTCGCTTTCCACAGGCCCGTGCTCAGACCCGCGTGGCGGCCGTCCGGACGCCCTATCGCAGGCAATGGCGGGCGATGAAGAGCATCACCACGAGCCAGACCAAACCTGAGACGCCGTACACGAAGCCCCGCAGGACTGCGGATTCCAGGGCGCCATGCATGGAGGCGCGATCGTCCCGCGGCAGAACGCGCTCCACCGGCGACCGGCGCGTGGGCGGGGCCGCGGCGAGCAGGCGCGTCAAGCTATCCGGGAGCGGTCGATCATCGGTCTGCACAACGCGTCGACACCTACAGGGCCCGCAGCCCGGGCGACAAGGCGCGCGTGATCACAGGGCCGTCACAGGCGAAGGCTTGGCCGCGCGGAGCCGCAGCGCTGTCGTCGCCCCGAACGGCTTCGGACGGCTTCCATGTGCCGCAGGGAGCCAAAACCTTGACGGCAGGTTGAGGCTTATGGCGACCGGATGCGGTCACGTCATGGGCAGGGCGGTCGGTCGCGCGAGGCTCGGCCGTTGCGCCGTGGCTGTACTTTCAATTAGACCTGTTCCAGGCAGGCGCGTTCTGCCGGCAGTGATGCCGCGGCAGCGGCCAATAGGAGGAAATCCATGCGTTCACTCGTTCTCGGCGCCGTCCTCGCCGCCCTGATCCCGCTCTCGGCTCAGGCCCAGGAGGCCGGAGACGCGGCCGCAGGCGAGAAGGCGTTCGCCCCCTGCAAGGCGTGCCACAACTTCCAGAAGAACGGCGTCGGCCCGGATCTGAAGGGCGTCGTGGGCCGCAAGGCGGGCACCTACGAGGGCTACAACTACTCAGCGGCGCTCAAGAATTCGGGCATCACCTGGGATGAGGCCAACCTGCACGAGTGGCTGAAGAACCCGAAGGCCAAGGTGCCGGGCACCAAGATGATCTTCCAGGGCTACCCGGACGACAAGAAGATCAACGACGTGATCGCCTACCTCAAGACCCAGTCCTGAGTTTCCTGTCCACAGGACCAAATCCCGGGGGTGGCCGTAAGGGCTGCCTCCGGACCCGTTTCGAGACCGTCAATCCGTGATGAGGCCGGCCTGAAGGCCGTTCCGTAGAGTCACGAGGTCGTGCAGCAGCGTCTTGCGGCTCTCGATGTCCAAGCCGGTCAGGTCACCGGCATCGTCCGGGATGCAGGCGAGGACGTCACGCAGCTTGGCACCGGCCGGCGTGAGAAAGATGCTGACCTGGCGCTCATCGACCCGGTCCCGGGCCCGCCGTACGCGGCCCGACCCTTCGAGGCGCTTCAGCAGCGGCGTCAGCGTGCCGGAATCGAGAAAGAGACGGTTGCCGATTTCCTTGACCGAAAGGCCGTCCTGTTCCCAGAGCACCAGCAGCACAAGGTACTGCGGATAGGTCAGCTCGTAGCGGCCGAGCAGGCTGCGATAGGCGCGTCCGAAGGCATGCGCGGCGGCGTAGACCGCGAAGCACAGCTGGTTGTCGAGACGCTGCCGCTCCTGCGCCGTCGGCAGGTCGGCGGCCGCAGGGTTCGCCGGATTCGGAGCAGCGCCGGTCTGCAGAGCAGTCGGGCCTGGCATGGGATGATCTCTCTCTGGTAGAAGCGGGCTCACGTACCGGTATGGCGATGGGTCACATTTAGGCAGTTCGGCATACAAGAACAATCGTTGCGGACGGCCAAGCACAAACCGCGTCGCTCCGGCCGAGCGGCCGAAACCTTCCTCAAAGCGACCGTTGCACCGTCACGGCCCCGTGGAGAGCCCCGTTCGGCGGGTCGTTCGACGAAGGATCTTCAACCGTCCATCAACGGGTGCAGATCCCGTACCATAGCCTTCAGACGCTCATCGAGTACGTGCGTGTAGATCTGCGTCGTCGAGATATCAGCGTGTCCAAGCAATTCCTGGACGATGCGCAGGTCGGCCCCGTTCTGCAGCAGATGACTGGCGAAGGCGTGGCGCAGCACGTGGGGGCTCACCCGGTCCGGTCGCAGACCGGCTTCGAGCGCCACGGCCTTCAGGTCGCGGGCGAAGGCCTGCCGCGTCAGGTGGCCACTGTCGCTGTCGGCGGGGAAGAGCCATGCGCTCTCCTCCGGCACGGCGGCCAAGTGCGCCGCCATGGCGACCCGGGCGGCCTCAGTCAGCGGCACGAGGCGCTCGCGGCCGCCCTTGCCCTTGATGAACAGGTATCGCTCCCGGGTCGCGCCCGCTTCCCGGGGCAGGGCGACGAGTTCCGAGACGCGCAGACCCGTGGCGTAGAGGAGTTCGAGCAGGCACATCATCCGGCGAGCCCGCCGGGCCGGCCCAGGTGCCTGCTCGGCTTGCGCCGCGGCCTGCGCCACCGACAGCAGGCGATCGACCTCGGCCACCGACAGGATCTTCGGCAGCACCCGGCCGCGGCGCGGCCCCGAAACGGCCACGCTCGGATCGGCCTCGGCGAGGCCCTCGGCATAGAGAAACTTGTGGAAGCCGCGCACGCAGGACAGACGTCGCGCCGCCGATGAAGCCTTCAGCCCGCGCGTCTCCAGATCGGCCAGGAAGGCACGCAGCGTCCCGGCCTCCACGTCATCGAGGTCGATCCCGGCGCGGGCGAGATAGCCTAGGTAATCGTCGAGGTCGCGGCGGTAGGCGGCCAGGGTGTTGGCCCCGGCCCCGCGCTCGGCGGCCAGCATGTCGAGATAATCGGCGACGTCCGTGGCGGGCGCCCGACCGGGGTCGCCGTCCGCGGTCGCGCTCAACGGTTGCCCGGCTGCAACTTCGAGGCGGGGATGGTCACGCTCATCTCCCGCGGCGTCGGCTGAACGAAATTCGCCAGCGCGAACATCGCCGCGAAAACGAGGCCCGCCAGGATCGCGAGGGTGGCGAAGAAACGGAACAGGGTCGGCACGTCGGTCGAACCTCGGGCAGACGGTACGGGCGGCGGGGAGGGGGTGTGGCCGGCGGCTTTCTCCCAACCGACGCGGGTGCCCGGTTTCGATCACGCGAACAAGGCGCTGACAAGGCCCACAACGACACAGCGATGCGTTTCGCTGACCGCTTGAATCGCGCTAAGAGCCTGCCGCAGGATGGGAGATCGCCCGGCGCCGTGCGACCGGCGTGGCGGCGCGGTCGCACGGCGCCGTGTGGATGCGGTGCGACGGGCAGTGGAAGCGGCGGTACACGGGGCGATGCAGGAGTCGGTGGGCGAGGCGGAGGGTGGCGAACCGATCGAGGCACGGCTGCGCCGGGCGCTCGGTCTGCGCTCGATCGTGCTCGTGGGGCTGATGGGTGCGGGCAAGAGCACCGTGGGCCGGCGCCTTGCGAGCCGCCTCGGGCTGATCTTCAAGGACGCCGATATCGAGATCGAGGCGGCGGCCGGCCTGACGATCCCCGACATCTTCGCCATCTACGGCGAACCGAGCTTTCGCGACGGCGAGGAGCGGGTGATCTCCCGCCTGCTGCGCGCGGGCCCGCTGGTTCTCGCCACCGGCGGCGGTGCTTTCCTGCGCGAGGCCACCCGCCTGCGCATCGCGGAATCCGCGGTTTCGGTCTGGCTGAAGGCCGATCTCGATGTGCTGATGCGGCGGGTGCGCAAGCGGGGCAACCGGCCGCTTCTCCAAACGGACGATCCCGAGGCGACGATGCGCGACCTGATGGCGGTGCGCCACCCGGTCTACGCCGCCGCCGACGTCATGGTGATCTCGCGGGAAGTCTCGCACGACCGGGTCGTGCAGGATGTGCTGGAGGCGCTGGACGCGCATCTCGGCGGTGAGGGCCCGATCCCCGTCGCCGCGCAGTAGGATTGAGCAAGCCTGTGACCGAGCCCTCGACCCGTTCCGAACCCCTGACCGTCCACGTCCCCCTCGACGGCGGCCGCGCCTACGACATCCGGATCGGCCGCGGCCTGATCGACACAGCGGGCGACGCGGTGGCCGCGCTCGGCGGCCGCCGGGCCGCGATCGTCACGGACGAGACCGTCGGGGCCCTTTATGCCGGCCGCCTGCGGGACAGCCTGGAGCGGGTCGGCCTGCAAGCCGGCACGGTGACGGTCGCGCCCGGCGAGGGCTCGAAATCCTACGCGGGCTACGCCACGGTCTGCGACGGGCTGCTCGCCCTCAAGGTCGAGCGCGGCGACCTCGTGGTGGCGCTGGGCGGCGGCGTCGTCGGGGATCTGGCGGGCTTCGCGGCCGCGACCCTGCGGCGCGGCGTGCGCTTCGTGCAGGTGCCGACCAGCCTGCTCGCGCAGGTCGATTCTTCGGTCGGCGGCAAGACCGGCATCAACGCCCCGCTCGGCAAAAACCTGATCGGCGCCTTCCATCAGCCCCGCCTCGTCCTGGCCGATACCGCGGCCCTCGACACCCTGTCGGAGCGGGAGATGCGCGCCGGCTACGCCGAGGTCGCCAAGTACGGGTTGATCGCCGATTCCGGCTTCTTCGACTGGTGCGAGGCCAACTGGCGTGGGATTTTCTCCGGCGGCCCGGAGCGCGAGGCTGCAGTCGCGGCGTGCTGCCAGGCCAAGGCGGCAGTGGTGACCCGCGATGAGCGCGAGGACGGCGAGCGGGCCCTGCTCAACCTCGGCCACACCTTCGGCCACGCCCTGGAGCGCCTGACCGGCTACGATTCGACGCGGCTGGTCCACGGGGAGGGCGTCGCGATCGGCTTGGCGCTGGCCTTCCGCTTCTCGGCCCGGCTCGGCCTGTGCGCTGGCCAGGAGGCTGGGCGCGTCGCCAACCATCTGGCGCTCGCCGGCCTGCCGACCCGCCTCCAAGCGGTCCCGGGCGGGTGCGGCGGCGCCGAGGCGATCGTGGACGCGATGGCGCAGGACAAGAAGGTCCGCGACGGCGCGCTGACCTTCATCCTCGCCCGGGGGATCGGCCAGAGCTTCATCGCACCGGGCGTGGACCGGGCCGACGTGACAGCCTTCCTGCGCGACGAACTCGCCGCGGAGCCCGACGCGTGATGGCGATCTGCCCGGCTCCGGCCTTGCTTTAAGCAGGTCGGGCCGCTATGAGCCTGCCACGTCCGACGCGGCCGATCTTGCGCCGGGCATGGCTCCGATCGGGGCCCGGGCCGCAATAGCTCAGCTGGTAGAGCACCTCATTCGTAATGAGGGGGTCGGGGGTTCGAATCCCTCTTGCGGCACCACTTATTCGCCGGCCTCGACCATGCACCATTCGGTGCGGATGCGCCGCCCCTCCGCTACGCGGAGCGTAAATCCTCGCGCATCGAAGAATTCGAGGAGCGGCATCGTCAGATTGCGCCCGATGCCGGCCGCCTCACGGAACTGCCCCACGGTGAGAAGCCGTTCCGGATGCGCCGCCGCCACCGCCCGCGCGACGCCGGCGAGGTCGGCGAGGATCGCCGGCGGGACGTAATAGTTCTTCGCGATCCGGCGGAGCCAGCCGAGGCGTCCGACCTTGTCGAGGAGGGGACGCAGATCCTCCGGATCGCGCCCGAGCCGTTCGGCGAGGAGGGCGAGCCGGGGCTGGTCGCGCCCGGCCGCCTCCAGCTCGGCCCGGAGGGCCGCGTAGAGAGCGGCGTCGGCCGGGCGCAGGCGCGCGATATGGTCGGGACGGTGGAACAGGCGGCCTGTGCGCGCGATCGTGCCCTGCCGCAGGAGGCGATCGAGGATGGCGGACAGAACCGGCTGATCCGGCGTCGGCATCAGGGCGGCCATCTCCTCGGCCAGCAGGCCGGGATCGTCGGGCGCGTCGGCATGCGCCCGATCGAGGTCGGCGAGCACCCGCCCGGCCAGCGCCGTGACCCGCGCGTCCGCAAAGGCTCGACGGACCGCGCCGACCTTGATCACGACCGCCCCGAGTTCGGTCCCCAGGGCGTCGCCCGTGTCCGCAGGCAGGTTTCGCAGGCGGCCGAAGCTCAAGAGATCAATGCCCCCCGCCGACGCGGCGAGCAGACACTTTAGCGCATGCCGGTCGTCGGGCGTGTCGAGAGCGTCGACGATCGCGCGTCGCCCGGGAGCCCAGGCGCCGCGGCGGGGGCTGTCGATGTCGATGACCCGGCCCCCGCCCAGGGTGCGGGTCGCCGAGATGTCGCGCAGGATGAAGCGGTCGCCAGCCAGGGCGCCGAGCCCGGCATCGAGCGCAAGAATCGCGGGGGCGACCGCCCCGGGCGGCAGCGCGCCGTTCGCGTCCAGCAGGACCCGACCTGTCACCGCGGCCGCGCCGAGATGCACGTGGACCGGCGTCCGGTGGCGCAGCGGCCGCGTAGCGCCGGACAGGTGACGCAGCATCACATCGAGCCGGACCGTCGGCCCATGGAGCTCGGGCGCCAGGATCCAATGGCCACGGCTGACCGCCTCTCGGGTGATCCGCGGACCCGCGAGATTGAGGGCGCAGCGCTCCCCGGCCTGTGCCGTTTCGGCAGCGGCGTCGCGGACGCGGATCGCGCGGACCCGCGCCTCCTGCCCGCCGGGGGAGACCAGCAGCCGGTCACCCAGCCGCACCGTGCCGGCATGCACGGCGCCGGTCACGACGAGGCCCGCGCCCGCTACGGTGAAGCAGCGATCGACGGCGAGGCGGAACAAGCGGGAATCGGCCCGGGCTTGCGCCCCATCGCCAAGCGCTTCGAGATGGCACGCGAGATCGGTGATCCCGGCGCCCGTCAGGGCCGAGCAGGCGAGGATCGGCGCGGTGGCGAGCCCGGTTCCGGCGAGCAACGCACCGATCTCGGCCGTTACGGCGGCAACCCGCGCGGGATCGGCCCGGTCGACCTTGGTGATCGCAACGACGCCGCGGGTCAGCCCGAGGAGATCGAGGATCGCGACGTGCTCGCGGGTCTGCGGCATGATCCCGTCATCGGCCGCGACCGCGAGCAGCGCGCACGTCACGCCGGTGGCGCCCGCCACCATGGTGCGGACCAGCCGCTCGTGGCCCGGCACATCGACGAAACCGACCGGCGTTTTGAGGAGGCCGCCCTCCGGCGCGTAGGCGAAGCCGAGATCGAGGGTGATGCCCCGCGCCTTCTCCTCCGGCAGCCGGTCGGCGTCGATGCCGGTGAGCGCCTTCACCAGCGCGGTCTTGCCGTGGTCGATATGGCCCGCGGTGGCGATGATCATGCGGTAGCGGCTTCGTGTTGGGCCGGCGCAGATCGCTCCGCACCGGCCGGTTGCGGCCTCAGCCCTTGATGCGGGTCTCGGCGAGTTCCGACATGCAGGTGTCGTAGGGCGTGAACGCCACCCGGTCGGAGACCGCGAACAGCGTGAACGGCGAATACAGGAACAGGGCCTTGGACCTGTCCTGGATGTACCGCTCAACTTCCCGCACGACTTCCTCGGTCTGCTCCTCCGGCGTGTGCAGGAGCGTCTCGTAGAGGGCGTCGAACTCCGGATCCTCCGGACCCTGGCGCAGGGTCGCGTCACGGCCGAAGAACTCCCGGTGCACGCAGGCGACGGGGTATTGCGGCGTCCAGTCGAAGTACCATTCGAGCTTGAGGTCGAAATCCTCCGGCAGGTCGCCGCGGTCGCTGACGAAGCGGGCCGAGAGGCCGATCTTCGACAGGTCCTGCCCGATCGCCTCGACGACACCCTTCCAGGCGGGTGAGGCAACGATCACGATCTCCCGCCCGCCGAGGCCCGCCCTCTCCAGGCCCGCGCGTGCGGCCTCCGGATCGTGCGGAAGCGGGCTCATGCCAGGATCGGCCCCGTAGCGGCCGGGCTGGATGAAGGCCGGGATCACCGTGCCGTAGCCGTGCGCGCCCTGATCGAGCACGTGCTGCCGGTCGATGGCGAGGTTGAGCGCCCGCCGCACGGCCGGGTCGCGCCAGATGGAATCGGGCTTGGTCTCGTTGAAGACGCCCGTGAGGATCGTCTTGGCCTTCTTCGTCTGGATCTTGCCCTTGTCGCTCTGCGGAAAGGCCTTGGCCTCCGCGGGCGTCAGGTCGAACACCACATCCACGCGGCCGTCACCGGACGCCACAGATTTGATGCCCTCATCCTTGCCGATGACGTTGTCGTAGACGATCCGGACCGTCGGCTTGCGGGCCGGGTTCCAGTAGGTCGCGTTGGGCTCCATCACGACACGATCGGAGCGGGAGTCGATCAGCGAGACACCCTCGGTGAGCACGAACGGGCCAGTCCCCCACGGACCGGGCGCGTCGATGACTCACCAATGGCCTTCGGCCGATCCCGTCTTCGGGTCGACAAAACCCCACTCGTTCCAGAAGCGCGTCGACGGCAGGTGCATGCCGCGCAGCTTCATCAACGCTGCGGAATCGCCGCCGGGGAAGCGCATGCGGATCGTGCGCTCATCCACCGCCTCACAGGTGACGTCCCGGGCGAAGTTCAGGAAGGCGCCCGGCGGGTGCGGGTTGGTCCATTCCTGGACCTTGTCGAAGCCGAGCTTGAACATCGCGGCGTTGAACGGCTCGCCATCCTGGTAGACGGCGTCCCGCATCTTGAGTTCGAGGGTCTCGCGGTCGAGCCACCGCCACGATTCCGCGAGGCTCGGCTGGCCGATCCCGTCGTGATCGACGCGGTTGGCCTCCTCCATCGTGTTCCAAGTGATCGAGAGCCAATTGACCGGCGACGGATCGACCACCGTCACCGTATTGTGAGGCCCCCAGGGCTGTCCGCCCCCGGGATCTCCGGTCGCTTGCGCGTCCATGTTTCCTCCTGTGTTCGCCGTCCGCGTCGCGCGTGGGCGCCGTCCGGCTCCGGTTGAGCCGGATGAGGAGAAAGCTAGTGCGCTATGGCATTGCCCTCAATCGAGATCGCCTCGGCAATTGGAAGGAGGTGATCACAGTGTGTCGAGCTGCGGACCGAGCTGCGGACCTTGACGAACGCCAGATTGGAAAAACCTGGCTGCTCACACCAGCGCCAGCACCGCCGCAATCACCGCGACCCCGACGGCCAGCCACGCCGCGTAATCGCCGATCAAGCCGCTGTGCAGGATCTCCAGCGCCCGCGTCGGGACCGACTGGGTGGCGCGGACGGGCTGGACCACGAAAGCCGGTAACCGGTTCCGGAACAGACCGTAGCCGGCGCCCGCCAGGGCTGCCGCCACGGAGGCCCAGGGCAGCCAACCCGGCCCCTCGGCCAGGGGACCGCCCTCCGGCCGGTGCATGAAGGCCGAAACGGCCCGCGGCAGGGCGTGCGCGATCGGGCCCGCCGGCAGCGCCATGTCGACGGCCAGCAGCACGCAGCACGGCGCCAGCATCAGCCAGAGCGGCCGGTTGGCCTTCTCGCGCTCATCCTCGCTCGGCGCCCCGGCCTCGTCGCCGGGGTCGGGGCCGAGCCCGAGGAAGATGCGGCCCGCCGCCCGCAGCACCGCCGCCCCGGTCAGCGCGGCGCCAATCGCGGTGGCGGCGAGCGCGACGCCGTGCCCCTGCGCCGACAGCGCCCCCTGGACGAGGCGCGTGCCCTGGTCGAGCGCACCGACCGGCAGGCCGCAGAGCAGCAGGGCGGCCAGCGCCATGGCGATTCCGGCCGGCCAGATGCCCCGGCCGAGGCCGCGCAGGGCGATCTCATCGATGCTCGCCTGGGTGGCGAGCAGGATGCCGGCGATCATGAACAGGGCGCCCTTCACCAGCCCGTGGCCGACCACGTAGACCAGCATCCCGCCGGTGCCGCCGATCGATAGGGCGCCGAGCCCGGTCAGCATGATGCCGGCATGCGAGATCGTCGAGAAGGCGAGCATCCGCTTGAGATGGCGCTGCAGCAGGGCCATCCAGCCGCCGAGCAGGGCCGTGACGCTGCCGAGCCCGATCAGCAGCATCGGCAGGGCGCCCTGGACCTGATCCGAGCCTCCGAACACGACGGCGCTCACCTTCGCGAGGCCGAACAGCCCGAGCGAGACCATCGAGCCGGAGAAGATCACCGAGACCGGGCTCGGCGCCACCGCGTGGGCATCGGCGAGCCAGAACTGGAACGGCACGATCGCGCCCTTGATCATCAGGGCCGCCGCCACGAGGCAGAAGGCGCCGGCCACCACGGGATCCCGGCCGCCCCGGGCGACGGCCGCGGCGATGCTGTCGAAATCGAGGGTGCCGGTCTGGGCGTAGATCAGCCCGATGCCGCCGAGCATCAGGAAGCCCGCGAGGCTGTTGACCACCGTGAAGTTGATGGCCCCCGACAGCGACGATTCCGCCAGGTGATAGGCCGTGAGCGCAAAGGCCGCGACGCTCATCACCTCGAACCACACGAACAGGTTGAACATGTCCCGGGTGAAGCAGAACCCGACCATGGCGGCCAGGAACAGCAGCATCAGGATGTGGAAGTGCCCGTGGGTGCGGTCGAAGAAGCCCCAGGCGAACACGAAGGTCAGGGCGTAGAGCAGGCCGATGAAGGCCGCGATCCAGCCGCTCGCTGCGTCGACCGAGAAGCCGATCCCGAGATGGACGCCGTCATGCGGCTCCCAGCCCCCGAACCAGTAGACCAGGGGCTTGTCCGCGGCGTGCACGGCGATCACGGCGGAGAGCACTGCGACGGCGAGGGCTGCGAGCAGAGCCAGGACGTCGGGCGCGCGGCCCGGCAGCAGGTGCGCGGTCGCCAGCAGCGCCGCGCAGAACACGAGCGGGATGGCGACCGGGAGCGGCAGCAGGACGGCGGGAGCGAGTGTCACGAGGCTTTGCGCCCACCTTCGGAGACTCGGCCGGAGGTGTGACCGGCGTCCTGGCGCTGGCCGGATTTGCCGCCGGCCCGCATCGGCCGAAGCTTCTCCGGGTCGAGGCTGCCGCCGCGCTTGTAGGCCTGGACGGTCAGAACGAGGAGGAGGGCGGTCAGCGTCGCGCCGACCACGATGTCGGTCAGCACCAGGGCCTGCATCACGGGATCGACCGCGGGCGTGCCCGGTGGATGATCATAAAAGATCGGCGCGATGCTGCCCCAGCGATAGCCGAGGCCCAGCAGCAGCACGTAGGTCGCCGACTGGCAGACGCCGAGGCAGCCGACGAGGTGTATGAAGTTGCGGCTCGTGGCGATGCCGTAGAGGCCGACCCCGAACAACCACGCGGCGACCGCGTAAGGCAGCACACTCACGCGGTTTCCTCCCCGGGTTCGTCCGGTTCTTCGGCCTCGCGGGTCTCCTCCATGAATTCCAGGAAGAGCTGGGTGAAACCGCCCGCCACCGCCAGGGCCACGCCAAGATTCTCGACCGGCATCAGGCCGCCGGAAAACAGGTCGCGAAACGTGCCGAGCGGCAGGATGTTCTGCATAAAAGCGGCGCCTACGAGCATCGGCGCCAGACCGCACAGGGCGAAGAGAAGCGCGCCTCCTCCCTCCAGTGCGTCGAGCCAGTGGCTGCGGATCGCGTCCCGCCAGCCGGCATAGCCCTCGCCGAGGTAGATCAGCAGGGTTCCCGAAGCGAGGATCACGCCGCCCTGGAACCCGCCGCCGGGGGTGACGGTGGCGTGCAGCACTACGTAGAGGCCGAACAGGCCGGTGAGGGGACCGGCGATCCGGCAGGCCAGCACCGTCGCCTCCGAGCGCGGGATGACGGCGCGGCCGGGCCGGCGCATGGCCCGTTCCGAATTGCCCTCGCCGCGGCGGCCGCGCAGCAGCACCACCGTACCGGTGATGGCGGCGAGCAGCATGAACTCCTCGCCCAACGTGTCGAGGCCACGCAGGTCGAAGTTGATCGCGCTCACCATGTTGGCGACATGGCGCGCCTCCGGGGTGATCGCGTTGATGCGTTCACCGTACTGGGCGATGGTCGAACCGAAGGCCGGCAGCCCCGCAATCACCTGGGCGGCGCAGGGCAGCAGGATCAGGCCCGACAGGGCAAGCAGCGCGACGCGGATCCGCGGGCTCACGATTCCTCCCCGGGGGCTTGCGTACGCACAGCCATCAAGGCGACGAGGAAGAGAAGCGGCACGGCGGCCGAGCCCACCGCCAGCTCCGACAGGGCGACGTCGGGGGCCTGAAGCGCGTCGAACAGGATCGTCAGAACGAGCCCGTTGATCGCGATGGCGAAGATCTGCCGGGTGGGGTCGCGCACCAGCACGACGGCGGTGCCGGAAACCGCCGTGAGCAGGAAGAGCAGGGGCAGGATGACCGTCATGCCGAGCGCCCCTCGCGCATCAGCACGGCCCGGCCGGAGACGTGCGACAGCACCGCGGCCCAGCCTAAGAACACCACCATCATCACCAGGATCTTGAGCGAGCGCCCCGAGATTCCGTCGGACAGGAAGGCCGCCACGGTCACGAGGCCGGAGACCGCGACGTTGAGGAAGGCGAGCGCATGCAGCCGGTCGAGGGCCCGGGGCAGGCGCCACAGGGCGAGGGCGGAAAGCCACGTCACCGCCACAGCGAGGCCGAGCACCCCGCCGATCACGACGCTCATATCCAGCGCTCCAGGAAGACCGCGAGCAGCATCGTGCCGGGCAGGTTGAGCAGGACCAGGGTGAGGGCGAGGTCGGTAATCGAGGCCTGATCGGTGGCGAACGCCATGAGCGTCAGGATCAGCACGGTCACGCTGCCGGCGAGCTGGTAGGCGGCGAAGCGCTGGCCGGGCCGCCCGCGCCACGCCAGGACGGCCGCGAGGATCAGCGGCGGCAGCAGCGCCAGGATGGCGGCCGTCCAGATGTTCATGGTGCCTCGCCCTCGAGGGCGTGCGTCGCCACCGTCCCGTGCGCGCGGTCCAGGGTCAGCACGTAGCTGTCCGGGGCGAGGGAGGCGGAGAGCAGCCCAACCGCCCGCGTCGCTGCCGCCATCTCGCCATCGGGCCGCGCCCAGGCGATCGTGGCGGCACTCTGCTCATGCGTCGCACCGCCCTCCGCGCGGCCGATTACCGCCCGCGCCAGATGAACTCCGACCCGAACCGTCTGCCGGGCCATGCCCAGGATGGCCCGGCCGAGGGGCCTGAGCGATGCGTGGTCGAACCGGAAGCGCACGCCGCCGCGCCGTCCCACCACCCACCACCAGGCCGTGCCGAGGGTGGCGCAGCCGACCGTGGCGATGCCTTCGTTCACACTCACCGAGCCGGCGAAGATCAGGTAGGTGAGGGCCAGCAGAATCCAGATCGCGACGGCGTCGCGCGTCGTCCGCTCTCTGAACCCGCTGATCGGTCCTAGCCGCATCGATCCTGACCGGAAACCGCCGTAAAAGCGTAGCCATACGTTCGATCGACCCAAACGGGTTCGAGGCGTCGGCGTTCCGGACCACGCGGACACGCCTTCGTGTAAGCACAGGGCGACGTGGGACCGTTCCGTGGGCGAGGACGCATGATGAAGGCCGAGATCCTGTCGATCCGCTTCCTGCATGAAGGATGGAACCGGTTCGGCCTCGCGCAGGTGCGACTGCACGATGGGTCCGTCGCGGAACGGGCGATCGAGGACCACGGCGACTCGGTCGGGATCCTGCCCTACGATCCCGAGCGGCGGGTCGCGACGCTGGTGCGCGAGTTGCGCGTGCCGCCGCTCTTCGCGTCCGGCGAGCAGGTCCAGCTCGAGGCGCCCGCCGGCATGATCGACGACGGCGGCCCGGAGGAGAATGCCCGCCGCGAGGTGCTGGAGGAGGTCGGCCTGCGGCTACGCGACCTCGAATTCGTCGGCGCCACCTATTCCTGCGCGAGCCTGACCACCGAGAAGATCCATCTTTTCCTCGCCCCCTACGGGCGGACCGACCGGGCCGAAGCCGGCGGCGGGGCCGAGGGCGAGCACGAGAACATCCGGATCGTCGAGATGCCGCTCGCCGAACTCGCCGCCCAGGCCGACCGCGCCGCGATCACCGACCTGAAGACGCTCACCCTCGTCCTCGCCCTGCGCGCCCGCCACCCGGAGCTTTTCCCGGCGTGAGAATACGGTATCGCGTATACGCGCGGTGGTTGCTTACGGCCGTCGTGCTCGCCGGGGTCGCGTGGATCGCCTTCCACCTGCGCTGAGCGCCTGCGGAACTGACGTTTCAGGGATCGATGCCATGAGCGAAGACGCCGGACATGCCGAGCCGCACGGGCTCGACCGCGGTCTGACCAATTACGGCGACCGCGATTTCGCCCGCTACCTGCGCCGCTCCTTCGCCCGCTCGATGGGCATCTCGGTCGGCCTGCTGAACAAGCCGGTGGTCGGCATCGCCATGACGCCCTCGGGCTTCAACAACTGCCACCGGGGCATGCCCGAACTGGTGGAGGCGGTCTCCCGCGGGGTGCTGGCGGCCGGGGCGCTGCCGCGGCCGTTCCCGACCGTGTCGCTCGGCGAGGTTTTCCTCAACCCGACCAGCATGATGTACCGCAACCTGATGGCCATGGACACGGAGGAGATGATCCAGGCCCAGCCGATGGACGCTGTCGTGCTGATCGGCGGCTGCGACAAGACCGTGCCGGCCCAGCTCATGGGGGCAGCCTCGGCGGGGCTGCCGGCGATCCAGCTTGTGACCGGCCCGATGTCCACCGGCCGCCACCGCGGCCAGCGGCTCGGCGCCTGTACCGATTGCCGGGGTTTTTGGGCGAAATACCGGGCCGGCACCGTCGACGCGGACGAGATCGCCGAGGTCGAGGGCCGGCTCTCGGTCACCGCCGGCACCTGCGCGGTGATGGGCACAGCCTCCACCATGGCGTGCATCGCGGAGGCGCTCGGCATGTCGCTGCCCGGCACGGCCGCGATCCCCGCCGTCCATTCCGACCGGCTGGTCGCCGCCGAGGAGACCGGCCGCGCGGCGGTGCGACTGATCCAGTCGAAGATCGCGCCGTCGCAGGTCATCACCCGCGAATCGGTGGAGAACGCCATCCGGGTGCTGATGGCAGTCTCGGGCTCGACCAACGCCATCGTCCACCTCTCCGCCATCGCGGGGCGGCTCGGCATCCGCGTTCCGTATGAGCGCTTCAACCAGATCTCCGACGAGACGCCGGTGCTGGTCGACCTGAAGCCCGTGGGCGAGGGCTACATGGAGGATTTCCACGCGGCCGGCGGCATGGGCGCGCTGCTGCGCGAATTGCGTCCGCTCCTCCATCTCGACACCGTGGACGTCGAAGGCCGAACGCTGGCCGAGCGCCTGGACGAGCCTTCCGGCTGGGTCGACCGGTCGGTGATCCGCGCCTTCGACAATCCCGTCTCGCCGGTTGGCGGGCTGGTGGCGTTGACCGGCAACCTCGCGCCCGAGGGCGCGATCTTCAAGCGGGCGGCCGCGACGCCGGAGCTGTTCGAATCCGAGGGCCGGGCGGTGGTGTTCACCGGGCTGGAGGATCTGAGCCGGCGGATCGACGATCCCGACCTCGATGTCGGCCCGGGCGACGTCCTGGTCCTGCAGAATGCCGGCCCCCACGCCGCCGGAATGCCGGAAGCCGGTTACCTGCCGATCCCCAAAAAACTCGCCCGGGCGGGGGTGAAGGACATGGTGCGCATCTCTGACGCCCGGATGTCCGGCACGGCGTTCGGCTCGATCGTGCTGCACATCGCCCCCGAATCGGCCATCGGCGGTCCGCTGGCCGCGGTGCGCGACGGCGACCGGATCAAGCTGTCGATCCGGAACAAGCGGATCGACCTCCTGGTCGAGCCCGACGAGATCGCCCGCCGCCTCGCCGATCACCGTCCGCCGCCGGCTCCGACCCGGGGCTACAAGGCGCTCTACCGGCGCACCGTCACGCAGGCGCCGGAGGGCTGCGACTTCGACTTCCTGATGGGGGAGGGCGGTCAGGGCTGATCGGCAGCCTTGATCACCCGCTGCGCCGGGCCCATCGTTGGACACAGACTCGGGAGGTCACCGGATGACACGCGCCTGCATCGTGGGCTGGGCCCACACCCCCTTCGGCAAGCTGGACGAACCGGATGTCGAGGGGCTGATCGCGAGGGTCTCCGGCGAGGCCCTGGCCCATGCCGGCGTCGAGGAGGCCCAGGTCGACGGCATCTACGTGGGCTCGATGAACACCGGCTTCTCGAAGCAGGGTTTCGAGGGCTCCCTCGTCGCCGTGAACCGGCCGGGCCTCGCCCACGTGCCGGCGACCCATCTGGAGAATGCCTGCGCCACCGGCTCGGCGGCGCTCTACGCGGCCCTCGACTTCGTCGGCAGCGGCCGGGGCCGGATCGCGCTGGTGATCGGAGCCGAGAAGATGACGGCCAAGACCGTGGCGGAGACCGGCGACATCCTGCTCGGCGCCTCCTACCGGAAGGAGGAGGCCGAGATCGAGGGCGGCTTCGCGGGCGTGTTCGGGCGGATCGCAGCGGGCTATTTCCAGCGCTACGGCGACCGCAGCGAGGAGCTGGCCCGGATCGCCGCCAAGAACCACCGCAACGGCGTCGCCAACCCCTACGCGCAGCTGCGCAAGGATCTGGGCTTCGACTTCTGCAACCGGGTCTCGGACAAGAACCCCTACGTGGCCGCCCCCCTGCGGCGCACCGACTGCTCACTGATCTCGGACGGCGCGGCGGCACTCGTGGTGGCGGATGCCGAGACCGCCGAGGGGCTGGAGCGGGCGATCGCCTTCCGTGCCCGGGCCCACGTCAACGACATCCTGCCGCTCTCCCGCCGGGACCCGACCGAATTCAAGGGCGCGCGGATGGCCTGGGACAAGGCGCGGGCGCAGGCCGGGATCGGTAACGACGACCTGTCCTTCGTGGAGACGCATGACTGCTTCACCATCGCCGAGCTGATCGAGTACGAGGCGATGGGTCTCGCCGCCCCGGGCGAGGGGTTTCGCGTGGTGCGCGACGGGCTCGCCGAGAAGGGCGGGCGGCTGCCGATCAACCCATCGGGCGGGCTGAAGGCCAAGGGCCATCCGGTCGGCGCCACCGGCGTGTCGATGCACGTGATGGCCTGCCTTCAGCTGATGGGCGAGGCCGGCGAGATGCAGGTGCCCGGGGCGGAGCTCGCCGGGATCTTCAACATGGGCGGCGCGGCCGTCGCGAACTACGTGTCGATCCTGGAACGGCGGCGCTGAGCCCCCCCGCTCAGCCCAGCTGATCCAAGGCCTGCTGGAGATCGGCGATCAAATCCGCCTCATTCTCCAGCCCGATCGACAGTCGAACAGTCTCGGGACCGACCAGGGCGGCGGCCTTCTCGTGCTCCGGCAGCTGCCGGTGCGTGGTCGAGGACGGGTGGATCGCCAACGACTTGATCTCGCCGATATTCACGAGGTGGGAGATCAGCTCCAGCCGGGCGATCACTTTGAGGGCCGCCGGCTCGCCGCCCTTGAGCGCGAAGGTGAAGATCGAGCCCGGCCCGCCCGGCGTATACCGGCGGGCGAGGTCCTCGCCGGTTTGACCCGGCAGCATCGGGTAGCTCACCCAATCCACCGCCGGGTGGTCCTTCAGGAAGGCCGCCACCGCCCGGGCGTTGGCGCAATGCCGCTCCATGCGCAGCGGCAGGGTCTCGATGCCCATCAGCGTCAGGAACGCGTTCATCGGTGACAGGCCGGGGCCGAGGTCGCGCAGGCCGAAGAACCGGCAGGCCGCCGCGAAGGGCGTCTCCGGGAACGCCTCCGTCAGCACGAGGCCATCGTAGTCCGGCCAGGGCTCGGTGATCAGGTTGTAGCCGCCGGCCTTCGCCCAATCAAAGGTGCCGGCATCGCAGATCACGCCGCCGATGGTCTGGCCGGAGCCGCTCAGGAACTTCGAGGTGGAGTGCCAGACGATGTCGGCGCCGTGCTCGATCGGCCGGATCAGGGCCGGCGAGGCGAGGGTGTTGTCCACGACGAGCGGCAGATTGTGGCGACGCGCCACTGCGGCGATCCCGTCGAGGTCGACCACGGAGGCACAGGGATTCACGATCGATTCGCAGAAGATCGCCCGGCAGTCCGGGGTGATCGCCGCCTCGAAATCCTCCGGGGCCATGCCCCGGGCGAAGCGCGGCTTGAGGTCGTAGCGCCCGTCGAGCCGCCGCATCAGGCCCAGCGACCCGCCGAACAGGCGCGGGGACGCGACATAGGCGTCACCGCTCTTCATCAGCGTCATCAGCACCAGCTGCATGGCGGATTGCCCGGAGGACACCGCCACCCCAGCCTTCGCGCCCTCCAGATCCGCAATGCGGCGCTCCAGCGCGGCGACCGTCGGGTTCGAACCCCGGGAATACGAGAAGCCGGTGCGGCGCCCCGCAAAGATGTCGGCGGCCTGCTCGGTCGAGTCGAACACGAAACCGTTCGTGAAGTAGATCGGCTGGACCCGCGCGCCCGTGGCGGGATCCGGGGCGGCGCCCGCATGGATGGCCCGCGTCGCGAAGCGGTGCTTTCGGGTGCTGTCCGTCATGGCTCTCGGTCGGGAGTTCGGGGCCCGGCGCCTCGGTGAGCCCGGACGGGCCAGCGCGTCAAGCCGCGCGCTGGATGAAGGCGCGGAGCGTCCGGACCAGCGTGGTCGGCTCGTAGGGTTTGGGGATGAACCGCGCGCCCTCCGGCATGTCGTTCGGGCCGGGCGTGCCCATGCCGGACACCACCAGCACCGGGATCGACGGCCAGCGATGCGCCACCAGCCGGGCGAGGGCGAAGCCGTCCATCGAGCCCTGCGGCATGTCGACATCCGTCATCAGGACGCCGACATCGTCGCGGTTCTCCAGGACCTTCAGCGCCTTGTCGGCGTGGCTCGCCTCCAGCACCGTGAAGCCCGCATCCGCCAGGGTGTCGGCGGCCTCCATGAGAAGGAGCCCGTCATCCTCGACAAGGAGCACCACAGGTTGGTCGGACGGGCTTTCTGACATCAGACCTGCGGAGGTGTGTCGTGGATTCCGATGTCCGCGCCCTATTCCTCCGGAGCGCCCCCCGTCAAGGCGCAGGGCCGGCATGCGTCAGGCTGCCTCCTCGCGCTTGCCGAGGCGCTTGTCGAGGTAGGTGTCCACAGTCTGAGTCAATTCCTCGACCTTACCGTCGAAGAAGTGGTTGGCCCCGTCGACCACCTGATGCTCGATGATGACACCCTTCTGCACCTTCACCTTCTCGATCACCGGCATGACCTCCCGGGCCGGCGCGACCCGGTCCTCGGAGCCGTGCACGAACAGTCCGGAGGACGGGCAGGGCGCCAGGAAGGTGAAGTCGTAGCGGTTGGCCATCGCGGCGATCGAGATGAAGCCCTCGATCTCGGGGCGGCGCATCAGCAGCTGCATGCCGATCCACGAGCCGAACGAGACGCCCGCGATCCAGCAGGACTTCGCCTCCGGGTTGACCGACTGAACCCAGTCGAGGGCCGCGGCGGCATCCGACAGCTCGCCCGAGCCGTGATCGAACGAGCCCTGGCTGCGGCCAACCCCGCGGAAATTGAAACGCAGGGCCGCGAACCCGCGATTGGCGAACGTGTAGAAAAGGTTGTACACGATCTGATTGTTCATCGTGCCCCCGAATTGCGGGTGCGGATGCAGGATGATGGCGATCGGCGCGCCGCGCTTCTTGGGGGCCTGATAACGGCCTTCCAGGCGACCGGCGGGGCCGGTGAAGATGACTTCGGGCATCGTTCGACACTCACTCTCGCGTTCGCCCGCCGCGGCCGCGGCGCCAAGCTCCGGCAGCCTTGACTCAATGCGGGAGCACCATAAAAGCACTCTTAGAACAGTTCTAGGCGATTAGAATCGTTCTAAAAAGGCCGCTCGATGCGTCGCACGGGCTGCCTGAGCCAATCCTGCCGGTCGGCGGGCCTCGATCTATCGGCGGCCCTTAGCACGTCGGACCGGTCGGAAGGCAAGGAATTGTGACGCGTAAGCGACGAGGATCGCACGGAACGCCGATGAGCCGGGCCCGCGCCTATCTCGATTACAACGCGACTGCCCCGGTCCGCCCGGATGTGGCGGAGGCGGTGGCGCGCGCCCTGATGCTGCCCGGCAACCCGTCGTCGATTCACGCGGAGGGCCGCGCCGCCCGGGCCGCGCTGGAGGCCGCCCGCGCCGAGGTCGCGGCCCTGGTGGGTGCACGCCCCGAACAGGTGATCTTCACCAGCGGCGGGACCGAGGCGGCGAACGCGGTTCTCTCGGGCGACCTGCGCGGCCGCAAGCTGCCCGCCCCGACGCGGCTGCTGCACACGGCGACCGAGCATCCCTGCGTCGCCGCGGGCCACCGGTTTGCGGAGGCGGCGGTGGGGCGGCTCCCGGTGACCGCCGATGGCATTATCGACGTCGCTGCCCTGGAGGATCGTCTCGCCGCGCTGGCGGACGAGACCGTGCTCCTCTCGGTCCACGCCGCCAACAACGAGACCGGCGCGGTCCAGCCGCTGGCTGCGATCGTCGCGCGGGCGCGGGCGCACGGTCGCACCCTGGTGCACAGCGACGCCGTGCAGGCGGTCGGTAAGATCCCCCTCGACATGGCGGCGCTCGGTCTCGACGTGCTTACCCTCTCGGGCCACAAGTTCGCGGCGCCCAAGGGCGTCGGCGCCCTGGTGCTGGCCGAGGGCGTCAGCCTCGGGAGCGCGTTCCTGCGCGGGGGCGGCCAGGAACGCCGGCAGCGCTGCGGCACCGAGTGCCTGCCGGCCATCGTGGGCATGGGCGAGGCGGCCCGGGCCGCCCGCGCAGCGCTGGACGGGGAGCAGACGCGGCTGTCCGCCCTGCGCGACCGGATCGAGGCCGGCGTGCGGGCCCTGGCGCCCGACGTCGTCATCTTCGCGGCCGGCGCCCCGCGCCTGCCCAACACCCTCAACTTCTCGGTCCCGGGGCTCGATGCGCCCGCGTCCGTGATTGCCCTTGATCTCGCCGGCGTGGCGGTGTCGTCGGGCTCGGCCTGCTCGTCGGGGAAGGTCGCGCGCTCGGCGACGCTCGCCGCGATGGGCGTGACAACGGATCTCGCCGGGGGTGCGCTGCGCGTCAGCCTCGGCTGGAACACGGTGGACGAGGATGTGGCATGCTTCCTCGACGCCTTCGAACGGGTCTTGCAGCCCCTATATAAGCGGCGAGGACAGGCGGCCTGAGGGCCGTCGCCCCCGCCTTCCGACAGTCGCTTCCCGGCCCTTGACGCCGGAGATGCCCAGGAGACGCTGATGCCTGCCGTGCAGGAAACCATCGACCGGGTCCGCTCGATCGACCTCGACCAGTACAAGTACGGGTTCGAGACCACGATCGAGATGGAGAAGTCCGAGAAGGGCATCTCCGAGGATGTCGTGCGCTTCATCTCGGCCAAGAAGAACGAGCCGGCGTGGCTGCTGGAGTGGCGCCTCGACGCCTATCGGCGCTGGCTGACCATGAAGGAGCCGGAGTGGGCGCGCGTCGCCTACGACAAGGTCGACTACAACAACATCTACTACTACGCGGCGCCCAAGCGCCCGGCCGCGATGTCGCTCGACGAGATCGATCCCGAGATCCTGAAGACCTACGAGAAGCTCGGCATCCCGCTCCGCGAGGTCGAGGTGCTGGAGGGCATCGCCCCCGAGCGCCGCGTCGCGGTCGACGCGGTGTTCGACTCGGTCTCGGTGGCCACGACCTTCAAGAAGGAACTCTCGAAGGCCGGCGTGATCTTCATGCCGATCTCCGAGGCCGTGCAGGAATATCCGGAGCTGGTGCAGAAGTATCTCGGCTCGGTCGTGCCGGCGACCGACAACTTCTTTGCGACGCTGAACTCGGCCGTCTTCTCCGACGGATCGTTCGTCTACATCCCGCCGGGCGTACGCTGCCCGATGGAGCTGTCGACCTATTTCCGGATCAACGAGCGCGATACCGGCCAGTTCGAGCGCACGCTGATCATCGCCGACAAGGGGAGCTACGTCTCGTATCTCGAGGGCTGCACCGCCCCGAAGCGCGACGACAACCAGCTCCACGCCGCGGTGGTCGAGCTGGTCGCCCTGGATGATGCCGAGATCAAGTACTCGACGGTCCAGAACTGGTACCCGGGCGACAACGAGGGCAAGGGCGGCATCTACAACTTCGTGACCAAGCGCGGCGATTGCCGCGGCGCCCGCTCGAAGATCTCGTGGACGCAGGTCGAGACCGGCTCGGCGATCACCTGGAAGTACCCGTCCTGCATCCTGCGCGGCGACGATTCCCGCGGCGAGTTCTACTCGATCGCGGTGTCGAACGGCATGCAGCAGGTCGATTCCGGCACCAAGATGATCCATCTCGGCAAGAATACGACGAGCCGGATCATCTCGAAGGGCATCTCGGCCGGCCGGTCGCAGAACACCTACCGGGGCCTCGTCTCGGCGCACCGGAAAGCCAAGGGCGCGCGCAACTTCACGAACTGCGACTCCCTGCTGATCGGCGATCAGTGCGGCGCGCACACGGTGCCCTACATCGAGTCGAAGAACGCCTCGGCGGTGTTCGAGCACGAAGCCACCACCTCGAAGATCTCCGAGGAGCAGAAGTTCTACTGCCAGCAGCGCGGCCTCTCCGAGGAGGAGGCGACCGCACTGATCGTCAACGGCTTCGTCCGGGACGTGCTGCAGCAGCTGCCCATGGAGTTCGCCGTCGAGGCCCAGAAGCTGATCTCGATTAGCCTTGAGGGCTCGGTGGGCTGAGGCCCCTCAAAGGGTGTGCGTATCCCCCCTCCCCCTTGCGGGGAGGGGCAGGGGTGGGGGTGGTGCCGGATAAAACGCGGCGTTGCCTCCTGCTCCACCCCCAACCTCCCACTCCTCCCCACAAGGGGGAGGAGCGCGCGTCGCGGTTCCTCACGCCAGGGTGCGTGAAGCAATGCGACCTTGGGGCAGGGGGACAAACAGCGAATTCGAACAGGACGACCTAGACATGCTGGAAATCAAGAACCTCGTCGTGCAGATCGAGGACAACCGCATCCTGAACGGCCTCAACCTCACCGTGAAGGACGGCGAGGTCGCCGCCATCATGGGTCCGAACGGTTCGGGCAAGTCGACGCTCTCCTACGTCATCGCCGGCAAGGAGGACTACGAGGTCCTCGACGGCGAGATCCTGCTCGATGGGCAGAACCTGCTGGAGATGGCGGCCGACGAGCGCGCCGCCGCCGGCGTGTTCCTGGCGTTCCAGTATCCGCTGGAGATCCCGGGCGTCGGCACCATGACCTTCCTCAAGGCCTGCCTGAACGCGCAGCGCAAGGCGCGGGGCGAAGCCGAGCTGTCAACCCCCGACTTCATCCGGGCGGTGAACGGCGCGGCCGACAAGCTCGAGATCAACAAGGAGATGCTCAAGCGCGCCCTCAACGTCGGCTTCTCCGGTGGTGAGAAGAAGCGCATGGAGATCCTCCAGATGGCGCTGCTGCAGCCGAAGTTCTGCGTGCTCGACGAGACCGATTCCGGCCTCGACATCGATGCCCTGCGCATCGTCTCAGAGGGCGTGAACGCGCTCCGCGGCCAGGGCCGCTCGTTCCTGGTGATCACCCACTACCAGCGGCTGCTGAACCACATCGTGCCGGACGTGGTGCACGTCATGTCGAAGGGTCAGATCGTGAAGACCGGCGGCAAGGAGCTCGCCCTGGAGCTCGAGGCCTCCGGCTACGCCGAGTACCGCACCAACGAGGCCGCCTGAGCCATGGCCGACGTCACCAACCTCCGCTCCCCCGCCGAGGCCGGCCTGTCGAAGCTGTTCGAGACCGCCCGCCAGAGCTTCGCCAGCGAGACGGCGATCGCCCGGGAGGAGGCCTTCCGCTTCTTCGAGGCGACCGGGCTGCCGAGCCGCCGGGTCGAGGCGTTCAAGTACACGGACCTGCGCGCCGCGATCGCCGAAGCCGCCCCGCCCGCCGAGGCGGCGAGCCTCGACGCCGCCAAGGCGGCCGTCGCACAGGCGAAGGGCTTTTCCGGGATCGAGGCCGCGCGCCTGACCTTCGTGAACGGCCATCTCGTCCGCGAGCTGTCCGATCTCGACAGGATCCCGGCCGGCATCACGGTCGTGCCGCTCAACGACGCGTTGAGCCAGGGTGACGACGCCCTGACTCAGCTCGCCCCCGTGCCCCAGGCCCGGGAGAACCCGGTCTACCAGCTCAACACCGCCTTTCTGGCGGACGGCGCGGTGATCCGGGTCGCCCCCGGCGCCAAGCCGGAGCAGCCGATCCACCTGCGCTTCGTCGGCACCGGAGCGACGCCGTTCTCGACGGCGACCCGCGTGCTCGTCCAGCTCGGCGAGGGCGCCGAATTCAGCCTGCTGGAGAGCCATGAGGGGCCGAACGGTCTCACGTGCCAGCCGAACGACGCCCTCGACGTGGTGGTCGGCCCCAGGGCCGCCTTCCGGCACACCCGCCTGAACATCGAGGGCGATGCCACCATCGCGCTCTCGACCCTGTCGCTGAAGGTCGAGGCCGAGGCTCAGGTCGAGACCGTGAACCTCGTCACCGGGGCGGTGCTGTCGCGGCACCAGATCTACGTCCATGTGGCGGGCGAGGGCACGAATGTCGTCGTCAACGGCGCCGCCATGTTGCGCAGGGGCCAGCTCGCCGATTCGACGCTGCTCGCCGACCATGCCGCGGTCGGCGGCGTCGGCCGCGAGCAGTTCAAGTGGATCATCGACGGCGACGCCACCGGCGTGTTCCAGGGCAAGATCATCGTCCGGCAGGCCGCCCAGCAGACCGACGGCAAGATGAAGTCCGACTGCCTCCTCCTCACCGATGAGGGGCAGATGATGAACAAGCCGGAGCTGGAGATCTTCGCCGACGATGTCGCCTGCGGCCATGGAGCCACCTGCGGCGCGCCGGACGAGGATCTGCTGTTCTACCTGATGGCCCGCGGCCTGCCGCGGGCGACTGCCGAGAGCCTGCTCGTCCAGGCCTTCGTGGGTGAGGCCGTGGAAGCGGTCACGCACGAGGGCGCCCGCGCGGCGCTGATCGGCGAGATCGAGGCTTGGCTGAAGGCGCGCGCCTAGCGCGACGCGCGCTCCTCCCCCTTGCGGGGAGGAGCCGGCGGTGGGGGTGGCGTAGAAGGCACCGGGACGCCTCATCCTGAACCACCCTCACCCCTAACCCCTCCCCGCAAGGGGGAGGGGAGTCCGTCCTTCCGGAAGGAGGGCGCTCCGTGAGTGAAAAGCGATGAACGCACCCGTCCTCACCCCCACCTACGACGTCGCGGCGATCCGGAAGGATTTTCCGATCCTGGCGCAGCAGGTCTACGGCAAACCGCTCGTCTACCTCGACAACGCCGCCTCGGCGCAGAAGCCGCGTCAGGTGATCGACGCGATGGTCTCCTGCATGGAGACCGGCTACGCCAACGTCCACCGCGGCTTGCACTACATGGCGAACGCCGCGACCGAAGGCTTCGAAGGCGCCCGCGAGACCACGCGCCAGTTCCTCAATGCCGCTTCCACCGACGAGATCATCTTCACCCGCAACGCCACCGAGGCCTACAACCTCGTGGCCTCCTCCATGGGGTGGGGCGGACTGATCGGGGAGGGGGACGAGATCATCCTCTCGATCATGGAGCACCATTCCAACATCGTGCCCTGGCACTTCCTGCGCGAGCGCCGCGGCGCCGTGATCAAGTGGGCGCCGGTGGACGAGGACGGCAACTTCCTCGTCGAAGAGTATGAGAAATTGTTTTCGCCCCGTACCAAGATGGTGGCGATCACCCACATGTCGAACGTGCTGGGCACCGTGACCCCGGCGGCCGAGATCGTGCGCATCGCCCATGCCCATGGCGTGCCGGTGCTGCTCGACGGCGCCCAGAGCGCGGTGCATCAGCCCGTCGACGTCCAGGCCCTCGATTGCGACTTCTTCGTCTTCACCGGCCACAAGGTCTACGGCCCGACCGGCATCGGCGTGCTCTACGCCAAGAAGGAATGGCTGGACCGACTGCCGCCCTATCAGGGCGGTGGCGAAATGATTCGGACCGTCAGCGAAGACGCGATCATCTACAACGATCCGCCCCACAAGTTCGAGGCCGGTACCCCGGCGATCATCGAGGCGGTCGGGCTTGGCGCGGCGCTCGAATACATGATGACTCTCGGCCGCGACGCGATTGCCGCCCATGAGGCGAAGCTCACCGCCTACGCGCAGGAGCGGCTCGGGGCGATGAATTCCCTGCGCCTGATCGGCACGGCCGCCGGGAAGGGTGGCGTCATCGCCTTCGAGATGAAGGGTGCGCACGCCCACGACATCGCCACGGTGATCGACCGGCAAGGTGTGGCGGTACGGGCCGGGACCCACTGCGCCATGCCGCTGCTCAATCGATTCGGCGTCACCTCGACCTGCCGCGCTTCGTTCGGCCTCTACAACACGACGGCCGAGATCGATGCCCTTGCCGCGGCACTCGCCAAGGCAGAAATGCTGTTCACCTGATATACGGGTTCGAGGCTGGTCCCGTCCGGACGCGTCCGAAGAGAGTGAAGCGATGACCACCGACGCCACCATCACGGGCGGCATGAACGCCCCCGCCGTCGCCGCCGATGCGGCGATCCCGCCCGCGGAACTGGATCGCCTGACCGACGACATCGTCGCGGCGCTGAAGAGCGTCTACGATCCGGAGATCCCGGCCGACATCTATGAACTCGGGCTGATCTACAAGGTCGATATCGGGGACGACCGGAAGGTCGCCATCGACATGACGCTGACGGCCCCTGGTTGCCCGGTTGCGGGCGAGATGCCTGGCTGGGTCGAGAACGCGGTGAGTGCCGTGCAGGGCGTCCAGTCCTGTTCGGTGACGATGGTGTTCGATCCCCCGTGGGACCAGAGCCGCATGTCGGACGAGGCCCGCGTCGCCCTCGACATGTGGTAGCCGACGACTGACGGTGCGCCACGCCCGGGCCTGGAGGCGACGGCTTACCGGCCGCCACCAGCCGGGACGCGCGGCTGCGAACCCAGGCCGACCGCGGATATCGCACCGTCGACACCCGACAAACCGGGATCGCTACGATGCGCGGTGATCGAGGCGGGCGTTAAGGTCGCGCTAACCATGCGGGCGCAGATCGGACGAGCCCGCCCTGGCGGCTCTCCCCGTGATTGTGTTCGGTGTGGTTGGATGGCGTCGGGCTACGTGATTGCAGCTCTCCTCGAGGCTGCAGGGGTGATCAGCCTCGTCTTCGCGCTCATCAAGATCCGGGCGGAACGGCGGGCGAAGGCTGCCGAATTGCGGAGTTTCCTCCGCTCCGGCCAAAGCGGGGCCGCAACGCTCAATGTCGGTGGCGCGCAGCGCCGGGCCGTGTCGGGTTCGCGCGTGGTCACCGTTCCCTACGCCGCGGGGCGCGGTCGTGCCGGGCCGCTCCACGACTCGGCTGCCCGCTCCGCCCTTCGGCGTGCCATTGCGCGCGGCGGCCAGCACGTCCACCCCGGACGCGTCCTGCCCATCAGCGCAGGATGAGATCGAGGCCGCTGCCGAACAGCACGACGGTGCTGAGCGTCAACATGAACTTCAGATCTTCGAGACGGGCGCTCATGGTCGAACCTCTCTGCAGGGCGGCCGCATCGCCGCTTCGCCACCGCATTACCAACCCATTAACGGAATTTCTGCGAGTCATTTCAGACTCCGTTAGGGATTTACGAGCGCTTTCCATTCGGTAACGTTAGTTGTTCGTTAAGATCGCGCCCGCTCCGTTAAAGCATCCTATGTCAGCCGAGCTGGCCCGGCCGTGCGGCGGAGCACCAGCGCATTCGCCGGAGAGATGGGACGATGGGGCAGGGAAGGACCGGCGTGTTCGCCAAGACTGTCGACTGGCTGTTCCGGAACCGCAGCACCGGTGAACTGACGATCGCGCAATGGCCCAATCTGCCGCTCTGGCTGTTCGGCGGATTCTCCGTGGGCGCATGGGCCGCCCAGGGAAACGAGACCCTGGCGCATTGGCTATCGCTCGGTGCCGATCTCACCCTCGCGTGGTGGGCACTCGATGAGTTGCTCCGTGGCGTGAATCCCTGGCGCAGGCTCCTCGGGGCCGGCACTTTGATCGGGCTTGTGGCGCTCATCACGCTTCGGCGAGCAGCTTGATCCAGGCTCGACTGTCCGAAGGGCCACTCGACTGCACGATGATTGCATTGGCTCACGCCGGAGGGCTGGCAGTTCCTGTGTCCCGGCCCGCAGCGCCAGAGCTCCGCTGTCTGCCGCGTGTTTGAAACCTAACGGTAGGTTGCACCGACCGAGAATATGTGGATGTTCGCGCCTGGCGACGGCAGAGGCGTCCCATCGAGGGTTGGCGTTGAAGGCATCATGACGGACGCAGGGGCAGTCGATTTCAAGGGCGCTAATTCCCCCGCCGACGAGCGGGCACGGCTACTCGGACAGATCGCAGACGCGTTGAGTATCCCTGTCTCGACCTTTCACGGCCGGGACGGCGCAGGCGCGACGCCAGGCGGGCCGGCTGCATCGGAATGCGCCGCCCTGCTTGCCGCCTTCGCCCGGATCGAGGACCCGGCTCACAGGAAGGAATGCCTGGCGATCGTCGAGCGCTTCGCCAAGCGGTAACCGCCAGCCTGCTCGATCGTGCGCCGGCGCACACGGGATCGGTCCAGAGCGTCATTCCGGCGTGCTATAGCGCCGGCCGTCTCAGAGGCGGCACCCGTCGGCTCACCGGAGCGCGACCGGTGCGCGCCGCCGGCTCCGGGCTCGCCCCCGCTCGATCCAGGCCCCGATGCCGATCCTATCGATTTCGCAGCTGTCGAAGACCTACAAAACCGGCTTCACAGCCCTGCGTGACATCAATCTTACCATCGAGCGCGGGGAGATCTTCGCGCTGCTCGGCCCGAACGGCGCCGGCAAATCGACCCTGATCAACATCGTCTGCGGCATCGTCACGCCGACATCCGGCACCGTACTGGTCGACGGCCACGATATCGCGGGCGACTACCGCGCGGCGCGGCGGACGATCGGGCTCGTGCCGCAGGAACTCACCACCGACGCCTTCGAGACGGTGCTGAACACGGTGAGCTTCTCCCGCGGCCTGTTCGGGCTGCGGCCGGATCCCGGGCATATCGAGCGGATCCTGCGGGCGCTCTCCCTCTGGGACAAGCGCGACAGCCGCCTGATGACTCTGTCCGGCGGCATGAAGCGAAGGGTTCTGATTGCCAAGGCGCTCTCGCACGAGCCCCGGGTGCTGTTCCTCGATGAGCCGACCGCGGGTGTCGATGTCGAGCTGCGCCAGGACATGTGGCGCCTCGTGCGCGAGCTGCGCCAGCAGGGCGTCACCGTCATCCTCACCACCCATTACATCGAAGAGGCCGAGGAGATGGCCGACCGCATCGGGGTGATCCGCCGGGGCGAGATCATCCTCGTGGAAGAGAAGGCCGCGCTGATGCGCAAGCTCGGGCGCAAGCAGCTCACCCTGCATCTCCAGCAGCCGATCGCCGCCATCCCGCCGGACCTCTCCGATTACGCGCTGGCCCTGGCAAGCGACGGGCGCGAGCTGGTCTACACCTACGACACCCGCGCCGAGCGCACCGGCATCACCGGGCTGCTCACCGGCTTGGCTGCAGCGGGCGTCCGCTTCAACGACCTCCATACCGAGCAGAGTTCGCTGGAGGACATCTTCGTAAACCTCGTCCGCGGGGAAGGAGGACCGGCATGAGCGCGGCCTACAGCATGAACTGGCCGGCGGTCCGGGCGATCTACCGGTTCGAGATGAGCCGGTTCTGGCGCACCGCCGGGCAGAGCATCCTGGCCCCGGTGATCTCGACCACGCTGTATTTCGTCGTGTTCGGCGCCGCGATCGGCTCGCGGGTCTCGGCGGTGGACGGCGTGCCGTACGGGCTGTTCATCGTGCCCGGGCTGATCATGCTCTCGCTTCTGACGCAGAGCATCTCCAACGCTTCGTTCGGCATCTACTTCCCGCGCTTCGCCGGCACGATTTACGAGATTCTGTCGGCACCGATCTCGCCGTTGGAGGTCGTGCTGGGCTTCGTCGGCGCGGCGGCCTCCAAGTCGATCCTGATCGGCCTGATCATCCTGGCGACCTCGGCCTTGTTCGTGCCGCTGCGGATCGACCATCCGCTCTGGATGATCTCCTTCCTGCTGCTCACCGCGGTGACGTTCAGCCTGTTCGGCTTCGTGATCGGCCTGTGGGCGGACGGGTTCGAGAAGCTGCAGCTCGTGCCGCTCCTCGTGGTGACGCCGCTGACCTTCCTGGGCGGCAGCTTCTACGCCATCGGCATGCTGCCGCCGTTCTGGCACGCGGTGAGCCTGCTCAACCCGGTCGTGTACCTGATCAGCGGCTTCCGCTGGGCGTTCTTCGGCAAGGCAGACGTGAACATCGCGGTCAGCCTCGGCATGACGGCCCTGTTCCTGGTGATCTGCCTCGGCCTCGTCACCTACATCTTCCGGACGGGGTACCGGCTGAAGAGCTGATCGGTCAGGGCTGCGCCGCCAGGAACGCCAGCACGCCGTCCCGGTGCGGCTTGGCGCCGACCGCGGTGGAGTGGTCCTTGCCCTCGATCTCCAGCGCCCGCGCGTCGGGGATCAGGGCGGCGAGACCCGGCCCGGAGCCCGCCACCGTATCAAGCGTCCCGACCGAGACCAGCACCGGCACCTCGATCTGCCCGAGCTCGGCCCGGCTCAGCGTCTGGCGCGAGCCGCGCATGCAGGCGGCGAGCGCCCGCAGATCGCTCCGGGTCTGCTCCGCGAACATGCGGAAGGCTGCGGCCGTGGGGTTCGGCGCCGGCATGCCGGCGGGCGCCTCAAGGGCCTCGGCGATGCCCGATGGAAGTCCCTTGCCCTCGACGAGGTGCATGCCGAGGCCGCCGATCAGCGCGGAGCGAACACGGTCAGCGTGATCCAGGGCGATATGCGCGGTGATCCGACCGCCCATCGAGTAGCCCATCACGTGCGCGCGCTCGATCCCGAGATGGTCGAGCAGACGGATCGCGTCGCCCGCCATCGCCTCGGAGCTGTAGGCGGCCGGATCGTACAGCTTCTCACTCTCGCCGTGGCCGCGATTGTCCAGGGCGATCGCCCGGTAGCCGGCCTGGGTCAGGACCTTGACCCACTGGGTGTTGACCCAATTGACCGCGTGGTTCGACGCGAAGCCATGGATCAGCAGGATCGGCTTGCCCGCCCCATCAGTCGGCGGGACATCGATATAGGCGATCCGCACACCGTCGGAATTGAAGGACTCCATGCCGCGTAACCTATGCTCCTCACGCTCGGCCACCGCTTAGACCACACGGGCTTGCCGGGGCAACGCGCCGAGATCGGCTTGCCCCCCGGGGCGTCGGCTGGCAAACCGCGGCGGTCATGACGGACACGCAGCCCTACGGCACCTACGAACCCACCGGTCTCGTGGCGGCGATCACCCGCCGCACCAGCCGGATCCCGGACGGATCCTGGTACGGGCGGCGCCTCGCGCTCTTCCTGCGCCGGATCGCCATCGCGCGGCTCGGGGGCAAGCCCCTGGACGTGACGCGCTACGGCGCGCGGATGCGGCTGCACCCGTACAACAACAATTGCGAGAAGAAGGTGCTGTTCACGCCGCAATTCTTCGATCCCGAGGAGCGCGCGCTCCTCCAGGACAAGCTACCGAAGGACTGCGTCTTCCTCGATATCGGCGCCAATATCGGCGCCTACGCCCTGTGCGTGGCCGCCTTCTCGGGGCCGGAGGCCCGGATCGTCGCGGTGGAACCGCAGCCCGACGTGTTCAACCGTCTGACCTACAACATCGCCCAGAACCCGTTCCACATCGTGAAGGCGGTCGCCTGCGCGGTGGCCGACAAGGCCGGCGAGCTGACTCTGTTCATCGATCCGCGCAATCGCGGCGAGTCGAGCCTGCGGATCGTCGGCACCAACGAGGGCGCGCGGATCACGGTGCCGGCGGTGACGTTGATGGATCTGCTGCGCACCGAGGGTCTGACCCGGGTGGATGCCATCAAGCTCGACGTGGAAGGCGCCGAGGACCTGATCTTGGAGCCGTTCCTGCGCGAGGCCCCGGACACGCTCCTGCCGCGCATCCTGCTGATCGAGAACGGCACCGGACAGTGGCAGATCGATCTGCCGAAGCATCTGGAGGGCTTCGGCTATCGCGAGATCGCGCGCTCCCGGCTGAACCTGATGTTCGAGCGCACCGCCGTCAGGGCGGCGTGATCACCGGAATCTCCGCCACGATGGCGACGCCCTCCGGCTCGACCGTGCAGCGATAGACGCGGACCGCCACGCCTGCGGCGCGCGCCTCGCGAAAGGCCCGGTCGAAGGCCGGGTCGATGTCGCGGGCGACGTCGAACGCCTCCGCGTGCATCTGCACGACGATGACGACCAAGGCTCGGCCGCCCTCGGTAACCACCTGGGCAAGGTCGCGCATGTGCCGGGCGCTGCGGGCGGCCGTGCAGTCGGGGAACTCCGCGAGACCGGCCCAGCGCATCAGGTGGCAGTTCTTGACCTCGACGTGGCACGGCCCTTGGCCGCCGCCGCTCGCCACGAAATCGACCCGGCTCGCCTGCGCGTAGCGGACCTCCGGCTTCAACACCTCATATCCGGCCAGCGCCGGGATCGCGCCGGCCCGAAAGGCCTCCGCCACCAGGGCGTTCGGGCGAAGGGTATTGAGGCCGACCCATTGCGGCCCACCCGGCAAATCGGCCTCGACCAACTCCCAGGTCAGCGGCAGCTTGCGCGTCGGGTTCGCCGAGCGGGAGAGCAGCACCCGCGCCCCGGGCCTGTTGAGGCCGAGCATCGCACCCGGATTGGGGCAATGCGCGGTCACGAGCCCCTCCGCGGTCTCGATATCGGCCAGGAATCGCTTGTAACGCTGGACCAGCCGTCCCGGCAGGAGCGGCGCGGTGAACTGCATGGCATCCTCGGGATTGTCGTAGCCGGGAGAGCGTGTCGCGCTATCTGCCCGCGCGATCCACCCGACGCCAGAGACCCATGGACCAGACCTCCGAATCCGTCACCGCCGCCATCCTCGTAATCGGCGATGAGATCCTCTCGGGTCGCACCAAGGACAAGAACATCGGCACCATCGCGGATTTCCTCACCGCCGCCGGCATCGACCTGCGCGAGGTGCGGATCGTGCCGGACGAGGCCGACATGATCGTCGAGGCGGTCAACGCCCTGCGCGCCCGCTACACCTACCTGTTCACCACCGGCGGGATCGGCCCGACCCACGACGACATCACGGCCGATTGCGTCGCCCGGGCCTTCGGGGTCGGCATCGACGTCGATGAGCGCGCCCGGGCGATGCTGCTGGAACGGCACAAGCCCGAGGATCTGAACGAGGCGCGCCTGCGGATGGCGCGGATCCCGTTCGGGGCCGACCTGATCGCCAACCCGGTCTCGAAGGCGCCGGGCTTCCGGATCGGCAACGTCCACGTGATGGCCGGCGTGCCCAGCATCATGCAGGCCATGCTCGATTCGATCGCCCCGACCCTGACGGGCGGCACCGCGATGCTGTCCGAGACGATCGAGGCGAAGAATCTGCCAGAGGGCAATTACGCCAGCGACCTCGGCGCGATCGCCAAGGAGCGGCCGAAGGTCTCGATCGGCTCCTATCCGGCGATGACGCCGGAGGGCTTTCGCAATCGGATCGTCGTGCGCAGCCGGGATCCTGCGGCGCTCGCCGAAGCGCGCGGCGCCGTCGAAGCGCTGCTGGCGCGGCTGTCGGCTTGATTGCGTGTCGAACATCCGACTCGAACGAGTAGCGTAGCGGAGCAGGGCGGATGGTTCGGGACAAGAACAAGCGGGCCGATCCGGAGGTCCGCCGGGACGAGTTGCTGAAGGAAGTGTCCGAGATCGGCCGGCCGGACGCCTACGTGTTGCACGAGGTCATCCGGCTCGAAGGCGATGAGGAGTTGCGGCGGCACGGCCTTGCGCTGTTCCTGTCGGCCTTCGCGGCGGGCTTGAGCATCGCCCTGTCGCTCATCGTGCCGGGCGTCCTGCGCAGCCACCTGCCCGAGACGGACTGGGCGAAGATCGTCAGTTCCATGGGTTACGCGGTCGGATTCCTCGTCGTGGTCCTGGGGCGGCAGCAGCTCTTCACCGAGAACACCATCACGCCGGTCCTGCCGCTGCTGCACGACCGCTCCGTGAAGACAGCCGTCCGGGTCGTGCGGCTCTGGGCGATCGTCTTGTCCGGCAACATTCTCGGGACGCTGGCGATCGCCGCGGTGGTGGCCCATTCGGGCGCCTTCGAGCCGCCGGTGCTCAAGGCCTTCGCGGAGATCAGCCACGACGCCATCGCGCACGACTTCTGGGCAACGTTCGTCAAGGCGGTCTTCGCCGGCTGGATGATCGCCCTGATGGTGTGGTTCCTGCCGGCGACCGCCAGCGCGGCGCCCTTCGTGATCCTGCTGATGACGTGGCTGGTAGCGCTCTGCAGCCTCGCCCACATCGTGGCCGGCTCGGTGGAGGCCTTCTACCTCGTGGTCACCGACGCCGCCTCGATGAGCGATTATGGTTTCAAGTTCTTCCTGCCGACCCTGCTCGGCAATACCTTCGGCGGTGCAGCCCTCGTGGCGGTTCTGAATTACGGGCAGGTGGCGCCCGAGGTGGAGGAGACAAAGGCGGTCGAGGGCGAACGGCCCGATTGAGGCAGGCCGCTCAGTCGAGCTTGACCGGCGGGCTGACGAGGTGATCGAGGTCGTCGAGCAGCCACGTCATGGTCCCGCGGAGTGGCCCCAGCAGGCCGATCTGGTGCTGGCGGTACAGCAGGTCATGCGTCAGCCGGGCGGACAGCCCGTTCAGTCGGCCGCCGCCGAAGGTGTAGCGGCCCAGCGTCCCCCAGCCGTTGAAATCGGCCAGCGAGACGATGGCACCCTTCTCGACATAGCGGAACGGCGGCAGCGGCGTGGACACCATGTCGCCGCGTGCCAGCACCCGGCCGAGGTGACGGGCGAAGTGCTGCGCCTGCTGCCGGGCGGCCTGGGCTGTCGCCGGAACCGGCTTGCCGGTCTGCGGATCGGTGAGGCTGGCGCAGTCGCCGAGCGCGACGATCGCCGGATCGCGGGTCGTGCGCAGGTCCGGGCCGACGACGAGCTGTCCGGTCCGTGATCGCTCGAGGCCGTCGAGCCCGGAAAGGACGTCCGGCGCCTTCACGCCGGCCGCCCAGACCTTCAGGCCTGCGGTGATGCGGCTTCCGTCCTTCAGGCTGAAGCCCGTCGCGTCGGCCGCGGTCACCATCGCGCCGGTCCGGACTTCGACGGCGAGGTCCGACAGGGTGCGGGCGGCGGCGCGCGAGACCCGCTCCGGGAAGGCCGGCAGCAGGCGCGGCCCGCTCTCGATTAATGTGAGGCGCAGGCGTTGCGGCAGGTCCGGAGAGCCGTAGGCCGAGAGCAGGTTGATCGCGTGCTTCACCTCGGCGGCGAGTTCGACGCCGGTGGCGCCCCCACCCACGATCGCGATCTCCAGCATGCCGCCGCGATCGAGCCGCGCCAGCAGGTGGCGGCGGAGCTGATCATGGAAATGCTCGGCCTCGGTCAGGTCATCGATGGTGAGGCAGTGCTCCGCGACGCCGGGCGTGCCGAAATCGTTGGCCCGGCTGCCGATGGCGAGCACCAACAGGTCGTAGGCGAGTTTGATCTCCGGTCGACCCTCGGCGGCTTCGACCGCAAGCTTCGCGCGCTTGGCCGTTCGGTCGATGCCGGTCAGGCCACCGGGCTGAAACCGGAAACCGTTGCGCCGGGCCTGCGCGAAAAAATCGACCTTCTGCCGGTCGGCCCGGGCGGTGCCGGCCGCGAAGGTGTGCAGCATCGGCTTCCAGACATGGGACAAGCTGCGGTCGGCGAGAATCACGTCGGCGCGGCCGCCGCGTCCGAGGCTCGTAGCGACCTCGATGCCGGCGACGCCGCCACCGACGATCACGATCCGCGCTGTGTCCGCCATGCTGCCCCCGCCTGCTTACGCCGCGTCGGGAACGTCGGTCAGGGTACCGATGTTCGCCGGGAAATGCTGTTCGCCGGCGCCGGCCAGAGCAAAGGCCGGCAACCCAACGAAAAAAGCCGCCCGGAGGCGGCTTCTCGAAACGCGGTTGTGATGGATCAGGACCGAAGGCGGGTCCGGACCTCGCCGAGGCTCGAGCGGATCAGACCCTGGGCGGCCTCGCCCTGCAGCCGATCGCGCAGGATCGTCTCCGACACCTTCACCGCAGCCTCCGCGGCGGCCGCGCGGACCTGAGCCTCGGCCTGCGCCTCGGCCTGGGCAATCTTCGTCTCGGCGGCCTTCGTGCGACGGGCCAGGAACTCGTCGAGCTTGCGGTGGCCCTCCTCAGCGGCGCGCTGGGCTTCCTCGCGGGCGCTGGCGACGATCGTCTCGGCCTCCTTCTCGGCCTCGGCGCGGCGGCGCTTATAGTCGGCCAGCACGGCGGCGGCCTCCTCACGCAGGCGCTTGGCCTCGTCGAGTTCGTTGCGGACGCGCTTGGCGCGGCCGTCCAGACCCTTGGTCATCGACGAGAAGGCGCCGGCCTTCCAGGCGATGGCCATGAAGATGACGAACGCGACGGCGACCCAGAATTCGGCTTCGAGCAGCATCGTGGGTTCCCGTCTAGTGTGCAGTGGCGTCGAGGGCGCGGTCGAGGGTCGCCCGGTCGGGGGCCTGACCCGTCAGACGCTCGACGATCGCCGAGGCGGCCTCGCCTGCGATCGAGCGGACATTGCCCATGGCGGCCTCAGTCCGCTGGCGGATCGTGGCTTCGGAGGCGGCCAGCTTGCCGTTCAGCTGCTCCTCCAGCGCCTTGCGCTTGGTCTCGGCCTCGGCGGCCAATGCGTTGCGGGTGGTCTGCGCGATGTCGCGCGCCTTCCCCTGAGCGTCCCGCAGCGCGGTCTCGAAGGCGATCCCGGCGGCATCCGCCTCGGCCTTCATCGCCTGCGCCTGATCCAGATCGGCGCGCAGGCGCTCGGCGCGGGCGTGCAGGATCGACTGGATGCGCGGGAGCGCGATCTTGTCCATCAGGTAGTAGAGGAGCCCGAAGGCCAGGGCGAGCCAGATCAGCTGCGCCAGGAAACCGGAGGTTTCGAAGGGCGGGAAAGCCCCCGTATGCGCTTCCGTATGCTCGACATGGCCCGGCACGACCTGCGTGTCGGCGCCCGGGGGCGGCGTGGTGAGGGGGTTGGGCTGCGCCATGGGACCGCTACACTGACACCGTTCGCTGAAGCCACCGCGGGGCGGTGACGGACGAAGGTGGGCGCTCCGTCACGGAGCGCCCACCGATTGACCGGGAGGCCGCGGCCTCCGGCGCCGATCAGACGGCGAAGAGCAGCAGCAGCGCGATCAGCAGCGAGAAGATGCCGAGCGCCTCGGTGAGGGCGAAGCCCAGGAGCAGGGTGGCGCGCTGCCCGTCGGCGGCGGACGGGTTGCGAAGGGCGCCGGCGAGGAACTGACCGAACAGGTTGCCGAGGCCGATGCCCGCACCCGCCATGCCGAGGCAGGCGAGGCCGGCGCCGATGTACTTCGCAGCGACGGGATCCATGATAACTCCTGAGGTCTCTTCAGATCGAAACGTGCTTTGACGTTTGCGGCGGGTGGAGCCGGCCGGATTAGTGGCCGGGGTGAAGGGCGTCGTTGAGGTAGATCGCCGTCAGCGTCGCGAAGACGTAGGCCTGCAGCGCCGCAACGAGGAACTCGAGGGCGGTCAGCGCGATCGTGAGGAACAGCGGGAGCGGCGATAGCACGCTCCAGGCGCCCGCGAGAAGAAGCTGAACCACAAAGAACGCGAAGATCTTCATCGCGATGTGACCGGCCAGCATGTTGGCGAAGAGACGGACCGACAGGCTGATCGGGCGCGAGATGAACGAGATGATCTCGATCGGCACCAGGATCGCGAGAAGCGGCTTCGGGACGCCCGACGGCACGAACAGGCCGAAGAAGTGGGTGCCGTGCTTCATCACCCCGAAGATCACCACGGTGGAGATCACCAGCGCGGCGAGCCCGAAGGTGACGATCAGGTGGCTGGTCACCGCGAAGGCGTAGGGGATCATCCCGAACAGGTTCAGGATCAGCACGAACATGAACAGGGAGAAGACCAGCGGCATGAACCGCTTGCCACCGTCGCCGGTCGCCTGGTGCAGCGTATCGGCGATGAATTCGTAGAAGATTTCGGCCAGCGACTGCATCCGGCCCGGCACGATCGACCGCGAGGATGTCGCCACGATGGTGATCAGCGCGATCACGCCGACGGCGGCGAACATGTAGAGGGCGGATTGGGTGAACGCGAGCTGCTGATGGCCGATATGGCCGAGCGACACGAGCGGCTTCAGCTCGAACTGCTCGATCGGGTCGATCGTGACCGCCATTCCGCTCCCGCCCTTCTTGTCCCACGCACCGGCTCGAGCCGGCCGCCTCGATTGTCACAGACCGGCGCGCCTTATGGCTCCTGCCGGTCGCGCCGCTCCGGACGCGCGCCGGAGAAACCCGACACCCGCATCACGTTGTAGACCCCCGCGACGAACCCGAGCATCAGAAGGACGATCAGGCCCCAGGGTTTGGTCCCGAAGACATGATCGACGATCCAGCCGAGTATGCCCCCCGCGATCACGCCAGCGACGAACTCCGTGGAGAGCGTCATGGCCTGGCCCAGCGCGGACGACCCGTTTGTCCGAGGGCGCGTGGAAGGATCGGCAGCAGCCTGCGGCCGCTTCCGTTCGATCTGCGTCTCGAGACGTCTGAGCCTCGCGGAGAGTTCGCTGTCCGTCGGCGTCCCCTCGGCCCCGTTCCCATCCCGCGTGTCGTCGCCGTTCACGGCTCAAAACTCACAGGGTGGGAGGATCCGAAACCGGCTGGACGCCCCCAGCAAGCGGGCGCACCATAGTTTCGCCTATCTTGAGTGTCAAGGCGAAGCCCATACATGGTAAGCCGTTGAACTTGCTTTGGTATTCCAGTCCTGGCCGCTTCTCCTGCGTGGTGCTTCGCACGAGGGGCGGCCGGGGCCTCAAGCCCCGATGATCGGCTTGATCACCTTCTCCATGCCCTCGACCGTCATCTCGCCGGTATAGCGCTCGCCGTTGATGAAGAAGGTCGGGGTGGAATCGACCTTGAACGTGTCGAGCCCGCGCTGCTTCACGGCGTTGACCGCGCTGTAGACCTTCTGGTCCTTCAGGCACGCCTCGAAGGTCTGCTTGGTGTAGCCGGCCTGCCGCAGCATCTGCTCCAGCGCGTCCACCGGCTTCGGCGTGAAGGCCCAGCCGGACTGCTGGTCGAACAGCAGGTCGGTGATCGGGTAGTACTTGGAATCGCCCTCGCAGCGCGCCAGCATGAAGGCCGCGGTGGCGAGCGGATCGAGGGGGAACTCGCGCAGCGTGAACCGCACCTTGCCGGTGTCGATGTACCGCTCCTTGAGCGTCGGCCACGTGTTGCGATGAAACGCAGCGCAATGCGAGCAGGTCATCGATGCGTACTCGATGATCGTGCACTTGGCGTCCGCCGGCCCGAGCCAGACATCGCCGAGCGGACCCGGCTGCAGCAGCGCGGCCATCTCGGAATTCTGCGCCTGGGCGCTGCGGGAGAGATAGGGGAGAGCGAGGCCGGCGCCGAGGGCGAGGCCGGAGAACTTGAGAGCGTCGCGTCGCGTCGTCATCGGGCAGGCTCCGCCGTGTACATTGGGTTTGGCGTCGCATGCCGGTACTCGGGCGCGACCGTCCTGGCAAGGCGACCGAATCGCCCCGCTCAACGCTCCGGTCGGGTCGCGATCGCCGCGGTGCCGAGGCGGTCGAGGGCCGCGCGCAGGCCGTCATCGGCGATCCCCGAGACCGCCTTCTGCACCTCGACGGCCCGGGCCGGATCGATGCGGGTGCGCGGCGTCTGCGTGCCGCTCCGGCCGACCCGATCCTGTTGCAGCACGATCCGCGAGACGCAGGCCCAGCCGTAATGTCGGTTGATCCGCTGGATCACCACCGGCGCGAGGTGTTGCAATTCGATGGCGAACACCCCCTCGACCCGTACGACCAGCGTCCCGGATTCCGGCGCCTCAGAAGCCTTGCGGCGCCGCTTCGGCCATTCGAGCCGGGACGGCCGGCAGTAGCGGGCGAGCCGCTCGCCCACGATCTCCGGCCACGCGGCCAGGATGTCGGTCGAGGCGAAGCCCTGCGCCGCGAAGGCCGGGCCGATGCAGCCCTCGATCAATTCGGCCAGCGGTTTGACGCGCGCCATGGTGGTCCCGGCCCTGTGGATCCCGCGAAGGTAGCGCAGGATGGTTGACGAAGGGAGGACATCGCCGCGCTTTCGCCGCCCTATGATCGCCTTACCCCACCGGCTATGCACCGCGGACCCTGGCGACCCGATCATGCCGTCCCGCACATCCATGGATCATCAAGCCGGCCCCGGATTGCGCGCCGACGACCTGCTCGCCTGGTACGACCGGCATCGGCGAGTCCTGCCGTGGCGGGCCCTCGCCGGCGCGGTAGCCGATCCCTACCGGGTCTGGCTCTCCGAGGTGATGCTGCAACAGACCACGATCGCGGCGGTCCGGCCGTATTTCGAGCGGTTCCTCACCCGTTTCCCCGATCTCTTCGCCTTGGCGGACGCCCCCGAAGAGGCGGTGATGTCGGCCTGGGCGGGGCTCGGCTACTATTCCCGCGCACGCAACCTCCACGCCTGCGCGAAGGTGGTCGCCGCGGCCGGCGGAAGTTTCCCCGATACGGCCGAGGGCCTGCGCAAGCTCCCGGGCATCGGCGCCTACACGGCAGGCGCCATCGCGGCGATCGCCTTCGACAGGCCGGAAGCCGCCGTCGACGGCAATGTCGAGCGGGTCTTAAGCCGGGCCTACGCGGTCGAGGCACCGCTTCCGGGCAGCCGCCCCGAGATCCGCCGCCTGACGCAGGCGCTGGTTCCGGAGGACAGGCCCGGCGACTTCGCCCAGGCGCTGATGGATCTCGGCGCCACGATCTGCACGCCCAAGCGGCCCGCCTGCGCGCTCTGCCCCTGGATGTCGCCCTGCCGCGCCCGGGCGCTCGGCACGCAGGAGACGTTTCCGCGCAAGATCAGGGTCGCCAAGGGCGCTTTGCGCCGCGGGGCGGCCTTCGTGGCGATCCGAAGCGGCGACGAGGCGGTGCTGCTGCGGACGCGGGCGCCCGAGGGGCTGCTCGGTAATATGGCCGAACCGCCGGGCAGCGCCTGGGAGCCGGATTATGACGTGGCCGGGGCCCTGTTGGACGCGCCCCTCGACGCCCGGTGGAAGCGGCTGCCGGGCCTCGTGCGCCACGGCTTCACGCATTTCCCGCTGGAGCTGACCGTCTTCGCGGCCCGGGTCGCGCTCTCGACGCCGGCACCGGCCGGGATGCGCTTCACCCCGCGCGCCGCCCTCGACGCGGAGCCGCTGCCCGGCCTGATGCGCAAGGTCCTGGCCCACGCCTTCGACCCGAAGCCGGAGCCGGAGAAGAAGCCGCGCGGCCGCCCGAAGAAGGAGCCGCCGCCGATGCCGCTGTTGGCGGCCATGGAGGCGCCGGTCTCGATGCCGGATCCCGAGCCGCGTCCGCGCGTCCGGGCCGTGCCGAAACCGCAGCCGAAGCCGGCGCCGGCACCGCCGCCGGACGCGGACGATTTCCTGGACAGTGAGCCGGAGGCGCCACCGGCCGCGCCGCGCCGGCGGGGCACGGCGCGGCGGCGCTAGTCAGACGTCTCGGAAGGACGGGGTTTCCAAAGGGCTCAGCCCTTTGGTGGGGTTTGGGGCAAAGCCCCGGGATGTCTGCAGGGCTCTGCCCTGCACCCGCCAAAAGGCTGAGCCCTTTGGGATCCCATGACCGGGGACGGAACGGATCAGCCGTTCGCCATCGCCTGCCGCAGGCCCGCGCGGTAGGTGTCGATCACCACCGGCTTGCCGCTGCGCTCCACGTGCCAGAAGGTCCAGCCGTTGCAGGCCGGGAGACCTTGGACCAGGGCGCCGATCTTGTGGATCGAGCCGATCACCAGACCGTTGTCGAGCTGACCGTCCGGCCGCACTGTGGCGCGGAAGCGGCGGCGCTCGTCGGTGACGATCTCGCCGGGGCGGATGTGCCCGGCCTCGATCACCGACAGGAACGGCACCCGCGGCTCAGCGCGCTTGGTCGGCGCGACCATCAGGGCCGCCTTCGACAGGGGCTCCACGGCGGCGATCCGCGCGCGGGCCGCCTCGGCATAGACCGTCTCGCGCTCGATGCCGATGAAGCGGCGGCCGAGGCGCTTGGCCACGGCGCCGGTCGTGCCGGTGCCGAAGAACGGATCGAGCACCACACCGCCGGGGTTGGTCGCCGCGAGCAGCGTCCGGGCGAGCAGGGCCTCGGGCTTCTGGGTCGGGTGGACCTTATGACCATCCGCACCCTTGAGCCGCTCCTCGCCGGTGCAGAGCGGGATGAACCAGTCCGAGCGCATCTGGAGGTCCTCGTTCCCCCCTTTGAGCGCCTCGTAATGGAAGGTGTAGCCCTTCGAATCCGCCGAGCGCGAGGCCCAGATCAGGGTTTCGTGGGCGTTGGTGAAGCGCTTGCCGCGGAAGTTCGGCATCGGGTTGGCCTTGCGCCAGACGATGTCGTTGAGGATCCAGTAACCGAGATCCTGCAACGCGCTCCCGACCCGGAAGATATTGTGGTACGACCCGATCACCCAGAGGGTCGCGTTCGGCTTCATCACGCGGCGGCAGGCCGAGAGCCAGTCCCGGGTGAAGGCGTCGTAGGCTTCGAAGGTCGCGAACTTGTCCCAGGCGTCGTCGACGGCATCGACGCGGCTCTGGTCGGGACGCAGCAGGCCGGCTTCGCCGAGCTGCAGGTTGTAGGGCGGGTCTGCGAACACGCAGTCGACGCTCGACGCCGGCAGGGCATTCATGGCTGCGATACAATCCCCGACCAGCACTTGGTCGAGGGGCAGGGGACGCTGGGCGGGCACGAGACCCATCCGTGGCGCCGACGCGGGCCGCCCGGCACGCGAGACCTGTTTCCGGGCGACGACGTCGGCAGCCACGGTACGCGGGGAAGCCATGGCAAACACCGGTTACGCGACTGACCGGCAGACCATGCCCCCGACAGGGTAAAGGCCGCGTTTTCGAATTTTGCCGGCATGCGTCCCGTTCTGGGGCTGCAGTTTTTGCCGGGCCCGGAACCCGCAACGTAGAAAACCGTTAAGGATCCCTGACGGACGTGCGGACAGCACCGTCTGGCGGCTGGACCTACGGGGGCGCCGAGCCTGACCCTGCGTCAGCGGAGCGCGAACGCCAGGCCGGCTCGGATGACCGCACTTCGCCCGGATCAATCCGAGTGGCTCGAGCAGAGCTTTTCTGGATTCTGTGGACGACGAAGCGCCTGAGCTTGACGGCGCGCGTCCACCTCAGCGGGATACTGGGTCACACCCAGCGCAGGGCTTAGGTATTTAAGCATACCTGCGGGCGTTCCGGCCTTGCCTTGGGAAAAGCTTGCGGAAATCGATCTTCGACTTAGCTGCAAGTATTGTGAAGCACGTCCGGAAACGCTCCGAAACACTTTCCTATGTAATCAGATTCGGACGCGAATAAGTTGCCCGCAATGCAACCGCGGCCGCAATGGAAGACCCGCCTTATTCCGGCCGATTTCCGAAACGACTGGCGCCGTCCCGAAAAAACAAGGGAATGCGCAAAGAATGACGTTTGGTTTCGGTAAGCTCGTTGTCTCGCTTGGAATGCTGTCCACCGTCATCGGAGCAAGCCTCCCGGCCGCCGCACAGAGCGGAGCGGCCTCCTGGTACGGGAGTGGTCACCGCACCGCGAACGGCGAGCGTTTCAACCCCAACGGACTGACCGCCGCCCATCGCAGCCTGCCGTTCGGTACCCGCGTCCGTGTCGAGAACACCCGGACCGGCCGCTCCGTGGTGGTTCGCATCAACGATCGTGGGCCATTCGTGCGTGGCCGGATCATCGATCTGTCGCGCGGCTCCGCCCGTGCCCTGGGCATGGGCGGCACGACCTACGTGTCGCTGCACGTTCTGAACTGATCCCGTTCAAACGCCGGGCCGCCTCCGTCCGATCGGGCGAGGCGGCCCCCGGCCGTTGTCTCTCGCGGATGGAGGCCCCATCTGCTGCCGGGTTCAGCCCGGATCAATCTTCCATGCCCAAGCCCCTCATCGTCGATATCCCGCACGACCTCGGCCGCGACGAGGCCAAGCGGCGCCTGGAGCACGGCACCGATCAGGCGCGGGCCTTCCTGGCCAAGAGCGGCATCACCGTGGACCAGCTCGCCTGGACGGGCGATCGTCTGGATTTCGGCGTGTCTGCCGTGGCCCAGAAAATTGCCGGCACGATCGACGTTGGCGCCGAGAGCATCCGGCTGGAGGTGAAGCTGCCGTTCCTGCTCGCCCTGTTCGCCGAGAAGATTCAGAAGGTCGCGAGCAAGGAGGGCAACCTCCTGCTGACCAAGAAGTAGCGCTTCGGTCCCGTAAACCGGCCCGCCTCCGACCCCGCGGTGATCGGGTCCGACTGCGTGCGCTCGCTCCTCCTGCCGGGCATCGGCGCGCCTGCATCGGACGCACCGCCTTTCCCGTGGATGCGTCGTCATAGCCGGCCTACTGCGCCGCGCCGTTGGCGTTCAGAGTCGCTTGAAGACGGCGCCCAGGGCCAGCACGGCGAACGCCGTCAGCAGCACCCAGAACGCCTGTACGCCTGGAATACGGACGATGCCGTAGACCATGAGCACAGACAGCACCGCGATGATCAGCGACAGCACGAAGATGATCTGAGTCGGTGCGTTCAAGCGCATAGGTTTGCCCCGGATTTTCGCCAATCGATGCGTCTACGCCGAGGTCGCATCAGTTTGGTGACAATCGTTTTTCAATCGGTTCAGATCTTATTTCACCCCCAATCAATTTCCATGATCCAATAATATTTATATCAATACATTTTCGAATAGATCAAATTGCTTGAATAGACCGACAATGGCCCTGCGCTGCCCACACCGGCATCGTCGGTGGCAACCGGGGACAGCCCGTGACGCAGGGGATGTCCGGAACCGAGACCGCTGGCTTTTGTTGCTGCCCCAACGGTGCAGAACCGCACGCAGAACCCGACGGAGGATTGCCATGCCCGACTCGACCCTCGCCGATCCGGGGCAGGTCCCCGAGGTGCCGCCGCAGCCCGGTCCGGCCCCCGACCGGCCCTACGAGCCCCCACAGGCGCCGACCCAGCCGCCCGCGCCGGAGATCCCGGGCAACAGTCCGGCCGAGGCGCCGGGCATCCAGCCGCCGGAAATCCCGGTCAACGATCCGGGCGCGCCGGAGATCAGCCCGCCGGGGCCGGCGAACCCGATCGCCTGACAGGAGGGCGGGGGCGCGGGTTTGAACGGTGAGCCGCGCGCTGCCATAAGCCGGCGCATGGCCGCTCCTCCGCTCCTCACTCTTCAAGACGTCGCGCTGACCTTCGGCGGCACGCCGCTGATCACCCGCGCCGAGATCGCCATTGCCCCGGGCGAGCGGACCTGCCTCGTCGGGCGCAACGGATCGGGCAAGTCGACCCTGATGAAGATCGCCGCGGGTCTCGTCGAGCCCGACAGGGGCCGACGGTTCGTGCAGCCCGGCACCACGATCCGCTACCTCGCGCAGGAGCCGGACTTTTCCGGCTTCGCGACGACGCTGGACTTCGTCGAGGCCGGCATGCCGCCGGGCGAGTCGACCTACCGGGCCCGCTACCTGCTGGAGAGCCTCGGCCTGACGGGCGCGGAAGACCCGACAAAACTCTCGGGCGGGGAGGGGCGGCGCACGGCGCTCGCCCAGGCGCTCGCCCCGGAGCCCGACGTGCTGCTCCTCGACGAGCCGACCAACCACCTCGACCTGCCGGCGATCGAGTGGCTCGAATCGGAACTGCGGAACACCCGGGCCGCCCTCGTGCTGATCAGCCACGACCGGCGCTTCCTCTCGGCCCTGTCGCGGGCCACGATCTGGCTCGACCGCGGCGAGACCCGCCGGATCGACCAGGGCTTTTCAGGATTCGAGGCGTGGCGCGACGCCTTCTTCGAGGAGGAGGAGCGCGACCAGCACAAGCTCGACCGCAAGATCGCCGCCGAGGAACACTGGCTCCGCTACGGCGTCACCGCCCGGCGCAAGCGCAACGTCCGCCGGCTCGGCAACCTGCACGAGCTCCGGCAAAACCGTCGCGAGGTCCGCCGCCCGGTGGGCAGCGTCAGCATGCAGGCCTCGGACGCTGAGTCCTCGGGCAGCCTCGTGGTCGAGGCCCGCGACATCGCGAAATCCTATGGCGCGCGGACGATCGTCGACGGCCTGTCGCTGCGGGTGATGCGCGGCGACAGGCTCGGCATCGTCGGGGCGAACGGCGCCGGCAAGTCGACCCTGATCAACCTGCTGATGGGCCGGCTCGGACCGGATTCCGGGCAGGTGGTGCTCGGCACCAACCTGTTGCCGGTGGTGCTCGATCAGGCCCGGGCCACGCTTGAGCCCGGCATGACCGTCACCGACGTGCTGACCGGCGGTCGCGGCGACAGCGTCACGGTGAACGGCCAGAGCCGCCACGTGATCGGCTATCTCAAGGACTTCCTGTTCACCCCCGAGCAGGCGCGCACGCCGGTCTCGGTGCTGTCGGGCGGCGAGCGCAACCGGCTGCTGATCGCCCGCGCCCTGGCGCAGCCGGCGAACCTCCTGGTTCTCGACGAGCCCACCAACGATCTGGATCTCGAAACCCTCGACCTGCTCCAAGAGATGCTCGGCGACTACCAGGGCACGCTGATCCTGGTGAGCCACGACCGCGACTTCCTCGACCGCGTGGTCGGCAGCGTGCTGGTGTCCGAGGGCGCCGGCCGCTGGGTCGAGTATGCCGGCGGCTACAGCGACATGCTGATCCAGCGCGGCCAGGGGATCGAGGCCCGTACCGTCGCGCCGAAGGCGAAGGAGGCCAAGGCCCGAACCGCCGCGCCCGCGCCCCAGCCGGCGGCCAAACCCAAGCTCGGCTTCAACGAGCAGCACGAATTGAAGACGCTGCCTGCCCGGATGCAGAAGCTGGAGGCGGCGATCGGCCAGCTCAAGACGATCCTGGCCGATCCCGACCTCTACGCCCGCGATCCTGCCCGGTTCGACAAGGCCTCGACCATGCTGGCACAGGCCGAGACCGAGCTGTCCCAGGCAGAGGACCGCTGGCTGGAACTGGAGATGCTGCAGGCGGGGTGAGCGCCGCAGCTGAATGCGAGACTGACCGGACCGGAGACCGCATGACCGCCTACCAGACCCTCGAACAGCGCTTCGCACGCCTCGCCGCCCTCGAAGGCGCCGCCGGGATCCTCGGCTGGGATGCGCAGACCCTGATGCCGGATGGGGCCGCGTCGGCGCGGGGCGATCAGCTCGCGATCCTGCGCGGGCTCGCCCACGCGATGTTGACCGAGCCCGAGGCGGCCGGGGAACTCGACGCCGCCGAGCGGGCAGGGGGCCTCGAATCCTGGGCCGCCGCCAACCTGCGCGAGATGCGCCGCGCGCAGGCCCACGCCACCGCAGTGCCGCGGGATCTGGTCGAGGCGAGTTCCCGGGCGGTCTCCCGCTCGGAGATGGTCTGGCGCGAGGCGCGCCGCGACGCGGATTTTGCCAAGCTGGAGCCGCATCTCGCCGAGGTGCTGCGGCTCCAGCGGGAGATCGGCCAAGCCAAGGGCGCGGCCCTCGGGCTCGACCCCTACGACGCGCTGCTCGACAGCTACGATCCGGGCATGCGCCGGGCGACAATCGACCCGCTGTTTTCGGATCTGACAAGCTGGCTGCCGGACCTGATCGCCCGCGCCCGGGAGATCCAGGCGTCGCACCCGGCGCCGCAACCGCTCACCGGGCCCTTCGACGTGGCGGTGCAGCGGGCGCTCGGTCTGAAGCTGATGGAAGCGGTCGGGTTCGATTTCACCCGCGGCCGGCTCGACATCAGCCTCCACCCGTTCTGCGGCGGCGCCACCGACGACGTGCGCATCACCACCCGCTACGACGAAGCCGATTTCGGCCGCGCCCTGATGGGCGTGCTGCACGAGACCGGCCACGCCCTCTACGAGCAGGGCCGGCCGGAAGCATGGCGCAACCAGCCGGTGGGCGCGGCCCGCGGCATGAGCCTGCACGAGAGCCAGTCGCTCATCGTCGAGATGCAAGCCTGCCGGAGCCGGGCGTTCTTCACCTTCCTGGCGCCCCTGCTGCGGGAGGCGTTCGGGCGCTCAGGGCCGGCCTGGTCTCCGGAGAACCTGCACGCGCTCAACACCCGGGTCGCGCCGGGCTTCATCCGGGTCGATGCCGACGAGGCGACTTATCCGGCGCACATCCTGCTCCGCTACCGGCTGGAGACCGCGATGATCGCGGGCGACCTCGCGGTGCGGGACCTGCCGGGGGCGTTCAACGATGGGATGCGGGAGCTTCTGGGCCTCACCGTGCCGGACGATCGGGTCGGCTGCCTGCAGGACATCCACTGGCCGAGCGGGGCCTTCGGCTACTTCCCGACCTACACGCTGGGAGCGCTCGCGGCGGCGCAGCTGTTCCGGGCCGCCCGGGCGGCCGAGCCGGCGCTGCCGGATTGTCTAGCGCAGGGGGATTTCGCGCCGTTGCGGCGCTGGCTGCGCGCGAACGTTCATGAAGTCGGCAGCCTGCTCGGCACGGACGCCCTGCTGACCCGCGCCACGGGGGCGCCGCTCGGCACGGCGGCGTTCCGGGCGCATCTGGAGGCGCGGTATCTCAGGGGCTGATCGGATCGGGGGGCCGTCTGCCGGCAGGGTGGGACCGATCGAACTCCACCGGCGGGCCAGCCTCACCCCGCGTCCGCCACCCCCAGCGCCGGCCTGAAGAGGGAGACGCCCCGACGGCGCTTGAGCCGCTCCCCATCGCCGGCCTATGAGCCAGCCTCGTCACGCTGGCTCTCCCCCGGGACAGGCGTGCATGCCCAACGCGCCACGATCCCTCCAAGGGCCGATGTCAGCCTTCAGCTTCATCCACGCGGCGGACCTGCATCTCGGCAGCCCGCTCTCGGGCCTCGCCACCCGCGACGCGGACCTCGCCCGCCGCCTCGCCGCCGCCGGGCGGCAGGCCTTCGAGGACCTCGTCACCCAGGCGATCGAGCGGTCGGTGGCCTTCGTCGTGGTGGCGGGCGACGTCTACGACGGCGATTGGGCCGACAACACGATCGGCCTGTTCTTCGCGCGGCAGGTGGGCCGCCTCGACCGCGCCGGCATCCCGACGATCCTGGTCCGCGGCAACCACGATGCCGAGAGTGTGATCACCCGCGCGATCACCCTGCCGCCCTCGGTCCATGTCTTCCCGGCCAACCGCGCCGGAACACACCGGATCGAGGGCCTGCGCGTCGCCCTGCACGGCCGCAGCTTCCAGGGCCGGGCCGTCGAGGAGAACCTGTCGCTGACCTATCCGGCGGCCCTGCCGGGCTGGTTCAACCTCGGCATCCTGCACACCTCCTGCACCGGCCACGCCGCCCACGAGACCTACGCCCCCTGCTCGGTCGCCGACCTGACGGCCAGGGGGTACGATTACTGGGCGCTCGGCCATATCCACGAGTATGCCGAGCTGTCCCAGGATCCCTGGATCGTGTTCCCCGGCAACCTTCAGGGCCGGAGCATCCGTGAATGCGGTGAGAAGGGCGCCGTCCTGGTGGAGGTGGCTGACGGCCGCGTGACCGGCCTGACCCGCCTCGCCCTCGACCGTGCCCGGTTCGAGCGGGTCTCGGTGGATCTCACCGAGGCGTCCGACACCCGCACCGCGGTCGAAGCCACGGAGGCGGCCCTGCGCCCGCTCGCGGGTCTGGCGGCGAACCGTCTCGTCCTGGTGCGCGTCCATCTGGCGGGCACCACGAAGGCCCACGATGCCCTGGCGGCCGACCGGGAGGCGGTGACGGCCGAGATCCAAGCCGCGGCCCACCGGCTGCACGAGGATCTCTGGCTCGAACGCCTCAAGATCGAGACGCGCCGACCGCTGGCTGCGATTGACTCCTCCGGCGCCGCGATCGACCCGGCCGCCCTGCTCGCCGATCTCGACCGCGACCCCGAGTTCCGGAGCCGAGCCCGAGCCGCGCTGGCCGAGATCGGCGGCCGGATGCCGTCCGCGGCGGCCGCCGAGGCGGACCTGGAGGCCGAGTTCGACGCGCTCTGCGCGGAGGCCGAGGCGCTGATCCTCGGCCGCCTCACCGGCCGGCACTGCTGACGTGGTTCGAGAGCTCCGATGCGCCTGATCCACCTCGCCTTGGAGCGCTACGGCGCCTTCACGGACCGCGCCCTCGCGTTCCGGCCGGACGCCCGCCTGCACGTGGTGCTGGGCGCCAACGAGGCCGGCAAGAGCACCGCCCTCGCCGCCGTGACCGACCTGCTGTTCGGGTTCGGGAAATCCACCCCTTACGCCTTCCAGCACGACATGCCCCTGCTGCGCCTGGGGGCGGAAATCGCTGCCGCGGATGGGCGCCGGCTGAGCTTCCGCCGCCGGAAGGGCAACGCCCGCACCCTGATCGACGCCGCCGACGCGCCGATCCCGGACGATGCGCTGGCACCGTTCCTCGGGGGCATCTCGCGCACCGTGTTCTGCCGCGCCTTCGGCCTCGATGCGGCGAGCCTGCGGGCCGGCGGGCGCGAGATGGTCGATGTCGAGGGCGAGGTCGGCGCGAGCCTGTTCGCGGCCGGCTCCGGCCTGCGGGGGCTCACGGAGCTGCAATCCACTCTCGACAAGGAAGCGGACGAAATCTTCGCCCCGCGCCAAGCCAAGCACCGGACCTTCTATCAGGCCCTGGAGCGCCACGAGACCGCCCGCCGGGCGATCCGCGACACCAGCCTGCGCTCCGGCGACTGGCGCGCCCTGAACGACGAGATCGCCGCTGCGGCCGGGCAGCTCGATACGCTCCGGGCCGAGCAGAAGAACCTCGCGGTCGCCCGCGCCCGCCTGGAGCGGCTCAAGCGGGTCCGGCCGCTTCTGGGCGAGATCGACGCCCTGGAGCAGCGCATCCTGGCTGAGGACGGCCTGATCGACGCGGATCCGGCCTGGATCGACCGGCTCGGCACCGCCCTCGAACAGTACCGCCTTGCGGATAGCGAGGCCGAGCGCGCCGAATCCGCCCTCGCCCGTGCGCAGGCCGAGGCCGAGGCGGTGCCGGTCGAGCCGGGGCTGACGCTCCGGGCCGACGCGATTCTGGCCGCGTTCAGCGGCACCAGGGAATTCGAGAAGGGCGGTACCGATCTGCCGCGAATCGAGGGTGACGCCCACAAGGTCGGCCTGGATCTCGAACGGCTGCGCGCCCGGATCGGGATCGCCGACCTTGCGGCCCTGGAGGCCGGTCAGCCGAGCGACGCCGCCCGGGCGCGGATCGAGCGTCTGATCCGCGAGCACCGGACCCTGGCGGCCGCCGAGGATCAACTCGCCCGGGACCGCGCGGCGGCTCTGGCCGAGCGCGACCGTCTGGCCGGGGAGATCGAAGCGGCGGGCGCCCCGCGCGACCCGGCCCCCCTGCGGGAGGCGCTGAAGCCGCTCGCCCGTCTGCGCGAGCGGCTCGACGCGCATGACCTTCTCGATGCCGCGATCCGGCGGGAGGCGGCGCTGCTGCGCAATCAGGCGGCCCGGCTCGTTCCGGCGATCGCCGACAGTGCCGCGCTCGTGCGGATGCCCCTGCCGTCGCCCGAGACGGTGGCGGCCTATCGCGCCCTCCTCGACGGCAAGGCCCGCGAGCGGGAGCGCGGGGCGGACCAGCGCGACGCGGCCCGCCGGCAGGCCGCCGCCACCCGGGACCGGCTGCGCGAGCGCGAGGCGGGCCGGCCGATCGCGACCTGGGAACGGGTCGAGGCCCTCCGCGCCGCGCGCGACGCGGCCTTCGGGCCGCTCCGGGACGCCCTTTCGGCGGGGCGGAGGGCCGAGCCCGCGGCGATCGCCGCCTACGAGCGTGCGCTCCTCGACGCGGACCGCCTCGCCGACGAGCGCGCCGGCGACGCCACCCGGGTCGCCGCCCATACGGCCGACCGCGAGCGCCTGGCCGCCCAGGAGGCGGAGTTGGCTGCCGCCGAAGTCAGCCTAGCCGGCATCACCGCCGAGATCGAAGAGGGCGAAGCGGCATGGCGCGGGGCGTGGCGCGACGCAGGCATCACCCCCGGATCACCGGCCGAGATGACGGCATGGCTCGGCGAGGTCGAGAGCCTGATCGAGGCCGAGCAGCGTCTGGCCGATCAGCGGATCGAGCGGGACCGCGTCGCGGCGATCATCGCGGCCGCCGGAGCGCCCATCGCCGACCTCTGGACCCGCGCTGGTCTGGAGCCGGAGCCCGATCTCGACCTCGGCGCGCGCCTGGAGCGATTCGAGGCGCGGGTCGCGACCCTGACGAGCCGCTGGGAGGCGAGCCTACAGACCGGCGGCCTGCTGCACGCCGCGCGCGCCGCGGTGGAGCGGCTGGAGGCGGCCCGCACGGAAGCCGAGGGCCGCCGATCCGCATGGCAGTCCGAATGGCTCGGGGCGCTCCGACCCCTCGGCCTCGACGCTGCGGCCCGGCCCGAGGAGGCCGAGACTGCGCTGGAAGCGTGGCGGGCGGTGCCTGACCGGCTCACCGAGCGCGCCGCCCTGGACCGGCGGGCCGCCGGCATCCGGCGCGACAGGGAGGCGTTCCGGGCGAATGCGGCCGCCCTGGTCGAGGCGCTTGCGCCCGATCTCGCGGAGGAGGGCCCCGCGGCGGCGATACGCGCGCTGCATGCCCGCCTTGTGGCTGCCCAGAACCGGGAGGCCCGCCGGGCCGACCTCGACCGTCGGCTCGAAGAGGCATCCGTCGCGGGCCGCACCGCCACCGACGGGCAAGCGGCGGCGCGCGCGGCGCTGAGCCGCCACGTCGCTGCGGCGATGCCGGACTGCGCCGGGGCGCCGATGCCGGAGATCGAGGCGCTGTTCGGCCGGCTGCGGGCCCGGGAGACGCTGCGTGCCGAACTGTTCCGCCTGCGCGGTACCCTCGCGGGGGCGGCGGACGGGTTGCCGGAGGCCGATCTGCGTGCCGGGTTGGAGGCTCTCTCACCGGAGGCGATCGAGGCCGAATTGGCGCGGCTCGCCCAGGAGGCCGAGGAGCAGGAGGAGCGCGGCCGGGTGATTTTCTCGGAGCGGGACCGGGCCGAGCGGCGCCGGGCGGAACTCGAAGGCGGGATCGGGGCCGAACTGGCGCTGGCCGAGCGCAAGGCCGCGGAGGCCGATCTCCAGGGCGCGGCCCGGTCCTGGGCGGTGCTGCGGCTCGCCGGGCTGATGCTCGGGCAGGCGGTGGCCCGGCACCGGGCCGGGCAGCAGGATCCCCTGGTAGCGCGCGCCGGGGCGCTGTTCCGGTCGCTCACCGGCGGCGCCTTCTCGGGCCTCGCGCAGACCTTCGACGAGGCCGATACCCCGAAGCTCGCCGGGCAGCGCGCGGGCGGCGGTCAGGTCGAGATCGAGGGCATGAGCGAGGGCACCCGCGACCAGCTCTACCTCGCCCTGCGGCTCGCCTATCTGGAGGATTACGCCGGACGCGCCGAGCCGGCCCCGTTCATCGGCGACGATCTCTTTTCGACGTTCGACGAGGCCCGTACGGGGTATGGTCTGGACGCGCTCGCGGAGATCGGCGGCGCGGTGCAGCCGATCCTGTTCACCCACCACCGCCACGTGGCCGATATCGCCCGGGCGCGGCTCGGGGATGCGGTCGATATCGTGGCGCTATAGGGACGAAGGCGTGGACGGCTCACCGGGGGCCAACCCGCACGCGCCGCGAACGCGGCATCATCACACCGCGCGCCCTCGAACGCCCGGGCCTTACGCGCGTTACAGCGTGGCGGTGGCGGGAGCGCCGCGCGGTGAGGTACGAGTCCGACCCGATGACCATCGCTGCACGTCCGGGCCGCCTCGGCCCGACCACGATCCCGACCCCGCCGCTCCGGGCGGCGGAGGCGCCCCATGCGCCATTCAAGATCGTGAGCTGGAACCTGTTGCGGCGCACCGGCGCGGCCGTCGACGATGTCGCCGCCCTGGTCGCCCAGGAGAAGCCGGATCTGCTGCTGATGCAGGAGGCGACGCGCGCCATCGGGTTCCTGTTGGACCGGATCGGCGGCCACTATGCCTGGGCGCCCCTGCCGGGGCGGATCCACGGCCTCGCCATGTGGAGCCCAAAGCCCTGGCCGGCGCCGCCGCGGGTGATCACGCTGCCCTCGGGCGCCCTGGTCCATCGGGTCTGCCAGATTCTCGATCTCGGCGCGTTCGGCGTCGCCAACGTCCACCTGTCGCACGGGCAGATGCTGAACCGGCGCCAGCTCCGCCGGATCGTCTCGGAGCTGCCCCCGCGCGCCGCCGTGCTCGGCGACTACAACATCGTCGGGCCTGCGATGATCCCGGGCTTCCGCGATGTCGGCCCCCGCCGGCCGACCCACGCGATGGTGGAGGTGCTGCCGCTGCGCCTCGACCGCTGCCTCGCCCGCGGTCTGATCTGCCACGACCACGCGGTGCTGCCGCGGGGACCCTCCGATCACCGGCCGATCGTCGTCCATCTCGGGCCGGCACCCGAGGAGCACGTGCCGGGCCGCTTCAAAGGTATGGCAGCAGCAGTCGCACGCCTGCGTCTCGCAAACGGACGGGCAAGGACCGCGCGGCGAGATCCTCACGGCTGAGCCGCGCCTCCATCTTGCCGCGCATGAATCGGTCGAGTTCGGCGGCGAGGTCCGCGTCGACGATCTCGACGTTCAGCTCGAAGTTCAGCCGGAAGCTGCGCATGTCCCAGTTGGCGCTGCCGACGAAGCACCAGATATCGTCCACCACCATCACCTTGGAATGATCGAAGGGCGGCTCGTCGAGCCAGACCCGGACGCCGGCCCGGAGCAGCGGGTCGAGATGGGCCCGGGTCGCCCAGTCGATGAAGTGGTGATCGCTGACCCGCGGGATGATCACGTCGACGGTGATGCCCCGTGTCGCGGCCTGGGCGAGGGCGCCGGTGATGAGCTCGTCCGGCAGGAAGTAGGGCGTCACGAACCGCACGGTCCGACGCGCACAGGCGAGCGCCTGGAGGATGACCTGCTCGATCTTCTCCACGTCGGCGTCCGGGCCGGAGGTCACCGCCCGGGCGACGCTGTTGCCGGTCGGTTCCAGATCGACGAACCACGGCGGACCGTCGAGATTCTCGCTGGCCACGAAGGCCCAATCGGCCGCGAAGGCGGCGGCGAGCTGCTCCACCACGGGGCCGGTCAGCCGGTAATGGGTGTCGCGGATCGGATGTTCGGGCTTCAGCGTGACGCGGTTCGCATGCCAGATGTTCAGCCCGCCCGTGAAGGCGATGCGTCCGTCGACGATCAGCAGCTTCTTGTGCGAGCGGAGGTTCAGGAACGGCATCCGCCAGGGCAGGGCCGAGTGCATGAACAGGGCGGCCGGTACGCCGGCCGCCGTCAGGCGGCGGTAGACAGGCGCCCGGAAGTAGCCGCCGCCGATCCCGTCGATGATGACACGAACCTGCACCCCGCGGGCTTGCGCCTCCACCAGGGCGTCGCAGAACTCCCGGCCGGTCGGATCATCGCGAAAAATGTAGCTCGACAGGCCGATGCTGGCCTTGGCCTCCCGGATCGCCGCCAGCATGGCCGGATAGCCCGCGTCGCCGTTGCGGAACATCTGCACGGTGTTGCCCGCGAAGGCCGGCAGGCCGGTGATGCGCCGGATCGCCCGGTCGAGGGGCCACAGCGCCTCCGGCACCACCGCGTCGTCGGTATCGGGCAGATGCGCGGCGTCGGAGGGCTTGGTCCGCAGCCGTCGGGCCCGGCGCGAGACGCGGTTGATGCCGAAGGTCAGGTACAGCGCGGTGCCGAAGATCGGCGACAGCCATGCGAGCCCGATCCAGCCCACCGCCACGCTGACCCGCCGCTTGCGCAGCAGCGCATGCAGGGTGACGCCGATCGCCAGGGCAAAGCCGAGTAAGGCCTCCACGTCCGCGCGCATCAGGGCGGTCGATTGAAGCCATCGCGTGAGCGCGTTTTCCAAGGTCTCGGCATCCGGTTCGCTGGTCGTGGCGCCGGATATAGACGAAGGATCGGCGGCAGCGCGGATTAATCCGCACTCTTGGCCGGCTGTGCGAGGCTGGTCGCGACCGGGTGATCGCAGCGATAGGGCCCGCTGCCGTCCAGCGCTCCGTACAGGACGCGGCCGCCGGACTGGATGCAGCGCGCCTTCGCCTCGGCGTAGGGCCGGTGGAAGCTCCAGATGGTGATCATCGGCCCCACCATGGCGATGCAGATGCCGCCGAACACCAGGGCGGCGGCCCAGGTCGCACCGTTCCGATCCGGGCGCGGCGGGCGGGGCGGCGGCATCGCGCCGTAGAAGGCCAGCGTCAGACCGAACAGGTCGATGGTGCTCATCAGCCGTTCCGCGTTGAGGGCCGCGTTGAGGGCGCGGGTTCGACACACCCGCGCGCATCTCCGATCCTAGGGCAGGCCGACGCCGTAACCTACGTCCGCCGCGCCGATGGGCCTGCGTCCTATCGCGCAAGACCGCCCGGGTTCACGGCTCCCAGCGGGGCGGGCGCTTGCCCAGGAACGCGTCGATGCCCTCCTGCGCGTCGGCCATCATCATGTTCCGGACCATGATGTCGGCGGTGTAGGTGTAGGCCTCCTCCAGGCCCATCTCGATCTGCCGGCCGAACGCCTCCTTGCCGATCGCCACGACGCGCCGGGCCTTCCCGGCGATCCGGGCCGCCAGGGCGCCGACCGCGCCGTCGAGCTCCGCCTCCGGCACGACGCGGTTGACGAGGCCGATCCGCAACGCCTCCTGCGCGTCGATCGGCTCGCCGACCAGCAGCATCTCCAGGGCGGCCTTGCGCGACACGGCCCGGGACAGCGCGACCATCGGGGTCGAGCAGAACAGGCCGATCTGCACCCCCGGCGTGGCGAAGCGCGCCGTCTCGGCGCAAATCGCAAGGTCGCAGGTGGCGACAAGCTGGCAGCCGGCCGCGGTGGCAATGCCGTGGACCCGGGCGATCACCGGCTGCGGCAGGCGCGTGAGGCTCAGCATCAGCCGGGCGCAGGCGCGGAACACCGCCTCCGTCGCCGCCCGGGACGGGTCGGCGCGCATCTCCTTGAGGTCGTGCCCCGCGCAGAAGGCCGGTCCGGCCCCCTGCAGGATCACGACCCGCACCGTCGGATCGTCGCGGATCGCGTCGAGCGCGTCCTGAAGGGCCGCCATCAGGGCCATCGACAGGGCGTTGCGGGCCTGAGGGCGATTGAGCGTCAGCGTCGCGACGCCGCCGGCATCGTCGCGCAGCAGGATCGGAGCCTGCGGATCGTGCGCGACGGGCGGGACCGGCGCAGGGGCTGCAGTCATGGGGCGTCTCCCGAGGCCGGCTCGCCTTTTGCGGCGCCGGCTTTTCGACCTGTGGGTAGCATGCCGGCCGGCCGGCTGCGACGCCAGCGCGACAGGTCCGCGAAAGCCAAGACCCGCATGCGTGCGATGCGGGCGGCGGCTCCGGCTTCCCGGCGGCGCGACGAGACGGGAAGGTCCATGATGATGTTGCCGTTCATCGGCTTCGCGGGCAGCGCGGCCGCGATTCTCGTAGGGCGGCGCGGCGCCGCCATCGGCCTGTGGCTCGCCGGGCTCATCGGCACGCTGGCGCTGTTCGCGGCCCATGCCACGTCGATGCTCAAGCTCGCTTTCTAAGCGAATCGCCCGCCATGACGCTGCTTCACGCCCGCACGCTCAACGCCCTCGGACTGCTCGGCTGTTGCGCGATCCTGCTGGTGGCCTTCGGCTATCAGATCCTGCTCGGCGAGTTGCCATGTCCGCTCTGCCTCCTGCAGCGGGCGGCGTTCGCGGCTTCGGGCCTCGGCTTCGCGCTCAGCGTCCGGTTCGGCCCCCGGCCGGCGCATTACGGGATCGCGATCCTGAGCGCGATCGCCGGTGCGGCCGTCGCGGCGCGGCAGGTCGCCCTGCATGTGGTGCCCGGCGCCGGCGGCTACGGCGCGACGCTGTTCGGCCTTCACTTCTACACGCTGGCGCTGATCGCCTTCGTGGCGCTGATCGGGGCGGTGGCCGTGCTCCTCCTGATCGCCGACACCGGCCAGCCCGCACCCTGTGCCGGAGGGGGCGCCGGGACCTTCGGGACGGCCTGCCTTCTGCTGTTCCTCGGCGTCATCCTTGCCAATGCCGTCTCGACGGCGGCGGAATGCGGCACCGGCCTCTGCCCGGACGATCCGACCCGCTACGAGGCGCTCGACGCGTGGCTGAAGCGGTAGCCGGGTCTCAAATGAGCGCGGCGCGGCTGCGCCTCACGCCAGCTCGTCGAGAGCCAGATCGAGGCTCGCGAAATCGGCACCCGGGCCATTCCACCACAGGGCGGGGTAGGTCGCGAGGCGGCCCATCACCGCGGCGTAGGCCTCCGCGAGATGCGTATCGGCGACGACCAGGGCGGCTCCGGCCAAGCCCTCGGCCAGGGCATCGCCGCGATGGCCGGCGAGGCAGGTCACGCGCAGGCCGAGGCGGCTCAGGCCGAGACGCATGGCCTCCGCCTGCCCAAGATCCTGCACCAGGAGCGCGACGGCGTCCCCTGCCCGGAGACCTTCGCCCCAGGCCCAGCGGGCGATGCGATGCGGGCAGACCGGGGCGCCGGAGGCGGAAGGATCGGCGCGCCGTGCGGCGCCGGCTGGACCACGCGCCCCGAAATTGGGGGCGATGGGAAGAGAGCTGGCAGAGGTTTCGAGGCCGAACATGCGATGCAGACCGCCTGGATCTGGACAAACCGTGGTGTCTGGCGTGACGCGAGCCGGTTAACACTCTGTCTCACCACACGGCATCACCGGAACAAGAGCCGCTTTTCGGTCGTTGTCACGCCCTTCGCTGCGCCTATGGCCAACGAGCCGTGAAGGCCGAACCGTGCATTGTCGTCAAATTCGGTCGCAGTGGCACAGGGTTCGGACCGACCTATGTTGCTGTCCGTCGAGCTGGCCCGCCAGAGGCCGCATTCATCGAGGAAACAGGTCCGCATGCGCCACGTCGTTCTGTCCGCCGCCCTGATGGCCGCCGCCCTGCCGGCACAGGCGCAGATCCGGAACGCGCCGGGCCCGCGGGCCCTCGAATTCGCCGCCTACATCTTCGCGGCCTCCAATGTCTGCGGCTATCGGATCGGCAGCGACCAGTTCGAGGCGTTGCTGGCGAAGCAGAACGTGCAGATCGCGGACGTTCAGCCCCGCGGGCCGTTCGGCAACCGGGTGCAGACGATGTTCACGCTGATGTCGAACCAGATGCAGCAGAACCGCGATCAGGCCTGCCTCGCGGTGGCGGGCGAGTACGGGCCGGAGGGCACGGTCGCCAAGAACGTGCTGCTGCCGGCCGGTCAGGATTCGGGTGCGGCTGCCAAGCCCGCGGAGCCCGCCAAGCCGCAGTGACGGCGAGGCCGGGCTTCAACCCAGCCGCCATTCGATCGGCCGGATCCCGCGTTCGGCGAGCCAGCGATTGGCCCGGCCGAACGGGTCCGAACCTGGGAAATCCCGGGCGCGGTTGAGCGGGGAGGGGTGTCCGCTCTCGAACACGCCGTGTCGGGTCTGATCGATCAGTGCCGCCCGGGCGCGGGCCTGGGCACCCCAGAGCAGGAACACGGCAGGCTCCGGTCGCGCCGAGACCGCCGCCACCGCCTCGTCGGTCAGCCGCGCCCAGCCGGTGCGCAGATGCGCCCCGGCCTTGCCGGCCTCGACGGTCAGTGCGCTGTTGAGGAGCAGAACCCCCTGGCGGGCCCAGGCGGTGAGGTCGCCGCCCGCGGCGCGATCGGAGCCGGCCTCGGCCAGGATCACGCTCAGGGAGGCGGGCAGACGGCCCGAGCCTACGAACGAGAATGCCAGGCCGTTGGCATCGCCCGGGGTCGGGTAGGGGTCCTGCCCGAGGATCACGGCGCGCACCGCCGGCAGCGGCGTCTCCGTGAGGGCGCGGAAAATCCGGTCCGGGGCCGGCAGCACGCGGGCGCCGGCCGCGATGCCGGCATCGACCCGGGCCGCAACGGCCTCGGCTTCTCCATCCGCGAAGAAAGGCAACGCCAGCCAGGGCGATCCGGTTCGGCGGAAGGCGGCGAGGGCATCGGCCACGGGTGTCGCGCTCATCGAATCTCCGGTTTCCTCCATGGCGGCCTCAGTTGCAGCGCGCCGCCCAGCGTGGTTAGGGACAGGGGTCGTGCGTGCGGATCCGGTGCGGCATGTCGCATCCGGTCTTCGCCGGGCGGCATCGCACCCTACATGGAAGCGTACCCGACGGGGTTAAGCCTCCGGTCCAGGCCCATGCGCGTGTGCGGGCCGCCGGATATCCGTAACCTAGATGAAGGACTCGGCGCGCGGCGCCGGAACGCTGCCATGAACGAACGCGTCGAACCCGCCGCCGCGCTGGCGAATGGCCGTCCCCTCGCCCCGGGCCAACCCACGGCCGACACCCTGCCGGCCGACCACCCGAAGGTGGCCTGGGGCCGCGTCGGCGTCCTGCTGATGAATCTCGGCACGCCGGAGGGCACGAGCTACTGGCCGATGCGCCGGTATCTGAAGGAGTTCCTGTCCGACCGGCGGGTCATCGAGGTGTCGCGGCTAATCTGGTGGCCGCTCCTCAACCTGATCATCCTGACCAAGCGCCCGGGGCCGAAGGGTCGCGATTACGCCAGCGTGTGGAACAACGCGCTGAACGAGGGGCCGCTCAAGACCACCACCCGGGGCCAGAGCGAGCGCCTCCAGGCTGCGATGGGCGATTCGGTCGTGGTCGACTGGGCGATGCGGTACGGCAAGCCGGAGGTCGCCGGGCGGATCCAGGCGCTGCTCGACCAGGGCTGCGACCGGATCCTGCTGGTGCCGCTCTATCCGCAATACGCCGCCGCCACCTCGGCCACCGCCTGCGATCAGGCGTTCCGCGCCCTGATGGACATGCGCTGGCAGCCGACGGTCCGCGTCTCGCCGCCCTATCATGATGACCCGGTCTACATCACCGCCATGGCAGATTCGATCCGGGAGGGGCTGGCCAAGCTCGATTTTGAGCCGGAGGTGATCCTCACCTCGTTCCACGGGGTGCCGCGCAGCTACCTGCTCAAGGGCGATCCCTACCATTGCCAGTGCCACAAGACCGGCCGGCTGATCCGCGAGGCGCTGGGGATGTCGCCGGAGAAGATGCGGGTGACCTTCCAGTCGCGATTCGGCAACGAGGAATGGCTTAAGCCCTACACGGACGAGACCGTGATGGCGCTCGCCAAATCCGGCGTGAAGCGCATGGCGATCGTGGCCCCGGGCTTCACGGCCGACTGCCTGGAGACCCTGGAAGAGCTCGACGGCGAGAACCGCCATTATTTCGAGGAGAATGGCGGCGAGCGATTCGCCTACATCCCGTGCCTCAACGACAGCGACCTCGGCATGAAGGTCATCGAGCACGTGGTGCGGCGGGAGCTCCAGGGCTGGATCTGAGAATCACGTCCGGGCGCTTGCTGCGCGGCCCGGACCGCCTATTCTTTTCTTAAGCCGGGCATCTCACCGACTCGGCGCTGGAGGATCCCATGGCGTTCTTCATCGGCATCGCGTGTCCCTGGCTGCTGATCGCGGTGCTCGATCGGATCGCCGAAGGCCGCCGCAACGACGAGCTGGCCGCGCTCGGCGTGACGCCGCAATCCGCGCCGGCGCAGTCGAGCTACCTTGTGCCGGATCGGCCTTACTGACGGGCGCGCTTCTATGAGCGTTGCACGCGGCCGCGCTTTCCGGTGGCCGGTCTCGACGGGCATTGATGACCCGGTCGCGATCCGCTCCATCAGGAGAACGCGATGATCCCTGCCGATCTCGGGGACCAGCTTGAGGCCTTCGTACCGCGGCTGGTGGCAACCGACTGGTACACCCCGGAGAACGAGGTGCTTCGGGAAGGGGTCCGCCTGATCCGCGACCGGGCGGCGGACCTCGCCACGTTGGATCCATCGATCACGACCGCCCTCGCTCAGGCTCAGGGCGGCCAGACCAAGCCGGCCGAAGAGAGTTTTGACCGGCTGGAGCGCAAGTATCGGACGCGGAGCACCGTGCTCTGATGATGACCGGTTTCACCGACGAAGCGCCCCTTTCCCGGGCGCATGTAGCGTCAGCGGAATGCGACCCGGGATCCGGCGCTAGAGGTCGCGAAGCGTCCTTCTGAAAACCACCGGAGCCGCTTGCGCGGCGCTTCGCGTGCTGGGCCCCGGATCACCTTCCCCTTGCGTTTCAGGCGTCCCGGAAAGGGGCGCGTGTCATTCAAATCGGAGCGGCGCGTCGATCGCCCGACGCACCGGTCCCGGTCAGGGCTTCTTCGTCTCCGGCGCCGGCTGAGCCGCCTCGGCGGGCGCATCGGGCCGCACGATCTTCGCCTCCGCGCGCAGCTTCAGGATCAGGTCCTGCTGGGCCTTGCGGATCAGGTGCTGGTCGATCTGCTCCTTCAGCTCGTCGAAGGTCGGCTGCGGCTTGGTCCGCATCTCCTCGACCTTGATGACGTGCCAGCCGAACTGCGTCTTGATCGGGTCGGAGACCTGACCGGGCTTCATCGCGAAGGCGGCGTTGGCGAAGTCAGGGACCATCCGCTCCTTGGTGAACCAGCCGAGATCGCCGCCCTCGGCCTTGGAGCCCGGGTCCTTGGAGGTCTCGGCCGCGACCTTGGCGAAATCCTCGCCCCCCTTGATCCGCGCCGCGATCTTCTTCGCTTCGGCCTCGTTGTCCACGAGGATGTGGCGGGCATGCACCTCCTCCTCGGGCTTCATCAGCTTGACGGTCTGATCGTAGATCGCGTGCTCGGCCTCGGGCGTGACGGCGCGCTTGGCCTCCTGCTCCAGGTAGTCGTCGAGCAGGAGCTTGTCGCGGAAATAGGCAAGCTTGCGCTTGAACTCGGGCGTGTCGCCGATCTTGGCGGCTTCCGCGGCCTGCGCACCGACCCGCAGATCGACCATGTAGTCGACCAGCAGATTCTTCTTCTGCGCCTCGTCGACGCCCGGAAGCGACAGGGCCGGGTCGTCGGCCGCGATGGCGAGGTCGCCCTGCGTGATCGGCTTGCCGTTGACGCTCGCCACCGTCGAATCCGGCCCCGCTGGGGCGGCCGGGGTCGCGGCCGGCGTGTTCGCGGCGGGTGTCGCCGTCTGAGCCTTCTGGGGCGCCTGGGCCAGCGCGAGACCCGGCAGCGCGATCAGGATTGCGAGCGCGCTGACGCGCCGGAGCAGGGCGGTATGGGGCATGCGAGCGGGGTCCTCGGCTGACGTCTCGTGGCCGCTTCGGTTCGGGCCGGGCGGCGGGCCGCGGCACAGGTGGCCCGCGTCGCACGAGAAGGCAAGCGCGACGGTTCCGTCGCTGGCGGAACCGTGACCGCATGGGAAGGCGTTGAGGGCTGCCCCTTTCAGGTGCACCGGGCGATGTTTACCTCTATAAGCCCGGCCAACTCCGCCCAGGCCGGCCCGCCACGCGTCAAGCGTGGGCGGGCTCGCGCGTCCGCAGGTCCACGATGCTCGGCTCGATCGCCAAGAAGATTTTCGGCTCCTCCAACGACCGGCGCGTCAAGGGCTACCGCCCCCGCGTGGCGCAGATCAACGCGCTGGAACCGGAGATCCAGGCCCTGTCGGACGAGGCCCTGCGTGCCCGCACCGACATGCTGAAGGCGGAACTCGCCGCCGGCAAGAGCCTCGACGACATCCTCGTGCCGGCCTTCGCCACGGTGCGCGAGGCGGCCAAGCGCGTCTTCGGCCAGCGCCACTTCGACGTCCAGCTGATCGGCGGCATGGTGCTGCACGAGGGTGGCATCGCCGAGATGAAGACCGGCGAGGGCAAGACCCTGGTGGCGACCCTGCCGGTCTACCTCAATGCGCTCGAGGGCAAGGGTGTCCACGTCGTCACGGTGAACGATTACCTCGCCGCCCGCGACGCCGAGTGGATGGGCCAGCTCTACCGCTTCCTCGGGCTCTCCGTCGGCACCATCGTCCACGGGCTCGACGACGCGCAGCGCAAGGACGCCTATGCCTGCGACATCACCTACGGCACCAACAACGAGTACGGGTTCGACTACCTGCGCGACAACATGAAGTACGAGCTGTCCCAGCTGGCGCAGCGGGGGCACAACTTCGCCATCGTGGACGAGGTCGATTCGATCCTGATCGACGAGGCGCGCACGCCGCTGATCATCTCGGGCCCGGTGGACGACCGCTCGGAGCTCTACGTGTCGGTCGACGCGATCATGCCCCGGCTGGTGCGCGAACATTACGACCTCGACGAGAAGCAGCGCACGGTCTCGCTCACGGAAGCCGGCAACGAGTTCGTCGAGGAGACCCTGCGCGAGGTCGGCCTGCTCAAGGAGGGGGACCTCTACGACGCGCACAATGTCAGCCTCGTCCACCACGTGAACCAGGCCTTGCGCGCCCACACGCTGTTCACCCGGGACAAGGACTACATCGTCAAGAACGACGAGGTGGTGATCATCGACGAGTTCACCGGCCGCATGATGCAAGGCCGGCGCTACTCGGAGGGACTCCATCAGGCGCTCGAGGCCAAGGAGCGGGTCACGATCCAGCCCGAGAACCAGACGCTGGCCTCGATCACCTTCCAGAACTATTTCCGGCTCTACAAGAAGCTCGCCGGCATGACCGGCACGGCCTCGACCGAGGCCGACGAGTTCGCCGAGATCTACAAGCTCGACGTGGTCGACATCCCGACCAACAAGGAGGTCGAGCGCGTCGACGAGGACGACGAGGTCTACCGCACGGTCGGCGAGAAATACGAGGGCATCATCGCCGAGATCGACAAGGCGCATAGCCGCCACCAGCCGATCCTGGTCGGCACCGGCTCGATCGAGAAGTCGGAGCACCTCGCCGAGATGCTCAAGAAGGCCGGCTACACCCTGCTCGACTATTCCGACCCGAACGCGCTGACCGACGTCTACGCCGCCGCCCGCGAGGGCCGGGTGACCAAGCGCTTCGCCGTGCTCAATGCCCGCTTCCACGAGCAGGAGGCCTATATCGTGGCGGAGGCCGGCGTGCCCGGCGCGATCACCATCGCGACCAACATGGCCGGCCGCGGCACCGACATAAAACTCGGCGGCAATGTCGAGATGCGGGTCGAGAAGGAGCTCGCCGGGATGCCGGAGGGGGCCGAGCGCGACGCCCGGATCGGGGCGATCAAGGCCGAGATCGCCGAGAACCGCGCCAAGGTGCTGGCCTCGGGCGAGAAGGCCGATCCGGAGGCGGGCCGCAAGAAGGATCTGCCCGGCGGCCTCTACATCATCGGCACCGAGCGCCACGAGAGCCGGCGCATCGATAACCAGCTCCGCGGCCGTTCCGGCCGGCAGGGCGATCCCGGCCGTTCGAAATTCTACCTGTCGCTTCAGGACGACCTGATGCGGATCTTCGGCTCCGACCGCATGGACGGGATGCTGCAGAAGCTCGGCCTGGAGCAGGGCGAGGCGATCATCCACCCCTGGATCAACAAGGCGATCGAGAAGGCGCAGCAGAAGGTCGAGGCGCGCAACTTCGACATGCGCAAGAACGTGCTCAAGTACGACAACGTCATGAACGACCAGCGCAAGGTCGTGTTCGAGCAGCGCCGGGACTTCATGGCCCAGGAGAGCGTCCGCGAGACCGTGGACGAGATGCGCGAGGGCGTGATCGACGATCTGGTCGCCCGCCACATCCCCGAGAACGCCTACGCCGAGCAATGGGACGTCGCCGGCCTCAACGAGCAGGTGAAGGAGATCCTCAACCTCGACGTGCCGGTGGAGGAGTGGGCCAAGGAGGAGGGCATCGCCGACGAGGAGATGCGCGAGCGGCTGCTGAAGGCGGCTGAGACGGCCTATGCCGAGCGGACCGAGAAGAACGGCGCCGAGGTCACCGCCTATATCGAGAAACAGGTGCTGCTCCAGACCCTGGATCACCTGTGGCGCGAGCACCTCGTGACGCTGGACCACCTGCGGCAGGTGATCGGCTGGCGCGGCTTCGCCCAGCGCGACCCGCTGAACGAGTACAAGTCCGAGGCCTTCGACCTGTTCAACAGCCTCGTCACGGCCCTGCGCGAGCAGGTGACTGCGCAGCTCTCGCGGGTCGAGATCATGTTCCAGGAGCCGCAGGAGCAGTTCCCGGCCGGTGGACCCGCCTTACCGCCGATGTTCGCCCAGCACCTCGACCCCGTCACCGGCGAGAACGAGATGGACTATGCCGGGCAGGGCTCCGGCAGCGACGGCGGTGGCGGCCCCGCCTACGGTTTCGCCGCCCAGGGTCTGTCGGCAGACGGCGCGGTGCTGGAGCGCGACCCGCAGGATGCCGGAACCTGGGGTCGGGTCGGCCGCAACGAACCCTGCCCCTGCGGCTCGGGCAAGAAGTACAAGCATTGCCACGGCAGCCTGCAGGCCTGACGCCGGCATGCCCGCCCAGGCGGTCTTCATTGCGGGGGCCGGCACCGAGATCGGCAAGACCTACGTCACCGCGGCGCTGACCCGGCGCCTGCGGGCGCAGGGGCGGCTGGTTCGGACCGTGAAGCCCCTGGCGAGCGGCGTTCCGTCCATCGGCGACCCCGGATTTGCCGAGAGCGACACGGCCCGCCTCCTCGACGCGCAGGGCCTTGCCCTCGACGCCGAGGCCGTGGAGGCCTGTTCGCCCTGGCGGTTCTCGGCACCACTCTCGCCCGATCAGGCGGCCGTGCTGGAGGGACGATCGGTGGAACTCGCCGAACTCGTCGGCTGGTGCCGCGCGCAGATCGCCTGCACCCCAGGAACGCTGCTGATCGAGGGTGTCGGTGGTCTGATGAGCCCGGTGACCGAGCATGCGACGGGCCTCGACTGGCTCCGGGCGCTGGGTGTTCCGGCTTTGCTGGTGTCCGGCAGCTACCTGGGGGCGATCAGCCACGCACTGACGGCCTGCGAGACTCTCCGCCGGTACGATGTACCCCTGCGGGCCATTGCGGTCAGCGAAAGCGCGGGCGCACCGGCCCCCGCCGGCACCGTGGCCGCGTCGATCGCCCGCCATGCCGGCGCGGCGGTGTTCTGCCTGAGGCGCGGCGCGGGTTGTCCCGAGGCCTTGGCCGACCTGATCTGAGCCGACTAATCCTTTCCCGGACAGGTGGAGCGACAGCGGAATTCGATCCGGGATCCAGCACGCGCAGCGCCGCGCCCGCGGCACCGCATGCGGACGCGGCGCGGTTTCCGGTGCTGGGTCGCGGGTCGCATTCCGCCGTCGCTGCATGCGCCCGGGACAAGGTCAGTGCCGAGCCAGCGGACACCGCCCGGCATTCCACGACTTATACCCTCAAGTCCGCGTGTGGAGCCGACATCGCGGGGGCGTTCAGCGGCGGCGTCGCTGGACGGTCGAGTTCGGGCTGCTAACTGTCAAGCAAGGTCGACTCGCCCAGATCCGGGCAGGTTCGTGTGGGAGCCGATGCGTTGAGTCAGTCCCTCGCCCCGACTGCGCAGACAGGTGCCGAGACCAAGGCAGCAGGTGATGCATCCGCCCACAATCGCCTTCGCCCGGCGCTGGTGCTCGGCGCCCTGGGGGTGGTGTACGGCGACATCGGCACCAGCCCGCTCTACGCGTTCAAGGAGGCCGTGAAGGCCGCCACCAGCGGCGGCGCCTCGGTGCCGGCGGCGGCGACCGGCGCGGTCTCGCTGATCCTGTGGT